>NZ_CP023445.1:5183333-5784166 GCF_002354875.1 Actinosynnema pretiosum
TGCCGGTGCTGCGCGGGGTCGCCTACAGCGCGCGGCTCGCGGCCGGGCTGTACGCCGGGGCTTGCGCGGTCGCGTTCGCGGCGCTGCTGGAGCCGCTGCCCGACCGGGCCTCCTACCTGGCGCTGCTGGTGGTGGCGCTCGCGGTCGGCGTGTGGGTGTTCGGCGGGCTCCTGGCGCAGGGCGGCGGGATCACCCGCGAGTCGGCGCTGCGGGCGCACGCGCTGCTGGTGGGCGAGCGGCTGGTGCTGGCCTGCGCGGTGGTGGCGGCCGGGACCGGGGTGACGGTGGCGGCGTCGGTGCTGGCGCCGGTGCTGCTGTTCAGCCTGCTCACCCAGAACGCGATGCGGGTGCGGCACGAGATCCCGCCCGCCGGGCTGCGGAACGCGACCGCCTCGTGAGCGCGATCGCTCGTGGGGCAACGGGGACCGGCGTCGACCGGTCCCCTCGGAACCGGGCGCGACCGCGCGCCCGCCGGGTGGAGCGGGGTGGCGCGTGAGCACGGGCACGGACGTGGACGTGGTGGTCGTCGGGGCCGGGGTGGCCGGACTCGCGGCGGCGCACGCGTTGGGGCGGGGCGGGTTTCGGGTGCTCGTGCTGGACAAGCAGCGCGAGGTGCGGCCCATCGCCAAGGGCGAGCTGCTGCAACCCGGCGCGATCACCGTCCTGCAGGGCTGGGGCGTGGTGGACGCGCTGGTGGCCGACGGGGCGCTTCGGGTGCCCGCGCTCGTCGCGCGCGACCGGGAGGGCGCGGCGCTGCTGACCATGGACTACCGGACGCTGCTGGACGCGGAGCGGCCGTGGCTGCTGGTGCACGACTACCACGTGATCCTCGGCGCGCTGGCCCGCGCGCTGCCCGCGACGGTGGAGGTTCGGCGGGGCGCGGTGGTGCGGGAGCTGTTGCGGGACAGCGGGGGCAGGGCGCGCGGCGTGCGGCTGGACAGCGGCGACGTCACCGCGGCGCTCGTGGTCGCGGCGGACGGGTTGTCCTCGCGGCTGCGCAAGGACGCGGGCATCGAGCTGGCGCGCACCGAGTACCCGCACCGGCTGGCCGCGTTCGACCTGGCCGACCAGCCGGTGGGCGAGGACGTGTCCACCTACGCCACCCCGCGCGGGCTGGCCATGAGCTACTCCCTGCCGGGCGACCGGGCCCGGTTGTACGTGCAGGTCTCGGCCGACGAGCTGCGCGGCGTGGACCGGGAGAAGGCGTCGGACTGGGTGGACGGGTTCGTCCGGCAGGTGCCCGCGTTCGCCGGGAAGCGCGCCGACGTGCTGCGGGCGTGGAACGGCAAGCAGGTGCTGCCGGTGGGCCGCTCGCTCACGGAGTCGTTGTCCGGCAAGGGGATCGTGCTGCTCGGGGAGAGCGCGCACGCGGTGCACCCGGCGGCGGGCCAGGGCATGAACAGCTCCATCGTCAACGCGGCCAGGCTCGCGGACCGGGTGGCCGCGCTGGAGGGCGACCTGGCGCCGGGCAGGCTCGACCCGGTGCTCGCGGCGTGGAGCGACGAGCGCAGGCGGGCGCTGGTGCACGTGGCCACGACCAGCCACAGCGCCACCCGGATGATCACCGACCTGTCGCCGTTCGGGCGGGCGCTCGGGCGGCGGGCGCTGCGCAAGACCGGCGGCAACCGGCGGTTGACCTACACGATCATGCACAACATGTCCGGGCTCGGGCAGCACCCGCTGCGCCCGCTGGACCGGCTGCACCAGCTCGGCGTGCTGCCCGACCCGAGGGGCGGGCAGCTGCCGGGCTGGGCGCGCCGGTGACGCGGGCGCTAGCGGCGGCACTCCACCACGAGCAGGCCGCCGTCCCAGCGGCGCGGAGCGGCGGAGGTGAACCCGGCGCGCTCGGCCAGGACCGTGAAGTCCTCCACCGAGCGTTCCCGGCCGCCCAGCAGCGCCAGGGACTGGAGGTCGAAGGAGGAGTTGTTCTTGGCGTGCTCCGCGCCCGCCAGCACCTCCACCACGAGCACGCGGCCGTCGCCGACCACCTCGGCGGCGCGGGCGAGGATGCGCTGGGCGTCCTCGTCCGGCCAGTCGGTGAGCACGCGGGAGATCACGTAGGTGTCGTACCCGGCGGGCAGCGGGTCGAAGAAGCTGCCGGGCACGAACTCCGCCCGGTCGGCCAGTCCCGCCGCGCGCAGCGCCTCGACGGCCTCCGGCTCGACGGCGGGCAGGTCCAGCACCCCGCCGGTCAGGTGCGGGTTGCCGCGCAGCACGTCGCTCAGCAGCGCGCCGATGCCGCCGCCCACGTCGAGCACGCGGGTGTCGGCGGACCAGTCGACCTCGGCTGCCAGCACCGGGCCGGTCTGCCAGGCGTGCACGGCCATGACCTGGCCGAAGAACACCCGCAGCGCCTCGTCGGCGCTGTAGTCCTCCCAGAAGGGCACGCCGTGGACGGTGGCGTAGGCGGAGCGGCCGGTGCGCACCGAGTGCGCCATGCCCGCGTAGGCCAGGTCCATCTTCGCGCCGGGGCCCTCGATGTCCAGCCAGGCGCGGGCGGCGGCGTGGTCGTCGCGCAGCAGGACGCGGGAGACGTCGGTGAGCGCGTAGCGGCCGGGCTCCGGCTCGGCGAGGAAGCCGATGGAGGTCAGGTGCGCCAGCAGCCTGCGCAGCGCGTCGGGGTCGGCCCCGGCGGCGGTGGCCAGGTCGGGCAGCGCGGTGGCGCCCTTGTCGACCAGCTCGGGCAGGCGCAGGGTCACCGCCGCGCGCACCGCGAACGGCGTCGCGAGGTCGATCATCCTGGCCAGCTCGTCCTGTGCGGTCATCCCGGCTTGGTCCTCTCGTCGATCCCGGAAAGTCGGGAGGAAATGCGGACCACTCGATCCTGACAGCGACCGGAGAACAAGGTCAAGAGCGTTTCCCGAATGTCCGGACTATTACCCGCGAGCGCGGTAGTCAGGTATTCGCGCGAGTTTTTCCACGATTCACGAGAATAAGGAGCGGCATGACTTTCCAGGTTCGCCCGGTGTCCGGCTCGATCGGCGCGGAGGTGTACGGCGTCGACCTGAACACCGTCGACGACGAGCAGTTCAAGGAGATCCACGACCTGCTGGTCCGCCACCTGGTGCTGTTCTTCCCGGAGGCGGGCGGCCTGACCCCGGAGGCGCACCAGGCGTTCGGCTCCCGGTTCGGGGAATTGGAGGTGCACCCGTTCCTGCCGAAGCTGGCCGGGCACGAGCACATCGTCGTGCTCGATTCCGACCAGGGCGCGAAGGCCGACGTGTGGCACACCGACGTCTCCTACGTGAAGCACCCGCCGATCACCTCGGTCCTGCAGATCACGCTCACCCCCGAGGCGGGCGGGGACACGATGTGGAGCAACCAGTACCTGGCGTACGAGGCGCTGTCCGCGCCGATGCGGGAGCTGCTGGAGGGCACGACCGCCTCGCACGTGTTCGCGCACCCGCAGGGCACGTTCCGCAGCGAGGTCGAGCACCCGGTGGTGCGGGTGCACCCGGTGACCGGGCGCAAGAGCCTGTACGTGAACCGGATGTTCACCAAGCGCATCCTGCAGCTGAGCCGGGGCGAGAGCGCGGCGCTGCTGGAGCACCTGTTCGAGGTGTCGGAGAGCCCGCAGCGCACCTGCCGGTACCGCTGGGCGCCGGGCGCGGTGGCGATGTGGGACAA
Organism: Actinosynnema pretiosum; assembly: GCF_002354875.1. GTDB lineage: Bacteria > Actinomycetota > Actinomycetes > Mycobacteriales > Pseudonocardiaceae > Actinosynnema > Actinosynnema auranticum. The sequence goes on from NZ_CP023445.1 coordinate 5,186,961, forward strand.
CCGGGCCACCCAGCACTACGCGGTCAACGACTACACCGGGCGGCGGGTCGGGCAGCGGGTGACGGTCATGGGCGACGACCCGCGCGGCGCGGAGCCGCGCTGGCCGCACTTCCAGGAGGGCGCGATGGCGGCGACGGTCGTGAAGGACTAGCACGGCCAGGGGCCGACCAGCGCTCGCGGGCGCGGGCAAGCCGAACGGGCCGGGGGATCACGTCCCCCGGCCCGTTCGGCGTCGTCGTTCGCGCGCCGGTCAGTGCGCGCGCGGGCCCAGCAGCACCGGGAACACCCTGGGGCTGTGCACGTGCACGCTGCGCCGGAACGTCAGCGTCGCCGGGTCGGCGGTGGCCCGCAGCTGCGGGAACCGGCGGAACAGCGCGGCCAGCCCCACCTCGGCCTCCAGCCGCACCAGCGCCGCGCCGAGGCAGCGGTGGATGCCGTGCCCGAACGCCACGTGCTTGGCGGTGTTGCGGTCCGGGTCGAACACGTCCGCGTCGGGGAACACGCGCGGGTCGCGGTCGGCCGCCGCCGTGGACAGCATCACCGACTCGCCGCGCGCGATCGGCACTCCCCCGATCTCCATGTCCTCGGTGGCGAAGCGCAGCGAGGCGTTCATGGCGGGCGAGAGCCAGCGCAGCAGCTCCTCCACCATGGCGGGCGCGGCCTTCGGGTCGGTCAGCCGGTGCACGTGCGTGGGGTCGTCGAGCAGCGCGCGCACGCTGTTGGTCAGGAACACCGCGGTGGTCTCGTGCCCGGCCATGAGCAGCAGCATGGCCATCGCGGTGATCTCCAGGTCGGTCAGCCGGTCGCCCTCGTCGGAGGCGGTGATCAGCGCCGACAGCAGGGCGTCGTCCGGGTCGGCCCGCTTGGCCGCGACCAGGCCGTCCAGGTAGGTGGCCATCTGCGCGGACGCCTCGGCCAGCTCCGGCTCGGGGCACTCGTCGATCAGCACCGTGGACAGCCGGGCGAACTCGTCGCGCTCCAGCTCCGGCACGCCCAGCAGCTCGCAGATCACGATCATCGGCAGGATGATCGCGTAGCGGCCGACCAGGTCGACCGGCTCGTCCTCGGGCAGCCCGTCCAGCAGCTCCTCGGCCAACTGCTCGACCCTGGGGCGCAGCGCGGCGATCCGCCTGGCGGTGAACGCCTGGGTGACCAGGGCGCGCAGCCGGGTGTGCTCCGGCGGGTCGAGCGAGGTGAGCATGTGCGACATGGGCGCGGGCAGTCCGGGCGGGGCGTCGGCGCGCTCGGCCTCGGGCAGCGTGGAGCGCCAGTCCTTGGCCAGCCGCTCGTCCACCAGGCCGGCGCGCACGTCCGCGTAGCGGGTGACCAGCCAGGTGGGGCCCGACTCGAAGTGGGCGACGCGCACGGGCTCGTTCTCCCGCGCCCGCGCGAGCGTCGAGTGCGGGTCGAGCCAGTAGTCGTCGGTGAACGAATCCTGGTGCGTGCTCGTCATCGGTTCTCCTGGGACTGGTGCGGGAACGGCCGGGGTCAGGGCTTGGCGACCGCGTCCCGGTAGCGGCCCAGCGCGCGCAGCGCCATGCCCTGGGCGAACGCGGGGTTGGTGTAGCGGCTGACGTGCCGCACGTACTCGTGGACGATCTCCGACGGCCAGCCGCCGCCGTCCGCGCGGTGGGCGAGCAGCCAGTCGACGCCGGTGCGCAGGCCCCTGGCGTCCGCGCCGGAGGCGAGCAGCGCCGACACCGCCCAGCCGGTCTCCTCGACCGTGCCGGGCGCGCCCGCGCCGTCGCCCCAGGAGCCGTCGTCGAGCCTGGCGCGCTCCAGCCAGGCCGCGGCCCTGCGGGCCACCGGGTCGTCGGCGCGGCCGACCCTGGAGAAGGTCTCCAGGACGGCGGCGGTGCCCATGGTGTGCTGGCGGTACCAGACCGACTCGAACGAGCCGTCCGGCAGCTGGGCCTTCCCGAGCCAGGTCAGGGCGCGGCGCACCCTGGGGTCGGTGGCGGGCACGCCCGCGTCGAGCAGCGCGTCGACGGCCTGCACGGTGGTCATGGGGCACGGGCCGCTGTTGGCGACCTTGGTGTTCTTCACGCACAGGCCCCAGGAGCCGCGGGTGTCCTGCACGCGGGTGAGCCAGTCGACGCCGCGCTCGACGGCGTTGGCCTGCTCGTCGCCGGGGAGGCGGCACAGCACGGACAGGATCTCGCCGGTCTCCAGCGTGGACGGCCAGCCCTCGGTCCCGGCCCAGCCCCAGTAGCCGGGCGGGCAGCCGAACGCCAGGAACGGGCGGTGCTGCTGGAGGCGGGTGAACAGGTCCCGCGAGGCGACCAGGCGGGGGTCGTCGGCGTAGCCGACCTCGGTGAGGCCGCGCACCGCGTACATCGTCCAGGCGGCGTCGAGCGGGCCGGTCTGCCACCAGCCCTCGGGGTCCATGGTGCGGCGGAACCAGCCGACGGCGGCGGCGACCATGTCGGGGGCGAGGTCGGCGCGGGCCAGGCCGGTGCAGACCAGGCCGGTGACCCAGGCGTTCTCGCACCACGCGCCGGTGGAGCCCTCGTGCTCGTAGACCTGGCGGATGGCGGTGAGCGCGTTCGGCGTGCCGAGGCGGGCGAACAGGCGCTGCAGCGGGTTGAGCGGCTTGTGCTTGGCCTGGGCGAGGCCGAGCGCGGAGGCCATCGGGACGCGCAGGTCGAACAGCCTGCGGTAGAGGCCGGGAAGCAGGGCCAGCTCCAGGGGGAAGCGGCGCATGTCCTCGGGGGCGAGCCAGCCGACGAAGCCGTAGTACTGGCGGCACCAGGAGACGACCTCGGGGTGCGGGATGGCCTCCAGGCCGCCGTGGTCGCCCATCCAGCGCTGCCCGGACTCGACGTGGGCGGCGCTGCCGACCGGGTCGACCAGGTGCAGCACGGCGGAGGAGACGGCGGTGGGGCCCGCCTCGCTGGGCAGGCCGGGGACCATGGCCCAGCCGCCGTCCTCGTTCTGGGTGCGGCGCAGCCAGCCCGCGCCCGCCTCGATCAGGTCGGCGCTGCCCTCGGGGTCGGCGTAGTGCAGGGCGGACAGGGCGCCGACGGTGCCGAGGGTGGAGGTGAGGTTGTCCTCGCTGTAGTCGAACACGCCGTCCGGGCGCTGGGCGCGGAACAGGGCCTCGGCGCCCTCGGAGATGGCGCGGTCTAGGACGTCCGTGAACGGGTCCGGGTCGGCGTGGACCGAGGTCATGCTGGCTCCTCTCGCCCGGCCTCGGGGCCGGAGCTCGTGGGCGGTGGGCGCGTCGAGGGGGTGGGGCGAGGGGCGGGTCCCCCGGCGGGGTGGTGGGGCGGTGCGCGGCGGTCGGGCGCTTGGCGGCGGGGCGCTCGGCGGTCCAGGGCTCGGCGGTCCGGGGCTCGGCGGCGGGGTGCTCCGGGCGCCTCGGGCAGGGGTCGGCGAGGCCGGTCCGCGCTCGGTGGACCGGCCTCGCCGACCGGCCCGCTACCCGTTGGCGGTGAAGGACTTCGCCGCGGCCAGCACCGCGTCGTTGGCCTCGCGCAGCCCGGTGCTCACCCGCACGCCGCTGCCGCCCGCCAGGACCCGCACGGCGATCCCGTGCTCGGCCAGGTGGTCGCGGAACGCCTCGTTGCGCTCGCCGAGCCGCACCCACACGAAGTTCCCGCCGCTGGGCGGCACGTCCAGGCCCAGCTCGACCAGGCCGTCGCGGACCCGGTCCCGCTCGACGGCGACGGCGGCGCAGTTGCGGCGCGCCTGGTCCTCGGCGTCGAGCGCGGCCGACGCGGCGGCCTGGGCGACGGTGGGCACGCGGAAGAACAGGGTGGTCATGCGCAGCGGCGCGACGACCGCCTCCGCGCCGACCAGGTAGCCCACGCGCAGGCCGAGCAGTCCGTGGGCCTTGGAGAAGGTGCGCACGACGGCGACCCGGTCGTCGACCCGCGCCAGGTCGAGCGCGTCGGCGACCACGTCGGGGTCGGCGAACTCGCGGTAGGCCTCGTCCACCAGCAGCAGCACGTGCGGCGGCAGGGCGTCGAGCAGGCCGCGCAACCGCGCGGCGTCGAGCACCTCGCCGGTGGGGTTGTTCGGGTTGCACAGCAGGACGACCTTGGTGTCGTCGGTGACGGCGGCGGCCACGGCGGCGAGGTCCATCCGGTCGTCCGGGTCCGGGACGGCGACGGCGGTGGCCTGCGCGTTGCCGATCAGCAGCGGGTACATCTCGAACGAGGGCCAGGTGTGCACGACCCTGGAGCCCGCGCCCGCGTGGGTCATCAGGAACTGCTGGAGCAGCGCCGCCGAGCCCACCCCGGCCACCACGCGCTCCGCGCCGACGCCCAAGTGCCCGGCGATCTTCGCCTCCAGGCCCGCCGACAGCGGGTCCAGGGTGAGGTTGACCCGGTCCACCAACCCGGCCACCGCCTCGGGCACCCCCGGCAGCGGCGGCGAGTGGTTCTCGTTCAGGGAGAGCTGATGGACGATCCGGGCCACGGGACCAGCCTTTCGCGGTGGCTGCGACGCATTCGATTCGATTGTCCGCCGAATAAATCGAGCAAAACGCTAACGATCAAGGCCGGATGCCGTCAAGACCTACGTCCGGACAACCCGAACCGGGCAGCTTTTACCCGACCGGAACCTCCGGGAAATTAACTGCACCGCCCCTTACCCTAACGCTCACACCCGCCGCCCGGTCAACAGGTTCGGAAACCCGATGCCACGTCGGCCGAGCGGACGACCACCGGGTTTTGCCTTGTGCCGCAACGCGGTTGGACCGGCGGGCGGAAAGACGGTGGTCCGTGCGGAGCAACCCCGGAAAGGCACCGAAGTGCCTCCGAACGGAGTCCGCGTCTCGTTTGGCGGAACTTTTCGACCGACTCCCCGCGCTTTTCACCTGGCAGCGGCCCCGACGCACCCCCACAATCCCCGGCGCGGCGAAAGCCGAACAGGTGACAGCGCTCCCGCGCGGTCGTACGGTGTCGACCCGTCAACCCCGGATCGGCGCAAATGAAACGCCGCGGCCGGACCCCACCGCGACTTGGCGCCCACCGGCGCGCGCGAACGGAGACCAGTGATGAGCGTCGACGTGCCCACCTCAGGCAAAGCGGGGACAACGCGGTTCGGCCGGGTCGCCGCCGCGCTGCTGGCCTCCCAGTTCGGGGTCTACGTAGCCATCATCACGCCGCTGCAACTGCTGCTGACCCTGCGGCTGGTCGGGATCACCGGCAGCAGCGGGGCGGCGACGGGCGCGTTCGGCGTGGCCACCGGCCTGGCCGCGATCGTGGTGCTGGTGGTGACCCCGGTCGCCGGGCGGATCAGCGACCTGGCGGCGTTCGCGCTGGGCCGCCGCCGCACCTGGATCCTGTTCGGCGCGCTCACCGGCGCGGCCACCCTGGTGGTGCTGGGGCAGGCGGACGCGGTGTGGCAGGTCGTGCTGCTGTGGTGCCTGGCGAAGGCGCTGTTCAGCTTCCAGCAGGCCTCCACGACCGCGGTGCTCGCCGACCAGGTGCCCGCCGAGCGGCGCGGCCTGGCGTCCGGGCTGCTCGGGCTGGTGATCCCGTTCGCGCCGATGCTGGGCCTGATCGTGGTGAACCAGCTCCCGCCGGGCTCGGCCCTGCAGTGGCAGGTGGTCGCGGCGATCGCGGCGGCGGGCGGCGTGGTGGCGGTGCTGCTGATCCGCGAGGGCAGGCCGGAGCGGCGGCCGGTCGCGCCGGGCGGGCTGGGCGAGCTGCTGAAGTCGTTCTGGCTGGACCCGCGCCGCTACCCGGCGTTCGGGTGGGCGTGGCTGGTGCGGTTCCTGATCACCGCGACGTACGCGGCGGGCAGCTACGTGTCGCTGTACCTGATCCAGCGCTTCGGGGTGGGGCAGGCCGAGGTCGGCGGGCTGGTGCTGATCTGGTCGGTGGTGAACGTGCCCGCGGCGATCATCGGCAGCCTGGGCTGCGGCTACCTGTCGGACGTGCTGCGGCGGCAGAAGCCGTTCGTGATCGCGTCGGCGGCGATCGGCGTGCTGTCCATGGCGCTGCTGGCGTTCGCGCCCTCGCTCACCGCGGTGTTCGTGGCGGCGGGCGTGCTCGGGCTGGGCATGGGCATGTTCCTGGCGGTGGACATGGCGATGTGCGTGCGGGTGCTGCCGGACGGGGCGAACGCGGGCAAGGACCTGGGGATCGTGAACATCGCGAACATGCTGCCGCAGTCGCTGGTGCCGCTGGTCGCGCCGCTGCTGCTGGCGCTGGGCGGGTACACGGCGTTCTTCGGGTTCCTGGCGCTGCTGGGGATCGCGGGGGCGCTCGCGGTGCGGCGGGTGCCGGAGATCGGGCAGGAGGGCGGCGCTCCGGGCGTGGCCCCGCTGCGCCGGGCGTGAGGCGGGCGCGCGGGCGTTCCGGAACGCCCGCGCGCCGGTCCGGCCCACCGCCGGGCGGAAGGCGGCAGAACGGGGCGAGCGGCGCGGCTCCCGGCGTGCGGGAGGGCGTGATCCCTATGCTTGGCCGCATGATCTTCTACACTGGCGCGGAGAGCAACACTCTGCGTGAAGCCGTCTTCGGTGTGATGCTGCTTGTCTCGCACGCCGACCCCGGCCCGGTGATCCAGGAGCGGTACGCGGGGTTGCAGGCGCTCAAGAACCTCTCCCCCGACCTGCGGAACGCCCTGCACTCCAGCAGGGTCGACCTGTCCGGGATCGCCGAGGCCGAGCTGGAGGAGCGGGTCGTGGAGGCGCTGCGGCAGTCCGCGCGCATCCTGGCCGCCAAGTCCCCGGCCGACGCCGCCACGTTCCCCGACGCCGTCGAGGCGATCTGCCACCAGGTCGCCGAGGCCGACGGCCAGGTCGGGGAGGCCGAGCAGGCGGTCATCGGCAGGATCCGCGCCGCGCTGGCCGGGTGATCGCGGGCGGGCGCCGAAGACCGGGGAGCACCTTCCGGCAGGTGGTGCTCCCCCACCCCGCCCGCGCTCAGCCGCGCGGCGCGACCGCCCGGTGGTCCTGGAACGCCGCCACCAGCAGCAGGAACGCCGCCGCCGCGAGCAGCAGGCCCCACAGCGCGGTCCGGTCCGGCGCGGGCAGGTCGCCGCCGGGCACGAACACCCGCGCCGCGTCGCGCGCCGCCCAGCAGCCCGCCAGCAGCAGCGGCCCCACCAGCACCGGCAGCGCGCCCGTCCCGGCCAGCACCGGCGTCACCCCGGCCATCGCCGTCACCGCCGCCAGGGCCGCGAGCGCCAGCAGCAGCCACGGCGGCAGCACCTGGTCGCCCTGCGCGGTGGGACTTCCCGGCAGCGGCCCGGACAGCAGCACGGACACCGCCAGCACCGCGCTCAGCGCCACCGCCGTCAGCGCGGCCCAGCGGGTGCCCGCCACCGCGACGCCCACCACCAGCGCCAGGAGCGCGGGCTGCCACGGGTTCTCCACCTGCCCCAGCGCCGAGTCGATCGGGTTGGCCAGGGCGGCCAGCAGCACCGCGCACGCGGCGGTCCGCAGCAGCGCGCCCCTGGTCACGGCCAGCGCGGCGCCCGCCGCCAGCAGCGCGACGAGCACGCCCGCCGCCGTGGACGCCTCCGGCGCGAACCCGCCGTCGGGGGCGTCGGTCCCCAGGTTCACCAGGTGCTCGGTCCCGGCCAGCGCCGGCGGGAGCAGCGCGGCGAGCAGACCCACGCGGCGCGCCCGGTCGGTGAGCGGTTCGGGGAGCGGGGCGCGGGCGCCCGCGACCGCGAGCACACCCCCGAGCAGGGCCACCACCAGCAGCACCAGGTCCACCACCGCGCTGCGCGGCGCGGGCAGCGCGGACAGCAGCAGCGCGCCGACCACCGCCCCCACGAGCGCGGGCGCGCCCCGGCCCAGCCCGGACGCGGCGACCAGCGCGCCCACGACCACCAGCGCCCCGCCGCCCGCGCTCAGCCCGAGCACGGCGGCGGACGGCCCGCCGTCCGGCCGGAACGCCCACAGCAGCAGCGGGACCTTCCCCAGCACGCCCACGAGCAGCAGCCACGGCCAGTGCCGGGCGAACGCGACGGCCGCGCCGGTGGCGACCAGGAGCAGGGCGAGCACCAGCGGGCCGGGACCGGTCAGCGACAGCTCCACCCGGCCGACGCCGAGCAGGCCCTGCTCGTCGGGACCGGTGACCGGCAGGGCGGCCAGCGCGAGCGCGGCGGTCAGCCACGGCGGGAACGGGGTGCGGGGGTGTGCTTCCACGCTCCGGGACTCTAGGCGCCGCAACGACTCCGGAGAGCTAACGGGTGGAAACTGAGAGCTACGGCTCGAAATCCGGGTCCGGGTCCACAGTGGACCGCGCGGCAGGCTCCGGGATCAGGGGCTCAGGAGGCCGAGTGCAGGTCGGCGATCTCCGCGTCGCTCAACGCCCGCGCGAACACCGACACCTCGTCCACGTCCCCCACCACGGAGTCCGAGTCGGTGTACCCGAGCGTGAACGGCTTCGGCGTGGTCACCGGGGTGCCCGTCGTCGCGGTGGCGCCCGCGGGCTGCCCGTCCAGGTACAGCCGCAGCGCCGCCCCGTCCCAGGTCATCGCCACCTCGTGCCAGGCGGTGTCCGACGGCATCGGCTTGACCACGGTGTACCGGCCGTTCTCGGTGTCCAGCAGCGCGCGCATGGCCGTCGTGGCGTCGTTCCAGGACAGCAGGTAGTTGATCTGCCCGGTCCCGCCGCCGTACTTGGCGAGGAGGCGGCCGTGCGGGGTCGGGGAGGACGTCGTCGAGCGCGTCCACGCGATCACCGTGAACGGCCCGGTGAAGCTCAGCGCCGCGCCGCCCTGCGCCGCGCAGTGCGCCGACGCGGTGGGCAGGGTGGTCGCGGTGTCCGAGTCGGGCGGGCGGGCGCCCGGCGCTCCGCCGGTGGCCCCGGTGCAGGTGAGGGGATTCGCGCCGCGCTCGTCGGCGCGGGTCGCGCCGGACTCCTCGCCGAGCCGCCAGTAGCTGACCGGGTTCGCGGCGAGCACCTTCTGCGGGTAGAAGCGGGAGACCGTCTCGACGGTCGCGGGCACGGCGGTGGTCGCGGAGAACGCCGCCTCGGCGCGGCCTGCGACCCCGCCCGCGGTGACCGCGAGCGCGGGGGCCAGCAGCACCGCGGCGGCAGCGGCGGCGCGCGGCCTGCGGCGGGAGAGCAGCAGCACGAGCAGCCCCGCGCCGCCGAGCACGGCCAGCGGGACGGCGGCGGACGGGTGCCCGCGCAGGAACAGCGCGGGCGCGCCGAGCCCCGGCACCAGCCCGCGCACCCGCCCCAGCACGTCCTCGGGCGCGACGGGCGCCGCGTCCGGGGTGGGGTTCGCGTCGCCCCTGGTGCGGTAGCGGCCGTCGTCGTCGCGGCCGACGACCCGGTGCATCACCGACGGCGCGCCGGACCGGGAGTAGACGACGACGTCCCCGACCAGCGGTTCGCGGTCGGGGGCGGGGTCGAGCAGCACCACGTCGCCGGGCCGCACGAGCGGCCCCATCGACCCGGAGGTGACCACCACCGGCCGCCAGCCCCACAGCACCGGCGTGAACGCGCACAGCGCGAGGGTGAGCGAGACGGCGCCGGTGAACGCCAGGGCGCACCGCGCCACCAGGCGCCACCGGGACCTCACCCCCTGGCCTCCCAGGTGAACGTCGCCGCCGCGGTCTTGTTCTGCGCCTCGGCGACGGACTTGACGGTGATGGTGAACCGGAAGGCCACCGTCGCCCCGTTGGTGGCGGTGGACCAGGCCCCGACGCCGCTGGCGTAGTCGGTGGCGGTGGAGCCGAACTCGTCGAGCGTGCCTCGGAAGACCCCGCCCGCCCTGGCGGAGAAGGTGGCGCAGCTGGGCGCGGGCGACGTGAAGCTGTCGGCGCCCCGGTCGACCACGAGGTCGAGGTACGGGGCGAGCGCGCCCGTCGCGGAGCCGTACAGCTTGATGGTGGCGCTGGGGGTGATCGTGCCGTCGTAGCGGACGGTGATGCACTTGGTGACCGCCTGGCCGCCGGTGAGCCTGCCGTTCGAGGCGCTGCTGTACAGGGCGGAGCCGGAGCTGTTCTCGGCCAGCGCGATGGAGCCGGTCTCCCACGAGTTCGGGCTGTTGCTCACCGTGCCGGAGAACGCGGCCTCCGAGGTGCGCAGGACCATCGTCAGGCACAGCACGACGCCGACGAGCGCGGCCCCGACCGCCCAGGCGGTGGCGGAGACCGCGGGCGCGGGCGGGCGCGGCGCGCGGTGCTTCGGCATGACCGTGCAATCGGACGGCGGGGGACGGACCTGAGACACTCCCGGTCGGACGAAACCGCAGCTCACAGCCCCGCAGAGCCCCCGGCGAACGGCGTGGACGGCACCGGTTCGAGGGTTCTGACGCTTCACACCCGTTCCGCAACCGAGGTGGACCCGGAAGCGCACTCGACGGGCTCGAACCTTGTCCCATCAGCAAGTCGGGACGAACGGATCGGGGACACGACATGAGCGCCAAGACCACCACCCAGCGGATCGCCGGCCTCGCCCTCCTGGCGGGCATGACGGTCACCGGCCTGCTGGCCGCCACCGGCGCCGCGAACGCCGCGCCCCGGACCACCAACCCGGCCACCTCCTCGGTCGTCGCGAAGGCCGCCCAGGACGCCCCCGCGTACGCCGCCGAGGTGCTGAAGCTGACGAACCAGGAGCGCGCGAAGGCCGGGTGCGGCGCGCTGGTCGCCAACACCAAGCTCGCCGCCGCCGCCAAGGGCCACAACGACGAGATGGCCGCGCAGAACTACTTCAGCCACACCGGCGCCGACGGCAGCGCCCCGGCGCAGCGCGTGGACGCGGCGGGCTACTACTGGCGGGCCACCGCGGAGAACATCGCCATGGGCCAGTCGACCCCGGCGGCCGTGGTCCGGGCGTGGATGAACTCCGCGGGCCACAAGGCCAACATCCTGAACTGCGCGTACAAGGACCTGGGTGTCGCCTACACCGTCAACTCGCGCGGCAAGGCCTACTGGACCGAGAACTTCGGCAGCCTGTGACCCGCTCCCGCACCGCGCGGCTCCCCTTCCCCGCAGCACGGCCCCAGTCCCCGCAGCACGGCTCCGAGTCCCCCGCCAGCGCCACCCCGACCGCACCGCTCCCCGTGACCGCTCCGGGGCGACCGGCTCAGTACCGCCGGGCGTAGGTGGTCGGCGGCTCGCCGAAGACCTCGGTGAAGTCCCTGGTCAGGTGCCCCTGGTCCGCGTAGCCCAGCTCGGCCGCCAGCTCCGCCCAGGCGATCCGCCCGCCGGCCGCCAGCCGATCGGTGGCCTCGCGCAGCCGGTAGCGGCGCACCACCCACTTCGGCCCGACGCCCACGTGCTCCGCGAACAGCCGCTGCAGGCTCCGCACCCCCACGCCGAGCTCGCGCGCCACCGCGTCCACGCGGGTCAGCCCCGGTGACGACTCGATCAGCTCCACCGCCCGCACCGCGTCCCGCGCCCCCGGTCCAGCACCGGCGACCGGGACCGCAGCAGCTCCTCCACCTCGGCGGTCGACGTGGGCGCGGGCAGCGGTCCGAACACCTCCTCGGCGGGCAGCACCCGCCCGGTGATCGTCGACACGGGCGCCCCGAGGAACCCCCGGAACGCGCCCGGCCGGAACGCCACCCCGCGCACCTCGCCCCGCCCGGCGAGCACCCGCGTCCCGTGGCCGCGCGCGGGGCCCGAGATCCGCGCGCCCCCGGAGCCGAAGGTCAGGTGCACGTTCGGCAGGGGCACGATCAGCTGGTGGTACGGCGTGGCGTAGTCCCAGGTCACGTGCCAGTGGCGGGCAACGAACGGGGCCAGGTCAGGCGACGGGTCCGGGTGGTCGTGCCGCTGGTGCCGCCGCCAGGCGCCCGCGAGCCCGCGCTCGTCGATCGTCACCCCGCCGACCCTGGACAACCGCGTGTCGCGTTCGTCCAAGACCGCGGCGGTCGCCGCGCCTAGGGTTCCCGGACATGTCCGCCGCACAGCACCTGGCCGCCGCGAACGCCGCGTTCGCGACGGTCGTCGCGGGCATCCGCCCCGACCAGCTCGACTCCCCCACCCCCTGCGCCGAGTTCGACGTCCGGGCGCTCGGCGCGCACGTCCTGCGGTACGGCCCCGCCCTGGAGGGCGCGGCGACCAAGGGCGCGACCGACCCCGCGCAGCCCGGCGACGGCCCGTGGGCCGACGAGGTCCGGGCGCAGGTCGAGCGCTGCACGCGCGCGTGGGCGGACCCGGCGGCGTGGGAGGGCGTGACCACGATGGGCGGCCCCGACCCGCTGCCCGCGCCGCTGATCGGCAACATGGTGCTGTGCGAGTACGCCGTGCACGCCTGGGACCTGGCGCGCGCCACCGGCCAGGAGGTGGAGCTGGACGCCGACCTGGTCGCCGCCGTGCACGCCGAGCTGGTCCGCACCGCGCCGATGGGCCGGGAGATGGGCGCGTTCGGCCCCGAGGCGCCGGTCCCGCACCACGCCCTGCTGCTGGACCGCCTGCTGGGCCTGACCGGCCGCGACCCGCGCTGGGCGGCCTGACCGGGCTACCGCCCGAGCAGCACCCCGGTCGTGGTGAGCGCGTCGTCCAGCGGGGCCGGGGTGCGGTGCAGCTTGGCGAGCACGCTCGCCCCCAGCCACAGCGAGTACAGCGCCTGCGCGGTGCCCCTGGCCGGACCGGCCGAGGTCAGCGAGCCCTCGGCGTTGCCCGCCGCGACGGCGCGCTCCAGGCGGTCGACCACGGCGGTGGTGCCGTCCTTGAGCGCCAGCCGCATGGGTTCGGACAGGTCGGCGACCTCGGCGCCGAGCTTGACCGACAGGCACCGGCCCTGGCAGTCGTCCAGCGACTGGGTCTCCCGCCAGCCCGCCCAGTAGGCGTCGAGCCTGGTCGCCCAGTCGCCGTCGCCCGCGAGGAGGCGGTCGAGATCGGCCAGGTACTCCTCGAAGTACCGCCGCACGACCGCCTCGCCGAAGGCGTCCTTCGAGGCGAAGTAGTGGTAGAAGGACCCCTTCGGCACGCCGACGCTGGTCAGCACCTCGTTGATGCCGACCGCCGCGTAGCCCTTCTTCGCGAAGATCCGCTGCGCGGCCTCCAGCAGCGCGGTGCGCGTGTCCTGGTCGCCCCTCTTGCTCGCCATGGGCCGAGCCTATCCGGCGGCCGGGCCGCTCGGTCCCACCTGCGGGTTCACCCGTTGCGCGCGGGCAGCAGGTCGAGCAGGGCGTCGGCGGCGGGCGCGGAGGAGGCCGGGTTCTGGCCGGTCACCAGCAGGCCCTCGCGCACGACGTGGGGCGCCCAGTCGGGGCCCTTGGAGTAGTCGCCGCCGTTCGCCTTGAGCACGTCCTCGACCAGGAACGGCACGACCTCGGTCAGGCCGACGCCGTCCTCCTCGGTGTTGGTGAACCCGGTGACGCGCTTGCCCCTCACCAGCGGCTGCCCGTCGGCGTCGACGGCGTGGCGCAGGACGCCGGGCGCGTGGCAGACCAGCGCGAGGGGCTTGCCCGCGCGGTGGGTGTCCTGGATGACGCGCAGCGAGTCGGCGTCCTCGGCGAGGTCCCAGAGCGGGCCGTGGCCGCCGGGGTAGAAGACGGCGTCGTAGTCGGCGGGGTCGACGGTGCTCAGCTCGACGGTGCTCGCGAGCGCGGCGGTGGCCTCGGCGTCAGCCTCGAACCGGCGGGTGTCGTCGGTCTGGCTGTCGGGCTCGTTGCTCTTGGGGTCGAGCGGCGGCCTGCCGCCCTTGGGCGAGGCGAGGGTGAGCCGGGCGCCCGCGTCCTTGAACCGGTAGTAGGGCGCGGCGAGCTCCTCCAGCCAGAAGCCGGTGGGCTTGCCGGTGTCGCCGAGCCGGTCGTGGGAGGTGAGCACGATGAGGATGTTCACGGGTCCGCCTTGTCCTGGGCTTGCCCTCGCGGGCCGGTCCCCACCGACCCTAGACGACCGGTCTAATTGCGTCCACCCGACGACTCCCCCACCGGGTGACCCCGGCGCGCGGGACGGAAACGCGGGTGGCGCCGGATCAGTCGATCCGGCGCCACTCCCTCGGCCCCCACCAGCGCGCGAACAGCGGCTGGGAGAGGTAGAACACGTCGTCACCCCGGCGGAACGCGCGGAACTGCCCCAGCCGCAGGTCCACCTCGACCTCCAGCTCGGCGGCGCAGTAGGCCATCAGCAGCCACTCCAGGTCGAGCCGGTCCCCGTCCCCGGAGTCGACCTCCAGCACGCCCGACCCGTCGAGGGTGAACTGGACCCGCCGCTCGCCCTTGACCCGCAGGGAGAGCACGTGGCCCTCGGCGAGGTCGACCAGCACGACGGGATCGCCACCGGTTCGCTCGCGGCGCACCGACAGCCGGTCGGCGCACCCCGACTCGACGGCCCGCTCGACCGCGGCCTCCACCCAAACCTCCAGGTCGGACATGGGCCGCAGCCTAACCCGCCGGGCGGCGCACGCCGCGTCAGACCTGGTTCTCCCCGCCGTCCACGTACAGGTTCGAGCCCATGACGAAGCTGCTCCCCGGCGACGCCAGGAACGCCACGGCCGCCGCGACCTCCTCGGGTCGGCCCATCCGGCCCGCCAGGATCGCGCCGCCGAGGTTGGCGTGCGCGGCCTCGACGTTGTCCGAGCCGACGAGCAGTTCGAGGCCGGGCGTGCCGACCGGGCCGGGCGAGATCGCGTTGACCCGCACGCCCCGGTCCTTCAGCTCGGTGGCCCAGGTGCGGGCGAACGAGCGGACGGCGGCCTTGGACGCGGCGTAGAGGCCGAACGAGTGCGTGCCGTTGTCGGCGGCGGTGGAGGCGTTGAGGATGACCGAGGCGCCGTCGTTGAGCAGCGGCAGGGACTTCTGCACGGTGCGCAGGACACCGAGGACGTTGACGTCGAAGATCGCGGCGTAGTCCGCCTCGGTGATCTTCTCCAGGGGGACGTGCGAGGCGTTGGCGGCGTTGGCGAAGACCACGTCGAGCCCGTGGCCGCGCGCCTGGACGGCCGCGTAGAGCCGGTCGAGGTCGGCGGGGTCGGTGACGTCGCCGCGCACGGCGGTGGCCGAGCCCTCCCCGATCTCCGCGACGGCCGCGGCCAGCTCGGCCTCGCGGCGGCCGGTGATGAACACGTGCGCGCCCTCCCGGGCGAGCCGGACCGCGCTGGCGAGCCCGATCCCGGTGCCGCCGCCGGTGACGACGGCGGTCTTGCCTTCGAGCTGTCCCACTCCGGGCCTCCTCAAGTTCTGTACTGATCGGTACTGAATTCGACGCTAGCACTTTCGTACCGATCGGTGCAAAACAGGTAGGCTGTGCGGCGTGGACACCGGGCGCAGGACGGGACGGCCGAGGGGCTTCGACGTGGACGAGGCCCTGGACCGGGCCGTCCGGGTGTTCTGGGCCAAGGGCTACGAGGGCGCCTCGCTCACCGACCTGACCACGGCCATGGGCATCAACCGGACCAGCATGTACGCGGCGTTCGGCAACAAGGACGAGCTGTTCCGCAAGGCGCTCGACCGGTACACCGGGACGCAGGCCGGGTACGTGCGGCGCGCGCTGGAGGAGCCGACCTCGGCGGGCGTGGCCAGGGCGTTCCTGAAGGGCTCGGTGCGCGCCTCCACGACGCCCGGCGAGCCGACGGGGTGCCTCGGCGTGCAGGGGGCGCTGGCGGTGGGCGACGACGCGCGGTCGGCGTGCGAGGTGCTGGCCGCGTGGCGCGACGAGGGCTGCGCGTGGCTCCGGCAGCGGTTCGAGCGGGCGGTGGCCGAGGGCGACCTGCCCGCCGGGAGCGACCCGGCGCTGCTCGCGCGGTACCTGATGACGGTGGCGAACGGGATCGCCGTGCAGGCGTCGGGCGGGGCGGACCGGGCGACCCTGGACCTGGTGGCCGACGTGGCGCTGCGCAGCTGGCCGCCCGCCTGATCATCGCAGGTCACCGGCTCGTCACGGGTTCGGGCTTGAGCCTCCACCCGCTGGAACCCGCAGGATCCTCGGCATGGACGACGAGCTGACCATCGGCGAGCTGGCCGCGCGGACCGGACTCCCGGTGCGCACGCTGCGCTTCTGGTCCGACGAGGGCGTGCTGCCCCCGGCTTCCCGCTCCACCGGCAACTACCGCCTCTACGACTCGGCCTCGGTGGCGCGCGTCGACCTGGTCCGCGCCCTGCGCGAGCTGGGGCTGGGACTGGACGAGGTGGGCCGGGTGCTGGACGGGCGGGCGAGCGTGGCCGAGGTGGCGCGGGCGCACGTGGTCGCGATCGACGCGCGGATCAGGGCGCTGAAGGTCAGCCGGGCGGTCCTGTCGGTAGTGGCGGAACGCGGGGCGAGCACCGAGGAGACGGCGTTGATGAACCGGTTGGCCAGGCTCTCCACCGAGGAGCGGGCGCGGGTCGTGGAGGAGTTCAAGGAGGAGGTGTTCGGGCCGCTGCCGCTGACGCCCGAGCAGCGGGAGCGGATGCGGGGGCTGCGGATCGACCTGCCGGACGACCCGACCGCCGACCAGGTCGACGCGTGGGTGGAGCTGGCGGAGCTGGTGGGCGACAGCGGGTTCCGCGAGCGGATGCGGGAGGCGCTGGCGCTCAACACCCCGACCCCGGACCGGCCGAGGCCGCCGGGGGCGTCGATCTGGTGGGCGCGGCACCTGGTCGGCGAGGTCGGGCGCGCGGTGGGGCGCGGGGTGCCGCCGGAGGGGGCGGAGGCGGTGGGGCTGCTGGGCGAGTGGTTCCCCGGCGAGGACCTGGCGGCGGTGCTGCGCTCGTGCGAGGCCGGGGTGGCGGCGCGGCTGGAGCGGTACCGGGTGCTGGTGTCGCGGGTGCGCGGGGAGCGCGGGTGGCCGGAGGCGACCGGGGAGCTGGGGTGGTTGGGGCGGGCGCTGCGGTTCGCGGTGGAGGGCGGAGGGGCGCGCTGACCGGTGGCGGGCGGCGGCGCGGGCGGGGGTCGCCGGACCCGTGCCGGCCGAGGCGGCACCGCCCGCCGCCCCCGGCCGCTACCCGTCGCCCCTGAGCGCTCGCGCCGTCAGGCTCAGGTGCCCGACCAGCAGGTCGGCCGCCGCGTCCGCGTCGCGCGCCAGGGCTGCCTCCTCCAGCGCCCGGTGCTCCCCGGCGTGGTCCCGCTCCGGGGCGCGGGTCCCGGCCCAGCGGCGGGCCAGTTCGCTGGCCGACCACATCCGGTCGAAGGCGTCCAGCAGCACCGGGTTGCCGCAGCCGTCCAGGAGCGCGCGGTGGAACAGCCGGTGCGCCTCGGCCCACTCGGCGCTGTAGTGCTCGCCGTCGCCGGGGGTGAACGCGGGGGTGCGGCTGAGGCGGTGGTGGGCGGCGCGGACGCGGGCCTCCCAGTCGAGGTCGCCGCGCTCCACCGCCAGGCGCAGCACGGCGGGTTCGACGGTGGCGCGCGCCTCCGCGATCTGCTGCCAGCGGCGGTCGGTGAAGGCGGGCACGGCGAAACCCCGGTTGGGCAGCCGGTCCGCCAAGCCCTCGCCGACCACGCGCACCAGGGCCTCCCGCACGACGGCGAGGCTCACCCCGTGCTCCTTGGCCAGGTCCTGGGGCTTGAGGGGCGCGCCGGGCGCGTGGTCGCCGCGCATGATCGCGTCCCGCAGGCGCTCGTGGACCTGCTCGGAGAGCATCCGCTTGCCGTCCTCGGCCGGAGTCCTGGTCATGCCGCTCAGCGTAGACGATCGGTTGGATAATCGATTATCCGTGCTATGGTCGATTTATCACGCCGACCGGGAACCCCCGGTCGGCGCGCACTCCCGAGAGGACCGATCCCGATGAACGACCCGTTCGCCCGCCTGCCCGAGGCTGCGACCTTCACCGTCACCAGCGACAGCGCCACCGACGGCGCGCCGTTCGCCCCCGCGCAGCTCTCGTCGTCCCTCGGCGGCGCGGACCGCTCGCCGCAGCTGTCCTGGAGCGGCGCGCCGGAGGGCACCCGGAGCTACGCCGTGACGGTCTACGACCCGGACGCCCCGACCGGGTCCGGCTTCTGGCACTGGGCGGTCGCGGACCTGCCCGCGTCCACCACCGCGCTACCCGAGGGCGCGGGTGACGACACCGGCTCCGGGTTGCCGGGAAGCGCTTTCCAGCTGCCCAACGACGCCCGGCTCCCCCGTTACATCGGCGCCGCCCCGCCCGCCGGGCACGGGCCGCACCGGTACGTCGTGGTGGTGCACGCGCTCGACGTCGAGTCGGTCGGCGTGCCCGCCGACGCGACCCCGGCGCTGCTCGGGTTCACCATGGCGGGCCACGTCCTGGGGCGCGCGGTGCTGACCGCGACCGCCGAGACCGCCGCCTGACCGGCGCCGCGCCGGGACGGGCCCCGGCCCGCCCCGGCGGCCTCGGCGCGCGGAAACCCCTGCCGCGCAACGGTTCGGGCGAAAACCTTCGCCGTACAGCGGTTCGCGCGAAAACCCTTGCCGCACAGCGGTTTGCGCGAAAACCTTCGCCGCGCAACGGTTCCTACCGCACCCCCACCAGCGACCGGTAGAACTCGCTGCTCTCCACCAGCCGGTCGTGCTCCCCGTCCGGCGCGGCCCGCCCGCCCTCCAGCAGCACCACCCGGTCGGCGGAGCGGATCGTGCTGGAGCGGTGCGCGATCACCGGCGGGGCGCACTCGCGCGAGACCTGTCCGATCGCCGCGACCACCGCGCGCTCGGCGTCGGCGTCCAGCTGGGACGTCGGCTCGTCGAGCAGCAGCAGTTCGGGCCCCGCCAGCAGCGCGCGGGCGATCGCGATCCGCTGCCGCTCCCCGCCGGAGGACCGCACCCCCGGTCGCCCACGTCCGTGCCGAGCCCGTCCGGCAGGCGGCGCACCGGGTCGTGCAGCCCGGTCAGCCGCAGCACCCGCTCGACCTCGTCCTCGGACGCGCCCTGGGCGGCGTCGCGGAGGTTGTCCAGCAGGGTCCCGTGCAGCAGCGGCGCGTGCTGCTCGACCAGCCCGATCCGCGACCGGCACCAGGCGGTGTCCGCGGTGGAGGCGCCGCGGCCGTTGAGCAGCAGCGCGCCCGAGTCCGGTTCGGCGAACCGCTCGACGAGCGCGAACACCGTGGACTCGCCCGCGCCGGACGGCCCGACCAGCGCCACGACCCCGCGCCGGGGCACGGTGAACGACAGGCCGTCCAGCACGGTCCGCGAACCGCAGGACAGCCGCACGTCCCGCAGCTCCAGCAGCGGCGCGCCCGGCACGTCCCCGCCGCGCTCGCCGCCCGACCGCTCCACCGGCAGCGCCAGCACCTCCGAGGTGCGCCGCAGCGCGCCCGCGCCCTCGTGGAGCGCGGCGAGCGCGGGCACGACGGGGCTGATCGGCGCGGCCAGGTACGTCAGGCACAGCAGGAACGTCACCAGCTCGGCGACCGACGCCTCCCCGTCCACCACGCGCAGCCCGCCGACCAGCAGCACCACCACGAACGACCCGTTCACCGCGAGCTGCACGGCGGGCGCGGCCACCGCCTGGAGCCCGGTGACCCGCACGCCCGCCCGGTGGACGCGGTGGGCGGCGGCCAGCACGCGGGCGCTCTCGCGCTCCTCGGCCCTGGAGGCGCGGACGGTGCGGATCGCGCCGAGCGCGCGGTCGAGGTCGGCGGTCAGCTCGCCGAGTGCGTCCTGGGTGCGGGTGGACGCGGCCCGGATGCCGCCGAGCGCGGCCCGCACCGCCAGGGCGGCCAGCAGCACGAGCCCGGCGACGAGCAGCAGGAGGACCGGGTCGACCGCGGCCATGACGACGAGCGCGACGACCACGCCGATGCCGCCGGTGACCAGGTCCGCGACGTCGCCGGTGACCAGGTCCGCGATGCCGCCGGTGAGGTCCTGGCGCAGCGCGGTCGGGTCGGCGGTGGCGCGGGAGAGCAGGTCGCCGACGCGGCGCCGGTCCAGCTCGGGCACGCGCGCCCGCAGCAGGCGCCGCACCAGGCGGGCGCGCAGGCCGAGCACGACGTCCTCGCCCGCGCGGGCGAGCAGGAACCCGCACACCCCACCACGCCCCCGCACGGCTCCACCGGGAACCCGAGCCGCCCCACGGGAGACGACCACCCTCTGACCAGGACAGTCCACAGCGGACCCCCGGCCGGACGGGAACCCCACACCCCGGACCCACCACCGACCACCCCGAGCACCCAGCCCGCAGCACCCAGCCATCCGGGCACCGTCCACAGCGCCGCCCCCGACACCTGGGCCACCGCGGGCGGCACCCAGCCACCCCCAGGCCCCAGCCAGCAGCACCACCCTCGGCACCCGCACTCGGCACCCGCCCTCAGACCACCACCCTCCAGCGCCCCGCCCCAGACCACCGCCCTCCAGCCCCAGACCACCGCCCCCAGGCCACCACCGGCGGCCCCCAGCCCTCTCACCCCGCCGTCATGGCCTCCAGCTCCCCCGCCACCTCCGACACCAGCACCTCGTCCACCGCCGCGAAGTCCGCCACCCCGCTCAGCCGCACCTCCGCCACCCGCTGCGCCGACCAGTCCTGCCAGCGGTCGGTGAACAGGCCCGGATCGAGCTCCACCCACACCGACGCCCCGCCCGGCAGCGGGCGGCGCACGCCGAGGATCATCCCGGCGTCCACCGGCGGCCCCAGCTCCCAGTTGCGCTTCACCGACGCGGGCACCGTCCCGGTCTTCGCGCCGACGAACCGGGTCAGGTCGCGCCCGGCCAGCTCCGGCCCGGTGAGCCTGCGGACCGGTCTGGCCAGCTGCGGGAACGGCTGCAGGACCTCGTAGTCCGCGAACAGCTCCGACCACTGCGGCAGGTCCGGCAGGCGCAGCGGGTGCGGCAGGGTGACGCGCGCGTCCTCCGGCAGCTCGAACGGCTCGTCGGCCACGTCGGCGAACGTGCCGTCCTCGGCCACCCGGAACGCCGTGCCGTCCTCGGCCACCCGGAAGGCCGTGCCGCCCGCGGTCCACACCAGCCTGCGCACCAGGTGCCGCACCAGCGGGTGCCCGGCCAGCAGCGCGGTGAACTCCCCCGCGCTCCAGTCCCGCCCGGCCACCATCGCCCGCTCCAGGCGCGCCACCTGGTCCGCCGCGACGGCCCTGACCTCCTTCTTCAGCGCCGCGAACCGCCGGTGCTCGGCGGGGGCCAGCTCCGGGTCGTCCTTCGCGCCGGGCCTGGGCAGGGACTTCAGCCGCTTGCCCGTCCCGTCGAGCGCGAACGGGACGAGCTTCTCGTCGAAGCAGACCGTGAACGAGCGCGCCCCGTAGTCCAGGACCAGCGCGCTCTCCTCGTCGAGGCCGAAGGTGGGCACCAGGCGGTCGGCGAGCTGCTCGGGGGTCAGCCCCAGGTCCTCGGCGACCTCGGCGACCTTCTGCCCGGCCTTCTGCTTGAGCGCCGTGAACCTCGCCCGCCGCGCGATCCCGCTCAGCGCCACCAGCGCGGCCTCGCTGCCGATCCCGGCCAGCACGTCCAGCCCGGCTACCGCGTTGTGGTGCTGCGACTGCCCCGGCCACGCGGTGATCAGCGGCACCAGCCGCCGCACCACCGCGTCGTCGCCGACCGCCCCCAGCGCGAACAGCGCCCACCTCCCCCTCGCGGGCAGGCCGTGGGCGATCCACCGGTCGAGCAGGGCCTCCGCGAAGCGCGCCAGCGACTCCGGGTCGCACACCTCGCGCACCACGTCCACCCCGGCGTAGTGCCGACCGGGCACGGTCATGGCCAGCATGGTCGTCACGTGCCGCACCGCCCGGTCCGGCAGCACCCGCCCGCCGCCGCGCAGCAGCAGCCTGGGCAGCCCCTCCGGCGGGCACCACCAGCCGGGGTCGGGCACCGGGGACGGCACCAGGTCCACCGGGTCCACCGACAGCACCCGCTCCACCGCCTCCACCACCTCGTCGCCGTGCCGCGCGGCGGCGGCCCGCGCCTGCCCCGGCACCATCCGCAGCACGGCCTCCGCCGCCGCCCTGCGCTCCCCTGGCTCGCCGACTGCGTCCGCCAGCAGCAACCGGGCCGCCGCCTCGGGGTGCGCGCGCACCCACCGGACCGACACCGGCCGCGCCGCCCTCGGGCCGTCCAGCCGCGCGGCGACCAGCCGGGCGACCTCCACCGACACCAGCGGCAGCACCACGTCGTAGGCGCGCGCCGCCGGGTTGCGGGCGTAGTCGAGCGCGAGCCCGAACGCGCCTGCCTCGAACCGGTTCAGCAGCACCTGGACCAGCTCGCCGGAGTACCGGTTCAACTCGGGCAGGGTCCAGTCGGCGACCCTGGGCAGCACCTGGTCGAGCGGCCCCTGCGCGAACCAGTGGAACTGCTGGCTCGCGCTCAGCTCACCCCGCTCGAACAGCTCGGGGTAGCGCTCCCAGCGGGAGTCGGGGGAGCTCCCGGTGTACGGGCTCCTGACCGCCCACACCTCCCGCAGCCCGGCCCGCCACACCACGGACCGCTCGTCGGGCACCGGGACCCCCGGAACCACCAGCGGTTCCGGCAGCTCGCGGGCCACCTCCCAGGGCGGGGTGACCAGCGCGGCGGGCAGCTCGGCGTCGACCGCGTCGGGCACCGCCGACCGCGCGGCCAGCTCGGGGACGAGGACCTCGCGCGCCCACGCGGGCGCGGATGCCAGCAGGTCGGGGTGCACCCGCAGGTGGTCCAGCAGCAGCTCCCGCGCGGGCTCCCCGGCCGCCGCGAACCGCTCCAGCGCCATCCGGGGCTCCTTGCGCGCGACCTCCAGCGCGGAGATCGGCACGCCGCCGCCCAGCAGGTCGGCCAGGAGCGCCGTGAACGCGGGGGCGGTGGCGAACTCGACCAGCATCGCCCTGACCTGCTCGCCCGTGGCCCGGTAGCCGAAGGTGTCCGGGAGCAGGTGCGTGATCAGGGGAGCCAGGTCCGGCCCGATGACCGTGCCGAGCGTGTGCAGCACCTCGGGCGAGCGCAGCGCCTCGCTCCCCGCCAGGCGCAGGACCTCCCGCAGCTGGTCGAGCGAGTCGACCGAGTGCAGCAGCAGCTGCCACGCGTCCAGGTCGTCGAGCGCGCCCAGCGCCTCGACCGCCCGGTCCACCCAACCGGGCTGGTCCGGCACGAGGTACGCGGCGATGACCGAGGTGCGCGCGCCCCGGCGCTCGCCGTCCAGCGCGGTGACGGCGGCGGCGTAGTCCTCGTCGGACGCCGCCGCCAGCAGCGCGCGGGCCCGCCGCAGGAGCGGGGTGTGCCTGCCCCACCAGCTGCCGCGGGCGTCGGCCTCGATCATCCGCGCGCCCTCGGTGAGCCAGCAGGTGCGCAGCGCGGCGACCGCCGCGAAGACCGGGCCGTGGTCGAGCGCCCACAGGTCGACGACCTGCGGCTCCGGGCGTTCGCGGGCGCACCGGATCCGCGCGGCGGCGACGAGCGGGCTCGCCCTGCCCGCCAGCTCCTCGGCGACCTCGGCGCGCAGCCAGGGGTGCTCCCCCTCGTCCCGCGCGATCGCTTCGAGGTCCAGGGCGGGCAGCCTCGCCCGCTCCCGCTCGGCCGCCTTCCGGTCCACCGCCGCGCGGCACGGCGAGGGCCCGCCCCTCCGCTCGTGCGCGCCCCGGTGCCACGCCGCCGGAGCGGCGAACCCCCCTGCTGCCCGACTTCCCACCACGTCCTCCCCCGCTCGTTCGTCCTACCCGGACAGTAGAGAGGGGGTCTGACAGGAACGGCTCGGCCGAGTGCCGTTTCGGCCACTCGATCGGGTGAAGTACGGGCGGGCGGGGCGAGCGCGGGGGTTCACCCGATCAGCACCGCCCGGCGAGGTGCGGTCGAGCGCCGCACCTGTTATGTGTGGGGAAACCAGAGGAGCGCGTGCCGCAGGCCCAGGGCCTACCGGGGCCAGTCCTGCGGGGTACGGGGGAGCCGGACGTGGAGATCACCGCGCTGCACGCGGACCGGGCGCTGGTGCTGGCGCTGCCCGCCGGGGCCCTGCGCGCCGGGACGGGCGAGGTCGCGCGGGCGCTGCTCGCGGCCACCCCCGCCGGGGCGCTGCCGCCGCTGGTGGTGCTCGACGTGCGCGGGGCCGGGGTGCTCGCGGTGGGGTCGGCGCGGGCGGTGGTGGCGTTCGCCCGCAGGTGCGCGGAGCGCGGGAGCCGGTGCGCGCTGCTGGTGGAGCCGGGCGGCGCGCTGGACCGGGTCGTGCTGGACGCGGTGGACCCCGCCGGGGTGCTGGCCAGGCGCACCAGCCTGGAGGCCGCGCTGGCGCAGGCCGCGGCGCCGGTGCCGGTGCCGGTGCCCGAGGAGCGCTCCCCCGTCGAGCACGTGGTCGACGTCTCCGACGACGAGGCCGCGGAGGAGCTGCTGAGCGCCACCTACACCAGGCTCGTCCTCCGGTCGAGCGGTCCCCAGCGCGGGCTGCGCCTGGCGTCCGCCTCGCTCGGCGAGGTCAGGTTCGACGAGGTGGAGCTGCGCGCTGCCGTCGACGCCGAGGTCGACCCGCTCGGCAGCTACGTGTTCGGCCTGGTGCGCTCCGGGCGGATCGACACCGGCTCGGCGGACGGGCCGCGCGCGCACGGCCCCGGCGACGCGTTCCTGGCCGCCCGGCCCGACGACCCGCACCGGGTGACCGTGGAGCGCGGCGAGTTGAGCGTGACCGTGCTGCCCACCTCGCTGCTCCAGCAGGTGGCCCCCGGCCCGGAGCCGGTCCGCTTCACCGGGTACGCGCCGGTGACCCCCGAGGCCGCGCGCGGCTGGACCGCCACCCGCGACCACCTGCGCGCCGAGCTGCTGGCCGACCCGGAGCTGCTGACCAACCCGCTGGTGGTGGGCCACGCCTCCCGCCTGCTGGCCGCGACGGCGCTGGCGACGTTCCCGAACAGCACGACCCCCGACCCGACGGTCGAGGACCGCCTCGACGCCCACCCGGACGCGCTGCGGCGGGCGCTCGCGTTCATCGACGCCAACCCCGACCGGGACCTGACCACCTCGGACGTCGCCAGGGCCGCCAGGGTGAGCGCCCGCGCCGTGCAGCTGGCGTTCCGCCGTTACCTGGGCACGACCCCGATGGCGTACCTGCGGCAGGTCCGGCTCGACCACGCGCGCGTGGACCTGTCCTCCGCGACGACGGGGGAGGACACGGTGACCAGGATCGCCGCGAAGTGGGGTTACGGCCGGGCCAGCGTGTTCGCGGCGCGCTACCGGGCCGCCTACGGGGTCTCGCCGTCCCAGACGCTGCGGGAGAGCTAGCCGCGCGGGCGGACGGCCGAGGCCGACACGCGGCGGGCGGCGACTGCGTCCGGGGACGGCGAGGAGCGGCACCTGCCCGCGACCGGGACGGGCACGACCGGGGTGGGCGAACGGTTCGGACCGGACGTGGTCGGGTGGGACCGGCCGGCTGGGGGCGACGTGGCGCTGCTCTGGAGCGCGCGGGACGGTGGAGCCGGGCGCCGGGCCGGTCGGGTGGCGGGGTTCTCGCGCGTCCGGTGCGGGTTCGTTCCGGCTGCACGGGCGGTTCGCACGGGCTGCTATCGGTCGACTGCGGAACGCGGTGGACTCGGATCGGGCCGCTTTCCACCGGGAGGAGCGGGAGGGCGGTCCGGCCGGTGGATCCGGTGACCCCCGTCCGACGGGTGGTCTGTTCGAGGGCAGACGCGGTTGAGAGCCCAGCCGCCCCCTCTCGCGCACCAGGCGAGCGCGGGGCCGGGCGGTTCGCGCCGCCGGGTCGGCGCGCCCGCCGGAGATGAGCTCTGGACCATGTGCCCCGTTTCCTCCGCGCTCCCCCTCGCCTCGGCGCTCGGCGCCGCACCGGACGCCGCCCCGGCCGACGCGGTCGTCGTCCGGGTGTCCGGCGAGCTGGACGCCTCCACCACCGGGCCGCTGCGCGCGCGGCTGTTCGACGAGGTCTCGCGCTCACCCTCCGCGCTGGTGGTCGACCTGAGCGCGGTGACCTTCTGCTCGGCCGCCGCGCTGGGCCTGCTGCTCGCGACGACGGCTGCGGCCGAGCGGCTCGGCGTGCGCTGGGCGCTGGTCGGCGGTCAGCGCGCGGTGCGCAGACCGATCACGGCCGCCGGGCTCGACGCCGCGCTGCGGCCTCGCGATGACGTGGCGTCGGCGCTCACCGCGCTGGCGCTGCCGGGCCTGCGGGGCGCCGACCCGCTCGGGTAGCGATTGACGAAAAAAACCGTCCGGGAATTCTCCGCGTTTTCCCGGACGGTTCTTCAGCGCGTTCAAGAAACGCGCGGCAAACCTTCCACCAGGGAAAACAGTTCCAACAAAAACCCAACGGGACGTTTTACCCGATTCTGAGTGGAGAGAAATAAGGACAGGGAGAACTCGGTTCCGCGAACGCGGGGCCGCTCGATCGTGGAGGTGGGTTCGTGAGGATCGCGATGGTGTCGGAGCACGCCAGTCCCCTGGTGGCGCCCGGCGGTGTGGCCTCGGGCGCGCGGAACGTGCACGTGGCGGAGCTGTCGGCCGCCCTGGTCCGGCGGGGGCACGAGGTCGTCGTGCACACCCGCCGCACCCGCGTCGACCAGCAGGACCTGGTGCGCGCGCCGGAGGGGTACGAGGTGGTGCACGTGCCCGCCGGGCCCGCCGAGCCCGCGCCCGAGGCGGACCTGCTCCCGCACACCGGGCCGTTCGCCCGGTGCCTGAGGCGGCGCTGGGCGACCTCGCCGCCCGACCTGGTACACGCGCACTCCTGGACGTCCGGGCTGGCCGCGCTGCTGGGCGCGCGCGGGCTGGGCGTGCCGGTGGTGCAGACCTTCCACGGGCTGGGCGCGGTCGAGCGGGGGCGCGGGGGCGACGGCGGGGTGGCGGTGCGGGCGCAGACCGAGCAGCTGATCTGCCGCGAGGTCGACGGGATCGTGGCCACCTCGGAGGCGGAGGCGTTCGAGCTGGTCAGCGCGGGGACGCCGAGACCGCTGGTGTCGGTGGTGCCGTTCGGGGTGGACACGGCGCTGTTCTCGCGGCGCGAGCCCGAGGAGCACGCGGGGCTGCTGCGGCGGGTGGTGTGCGCGGGAAGCCTGGCGTCGCGCAACGGGTTCGCGGACGTGATCAGCGCGATGGGCGGGGTGCCGGACGCGGAGCTGGTGATCGCGGGCGGGCCCGCGGACGTGGAGCGGGACCCGGAGGCGCGCAGGCTCGTCGAGCACGCCCAGCGGCGCGGGGTGGCCGGGCGGGTGCGGCTGGTCGGGGCGGTGGGCCGGGAGGCGATGCCCGCGCTGCTGAAGTCGGCGGACGCGGTGGTGTGCGCGCCCTGGCACGAGCCGTTCGGGCTGGTGCCGCTGGAGGCCATGGCCTGCGGGGTGCCGGTGGTGGCGACCTCGGTGGGCGGGCTGGTGGACAGCGTCCTGGACGGGGTGACGGGGCGGTTGGTGCCGCCGCGCGACCCGAGGGCGCTGGCGCTGGCGCTGCGGGCGCTGCTGGCGGACCGGACGCGGCGGGAGGCGTACGGGGAGGCCGGGGTGGACCGGGTCAGGGCCCGGTACACGTGGGAGCGGGTCGCCGAGGAGACCGAGCGGGTGTACGCGCGGGCCGGGGCGGGGGCCGGGCTGGCCGGGGTGGGGTGAGGGTCAGGGGGCCGAGTGGCGGGCGGTGAGCTCGCCGTCGAACAGGCGCCACCAGAGGTCGTTCACGGCCGCCGCGGCGGGGGCGTGCTCGGTGATGAGGCGGGCCACGGGCGGGGGCACGTCGCGCGGGGCGCCGCCCTGCGCGTAGCGGCGCACGTGGGCGTTGCGGGCGGCCAGGTCCTCGGGCGCGTGGGTGGTGGTGACCAGCCAGTTCACCAGGCGCATGGCGGTGTGGTCGGCGTCGTGGCCCGCGTGGTGGCGGGCGAACTCGCGCTCGGCCGGGGAGAGGTCGTGGTGCGGGGAGAGGGCGAGGCCGAAGTCGGTGAGGTGGACGCGGCCTTCGGCCACGCGCAGGTTGCCGAAGTGGGCGTCCATGTGGAGCAGGCCGAGGCGGCGCAGGGACGTCGTGATGTCGGCGAGCCGGCGCGCCAGTGCCTCGGCCTTGGCCAGGGGGTCGTCGCGGAGCCAGTCCTCCGGGGAGAGGGGGAGGTGCTCGGTGACCAGGACGAGGCTGCTCGGGGCCGCGGCGAGGGCTTCGAGGCGGGCGCGGGTGGCGGGGTCGTCGGCCGGGGCCCGGTCGGCGGTCAGCGGGGGCCCGCCGGGGAGGACGCGCCAGTGGTGCAGCAGCGGGAACGCGGTGGCCTCGCCCGCCAGGACCGCCCCGGTGACGCGCTCGCAGGCGTCCAGCTCGCGCCAGGCGGAGAAGCTCGGGCCGCCGAGGCCGTACTGGTGGTGCAGGGGGAGGTCGAACAGGTTGGCGGTGGAGCGCGGGTGGGCGAGCTCGCGGGTGGTCAGGGGGACGCGCTTGGCGAACACCGGCGCGCCCGCCACGTCCAGGACCAGTGCCTCCCCGCCGACGCCGACGCCGATCCTCCCGGCCGCGGCGAGCCGGGCGGCGAGCTCCTCGTCGGGCAGGGCGGCGAGGGCGGCGGCGAGGGCGTGGTGGCGGGCGGTCCTGGTGGGCACGGGGTGATCGTGCCTGCGCGGGTCGAGCCCCCGGTCAGCGGGCGCAGCGCAGCGCCACGGCCCGCGCGACCCGGTCGTGGGCGGCCGGGGCGTCGTCCGGGTCGTGCGCGGGGACGGGGACCACGTCGACCAGCAGGTCCAGGTCCGCCAGGGGTTCCACCGGGTCGGCGCCGGGACCGGTGAGCAGCACCAGGCGGCCTGCCGCGACCTTCGCCTGGCCCTCCGCCGCCGGGCGCAGCGGGGCCGGGGTGGCGCGGTGCACGCAGGCGTCCAGGCGGTCGTGGCGCTCGTGGACGCCCTCCAGGAGCTCCAGCCACGCGTCGGCGTCGTGCGGGGGCAGCTCGACCAGCGTGGCCGGGCCGGGTCTGCCGGTCAGGACCAGGCGGGCCCGGTCGACGTCCACGTCCTTCGGCGGGAAGGTCACGACGACGTGCGCGCCCGAGTCGCAGAGCGCCGCCGCCACGGCCAGCGCCACGCCGTGCGCCCCGTCCGCCACCACCACGACCCGGCCGGTCAACTCGAGCAGGTCGTCCGCGCACCAGTTCCCGATCACGCCCAGCACCTCCGCCGATGAGCGTAAGCCTGGGCGGTTCGCGGGGTGACAGGGGGTTTGACCTGAGCGAACGGGCCGGGGACTCCGGGTCCCCGGCCCGTCGCGGAGGGTCACCCGCGCAGCACGCGCGGGTCGGCGTCGAGGTCGTCGCCGAGCTTGAGGGTGATGAACTCGTTGTCGTCCGGCTCGCCGGGGGTGCGGCCGGAGGAGGAGGGGAAGTTGTTGTCGTTCAGGACGGCGATGGTGCGGTCGTCCAGGATCAGCAGGCCCTCGACGGTGGTGAACGGGAAGGTGAACCTCTCCGGGAACCCGCCGATCCGGCGCGGGTTCGCGATGTCCATGAGGTCGGCCACCAGGGTCTTGTCCAGGGCGCCGTCGCGGTCGCGGTCGCGCTTGTCGACCAGGTAGACCTTCTTCTCCCTCGCGGCGGCGCCCTCGTTGCCGTCGCGCTCGATCACCAGGAGGCGGTTGCGGTCGACGGCCACCGCGTCGCCGATGGCGTGCTCCGGCCTGTCCAGGCGGTAGAGCCACTTCTTGCCGGTGAAGCGGTTCCCGGCGACGTCGAACTCGTTCAGGCGCAGGGTTCCTGGCGCGTCACCGACGACCGGGCCCTCCAGGAGCGCGTCGAGGGCGCGGCCGTCCGGGGACAGCGCCAGGCCCTCGAAACCCTTGCTGCCGCCCAGGTTCGGGGAGCCCTCGGGGTTCTCCGGGGCGCGCACGCCGGGCAGCGGCGACGGCGGGGCGAGGAGCCTGCCCGCGCGGTCGAAGTGCAGCAGGTAGGGGCCGAACTCGTCGCCGATCCAGTAGGTGCCGTCGGCGCCGCGCTGGATCGACTCGACGTCCAGGTCGGCGCCGGTGAGGACGCGGTCGGCCCTGGTGAGGGGGAACGGGACGTGGCGGTTCGGGTCGGTCAGGTTCAGGCCGCCGACGACGTCCACGGCGCCGGAGGCGAAGTCCGGGGCGATCCGCTGGATCCGCAGGACGAAGTCGGCGCTGTTGGCCCTGGTGCCGTAGCCGTTGTCGGAGAGCACGTCGAAGGTGCCGTCCGCGTTGCGCAGCACACCGCTGAAGCCCTGCACGGGCTGGTCGGCGAACGGGGGCACGACGCCGTTGACGGGCGCGGTCCCGAGCGCCGAGCCGGAGGGCTCGCTGGCGGGCACGGAGGTCTCGGCGGGCAGCGCGGCGAACCGGGTCAATGTGGCCCGCCCGTACCCGCGCTCCCCGACGGCGACGCCGCTCTGCGCGGTGACCAGGCAGGTCACCGCCAGCCCGACCGCTACCGACCTCTTGGCGAACTTCCTCATGGCGGCTCCATCCAGGTGCGTCCCGACGTCCGAGGCGTCGGGAACGCTAGGCGGCCGGGGTGAACCGGGGGTGGCCGTGCGGGGGACGTGGGACGAAGACGATCACGGGGTGGGGGCGGGCGGCGCGGAGCGGACCTCGCGCCCGGTCGCGCGACCGTCCACTCCGGACTGACCTCGCGCGCGACCCGCTCCGCGCCGACCAGCGCGTCCAGCCAGTCCGGCTCCGGCGCGCGGCCGGGACGTCGACGTCCCGGCCGGAGGCGAGCACCGCGCCTGGCACCGGGAACGGGGAGGCCACCAGGAGGTTCCCCTGGGCCGGCTGGAGCGCGGTGGTCCACGGCGAGCGGCACGCGCGGAACTCGGTCCAGCCCTCGTGCAGGTCGCGCCACAGCGAGGGGGGAGGAGGCGTCGACCAGCCGGGACGGCCGGCTGGCGACCACTCCCCCGCCGAGCAGGCAGCCGACGACGGCGACCACGCCGCAGGTGGCGACGATCCCGAGGTCGGTGGCCGAGCCGCCGCCGTCGAGCACGGCGAGCGCGAGCGCCGCGGGGGCCAACCCAGAACCGGTCAGCGAGGTGGCCGCACCGAGGAAGAAGCGCCGGAACGCCGGACCGGCCCACAACTCGCCCCGCTCCGGCGACCCGCTCTCCACCCGGCCAGCCCCATCGCCCACCCGCGATCGCCAGGCCGACGATGGGCCGCCGCGGGTGGACGGGACGAGCACCCTGTTCGACGTCGGGGGCGAGCGGGTCGAGGGGCGCGCGCCGGTCGGGCGCGACCCGGCGGGGGTGGAGTGGAGGGTGGCGCCGATCCGGGTCGCGCCGGACGGGAGCCTGGCGGACGCGCGGCGGTTCGGGGAGGAGTTCGTGGACGCGGGGACGTGTTCGTGGACGAGTCGCCGGAGCGGAACCCGGTGGGGATCGGCGAGGTCGTGACCACGTGGGAGGACGAGCACGGGCAGTGGGACCTGGCGGTGGTGCGGGTCCGAGCGCGGGGTCGGCCGGGCCGACCGAGCAATTGAAAACGATTGTCTTTTCCCATAAGATCCTCCCCACCTGCGAGGGGAGGCCTATGCGGTTCGGGCGCGACGGTTCCGGTGCCGGTGGTGGGGTTCGGTTGACCGCCCGGCGCAGGGCGGTGTTGGGCGCGCTGGGCGGGTTGCCCGGTCCCGCCAGCGCGCAGGTCGTGCACCGGCGGGTCCGGGCGGACGGGGAGCGGATCGGGTTGACCGGGGTGTACCGGTTGCTCGCGATCCTGGTCGACGCCGGGCTCGCCGGGGTGACCAAGGACAGCGGGGGCAGGCACCTGTTCCACCTGCGGGTCGACTCCTCGCACGACCACCACCTGCTGTGCGGCGGTTGCGGGCGGGCCGAGCGGGTGGACGCCGGGTGCGTGCTGGGGTGGGCCGAGACGGCCGCCGCCGCGCACGGGTTCCGGGACGTGAGCGTGTCCATCGTGCTCAGCGGGGTGTGCCCGGAGTGCGGGAAGGCGGAGCCGGGGGCGGACCGGTAGGGTCCGGCGCCCCGGCTCCGCCTGCGCGCTCGCCGCAGCGGGGAGCGGGGGGATCGGTGCGGCGAGCGCGGGTCAGAGCAGGCCGCGGCGGTAGGCGGCCACCAGCCTCCTGGGAACGAGCTGCTCGCGGCCGTCCAGGGTCTTCACCGGCACCAGGTCCGACACGGCCGCCTTCCACTGGGAACGGCGGTGGCGGGTGTTGCTGCGCGAGGTCTTGCGCTTGGGCACGGCCATCAGCGGGCCCGCTTCCCGTAGCGGCGGTTGAACTTCTCCACCCGGCCCGCCGTGTCCATGACCCGCTGGTTGCCCGTCCAGAACGGGTGCGAGTCCGAGGTGACGTCGACCGTGATGAGCGGGTAGGTGTTGCCGTCCTCCCACTCCACGGTCGCCGTCGACGTGGCCGTCGACCGGGTCAGGAACGACTTGCCCGTCGACTGGTCGCGGAAGACCACCGGGTGGTAGTCGGGGTGGATGCCCTGCTTCACAGCTCCTCCATCTCATCGTTGCGGTTGCTCTCGTCGCGCCACTCGGCGAACGGGTCGGCGAACTCCAGCTCGTCGGCGAGCGCCAGCTCCTCGTCGGTGACGAGCGCGTCGCGCAGCACGGCGGTGATCTCGTCGGGCGAGGCGCTGCGGGTGATCACCACGAGCTCCTGGGCGCGGTCGCCGAACTCCGGGTCCCAGTCGGCGGCGGCGGCGAGCCTGCGCTCGACGGGGGCGTCGGACCAGTCGTCGAACGCGGCGAGCCAGCACCCGAGGTTGCCGACGTTGAGCCCGCCGCCCGCCGATTCCAGCCACAGCGCGGTGTCCGGCTGGCTGACCAGCCACACCCGGCCGCGCGTGCGGACGACGCCGTCGAGCAGCACGTCCAGCGCGTCGTGCAGGCGCATCGGGTGGAACGGGCGGCGTGCGGTGAAGTGGACGACGGCGACGCCGTGCGCGGGCTCCAGGGGCGGCTGGCCGCGCAGGAGCGCGCCGAAGCCGTCGTCGAACCGGCCGCGCCGGGCGTCGGCGGGCACCGCGTCCAGCAGCGCGGCGGCGTCGAGACCGCGGCGGTCGCGGCGCGGGGCGCGCGGGTTGAGCCGGTCGAGCACCGCGTCCAGCTCGGGGTCGGGGTCGTCGCCGACGAGCACGAGCGCGTCGGCGAACTCGGCCTGCCCCACCACGACCTGCGCGACGGTCCGGTCGTCCCCGTCGGCGGCGGCCAGACCCCGGTCGGCCATGTCGTCCTCGCCGGTGGCGTCGGCCAGCCAGGTGGCCCGGTCGACCACGGACACGACGGCGTCGACGCGCACGTCGACCTCGCGCAGCGCGAAGCAGACCGCCTCGGGTTCGAGCGCGGGGTCCAGGTGCGCGACGACCCGCCCGCCGAGGCTCTCCAGCAGCGGGAGCAGGTCGAGGCGCAGGGTGCAGGAGACGCAGCCGTGGGCGAGTTCGAGCACGGTCAGCTCGCCGTCGACCCACCGCCGCACGATCCCCTGGGCGAGCTCGCGCAGGTCGTGCCGCACCAGCACCGCTCCGGGCGAGGCGAGCCAGATCTCCTGGGCGACGTCGTGGTCGGCGAGCCCGGCCACCAGTACGACCTCTGTTCGCATGGCGCCCACTCTAACGGAAACGATTGTCATTTCCGAACAGGGGGTGCCCGCGCGTCGCGGCGGCCGGGTCCCCGGCGTTCCCGCGAGGGAGCGCCGGGGACCCTCGGGTCACAGCGCGCCGGCCGCCTCGCAGGCCCGCCGCACCAGCTCCCCGTACTCGGGGTCGGCCTTGGCGCAGTTGCCGATGTGCCGCTCCACGGTCTCCCGCAGCGCGCCCTTGATCGCCCGCGCCGTGTTCTCCGCCAGCACCACCCGCTGCTCCGCGCTCATCAACCGGAACAGCTCACCCGGCTGCTCGTAGTAGTTGTCGTCGTCGGCCCGGAAGTCGTGCCGGTCCGCGACCGCCCCCACCGCCAGCGGCGGCTCGGCGTGCTCGGGCTGCTCGGCCCACCGCCCGTAGCTGTTGGGCTCCACGCCGGGCAGCCCGCCCTGGTTGCCGTCCACCCGCATCGACCCGTCGCGGTGGTAGCTGTTGACCACCGTCGCCGCGCGCGGCTGGTTCACCGGGATCTGGTGGTGGTTCACCCCGAGCCGGTAGCGCGCGGTGTCGCCGTACGAGAAGAGCCTGCCCTGCAACATCTTGTCCGGGCTCAGCGAGATCCCCGGCACGACGTTGGCCGGGCTGAACGCGGCCTGCTCGACGTCCGCGAAGTAGTTCTCCGGGTTGCGGTCGAGCACCAGCTCGCCGACCTCGATCAGCGGGTAGTCCTTCTTGCTCCACACCTTCGTCAGGTCGAACGGGTGGAACCGGTAGGTCTCGGCGTCGCGCTCCGGCATGACCTGGACGCTCAACGTCCACTTGGGATGGTCGCCGCGCTCGATCGCCTCGTACAGGTCCCGGTGGTGCGACTCGCGGTCGCGGCCGATCAGCTCGCCCGCCTGCGCGTCGGTCAGGTTCTCGATGCCCTGCCGGGTGCGGAAGTGGAACTTCACCCAGTGTCGCTCCCCCGCCGCGTTGACCATGCTGAACGCGTGCGACCCGAACCCGTGCATGTGCCGGTAGGAGCGCGGGATGCCCCGGTCGCTCATGGTGATCGTGATCTGGAGCAGCGCCTCCGGCAGCCGGGTCCAGAACCCCCAGTTGTTCTCGGGGTTGCGCATGTTCGTCCTCGGGTCGCGCTTGACCGCGCGGTTGAGGTCGGGGAACTTCAGCGGGTCGCGGATGAAGAACACCGGGGTGTTGTTGCCGACCACGTCCCAGTTGCCCTGCTCGGTGTAGAAGCGCACGGCGAACCCCCGGATGTCGCGCTCGGCGTCGGCCGCGCCGCGCTCGCCCGCGACGGTGGAGAACCGCACGAACGTCCCGCACTCGTTGCCGACCTCGGCGAACAGCGCGGCCTTGGTGTACCGGGTGATGTCGCCGGTCACGGTGAACCTCCCGAACGCGCCGGACCCCTTGGCGTGCATCCGCCGCTCGGGGATGACCTCGCGGTCGAAGTGGGCGAGCTTCTCCAGGAACCACAGGTCCTGCAACAACATCGGGCCGCGCGGACCGGCGGTGAGGCTGTTCTGGTTGTCCGCGACCGGCGCGCCCGCCGCCGTGGTCAGCGGGTCGGTGTTGTCGCTGTCCTCGAACGTCATCGTCGGGTTTCCCCCTGCTCCTGGTGAGCGCCGGGACCGCTGGTGACCACGGTCACGTCGCTCAGACTTGTTAGGACTCCTACCCACTATGGCAGTATCTGCGGGGCGGGCACAACGCAGGGCGGCGAAGCGGGGAGGTGGCGGGGATGCGGGCGGCGGTGATCCAGCACGTGCCCTTCGAGGGACCGGCTCTGGTCGAGTCGGCGCTGGTCGGGGGCGGGTTCGCGGTGCGGCTGGTCCGGGTGGACCTGGGCGCGGCGCTCCCGGACGTGGCCGACGTCGACGTGCTCGTCGTGCTCGGCGGGCCGATGGGGGCCTTCGACGACCTCACCCACCCGCGCCTGGCGGACGAGCGGGAGCTGATCCGGCGGTGCGTCCGGGCCGGGGTCCCGGTGCTGGGCGTCTGCCTGGGGGCGCAGCTGCTCGCCGGGGCGCTGGGGGCGGCGGTGTCGCGGGGCGAGCGGGCCGAGGTCGGCGTGGGCGAGGTCGTGCTCACGGCGGGCGGGCTGGCCGACCCGGTGCTCGGACCGTCCCGCCCGGCGCTGCCGGTCGTGCACTGGCACCACGACACCTTCGCGCTGCCCGAGGGGGCCACGCTGCTCGCGACGTCGGAGCAGTACCGGCACCAGGCGTTCCGGGTCGGCGCGTCCTACGGGTTCCAGTTCCACGTCGAGCTGGACGCCGACGCGCTCGCCGCGCTCGCCCCGCACCTGCCGCCGGACGCCACCGTCACCGCCGAACAGGCGAGCGCGGTCGCCGCCGAGGGCGCGCGGGTGCTCGACCGGTGGGTCGGGCACGCGCTGCGCGGGGCCGTCCGATGAGCGCCGCGCGGGTGCTGGCGGTGTCCACCGGGGCGGTGCGGGCGCTGCCGTGGCGCGGGCGCGAGGTGCGCACCGGAATCCGGAAGTCCCCGGTCACCGGCCCGGTGGCGGTCACGGCGCTGGGACTTGCCGGTGACGAGCAGGCCGACCTCGAGCACCACGGCGGCCCCGACAAGGCCGTGCTGCTCTACCCGTCCGAGCACTACGCGCTCTGGGCGCCCGAGCTGGGCGGGCTGGTCGCGCCCGCGTTCGGCGAGAACCTGACCACCGCCGGGCTCGTGGAGTCCGAGGTGCTGCTGGGCGCGGTGTACCGGGCAGGCACGGCCGTGCTCCAGGTGACCCAGCCGCGCCGCCCCTGCTACAAGCTCGCCGTCCACCACGGGGTCCCCGACCTCGCGGTCACCACCCAGCGCACCGGCCGCACCGGCTTCTACTGCCGCGTGCTCACCCCCGGCCACGTCCAGGCCGGTGACCCGCTGGTCCAGCTCGACCGCCCCGACCACGGCGTCACCGCCGCCGAGGCGCACCGGGTGCTCAACGTCGACCGCGCCGACCGGGACGCCTGCCTGCGCCTGCTCGCGCACCCCGAGGTGCTGCCCGCGCAGTGGGTCGACCTGCTGCGCGACCGCCTGTCCGGGCGGCTGGACGACCAGTCCGGCCGGCTGGACGGCCCCACCGCTCCCGCGTGACCCGACCGGGTCCGCGCGGTGTCCGCAGAAGAGTTCCACAACCAGAGGAGTCGTAGAGATGTCCCGTGTGAAGCTGATCGACGCCCAGACCGCGACCGGCGAGGCCAAGCCGCTGCTGGACGAGGTGACCGGCGCGTTCGGCGTGACGCCCGCGATGTTCAAGGCCGTCGCGAACTCCCCCGCCGCGCTGAAGATGATGTGGGCCGGCTTCGGCGCCCTCGGCGAGGGCAAGCTCGGGTCGCGGCTGGGCGAGCAGATCGCGGTCCTGGTCGCCGACCGCAACGCCTGCGAGTACTGCCTGGCCGCGCACACCGCGCTCGGCCGCAAGGCCGGGGTGTCCTCCGAGGACATGCGCCAGGCCCAGGCCGGGCACTCGCACGACCCGCGCACCCAGGCGGCGCTGGAGTTCAGCGAGAAGCTGGTGCGCGAGCGCGCCCAGGTCACCGACGCGGACGTGGACGCGCTGCGGGCGGCGGGCTTCGACGACGAGGCGATCGTGGAGCTGATCGCGCACGTGGCGCTGAACCTGTTCACCAACTACATCAACGTCGCCCTCGGCGTGCCGGTGGACTTCCCGAAGGTCGCGCTGCGCAAGGCGGTGTGAGCGTGGCCGCGTGGACCGGACGGGTGGCCGCCCGCCCGGCCCGCGCGGATCCCACCACCGGGTGGGGGACGTCCTCGGTCGGGGGTCCCCACCCGGTCCCACCAGTATCATCGCGGCGGTCGGTGGTGCGGCGGCGAGGGGGTGGGTGTGGAGCGGAGCGGCCTGGACCGGCGGTTGGCGGACGCGGTCGAGCGGGTGGGCCACGGTCTGCGCGCGCTGTCCCAGCGCACCGCCCGCGAGCACGGGCTCACCCCGCTCCAGCAGCAGGTGGTGCTGGCGCTCACCGCGCAGCCCGAGGTCAGGCGGGAGGTGAGCGCGCTGGCGGCCGAGTTCGACGTCACCAAGGCGACCACGTCCGACGCGGTCAGCGCGCTGGAGCGCAAGGGCCTGATCACCCGCACGCCCGGCCAGGACGGGCGCAGGCGGCTGCTGGCGCTCACCGACGACGGCGCGGAGGTCGCGCGGGCCCTCGAACCGTGGGACGAGCCGCTGCTGCGCGTGCTCCGGGACGTGCCGGAGGCGGACCGGGCGACCACCCTGCACACGCTGCTGCGGGTGATCGCCGGGTTGCAGCGCAGCGGGGTGGTGAGCGTGGCGCGCACCTGCGTGAGCTGCCGCTTCTTCCGCCCGGACGTGCGACCCGACCCGGTCGCGCCGCACCACTGCGGGCTGCTGGACGCGCCGCTGCCGCTGGCCGAGCTGCGCGTGGACTGCCTGGAGCACGAGCCCGCCACGACGTGACCCTGGCGGTGACGTGACCTTGGCGGTCAGGACGCGGCGCGCTCGATCCCGGCGCCGGAGGGCTCGGGGTGCGGCGCCTGTCCCCGGCAGCGGGCCAGGAACCGGTGCTCGCTGGGCGAGCGCCCGCGCGAGCGCTGGAACGCCCGGCTGAACGCCTTGGCCGACCCGTACCCGACCGACGACGCCACCGACTCGACCGGCTCGTCCGTGTCCCGCAACCGGATCGCCGCCAGGTCCATCCGCAACCGGGTCAGGTAGGCCCCCGGCGACTCGCCGAGCGCGGCCGGGAACCGGCGGGACAGGGTCGCGCGCGAGACGTTGACCGCCGACGCCAGGTTCGCGGTCGTCCACGCCCGCGCCGGGTGCCGGTGCAGCCGGGTGAGCGCCTCCCTGACCAGCGGGTCCAGCAGCGCCCCCAGCCACGAGCCCGCCCGCTCCGCCGGGTTGGCCGCCAGCCACGCGCGGGCGAACTGCACCAGCAGGAGGTCCACGATGCTGTTCACGGCCGCCGTCGTGCCGAACTGCGGCTCCGCCAGCTCGGCCGCGAGCAGCGCGGCGGTCGCGGCCAGCTGCGGGCGCTCCCCCGCCGTGATGAGCACCGGCGCGTCGTCGGGGAACAGCGACTCGCCCAGCTCGTACCGCAGGGTGATCATGCGGGTGTCGACCGGCCCGTCGCCGAGCCGCAGCGCCCGCCCGGTGGCCTGCGCCGCCTCGGCGGCCCGCTGGTCGCACGGCCTCGGCCTGGTGCCCGGCGCGCCGGAGGTGCCGTGCGCGAGGCCCTGCGGCACGAGCACCGCGTCCCCCGCGCCGACCCGCAGCGCGGGGCCGCCCGCCGAGAGCCACACCTCGCCCTCGGTCACCAGGTGCAGCGCGGCCCAGGGCAGCGGGTCGAGGCGGGTGCTCCAGGCGCCGCCCGCCTCCAGCCGCACGCCGAGCGACCCTCGGGCCCCGCGCACCCGCAGGGCATCGGCCAGCACGTCCATGCCGCACATCATCGCACCGCGGCGGGCCCGCGCCGCCGCGCTGAGGCAGACGGCGACCTGGTTGACGCACCGGGCCGTGGCGGGGACCGGGTCGGCGGGCAGAGCATCGGCGGGGAAGGCGAACCGTTGAGCTGCAAGGAGAACGTCCAGTGCGCGCACTAGTGGTCGACCACGCCGGTCCCGGTCCCGTCCGGTTCGCGGAGGTCGCCGAGCCGGAACCGGCGCCGCACGAGGCGCTGATCGAGGTCAGGCACATCTCGCTGAACTTCGGCGAGCTCAAGCACACCCGGCTGTGGCCGGACGGCGGGGTCCACGGGCACGACGCGTCGGGCGTGGTGCTGCGGGCCGCCGCCGACGGGTCGGGTCCGGCGGTGGGCAGCCGGGTGGTGCTGGGCACGGCGCCGCACGCGTGGGCGGAGCGGATCGCGGTGGAGCCGAAGTGGTTGGCGGTGGTGCCGGACGGGGTGGACCTGGCCGACGCGGCGGCGATCGGCGTCGTGGGGAGCACGGCGCTGCGGGTGCTGCGGACCCGGTCGGTGCTGGGGCGCGAGGTGCTGGTCACCGGCGCGAGCGGCGGGGTCGGGCGGTTCGCGGTGCAGCTGGCGGCGCTGGCCGGGGCGCGGGTGAGCGCGCTGGTCGGGTCGCCGGAGCGGGCCGAGGGGTTGCGCGAGCTGGGGGCGCGGCGGGTCGCGGTGTCGGTGGCCGAGCTGGAGGGCGGGTTCGACCTGGTGGTCGACACCGTCGGCGGGCCGCAGCTGGCCGAGGTGTGGGAGCGGGTGGCGGCCGGTGGTGACGTGCAACTGGTGGGCGAGGCCTCCGGTGAGCCGGTGGTGTTCGCGCCGGGGGCGCTGTTCGCGATCGGCGAGCCGAAGACGGTGACCACGTTCTGCGACGTGGACTCGGCGGTGACCGGGGAGCTGGAGGTGCTGCTGGACCTGATGGCGCGGGGGCTGCTGTCGGCCGAGGTGGGGTTGCGCGGGGACTGGGCCGGGGTGGACGGGGCGGTGCGGGCGCTGTTCGCGCGCGAGGTGCGCGGGAAGGTCGTGCTGGACGTGTCCTGACGGAGGTCAGGACACGTCGCAGGCGAGGGCGGCGGGTGGTTCGGCGGGTGCGGGCAGCTCCGCGATCGGCAGGTCGGGAACCCCCTGCCCGGCGACCACCGCCGCCCGGCCCCGGTGGCGGGCCCGGAACCGGTAGTCGCTGGGCGAGCGCCCGCGCGAGCGCTGGAACGCCCGGCTGAACGCCTTGCCCGAGCCGTACCCGACCGCCTCCGCGACCGATTCGAGCGGCTCGTCGGTGTCCCGCAACCGGATCGCGGCCAGGTCCATCCGCAACCGGGTCAGGTAGGCGCCCGGCGGTTCGCCCAGCGCCAGCGGGAACCGGCGGGACAGGGTGGCCCGCGAGACGTTGAGCGCCGACGCCAGGTTCGCGGTCGTCCACGCCCGCGCGGGCTCGCCGTGCATCCTGGTAAGCGCTTCCCGCACCAGCGGGTCCAGCAGCGCCCCCAGCCACGACCGGGAGCGCCCGGCCGGGTTCGCCGCCAGCCACGCGCGGGCGAAGTGCACCAGCAGCAGGTCCACGATGCTGTTGACGGCGGCGGTCGTGCCGAACTGCGGTTCGGCCAGCTCGGCGGCCAGCAGCGCGGCGGTCGCGGCCAGCTGCGGGCGCTCCTCGGCGGTGACCAGCACCGGGAGGGCGCCGGGGAACAGCGAGTCGCCCAGCTCGTAGTAGGCGGTGATCAGCCGGGCGCGCACCGGCCCGTCGCCCAGCCGCAGGGCCGCGCCCGAGGCCATCGCCGCGCGCGCGGCGTCCAGGTCGCACCGCTCGGCGGGCGCGCCCGGCTCGCCGACCAGCACGTGCGGCACCCGCTCCGGCACGAACACCGCGCCGCCCGCGTCGATCCGCAGCGCGGACCCGCTGGTGCCCAACCACACCCGGCCCTCGGTCACCAGGTACAACGAGGCCAGCGGGAGGGCGTCGACGCGCGCGCCCCAGCAGCCGCCCGCCTCCAGCCGGACCCCCAGAGACCCCCGCGCGCCGCGCATCCGCAGCGCGTCAGCCAGCACGTCCACGCCGGACATCATGACACCTGAGCGACCCTCGGGTGAGGCAGACGGCTACCTGAACGACGCAGCGGGTAGTGGCCCGAGGGCGCGCGGGCGCGGAACATCGTTGATCCACCCCTAGGGCGAAAGCGAGCGAGCCAGGTGCGCGCACTGGTGGTCGACCACGCCGAGGCCGGGCCGATCCGGTTGGCGGAGGTCGCCGAGCCCGACCCCGCCCCGCACGAGTGCCTGGTCGCCGTCTCGCACATCGGGCTCAACCCGTGCGACCTGGAGCACGCCGGGCGAAGACCGGGCGGTTCGGTCCACGGCCGGGACGCGTCGGGCGTGGTGGTCGCGGCGGCGGCGGACGGGTCGGGGCCCGCGGTGGGCAGCCGGGTCGCGGTGGGGCGGGCGTGGGGCGCGTGGGCGGAGCGGGCCGCGGTGGACGCGCGGCTGCTGGCGGTGGTGCCGGACGGGGTGGAGCTGGCCGACGCGGCGGCGCTGGGGGTGGCGGGGACGACGGCGCTGCGGGTGCTGCGGACCCGGTCGGTGCTGGGGCGCGAGGTGCTGGTCACCGGGGCCAGCGGCGGGGTCGGGCGGTTCGCGGTGCAGCTGGCGGCGCTGGCGGGGGCGCGGGTGAGCGCGCTGGTCGGGTCGCCGAAGCGGGCGGAGGGGCTGCGGGGGTTGGGGGCGAGCTGGGCGGGGGTGCTGGCGGACCTGCGCGGGGAGTTCGACCTGGTGGTCGACACGGTGGGCGGGCCGCAGCTGGCCGACGTGTGGGAGCGGGTGGCGCCGGGCGGCGACCTGCGGCTGGTGGGGGTGGCGTCCGGGGAGCGGACGGTGTTCGGGCCCGGCGAGCTGTTCGCGCTGGGGCAGGCGCGGACGATCAGCACGTTCGGCGAGGAGCTGCCGGGGGTGGACGGGGAGCTGGCGGTGCTGCTGGGACTGATGGCGCGCGGGCGGCTGTCCGCCGAGGTCGGGCTGCGCGGGGACTGGCACGAGCTGCGGGGCGCGGCGATGGCGCTGTTCGCGCGCGAGGTGCGGGGGAAGGTCGTGCTGGACGTGTTCTGACCGGGGCGGGCAGCCCCGCCCCGGTCCGCGGGTCAGGGCGTGGTCGGCCAGGTCAGGGCGAAGGTCGCGACGGCGGCGGCGACCACGATCACCACGGCGATCACGATCGGCGCCCACCGCTTGCCGGACTTCTCGCCGGGCTGGTCGGCCTTCTCGCCCTTGCGCTTCTTCTTGCCCTTCTCGCCGGTCTCGGCGGTCTCCGGCTGGTTCGGCACGCGCAGCACCTGCGTGGGCCCCGGCGCGTCCTGCTGGCCGGGCAGCGGCACCTCCTGCGTCGGGCCGGGCTCGCCGTCGACCGGGAGCTGCGAGCGGACCGGCAGGAGCTGGGTCTGCGCCGGGATCGGGGTGGTCGGCTGCACCTCCACCGGCTGCGTCACGCCCGGCGGCACGTCGTCGTCGACGACGTCGGCGACGATCACCGACACGTTGTCCGGGCCACCTCCCGCGAGCGCCAGGCTGATCAGGGTGTCCGCGCAGGTCACGACGTCGCCCTCG
This sequence comes from Actinosynnema pretiosum, assembly GCF_002354875.1. Taxonomy (GTDB): domain Bacteria; phylum Actinomycetota; class Actinomycetes; order Mycobacteriales; family Pseudonocardiaceae; genus Actinosynnema; species Actinosynnema auranticum. Next base: position 5,229,165 of record NZ_CP023445.1, read on the forward strand.
CGCATGGCGCGCTCGATGGCCTCGAAGTCGACAACGTCCGACAGGCCGTCCGAGCAGAGCAGGAACCGGTCGCCCGCGCGCGCCCGGCGCAGGTGCGTGGTCGGCTCGACCTGGTCGTTGCCGACCAGCACGCGCAGCACGATGGAGCGCTTCGGGTGGACCTCGGCCTCCTCCTGCGTGATGTAGCCGGCGTCCACCAGCGACTGCACGAAGCTGTCGTCCTTGGTCATCTGGTCGAGCGCGCCGTCGCGCATCCGGTAGGTGCGCGAGTCGCCGATGTTGAGCAGCACGACCCACTCCCCGCCGAACAGCACGGCGGTCAGGGTGGTGCCCATCGAGGCGAGCGCGGGATTGGCCGCGACCAGGTCGTTGATGGCCGAGTTGCCCGACTCGACGGCGGCGTGCAGCTGCTCGATCGGGTCACCGGTGAGCCGGTGGTCGTCGAGCGGGGCGAGCGCCCCGATCACGGCCTTGCTGGCGACCTCGCCCCCCGCGTGCCCACCCATGCCGTCCGCGACCGCCAGCAGGCGGGGACCCGCGTACAGGGAGTCCTCGTTGTTCTGGCGGACCAGGCCGCGATCGCTGCGGGCGGCGTAGTTCAGCACGAGTGCCATGCCGTCACTCTAGCCAGCCTGGCGCGGTGCTCCGACCCGTGGATTGGGCTCGCGCGGCGCGGCGGTCCGGGGCCTGGGGGCGGGCGCCGTTCCGGGCCGCCGGGCGGGGGCGCTTCCCGTTGCCGCGCAAGGGGTTTCAGCGGGGCTGCCGGGTCACCCGGACGCGCTGCGACATCGGTGCGGCCCCGCGGTGATCGGCTGCCCCGCGCCCGGTGGCATCGTCCCTGCTCACGGCCCTGACCACGGGGACCGCGCAGACCGGCGCGCCGCTCCCCGCGAACGCCACCCCCGTGACGTCCCTGCCGTTCACCGAGGAGGCGGCCGTGTGGCCGGGTGAGGCCCGTGGGCACGGCGGCCCGAGGACGCTCGAGCTGACCGGGGGCGCGACCTGCTCCGTGCGCCTGGCCACGCCGAGCGACGAGCACGCGCCGGCGTCCGCGGTGGGCCTCGCGCTCCCCGCAGGCCGCCGGTGGTGGCGGCCTGCGGGGGCCTGCGTGCCCGGTCAGGCCGCCTCGCCGGTCCAGCCCGTGGCGCGCAGCCAGTCCTCGAACGTCTTCAGGCCGGGGTGCAGGCGGCGCAGGGCGGGGAGGTCGCGGTCCAGGTCGGCGATCGGCCTGGTCTGGAAGAACTCGAACATCGACGCGAAGTCGTGGCCGCCGCCCGCCCTCATCGCCTCCAGCGGGACGGGCAGGTAGGCGCTGGGGATGCCGGTGACGCGCTCGAAGGTCGCCGCGATCTCCGCGCCGGTGGGGCTGTCGGCCACCACGGCCAGGTCGCGCGCGCCCCAGCCGTGCCAGTCCTCGAACATCCTGGCCGCGAACCACGCGATGTCGTCCAGCGCGATCAGCGGGTAGCGGCCCCGCTCACCGAGGGGGACGCGGAACAGCGCGCCGGTGCGGCCGTCCGGCAGGGTGGTGCGCTCCGGGGGCAGGCTGACCGGGAAGTTCTCGTAGTACGGGGCGGTGGTCAGCACCGACGTGCTGCGGGTGTGCCAGCCCTCCTCGCCGCGCTCGGCCTCCTCCGCGCGGTGGGTGTGGACGTGCGCGGCCACCCCGGCCTTCGCGTCGTAGTGGGACATCCGGACCCGGCCGCCGGTCAGCGCCGACACACCGTCCAAAGAGGACCAGATGAAGCGCGCCACCCCCGCCTCCCGCGCCGCTTCCAGGGCGGTGACGCCCTGGCGGTGCTCGGCCAGGACCCCGCCCGCGCCGAAGTGGTCGGTGTTGCAGAACACCTGGTCCACGCCCTCCAGCGCGGCCCGCAGCGTCCCCGGCTCGTCCAGGTCGCCCTTCGCCGTGCCCGCGCCCAGGTCGCGCAGCGCCCGCGCCCGTGTCGATTCCGGGTCGCGGGTGAACGCGGTCACGGTCCCCGCGCCCAGCAGGGCCCGCACCACCCTCGACCCCATCAACCCGGTCCCGCCGATCACCAGCGTGCTCGTCACCGGTGGCTCCTCTCCTCGTTGTGCCCGTCCGGCCCCGACTGTCCGGCCGCGCGCCCCCGCGGATCCAATGCCCGGTGCGGCGGGCGCGATGCCCCGGAGGCATCGGACGTGCTCGGGGGCCGCCGGCTAGGGTGGCGGTGTGCCCAGCGACACGCCGTTCCCGGTGGACCTCGACCTGCGGGTGGTCCGGTACTTCGTCGCGGTGGCCGGGCACGAGCACTTCGGGCGGGCGGCCGAGGAGTGCCTGGTGGGACAGCCGTCGTTGAGCAGGCAGATCCGGGGGTTGGAGCGGCGCCTGGGCGTGGCGCTGTTCCGGCGCACGCCGCGCGGCGCGGTGCCGACCTGCGCGGGGGCGGCGTTCCTGCCGCACGCGGAGCGGTTGCTGCGGGTCGCGGACGGGGCGGTCGCCGCCGCCCGCGCCGCGGGGGGACCGGAGCGGCTGGTGGTCGGGTACGCGCCGGGGCTGTCGGTGACCGGGGCCGTCCGGTCGGTGCGCGAGCGGGCGCCGGGCGTGGCGGTGCGCAGCGTGCACCTGGGGTGGAACGACGCCGCGACCGCGCTGCGGGAGGGGCGGGTCGACGCGGTCGTCGCGCGGATGCCGCTGCGCACCGAGCGGCTGCGGGTGACCCGGCTGTACGACGAGCCGCGCATGGTCGTGCTGCCCCGGTGGCACCGGCTCGCCGGGCGGGAGTCGGTGGCGCTGGCGGACATCCGCGACGAGCGGCTGCCCACGACCACCGGCTCGACCCCGGAGTGCTCGGCCCACTGGCGGCTGGAGCCGAGGCCCGGTGGGGGGAGCGCGCCCGAGGGGCCGGAGCTGGAGTCGCCGGACGACGTGTGGGACTGCGTCGCGGGAGGTGAGGCGCTGGCGGTGGTGGCGCGCGACCACGGGCGGGTGGTGCCGCCGGAGCTGACCGTGCTGCCGCTGCGCGAGGAGCCGACGACCGTCGTGGTGGCCGCGCGGCAGGGGGACGGGCGGGGGCTGGTCGCGGCGTTCGAGCGGGCCGCCGGGACCGCCCTGTCCCGGTAGGAGGGCTTCCGGCTCCTGCCCCGGTGTGGCCGGGGACGGTGCTGGCGACCGGGATCACCGTGATCGACACCGCGGCGGCCGGGCGCCACGACGCGGTGCGCGCGGTGCCCCCGGACGGGGTGGACGCGGTGTTCGACCACGTCGGAGGGTCGGGGCTGGTGGGCTCGTGGCGGTTGGCGCGCAAGGGCGGCGTGCCTGCCAACTGCGGTCGGCGTCCACAAGGGGTGACAACAGGGCCGCCTGCGGCGGTTTCCCCCTCGCCCTGGGCCACGGATCGGCCGCGTTGTCCGCTCGACCCGGCGCGCGGGTCAGACGGCCCAGCCGCCCTCCTCGGCGGTGGACTCGGCGAACTCCGCGAACGTCCTCGGCGGCCTGCCGAGCGCGCGCTGCACGCCGTCGGACAGGTGGGCGTCCGTGCCCTTGCGGATCGGCTCGACCACGTCGGCGTACGCCTGGGCGTCGTCGCGGGACAGGCCCTGCTCCACCAGCTCGGCGATGAAGTCGTCGACCGACAGCGGGACGTAGCGGATCTCGCGGCCCGCGGCCTCGGAGATGGTCGCGACGGCCTGCGCCATGGTCACGGCCTCGCCGCCGGACAGCTCGTAGACCTGGCCGGAGTGGCCGTCCTCGGTCAGCGCGGCCACCACGACCGCGGCGATGTCCTCGGCGTCGACGAAGCTGGCCGCGCCGTCACCCGCGGGCAGCCTGACCTCGCCCGCGCGGATGGCGTCGGCGAAGAAGCCCTCGCTGAAGTTCTGGGCGAACCAGCCCGGCCTGCTGATCGTCCACTCCAGGCCGCTCTCGCGGACCGCGGCCTCGCTGTCGAGCAGGCCGTCGAGCATCCCGGTGGTGTCGGTGGCGTAGCCGGGGTCGTCGAGGCCTCGACCGGAGGCCAGCACGATCCGCTGGAGGCCGTGCTCGACGGCCAGCTCGACGAACGGGCGGACGAGCCTGGTCCCGTCCAGCTGGACGAGGTAGGCCGACCGGGCGCCCTCGAGGGCGGCGTCCCACGTGCCGCTGTCGGTCCAGTCGAAGACGTGCTCGCCGCCGCGGGCCGCCGCGCGGACCGGCAGGCCCCTGGCGCGCAGCTGGCGGACGACGCGGCTCCCGGACTTCCCGGTCGCCCCGGTGACAAGAATCGGTTGGTCGGACATGGCACCAGTCAAGGCGGGAAGCGCGAGAGCTTCCATGGCTCACGAGCTCCGGTTGATGTTCGAGCGTCTAAGGTCGGGGGGCGTGGACGTGGTTTCGGAGCTGCTGGCCGAGGTGCGCGCGCGGGGGGCGGTCTTCCGGCAGGCGATCGTGCGCCCGCCCTGGGCGCTGCGGATGGCCACCGGCGCGCCGCTGATGCTGGCGACGGTGGTGCGCGGCGAGGCCTGGATCGTCCCGGACCGGGGCGAGGCGGTGCGGATCGGCGAGGGCGACGTCGCGGTGGTCCGGGGCGACGTGCCGCACGTGGTGGCCGACTCGCCGGGCAGGCGCGCGGAGCTGGTGGTGACCGACGCCGACTACTGCCCCGGCGAGGAGGGCGTCGAGCCGCCGCGCGGGCCCGCGCGGACCTGCGGGGCGCCGGACGAGGGGTCTGCGGTGCTGCTCAGCGGGGCGTTCGAGCGGCGCGGCGAGCTGAGCGAGCGGTTGCTGCTGGCGCTGCCGGACGTGCTGGTGGCGCCCGGCGAGGAGCGGTTGGTGGCGGTGCTGGCCGAGGAGGTCGCGGCGGACCGGCCGGGGCAGCAGCAGGTGCTGGACCGGGTGCTCGACCTGATGCTGGTGTCGGCGCTGCGCACGTGGTTCGACACCCCGGACGCGAACGCCCCCGCGTGGTGCCGCGCGCTGGACGACGCGGTGGTGGGGTCGGCGTTGCGGCTGCTGCACGACAGCCCCGCGCACCCGTGGACGGTGGCGGAGCTGGCCGCGCGGGCCGGGGTGTCGCGGGCGGGGTTGGCGCGGCGGTTCACGGCGGTGGTCGGCGAGCCGCCGATGGCGTACCTGGCGGGCTGGCGGATCGCGCTGGCCGCCGACCTGTTGCGCGGCACCGACCACACGGTGGGCGCGATCGCGCGGAAGGTGGGGTACGCCAACGCGTTCGCGCTGAGCGCGGCGTTCAAGCGGCTGCGCGGCGAGCGGCCGAGCGAGCACCGGAACCGGGCGCCGGGGCCCCGCCCGCCCAGCTCGCGGCAGGCCGGGTGAGGGCGCGGCGGGGCGTTCCCGACCGGCGCGCCCGCCAGGGCGGGCTCAGGTCAGGTACAGCGCGATCGCCACGCACGTCGCGAACACCACGATCGTCCACCGCAGCACCTCCTGCGGGAGCTTGCGGGCGATCCGGGCGCCGACGTAGCCGCCGATGACGGTCGCCGGGGCGAGGACCGCCACGGCCAGCCAGTTCACCGGGCCGAAAGCGCTGTACAGCAGGACCGTCGTGATGCCGACCACGGCCGCGAAGACGTTGCGCAGCGCGCTGATCCTGCGCAGCGGCTCGTCCAGCACGAGCGAGACCGCGGCGAGCACGAGCACGCCCATGCCCGCGTTGAAGTAACCGCCGTAAACACCGCACAGGAAGAACACCACCTGCAGCTGGATCGCGGTTTTGCGCGGGGTGTTGTCCTTCGGGTTGCCCGCGAGGGCTTTCAGGCGCTTCTGGAACGCCATCATCATCGCCGCCGTCAGCACCAGGAACGGCACGACGGCCTCGAAAACGGCGCGCGGGGTGAACAGGAGCAGGGAGCTGCCGCACAGGGCGCCGACGACGATGGTCGGCACCACCGCCAGCATCCGCCTGCCCTGGCCGACCAGGTCGGGGCGGCTCGCGACGGCGCTGGAGGCGTAGCCGGGGGCCACCGAGAGGGCGTTCGTGACGTTCGCCGCGACGCCCGGCAGGCCCATGGCCACCAGCAGCGGGAACGTGATCAGCGAGCCGCCGCCCGCGATCGCGTTGATCCCGCCCGCGACCAGTCCGCCCCCGAACAGGGCGAACGCCTCCCACAGCTGCACCGCGCCTCACCCTCCACCACCGGCCTCGGCGCGGCAGCGCGCCGGGACCGGGAAACCTCTCGGACCAATCACCGCCGACCATGATGAAATGCCCGGTTCCGGAACATCAACCGGGTGTGACAGTTCTCTCCGGCGACGATTCCGACATCGCGGGCGAAAAGGCTCGCGGATATCGCGCGGGTGGGCCGGGTCTCAATTTTCGAGTGGTGCGGGCGCGCATTTTCCGCCGTCCGGAGCGGGGCGCGCGGGCGCGGGGTGACGGAGCGGAGTCGGGGGTGGGGGCGCACGGCGGAGACCCTGCCCGCCCGACCGCGCCACCGCCATCGAACGTCGCAACGACCACCGGGGCAGCGGTCACGCAGAGGCGCAAAACTGCGGACACATGCATAAGTCGTTGATGCGAACAGGTGGCGAGTTCGCCCGTTCGGGCCTAGGCGGACACGAAACGTGCTGACTACGGTCCGTTGTGCACCCCGCACTTGGAGGCTCGCGACGATGTCGCCGAAGAGCGTTGGCACGATCATGAAGCACCGGCACGAGAGGGTCGTGATCCTCAAGACCGGGTTGCGCGTCCACGGCGCGGAGGCCGTGACGATCGCCCGGCTCAGCACCACCAAGCCCGCCGACAGCGTGCCCTGCGTGGAGGCGAAGACCTGGTACGACGGGTACTGGGTGCGGCTCGACCAGGTCAGCACGGTCAAGTCCACCGAGCTGATCAGCGCCTGGACCGGTCCCGGCAAGCTGCCCGCGGAGCCGCTGGCGTCCGCGATCGCCCGCCTGGACGAGGAGGACGGGAAGGACGGGAAGGGCTGACCCCCGCTCACCCCACCGCCGCCAGGAGCAGCAGCTTCTCGTAGCTCTCGCTGCCCGGCTCCGCGGTGAACACCAGCAGCGTCTGCGCCTGCTCCGGGTCCACCAGGGTCTGGCACCGCAGCTCCAGCAGCCCCAGCTCGCGGTGCGCGAACCGCTTCACCCCCGGATACCCCTCCCCCACCCGGTGCTCGGCCCACACCCGCGCGAACTCCGGGCTCCGCGCCAGCAGCGCGTCCCGGATCTCCAGCGCCCTGGGCTCCCCCGCGCTGCACGCCTGCCGGAACTGCGCCGCGTACACCCGGCTGTGCAGCGCGTGGTCCTCCTCCGGGTGAACCGCCCGGCTCGCCGGGTCGGTGAACCACCGGTAGACCGCGCTGCGCGCCAACCCGGTCCACCGCGTGTCGTCCCCCATCAGCGCGACGGCGGGCCGGGTCTGGGCGAGCGTCTCGCCCACCCGGTTGATCACCTGGGCGGGGGTGTCGGCGAGGCGGTCCAGGATGCGCATCGTGCCGGGGCTGATGTGGTCGCCGCGCGGGTGCCGCTGCGGGGCGGGGTGGCCGCCGACGCGGAACAGGTGGTCGCGCTCGTCCAGCGACAGGTGCAGCCCGCGCGCGATCCCGGCGAGCACCTGCTCGGACGGCTGCGGGCCGCGCTGCTGCTCGATGCGGCTGTAGTAGTCGGCCGAGATGCCGCTGAGCGCGGCCACCTCCTCGCGCCGCAGCCCGCCGGTGCGCCTGCGCGGCCCCCTGGGCAGGCCGACGTCCTCCGGTTGCAGCGCCTCGCGCCGCGCCCGCAGGAAGTCGGCCAGCTCGGCCCGGTTCAGCATGGCGTCAGTGTCCCCGAGCCGCGAACGCCACGTCGGCCAGGCCGAGCGAGAGGTCCCACAGCCGGACGGCGTCGGCCTCGCCGCGGGCCCGCCGGTAGACCTTCTCCTCGGTGGCCGCGCCGGTGAGGTGGAACAGCCCGCGCGGCCCGTAGAACCGCCCGCCCGGGGCGTCCGGGGACGTGGCGGCGTGCAGCGCGGGCCGCAGGCCGCCCTCGACGGTCTGCACCGGCCAGCCCAACCGGGACAGCACCCGGAACGGGGCGTCGAACGTCGAGCGCGCGCCGCCCATCGTGGGACCGGCCTTCTGCAGGTTGGTGGTGGTGAAACCGGGGTGGCAGACGTTGCTGGTGACGCCCCAGCCGTGCGCGCGGCTGCGCCGGTCGAGCTCCAGGGCGAACAGCATGATCGCGAGCTTGGACTGGTTGTAGGCGCCCCACGGCGAGTAGGCGCGCTCGGACTGGAGGTCGTCCCAGTTGATGCGGCCCGCCATGGAGCCGAGGGAGACCTGGGTGGTGACGCGGGCGCGGGCGGCGACGAGCAGCGGCAGGACGCGGGCGACGAGGGCGAAGTGGCCGAGGTAGTTGGTGCCGAACTGGAGCTCGAAGCCGTCCTCGGTGGTGTGCCGGGTGGGCGGGGTCATGACGGCGGCGTTGTTGACCAGGACGTCGATCGGGCGGCCCTCGGCGGTGAGCCGGTCGGCGAGGTCGGCGACGGAGGCCAGCGACGCCAGGTCGAGCACGCGGGTGGAGGAGGCGCCGCCGATCTTTTCCAGCGCGACGCGGCCCTTGGCCGCGTTGCGCACCGGGATGACGACCTCCGCGCCCAGCGCCGCGAGCCTGCGGGCGAGGCCGAGTCCGATGCCGTCGCTCGCGCCGGTGACGACGGCGAGCTTGCCGGTGAGAGGGGTTTCGCTCATGGGACCGAGCCTGTCGGGCGCGGGCGGGCGGATGAAGGCACGGACCATCAGGGGACGGGTTGTCCCTGCCTGGGCCACCTCGGTGCGGCGCCCAGGCCGGTGATCAGGGTGTCGACGAGGTAGCGGTAGCTGCGGTCCACGTCGTGCGGCAGGCCGAAAGCGCCCGCGGACTCCAGGGTGATGAAACCGTGCGAGGCCGACCTGAACGCGCGGGCGGCGTGCGGCGGGGAACCGGTGAGGCACAAGGAGAAGAGGGCCATCGCGGGGTCGTCGGCCAGGACGGCGGCGGGGTAGCGGCCGGGGTGGGCGCGCGCCCAGTGGCGCAGGGCGTCGGCCAGCGCGCGCAGGGCGTCCGGTCCGGAGCGCCCGGCGACGGCGCGGCGCAGGACGTCCCCGATCTCGTGGGCCGCCAGTGCGGAGACGGCGTTCTTGAGGTCCGCCAAGGACTTCACGTGCCGGTACAGCGAGGGCGCGCGCACGCCGAGGCGTTCGGCGAGCGGGCCCATGGCCAGGTGGTCGAAGCCCACCTCGTCGGCCAGCGCGGCCCCGGCCGCCACGACGGCGGCCCGGTCGAGGCGGCTCCTAGGCACGGGTGGCGGCGAGGAACTCCAGCACCAGCTCCACGACCCGCTCGGGGAACTGGACGTGCGGGTAGTGCCCGGCGCCCGCGACGACCGCCAGCCTCCCGAGGCCCGCGGGCAGGTCGGCGACGACGGCCTCGCCCTCGGCGCGCGGCGAGACCCAGTCTGGGTCCAGTTCGCCCTGCACGACGAGCACCGGGCACGTGACGTTCGCCAGCTGGGCACCCGCGTCGGCCGGGGAGCCCTGTCCCATGGCGCGCAACGCCTTCATGCGGCCGGGCTCGCGCAGCATCGCGGCGATCTCGGCCTGGCGCGCGTCCCAGTCGGCCGGGCGGGGGCCGGGGTGGGCGAGCTCCAGGTAGCGCAGCCAGCTGCCGGTGCTGCCGAACGCGGCCATGCCGAGCAGGGCGAGCACCCCCTTGCGGTAGGCGGGGTGCGCGAGGTCGCGGAGGGAGAACTCCTGGGCGCGGGTGAACGGGGTCAGCTCGACCAGGGCGGTGACCAGCTCGGGCGCGGTGGCGGCGGCGATGGTGGCCGCGCCGCCGGAGATGGAGTGGCCGACCAGGACGGCGGGGCCGCCGAGGTGCCGGATGAGCGCGACGAGGTCGCCCGCGATCGCGGTGCGGGTGTGCTCGGGCCAGCCGGTGCTGGACTCGCCGTGGCCGCGCAGGTCGACGGTCGCGACGCGGTGGCCCGCGGCGACCAGGAGCGGGGCGACGAAGCGGTAGGCGGCGCGGCTGTCGCCCATGCCGTGGGCGAGGACGACGAGCGGGCCGGTGTCACCGGCGAGGTCGTAGGCGAGGGTGCCGCCGTCGAGGGTCAGGTGCTGGGTCATGGCGTCCTCCGGGGTGTTCGTTATGCGTGTTAGCCAAAAAGCTAATGCCATTAGCCAGCCTTGTCAACACCGACCCGCGCGAGTCCGCCCGCCCGCTTGCGGAGGCACCCCTCCGCCAACTCGGGCACGCCCTACCGGAGGGACGCCTCCGGTAGAGCGGAACCACCCCTGATCCGCTTCGCGAAGAGCGGAGAACCCTTGCGCGCCAACGGGGTCATCGGCAGCGGGCGCGTGGGCAGTGGGCGCGTGGGCGGCGCGCTCGCCTGCGACCTGGCGTTCGCCGCCGTGCCGGTGCGCGCCTACCGGGACCTGCCCACGACGGCGCTGCGCGACCGGACGGTCGTTGACGCGCTCAACCACGCCCCGGCGCGCCACGGCCACGTGCCGGGCCGGGGCGGGGCGGGGCGACGACGAGCGCTCGCGCCGGACCCCGTCCAGCGCCATGGCGAGCACCCGGTCGCGCTGCGCGTCGTCCCGGCGGTTCCCGCCGCCGACCCGTTGACCGGCAGGCGCACGTCGTCGAAGCTCACGTCGGCGCGCGCCGCGCCCGCCCGCTGCGCTCTCGAGCAGCGGCTCACCGGCCCGGTGGACGCGCTCGACGTAGCCCGCGACCATCGGCGAGTCGACGTTGAGCGCCTCGTAGAGCGCCTTCTTGGCTGCCGAGCAGGCGACGAGCTGCCGCAACCACACCACCAGCGCCTCCCACGGCTCGTGCCCGTCCAGCTCGTCGGCGTGGACGGTCCCGAACAGCACCTGCCGGTTCGGGAAGTTGCGGTGGAGCGCGCCGATGCCGGCCCCGGCGCGCCGGGCGACCTCCTCCAGCGAACCGCCGACGCCGTGCGCGGCGAAGACCTCACGGGCGGCGACGAGGAGGGCGTCGAAGTTGCGCCTGCCGACCACGCGCTGCGGTCGGCGCGCGACCTGCGGGGACGCCTCCGGCTGGGGCACCGGGCCAGTGTGGTCGGCGTGCTCAGCGGTTTCCGCCGCCGCGCGCGCCGAAGCGCCGTGGTGCGGCTCCCCGAGCGGGAACCGCACCACGGCGTCAGGCGGACCGGGAACCGGTCACCAGGCGCCGATCTTCACCTGCCCGTTGAGGTAGACCTCCGCCCAGAAACCCTTGGCCACCGGGAAGTGACCGATCGCCCAGTTCAGGGCGGCGGCCAGCGGCGGGCACAGCAGACCGGCGAGCGGCCCCTTGACGATCACGGCGCACACCGCGCCCGCACCGACCTCGACCAGCTCGGTGCGGCTGATCTTCACCCAGTAGTGGTCCCGGTCGAAGCCGCCCTCGGCCTGCGCCCCGACCTCGCCGAGCGGCGCGGGGTCGATGTCGAGAACCTGCACGCCCTCCGGCGCCGGGACCCGCGTGACCGCGGCGACGGGCACGGGGTCCGTGCCGCTGGCGGCACCGGCGGTGTGCCCGACCGCGACGGCCAGGGCCGCCACCATCCCGAGGACGGCAACGGCTCGCTTGACGATGTTCATGCGCTCTCCTGGAGACTCGTTCCGCCCGACCCGCGAGGGCCGTTCGGAGTTGGGCTGAGCAGGTCTTCCCCGCTCGGTGCGCACAGTGGAGGCACCTCCTGAACCGAAACTGAAACGGCGCGGGCCCGATGCGGCGCGCACTGCCCCGTGACGTCCGGTCCGGTGACTCGGGTCGTCATTCAGGTGAGGCCCGGTCGCACCACCCCCTGAAGCACCCGAAAGCCGGTATAGCTCTCGGCACACGACACCGCTCACACCGCCGAGCGGTCGATCGGAGGCAGCCCCGCCGTGTGGACCGGAGGTGCGTCGGGTGGAGCGGGCGGACGTCGACTTCCGGCTGTTGGGGAGCACGGTGCTGCGGTCCGAGGACGGCACGCCCGTGGAGGACCTCAGGCAGCAGCTGTGCACCCTGGCCGTCCTGCTGATGCTCGAGTGCGGCACCCCGGTCCCCAGGCACCGGATCAAGGAAGCCCTGTGGCCCGAGGACGTCGGCGCTCCCCCGCCGAAGGGCGCCGACGACGTCGTGGACCAGACCGTGAGCAAGCTCCGCAAGCTGATCGGCAAGGAGCTCGTCATCACCAGCGGCGCCGGTTACCGGTTGGCCGTCGACAAGCTCAGGGTCGACCTGCACGCGTTCAACTCCCTGGTGGAGCGGGCGCGCGAGCAGAACCCCGCCGAGCGCAGCGCCCTGCTGCACGAGGCACTGGGGCTGTGGCGCGGTGACACCCCGATCCAGGACGCGCTGCCCGGCGAGCGGGGTGACGCCATCCGCAGGAGCCTGATCGAGGCGCGGCTGCACGCCGTGGACCAGCGCTTGGCGGCGGACCTGGAGCTGGGCAAGCACGACGAGCTGATCAGCGAGCTGCGCGCGCTGGTCGACGCGCACCCGGAGCGGGAGCGGTTCCACTACCACCTGATGCTGGCGCTGCACAGGTCCGGACGCTCGAAGGACGCGCAGGCGGTCTACCGGCGCCTCGTGGGCACCCGTGCCGCAGAGGGCGGAGCCCCGTCGTCTCCCGTCGACACCCTGCACGACTTGATCAGCACCAGGGACCCCAGCCTGGACCCACCGGTGCGGATCGACCGCGCCCGCCTCCACCGGCCGCAGGACGTCCGACGTCTGATCGCCCCGTTCACCGGGAGGCGCGGCGAGCTGGACGAGATCACCCGGTTCGCCCGGAGCGGTGCGCGAGGTCCGGTGGTGGTGCTGGTCAGCGGTGTAGCGGGCATCGGCAAGAGCTGGTTGGTCCGGCAGTGGGCGACGCTCAACCAGGAGCGCTTCCCCGACGGCATGCTCTACGTCAACCTGCACGGCTTCAGCAGCCAGAACGAAACGCGGACCCCCGCCGAAGCGCTGCAGGTGCTCTTCGACGGGTTCCGCATCCCCCTGGTGGAGCTCCCCCGCACCCACGAGGTGCGCGTGAGCGAGTGGGACCGGTTGATCTCCGACATGACGCTGCTGGTGGTGCTCGACAACGCGGCCACCGCGGAGCAGGTGCGCCACCTGATCCCGACCGGCCGGAACGTCATGGTCCTGATCACCTGCCGCAGTCACCTGACCGGTCTGGCCACCGAAGCGCACGTGCGGCAGTTGCACCTGCGTCGCCTGCCCCACCTCGAGGCGGTGGACCTGCTGACGACCAAGCTCGGAGCCGACCTCGTCACCGCCAACCCCCAAGCCACCGGTGAGCTGCTCGACGCGTGCGCGGGCCACCCGCTGGCCCTTGCCGTGCTGTCCGCCCGCGTCGGGACCGGCGACGGCGCGCACCTGCGCGAGCTGGTCGAGGAGCTGCGCACGACCGGGTTGGCCGCGTTCGACACGGACGACCCCGACACCAGCCTCTCCGCGATCCTCGACTTCTCGCTGCGGGCGCTGTCCCGCGATGAGCGGCAGCGGTACGCCTACCTCGGTCTCATGCCCGGCCCCGACGTCACCCCGGCGACGGCCGCCGCGCTGTTCGACGCACCGCTGGGAGAAGCCCGCAGCGTTCTCGGCAGGCTCGTGCGGGCCTCCTTGCTGGAGGAGGCTGGTGGCGGTCACTTCGAGCTGCACGACCTGGTCCGCGCCCACGCGGCCAGCCGGGCGGCCAGGTGGCCCGACGAGGAGGAGGCCGCACGGGCTCGGGGGCGCGTCATCGCCTACCTGCTGCGCGCCACCGCCGCGGCGGACGAACTGCTGGCGCCCGGCCGCGTCCCGATCGTCCTGCCCGCGTGGCCCGCGCGGAGCGTCCCGCCCGGATTCTCGACGCCGAACGACGCGCAGCAGTGGCTGGCCCGACACCACCGCATGCTCCTGGCCGCTCAGCGGGTGGCCGAGCAGGCGGGTGACTCGGCCTCGGTGTGGAAGCTCGCGTGGGCCCTGCACACGTTCCACGCGCGGTGCTGGCACCGGGAGGAGCACCTCGACACCTGGCAGCGCGGGCAGGCCGCCGCAGCGGCGATCGGCGATCCCCTGATCATGGTGCGCGTCTCCTGCATGCACAGCGGGGCGCTGGCGCGGACAGGCCGGTCCGAAGCGGCGCTGGAACTGGTGGAGAGCGCGCTGCGGATCGCCGAGACCAACGGGGACCACGAGGGACGGGTGCTGGCGCACCGGTTCTTGTCCTGGTACTGGCTGGAGATCTGGTCCGACTACGGCAACGGCCTGCGCCACGCCACGGCCACGCTCCACCTGTTGCGGCAGCACGACTGCGGCACAGCGGCCATCATCGCCTCGACGCACAACACGATCGGCTGGTGCCACGCCAACCTGGGTGATCACGAGCAGGCTAGAACGCACTGCGCGCAGGCGCTGGAGCACGCGCAGGAGCACAACGACCTCGCGCTGGAGGCGGCCTGCTCGGACAGCTTGGGCCTCGCCGCCCTGTCGGCCGGGGAGCACCGCGTCGCGGTGGAGAACCTTGTCCAGGCGCTCGAGATCCTGATCGTGCAGCACAACGACGTGGCCGCGACCAAGACGCTCGACCTGCTGGCCGAGGCGCTCACCGGGATCGACAGGGCGGACCTGGCGGACGAGGCGCTGCGGCTGGCCGGGGCATTCCGCCGTGACCTGCCGAGATCCGAGCGGGAGGATCGTGCGCGGCAGGTCGTGCGGCGCGTTCGGCACCTGCTGGTCTCACCGGGTTGATCCGGTCCCGCTCAGCGCCCGGAGACGTCCACGGTGACCGGGGACAGCGGGCAGGTGACGCAGGTCAGGACCTGGCCCTCGGCCCTGCGCTGCGGGGTCAGGCAGTTCGGCTCGGTCATCGCCACCTCGCCCGCGCGGAGCGTGGTGGCGCAGTCGCCGCAGCTGCCGACGGTGCACGAGTGCGGCATCGGGAGGCCTGCCGCCAGCGCCGCGTCGAGCAGGGTCTGGCCCGGTTCGACGACGGTCGAGCCGAGGGTTCGGGCGCCGTCGACGACGACCAGGGGTTGCGGGGCGGTGACCCTGGTCGGGGCGGCGGTGGTGTAGCGCTCGTGGTGGACGCGCTCGGGGGGCACGCCCCTGGCGGCCAGGACCTCGCGGAGCAGGGTGACCAGGGGGTCGGGGCCGCAGGCGTAGTAGGCGGCCCGGTCGGACGGGGTGAGCTCGGTGAGCCAGGACTCGACGCGCGCGGGGGTCAGGCGGCCCTGGTCTGCGGTGTGGACCTGGGTGATCGACAGGCGGTCCGGGTTGCGGTGGGCCAGGTCGGCGAGCTCGTCGGCGAAGATCACGTCCTCGGCGGTGCGGTCGGTGCGCAGCAAGGCGATCCGGGCGGGGGCGTCGGTGGCGAGGAGGGTGCGGATCATGCTCATCAGCGGGGTGATGCCGCTGCCCGCCGCGAGCAGGACGACCTCGCGGTCCACCGCCGGGTCCAGGTGGAACGCGCCGGACGGGCCGCGCAGGCGCAGGCGGTCGCCCGCGCGCAGGTCGTGGTTCGCGCGGGTGGAGAAGCGGCCTTCGGGGACGCGCTTGACGGTCAGCTCCAGGCTGGTGCCGCCGGGGGCCGAGGACGCGGAGTAGGAGCGGCGGACCGGCTCGCCGTCGAGGTCGGTGAGCAGGGTGAAGAACTGGCCGGGGCGGAAGTCGAAGGGGTGCGGGGAGTTCAGGACCAGGGTGACGGCGTCGGGGGTCTCCCTGCGGATCTCGGCGATCTCGACTTCCCTGGACGGGGGTTCCGGGGTGGTGGGGGTGAGGCGGACGTCGCCGTAGCCCTCCTGGCGCAGGTTGGCGCGGTAGGAGCGGTTGATGACCAGGCGCAGCGCTTTGCCCAAGCCGGGGATCCGGGTGAGCGCGCCGAGCAAGCGGGGCAGGAAACCCTTGCGGGTGGCCAGGTTCGCGGCGAGGTGGTCGCCTGCCAGGACCATCAGGTCGGGCACTTCACCGGGGCGGGTGCGCGCTTGCGGGGACCAGGCGCGGGAGCGGGTCAGCGCGGCGTTCGGGGTCACCTCGGCGTGCTCGACGGCGACGAGCAGCGCGGCGTGCGGCGGGGTTCCGCGCAGGGCGAGGGGTTCGAGCAGGTCGGGGTCGGTGGTGATCGACGCCCGGCCGCTGACGTGCAGCACGTCGGTGCGTCCGGGGATCAGGGCGGCGAACGAGACGCGGTCGTCGCGCACGAGGTTGTGCAGGGTGTCGGCGCGCTTGTTGCCCCTGCGGTCCGGGATGGCGAGGGTGCGGGCGTCCAGGGCGCGGGCCGCGCCGCCGAGGTCGCCGCGCGGGCTGGTGTCGGAGCCGCCCCCGCCGTCCTGAGTGGACAGTGCCAGGAACCTCGCCGCGGCGAGGAAGTCGGCCACCTCGGGCACGGCGAGCGGGCCGGCGCCCCCCGGTCGCGGGGCGGGGTCGGCGGGGACGGGTGGTTGCCACAGGTCCGAGCGGATCACGGCCTGGGCGCAGTGCACGTACGCCTCCAGCACGTCCACGAGCTGCTCGTCGCCCGCGCGCCCGGCGGCCCTTCCGTTGAGCCGCAACGTCTCCCCCACACCGGGCAGGAGGAAGGTGAACGACACCGGGCCGCGCGGGCGGGCTCCGGGCAGCGGGAACGAGATGCGGGTGGGCGAGTGGACGCGGGCGAACCCCGGCGCGCCGCCGACGAACGTCGTGCGCTGGACGCCGTCCGCGTCGCGGTGGCCGAAGGCGGCGAGCGGGCAGCGGGCGAGCACGGCGCGGCAGCCGTCGTCCAGCGCGGTGATCTGCTTGGCCAGCACCGGCGCGGGCGCGCGGCCGATCACCGCCTCGACCTGCGCCACCGTGGCCAGCCGGTGCGGGGTGGTGGAGGTCATGCGTTGTTATCGCAGCTCATGACACTATTGTGAGCATTAGCTCAGGTCTTGACTACTCGCTTTCCGCGCACCCCCAGGAGACCCCGCGTGCCGTCCGCCGATCGACGCTTGGAGCCACGTCGCAAGCCCCGCCAGGTCCGCGCCGAGCTGACCCGCGAGCGCATCCTCACCGCCGCTGCTCACGTTTTCACCGAGCACGGGTACGCGGCGGGCACCACGAACCGCATCGCCGAGCGGGCGCGCGTGTCGATCGGGTCGCTGTACCAGTACTTCCCGAACAAGGACTCGATCCTGGCCGCGCTGCTGATCCAGCACGTGGACCGGGGGAGCTGGCCGGGGTTCGAGGAGCTGGACCTGGCGCCGGGGACGCTGGAGGCGCTGGTGCGGGCGCTGGTGCGCGACGCGGTCGACCACCACCGCGACGACCCGAGGCTGCTGCGGCTGATGATCGAGGAGGCTGCGGCGTCGCAGGACCTGCTGGACGCGGTGCGGCGGCACGGCGAGCTGCGGACCGGGCAGGTGCGCCAGGTGCTGGAGCGGCACCCGGACGTGCGGGTGGGCGATCCGGGCCTGGCGGCGGACCTGGTGCTGTTCACGGTGGAGATGAACACCCACAAGTTCATGGCCGCGCCGGGGGGCACGGCGGTGGAGGTGTTCGAGGAGGAGCTGGTGGCGATGGTGACCCGGTACCTGCGGGGGTGAGGGGCCCGCCCGTCCGGGGGACGGCGTCCCGAAGGGGGTCACCTGCTGGGGTGCTTCCCGGACGCGGGGGCCGCGCCGCGTTCTAGGTTCGCCGTAGCCGACCTGCCCCCGACGACGATTGCGAGCCCGACATGGGACCTGCCCTCCGCAGCGCGCTGGCCATTGGCACGGCGCTGGTCGCGGTGGCCGCGCTCGGCGCCGCCCCCGCGACGGCCGAGCCGCGCGGCCTGCTCGACAGCTGCGCGGCCGTGCGCAGCCTCCTGCCCGGCGCGCCGGACGGACCGTACCTGCTGCTCACCAACCGGCGGCTGCTCGGCGTGCACTGCCACGACATGGCGGGCACGCCGCGCGAGTACCTCGACCTCCCGGACACCGGCGGGACGGGCAACTTCTCGCAGTACACGGCGGGCGGCGCGTCGCCGGGGACGAGCGTGCGCACCACGTTCACCAAGCTGCGCGTGGACCCGGCGACGCTGACCGCCGACATCGGCGACCTGACCTTCGCCACGTCCACCGGCTCCCTGGCCCTCGGGGGCGCCACGGTGACGTCGATGCCCTACGCCACCGCGATGAGCTGCGACGCGACCGCGAGCGGGGTGGCGAGGATCGACCTGCGCGGCACCGCGTTCGCCGTCTCCGACACGTTCCAGGTGGGCGGTTTCGCGGCGTCGGGCACGGCCGCGCTCGCCCCCGACGGGCAGTCCGCGGACCTCACCGGCGGCGGCTACTGCGGCTGGAACGTCCCGGCGCCCGGCTTCTACAACCCGACCAACCCGCAACCGGGGATGACCGCGCTGGAGCTGTCCTGCGCGCCCGGCGGGCTGCTGCGCCCGAAGCCCTGCTTCGAGATCACCTGATCCGGGATCACCTGATCCGGGACCACCTGAGCGGAACCGGCCCCTCGGCGGGCGAGGCGCGGTGACCGGGCGCTCCCCGGTCACCGCGGCAGGCCGCCTCACTCCGCGTAGATCTCCCGGATCTGCGCGTCGAAGTCCGCGCGCACCACGTTCCGCTTCAGCTTCAGCGACGGCGTCAGGTGCCCCGACGCCTCGGTGAACTGCCCGTCCAGGACGCGGAACTCGCGGACCGCCTCGGCGCGCGACACCGCCGAGTTGCCGAGGTCCACCGCGAGCTGCACCTCCGCCAGCAGGTCCGGGTCCTCGCGGAGCTGGCGCGGCGTCAGGTCCCCCTTGCCGTTCTGGGCGGCCCAGCGGGGCAGCATCTCCTCGTCCAGGGTGATCAGGGCGGCGATGAACGGCTTCGCGTCGCCGACGACCATGCACTCGGCCACGAGCGCGTGCGAGCGGATGCGGTCCTCGATGACGGCCGGGGCGACGTTCTTGCCGCCCGACGTCACGATGATCTCCTTCTTGCGGCCGGTGATCCTGAGGTAGCCCTCCTCGTCCAGGGAGCCGAGGTCGCCGGTGCTGAACCAGCCGTCCGCGTCCAGCACGGCGGCGGTGGCCTCGGGGTTGTTCCAGTAGCCGGTGAAGATGTGCTCGCCCTTGAGCTGGACCTCGCCGTCGTCGGCGATGCGCACCGACGAGCCCGGCAGCGGCAGGCCGACCGTGCCGATCTTCTGCACGTCCGGCGGGTTCGTCGTGGTGGCGGCGCTGGACTCGGCCAGGCCGTAGCCCTCCAGCACCACGAAGCCGAGGCCCCGGTAGAAGTGGCCGAGGCGCTCGCCGAGCGGGGCCCCGCCGGACAGGGCGTAGGCGGCCCGGCCGCCGAGGACCGCGCGGAGCTTGCCGTACACGAGCCGGTCGAACAGCTTGTGCTTGAGCTTGAGCGCCAGTCCGGGCCCGGAGGGGGTCTCCAGCGCCCTGCTGTACGCGATGGACGTGTCCACCGCCAGGTCGAACACCTTCTGCTTGCCGCCCGCGACGGCCTGGGCGCGCGCCGAGTTGTAGACCTTCTCGAACACGCGCGGCACGGCGGGCAGGAAGGTGGGCTGGAACGCGGTCAGCGCGGCGGGCAGGTCCTTGAGGTCGCTGACGTGGCCGAGCTTGACCGGGGCGGCGAGCGAGCAGAGCTGGATGACGCGGCCCAGCACGTGCGCCAGCGGCAGGAACAGCAGCGAGGAGGCGTCGTCGTGGAACAGCGGTCGCAGCCGGGCGATGGTGTTGCCGCACTCCGCCAGCAGGTTCCGGTGGGTGATCACGCAGCCCTTGGGGCGGCCGGTGGTGCCGGAGGTGTAGACGATCGTGGCCAGCTCGTCCGCGCCGAGGCCCGCGATCCGCTCGTCGAGCACCTCGTCGGTGACGGACGCGCCGCCCGCGTCGAGCTGGTCGAGCGCGCCGTCGTCGATGGTCCAGACCTGCTTGAGCGCCGGTAAGCCGGGCCGGACCTTGGCCACCAGCGAGCGGTGCGCCTCGGTCTCCACGACGATGGCGACCGCGCCGGAGTCCCGGAGGATCCACTCGACCTGCTCGGCCGACGAGGTCTCGTAGACGGGCACGGGCACCGCGCCCGCGCCCCAGGCGGCGTAGTCCAGGACGGTCCACTCGTAGCGGGTGCGCGACATGATCGCGACCTTGTCGCGCGGCCCGACGCCCGAGGCGATCAGCCCCTTGGCGGCCGAGCGCACCTCGGCGAGGAACCGGGCCGCGGTGACGTCCCGCCACGCGCCGTCGACCTGGCGGGCGAGGAGGACGCGGTCGGGCTGCTCGGCGGTGTTGCGGATGACGGGACCCAGCAGGTTGTCCTCGGCGGGTACCTCGTAGAGCGGCGGGATGCTCTTTTCGCGCAAGGCTCTGCTCCTCCTCGACACAACGGCGTGCTAGGGCGGGGGAGCCAGTCCAGCACGGCGGGTGCGCGAACACCAGGATTCGCACCGGGGGCGGCGGGGCGCTTCGGCCGTGCGGCGCAGGGCGTTGGCCCGACCCGCGCCAGAACCGGGCCAGACCTGGGCGTCAGAGCCGGAAGCTGGCGCGGTACTCGCCGGGCGTGCGGCCGGTCAGGTCGAGGAACGCGGCGTTGAACGCGGACAGCGAGCTGTAGCCGACCGCGTGGGCGATCGTGGTGATCGGCTCGTCGCCCGCCAGCGCCTCGATCGCCCGCAGCAACCGCATCCGGCGCAGCACCGCGCGCCACGTCGTGCCGGTCTCCTCGGCGAACCTGCGGGCCAGCGAGCGCGGCGCGAGGCCGACCTCGGCTGCCAGGTCGGTGAAGCGCGGGTCCTCGCCGAGGCGTTCTCCGGTGAGCCGCAACGCCTCGCGCAGCTCGGCCCACCGGCCCACCGGGACGGACACCGGGGCCGGGTGCTCGGCCAGCCGCCAGGTCACGGCGGCGAGCGCGGCGAAGAGCGGGCGGGCGTAGGCGTCCAGGGGGTCGGCGGAGGCGGGCAGGGCGGCGCACTCGGCGAGCAGGTGGCGGGCCAGCGGGGTCAGGTCGAACACGGCCAGCGGGGCGGGCGGCGGCGGGGCGAAGCCGGGGTGCAGCAGGACGGAGGCGGTGGTGACCGGGACGGGCACGCTGACCCGGATCGGTTCGCCCGCCTCGATGAGCGCGGCGCGCGCGGGCGGCAGCAGCCAGGCCCGGCCGCGCGCCTCCAGCCTGAGGGTCCCGGTGGAGGCGCACAGCAGGTAGTGGTGCTCCAGCCGCAGGTCGCGGGTGGGCGCCGCCGGGAAGGAGCGCACGACGCTGCGCGCCTCCCGGCGGTCCGGGGCGGTCAGGCGACCACGTCCGGCGGTTCGGCGCGGAAGCGCCTGCTGACCGGTGGTTCGGCCAGCAGCGGGCGGACCGAGGCGCCGAGGCGGGCGAAGGGCTCGGACGCGAGGTAGCCGTCGAGCGCGGCCTGGTCGGTCCACTCGTGCAGGACGGTCGCGCGGTCCGCGTCCTCGCGGGAGGCGCAGACCCGGAAGTCCAGGTTTCCCGGCATGGCGCGGACGCGGTCGCGCTCGGCGTCGAAGTGGGCCAGGACGGTCTCGCGGTGGGCGGTGCGCAGTTCGACGAGAGCCACGAGCACGGTGGTCCCCCCCTTGCGGATCGGTGCGGATGCCTTGGTGGCACGGGGAATCCTCGCGCGGCGGACCGCCGTCGCGCCTCCGTCAGGCGGACGTGTTCGCGCTCGTGGCGGCCAGGCGCGGCGCGTGGTCGAGTAGGACCTCGGCGGCGGCGCGGGCGTGGCGGCCGTAGTCGGGGTCGTTGAGCACCATCGCCCGGCTGGCCACGCCGTCGGACAGGGTGACGAGCTGCTCGGCGAGCGCCTCCGGTTCGGCGATCCCCAGCTCGGCGACGAGGCCGGTCGCCAGTTCGAGCATCACGAGCTTCTGCGCGCGGGCGAAGGCGTGCGCGCGGCCGTCCGGGTCGGGGTCCTCGGTGGCGGCGCGCAGGAACGGGCACGATCGCACGTCCCCGTCCCACAGGCCGAGGCCGAACATGCCCAGCAGCCGCTCGCGGGGCGGGGTTCCGCTGTCCCGCAAGGCGTCCAGCATCGTCGCGCCGGAGTCGAGCAGGTGGTCGAGCTGGGCGAGGACGAGGTCTTCCTTGGTGGGGAAGTGCGCGTAGAGGGTGCGCTTGGAGACCGGGGCGGCCTCGGCGACGTCCTCCATGGTGGTCGCGGTGATGCCGCGCTCGTCGAAGAGCCGGACGGCCGCCGCCAGAATCCGCTCCCTCGCGCCCCTGCCCGCCCGCTGCCCGGTGTCTGCCACGACCTGAAGTATACGCCACCGTTTACAAAGCGGCGTCGGCTCCGCTACGGTGGTCCTCAAGTAAACGGAACCGTGTACTTAAGGAGCCGGTCGTGCCCACCACCCTCCCCGCCCCCACCACCCTCCCCGCCCTCGCCGACCGCCTGATCCGGGGACGCCGCGCCACCAGGGCGTTCCTGCCCGACCCGCTGCCAGGGGAGACCCTGGAGGCCGTGTTCACCCTCGCGGGCGCCGCGCCGTCGAACTCCAACGCGCAGCCCTGGCAGGTCGAGGTCGTCAGCGGCGCCGCCAAGGACCGGCTCGCCGCCGCCCTGGTCGCCGCGCACGCCGCCGGTCACCGCAGCGTCGACTTCCCCTACAGCCACGACGTCTACTCCCCCGTCCACCTGCGCAGGCGCGCGGAGGCGGGCGCGGCGCTGTACGGGGCGCTCGGGATCGGCCGGGAGGCGGAGGCCCGGCGGGCCGAGTACGACGAGCGCAGCCTGCGGTTCTACGAGGCCCCGCACGTGGCCCTGCTGTTCGCCCCCGACTCCGGCGACCCCAGGCTCACCGCCGACGTCGGCATGTACGCCCAGACCCTGCTGCTGGCCATGGAGGCGCACGGCGTGGCGAGCTGCCCGCAGGCGCTGCTGAGCTTCTACGCCGACGTGGTGCGCGAGACCCTCGGCGTCACCGGCGGGAAGCTGCTGTTCGGCGTCGCGTTCGGGCACGCCGACCCGGAGGCCCCGGTGAACGCGGTCTCCGTGGGCCGCGCGCCGCTCGGCGAGACCACCCGCTTCCACCGCTGACCGGGGCCGGGGTCGGGGTCGGGGCCACCACGACCGCGCCCGCCCCGTCCCGCTCCGGCCCGGCGAAGCGGGTCTCCACCTCCGCCGCAGCACCGAGCAGGTGGACGTGCGAGTCCGCGCAGGCGGTGGCCTCCCCGGCGGCGGCGCACTCCCGCTCGGCGCGCGGCCTGCGCCCGCCGACCACCGCCAGGTCCGCGTACCGCCTCATCGACGATCCCGGCCAGGCGATCGCCCCGGCCGGCCCGACCAGCAGGGGCGCGCGGCTGATGAGCGCCAGCGCGGACCGGACCCGCCGCCGCACCCGCTCGACCCGCGCCCGCGCGTCGGCCTCCAGCGCCGCCGGCACCTCGGGCCGGTCGGCGACGGCGGCGAGCAGCGCGCTGACGATCCCGGCCAGCCGTGCGGGGGCACGGGCGTGGTCGGGCGCGGGCTCCCGAAGCGGTCAGCCCCCGTCGAAGTGCCGCTCCGGCGCGAACAGGGTGTCCAGCACGAAGCAGGTGATCGACCCGTCCGCCGCGCGCCCGACCCACGTCGGGTACGCCCCGTCCCCGTTCGGCGCGGTGAACAGCAGCATGTCGCCCCCGCTCACCGGGTCGGACA
Source organism: Actinosynnema pretiosum (assembly GCF_002354875.1). GTDB lineage: Bacteria > Actinomycetota > Actinomycetes > Mycobacteriales > Pseudonocardiaceae > Actinosynnema > Actinosynnema auranticum. The sequence continues at coordinate 5,252,674 of NZ_CP023445.1, forward strand.
GCAGCGCGGTGCGGTGCTCCGCCCCGTCCGGGTCGACCTCGTGCTCCCCCACCAGGTCGCCGAGCGCCTCCGCCGCCGAGGCGTCCACGAAGCACAGCTGCCCGGAGTCCACGCCCGCGCCGTAGAACTCGCCCTCGCCCAGCAGCGCCGGGTCGCTCTTCTCCACGCGCGCGGGCTCCCAGGTCGCGGCGGGCACGTCGGCCAGCACGAGCTGGAGCGCCGCCACCGGCTTCCAGTCCGGCTTGTCCGCGCACACCGCCAGCAGCACCCGCACCGGGTGCGCCACCGGCATGAGCATGTCGTCGAACGGCTCCTCGTCGGTGGGCCAGGCCGGGTCGGCGGCGACGAGCCTGCCGCTGGGCAGCCGCAGCGGGCCCACGTCGTGGCCCTCGATCGTGAACTCCGAGCCGTCCACGACGAACCGCGCGCCCGGCTCGAACAGCTCCCCCACCCTCGGCTCCAGCGGCGCGGGCGGGCGCCACGGCGGCTCGGCGCCGGGCGGGGCCGGAGGGGCGGGGCGGCGCACGAAGGTCCCGTCGAGCCCGGTGTAGGCGTGCCAGTCGCCGAAGGCGGGCACCCGCCGGTACAGGGTCTCGACCGGGACCTCGTCCTCGGTGGCGTACGAGCCGCCGTCGGGCAGGTCCTTGACCAGGTCCCGGTCGCCCTGCGGCGAGTGGCTCACCTCGGTGCGCTCGACCTCGTCGGAGAACTCCTCGTCGCCGGGGCCGTAGACCCACTCGGTGCTCGACAGGTGGAACAGCCGCCCGTGCAGCACCACGTCCACCCGGACCCGCTCGCGCCTGCCCGCCGCGTCGAACCACGAGCAGCGCCGGTAGCGGTCGGCGATCTCCAGCAGCGCGGTCGGCGCGCCCGAGTCCGGGTCGACCAGGCACACCGCGTACTGCTCCCCCGCGAAGTCGCGCTCGCGCGCCCGCTCCTCGTCGAGCCCGCCGACGACGGTCCGCGCGACGGGGTCCCACCCCTCGCAGTAGACCAGGCCCACCATCTGTCCCATGCCGCAGAAGGTAGTGGCGCGCCCCGGCGCGGGCCGTGCGGGGAGCCCGTGAACACCTCGGGCGGCCTCGGGCGAGAACCGGGTGTGCGAGCGATCGAGGACGACCGGGACACCGACCGCCCGGACCTGTCCGACGCGGGGCGGGCGTTCGGCGAGCTGTTCGACCGGCACGCCCGAGCGCTGCACGGCTACCTGCGGCGGCGGGTCGGCGACCTGGCCGACGACCTGGTGGCCGAGACGTTCCTGGTGGCCTACCAGGGCAGGGCCGGGTACGACCCGGCGCGCGGGACGGCGCGGGCGTGGCTGCACGGGATCGCCGCGAACCTGCTGCGCAGGCATTTGCGGCAGGAGGTTCGGGGGTTGCGGGCGTTGGCGCGGGCCGGGGCCGAGGTGGGGTCGGCGGCGGCTCGGCGGACGACCACGGCGGTCGGGTGGCGGAGCGGGTGGACGCCTCGGTGGCGGCGGGGCGGCTCGCGGGCGCGCTGGCCGCGCTGGAGCCGGGCGACCGGGACGTGCTGCTGCTGACGAGCTGGACGGGGCGCTGGAGGCGCTTGATCCGGGTGGGGGTGGGGGTGGGCGTGGGGGTGGCGCGGGTGCGGACGCGGCGCTGGCGAGGGCGCGTGCGGCGCTGATGGCGCGGGTGGCCGAGGACGTGGCGGCGGGCGCCGGCACGGGCGGGACGGGCGCGGACAGGACGGGCGCGGACAGGACGGGCGCGGACAGGCCCGGCGCAGGCAGGTCCGGCGCGGGCAGGACAGCGGGCGGGTCCGGTGCGAGAGGGGTGCGTGTGATGGGCAAGCGCTGGTTGGCCGGTGCGGCGGCGGTGGGTGTGCTGGTCGCGGGTGGGCTGGTGGTGTGGCCCGAGGGGGTCGGCGGGCGGGGCGCGTCGGCGGAGGCGGCGGAGGCGCTGGAGCGGGCCGCGGCGGTCGGCGCGGTCGACCCCGAGGTCGGGCCGGGGCGCTACCTGCTGGTCACCACCCGCGCGTGGTGGCTGGGCAGCTCGACGGGCGGCGGGCGCTCGTTCAGCAGGCTGAGCGAGAACCTGCAGGAGACCTGGGTGCCCGCCGACCGCGAGGACGAGTGGCTGCTGCGCCGGGACGTCACGGGGGAGCACCGGTGGGTGGTGGGCACGGCCGAGGAGGCCGAGCGGGCCGGGGCGTTCCGGGAGGGCCGGGGGTGGCCGGAGGGCGAGTGGCGGGCGGCGTGCGGGCGGTTCGACGAGGTCCCGTCCGGTCAGGTGCGGGTGTCCGGCGGGCAGCCGCCCGCGCGGTCCGACTGGTGCGGCGGCGGGAGCTGGCAGCAGCCGACCGCGAGCTGGCAGGACGGGCTGCCCGCCGACGTGGACGGGCTGTGCCGGAGGCTGCGCGCGGACGTGCCCGAGGACGACTCGCGCGGGGACTCGGCGCTGCTGACCTCCGTGGCCGACGCGCTGCGCAGCGGGCTGGTGCGCGAGAACGTGCGGGCGCTGATGCACCGGGCGCTGGCGAAGCTGCCGGGCCTGGAGGTCGTGGACCGGGCGGCCGACCTGGACGGGCGGGTCGGGATCGCGTTCGGGCTGACCGGGCAGTTCGAGCGGGCCGAGCTGATCGTGGACCGGGAGACCGGGCAGTTCATCGGCGAGCGCACCGTCGCGACCGGGCGGGGCTCGCTGCCCGCCGGGACGGTCACCGGGTTCACCTCGGTGCGGACGGCGGTCGTGGCCGGGCCCGGCGCCCGGTCGTGACACCGCCGCGGGGGGCGCTTCCCGCGCCCCCCGCGGCGGTCACTTGTCGCGCGGGTAGAGGCGCTCGACCTCGCCCTTGAGGTTCGCGCTCAGGTAGGCGCCGCCGTAGTCGTCGGCCAGGTAGACGCGGATCGCGGCCTTGTGGTCGATCAGGCCGGTGTCGATGATGATGTACCGGCTGGTGGGCGCGGGGACGCCCAGCTCCTTGTTCGCGCGGTCGATCAGCGCGGGCAGGGCGTCCCAGTTGACCTCGTTCAGGTCGAGCACGGCGCGGTCGGCGTCGACCCCGTCCGGGCGCTCCTTGGTGGCCTTGCCGCCGACGGCGTACTCGAAGTTGTCGAACCCGTTCGGGACCGCCGTGGTCGGGGCGACGGCGGTGGCGCGCTCGGGCCACAGGGTCAGGTCGGAGACCTTGCTCGTGCCCATGACCTCGATGAACGCGGCGACGGCGGTGCGGGCGCCGTCCGGGGTGAGCAGGTCGGTCTTCGGGGCCGGGGTGTCCTCGGCTCCGGTCGGGTACGGGGTGTTGGCCGGGTTGCCCGCGACGCTGGTGCCGGGGGCGCCGGTCCGCTTCCCGGAACCGGCGTCCGCGCCGGAGCCGGAGCCGACCATCTTGACCACGACGACGGTGAGCGCGATGACCAGCACGACGCCGATCAGCGAGAACACCACGGCGCCGGTCTTCTTGCGCGGCGCGGGGAGCGGGGTCGGGTAGCCCGGCTGGTAGCCGTGCTGCGGGGCGCTCGACGGGTCCGACCGCCACTGCTGCTGGGGACCGCTGTGGGGACCGCTCGGGGGACCGCTGGAGAACCCGCCGGGCGGGGTGGCGGCGTAGTTCGGGCCGGGGGTGCCGCCCGCCGGGGTGGGTGGCCCGTACAGGCCGCCCGCGGGCGTGGCCGGGGCCCCGAAGCCGCCGACGGTCTCCCGCTCGGCCGCCGCGAACAGCTGGTCCAGGGCCTCGCCGCTGGGCCGCATCGCCGGGTCCTGCAGGAGCGCGGCGTTCAGCGCGGCCCCGAGCGCGCCCGCGCGGCGCGGCGGCGGGACCGGTTCGGTCATCACGGCGGCGAGCGTGGCCATGGTGGAGGCGCGGCGCATCGGGTGGTTGCCCTCGACGGCCACGTACAGCAGCATCGCCAGCGACCAGAAGTCCGAGGAGACCTGCGTCTCGTCGCCGCGCAGCCGCTCGGGCGCGATGTACTCGGGCGACCCGATGACCTCACCGGTGGCGGTGAGCTGGGTCGAGCCCTGGAGCGCGGCGATGCCGAAGTCGGTGAGCACGGCGCTGCCGTCGGGGCGCAGCAGCACGTTGCCCGGCTTGACGTCCCGGTGCATGACCCCGGCGGCGTGCGCGGACCGCAGCGCGGCGAGCACGTCCCGCCCGATGCCCGCGGCCTCGGCGGGGCTCAGCACGCCCTGGCCCAGCCGGTCCTCCAGCGAGGTGCCCCTGACCAGCTCCATGACGATCCACGGGTAGGTCGAGCCGGGCAGGTCCACGATCTGGTAGATCGACACCACGTTGGGGTGCTGGAGGCGGGCGAGCGCGCGGGACTCGCGCAGCACCCGCTCGCGCAACTGCGCGGCCATGGCCGGGTTGCTCTCGACCTGGTCGGCGTCGGCGGGCCGCACCTCCTTGATGGCCACCTCGCGCTGCAACCCGAGGTCGAGCGCCCGCCACACCGTCCCCATGCCGCCGCTGCCCAGCCGCTCCAACAGCTCGAACCGGCCGTCGAGGATCCGCCCGGTGTGCTCTCGCTCAGACACCGGGCCACGCTAGCAACCTGCGCCGACAGGTGAGACGGGGATGGTCGGGTTGGTGTCGCGGCGGGTGGCCACGGCACACCCGACAACGGCACGACCGACAACGGGGTGTCCTGGATCACTGCCGACCAATGCCGCCCGCCGGAAGTGCGGGACCTATTTGTTGCCCGGAACAACGCACATCAAAGACGACACCAATTTCCACCCCCCTTCACAACGCTCGACAACACTTGTTCACAGTCACTCGAACGGCGGATCGTAGCGCGCAAAGCGACCGTTGTATGGTCGGTCGAGTTGCGTCGACAACAAAACAAACACCCCAGGGATGCAATTCATGAAACACGGTGAAAACCCGACTGAAAAACACCGAAAACACGTAGGTGGCACAAGGCCGGGGAGTTCGCGTTGAGGTGGGGCTTCCTCGGAGCCGGGGGCATCGCCCGCAATTCCCTCGCCCCCGCCGTGCGGGAGTCCAGGACAGCGGTGCTGCGCGCCGCGGCGGCACGCGACCCGGCCCGCGCCCGAGCGCTGGGAGCGGAGGTCACGCACGGGGACTACGCGGCGCTGCTGGCGGACCCGACCGTGGACGTCGTCTACGTCGCGCTGCACAACTCGGCGCACCGCGAGTGGACCGCGAAGGCGTTGCGAGCGGGCAAGCACGTGGTGTGCGAGAAGCCGATGGGGCTGACCGCCGCCGAGGTCGCGGAGCTGGCCTCGGAGGCGGCGGCGGCGGGGAAGATCCTGGTTGAGGCGTGTTGGAACCGCTGGCACCCCCGGACGCGGGCACTGCAGCGACTGCTGGGGGAGGGCGCGCTGGGCACGGTGCGGGAGGTGCGGTCCGGCTTCCGCGGGGGAAGGCCCCCCGAGGGCGACTACCGGCACGACCCCGCGCTCGGCGGCGGCGCGCTCTACGACGTGGGCTGCTACGCGATCGCCTGCGCCCTGCTCGCGTTCGACTGGCGGCTCCCCGCGGTGCGCGCCGCGCGGCAGGAGCTCGGCCCCACCGGGGTCGACGAGACCACGACGGCCGAACTCGTGTTCCCGGACGGGATCGCCACCATCGAGTCCAGCCTCACCGGGCAACAGGACGAGTGGTTCTCGGCGATCGGCGACAAAGGCTCGGTCGAACTGTCCTTTCCCGCTTTCACCGGAGGAGCGGGCCAGGTGGAGATGATTTACCGGAGCGAAACCGGCACGCGCACGGAGGCATATCCACCGATCAACCCCTACACCGTGATGGTCGATGAAGTTTCCGCAGCGTCGCGGGGGCGAGAAGCGTTTCTGGTCGGATTGGGGGAGACCGCGGCGGTCGCCGAGGTCATAGACTCGATCCGCGCCTCGGCACGCCGGTCGGCCTTCTCCGGCTGACCACCAACTGCGAGAGACTGGACGAGAACGATGCGCGCTTATTCCCTGCTCGCCCCCGGACTCATCGACCTGGTCGAAGTTCCCGAACCGCCCTGCGGGGATGACGAGGTGCTGCTGCGCACCGAGGCGGTTTCCCTCTGCTCCACGGACGTCTCGTACTTCCGAGGGCACCTGCGCCCCGAGTCGTGGCCGATCGTGCCGGGGCACGAGTACGTGGGGCGGGCCGTGGAGGTCGGCCGGTCGGTCACGGGCATCGCGCCCGGCGACCGCGTCGTGTACTGGGGGCAGACCGACTTCGGCGGCATGGCGGAGTACCGCGCCATCAGACCGCTGCTGCCGAACCAGCCCGGCGAGACCGGCTGGTACACCGAGCGCGGCTTCTACGACGCGCACCAGGCCGCTGCGGCGGTCGTCCCGGACGGGCTGCCCTCGCGGCTGGCCACGCTGGTCGAGCCGCTGACGTCCGTGCTGCGCTGCCTGCTGGTCAACCCGCCCAAGCCCGGTGACGTGTGCGTCGTGCTGGGCTGCGGCCCGAGCGCCCTGCTCGCCGTCCAGGTGCTGCGCAACCTGATGGGGGTGGGCCCGATCGTGGTTCTGGACAAGGACAGCGGGCGCATCGCGCTCGCCCGCGCCCTGGGCGCGGACCTGTCCTTCGACACCTCGACCCAGTCGGACGAGCTGGACGCGTTCGTGCGGGAGCACCACGACCACTTCGCCGACTACGTCGTGGACGCGCTGCCGCACGTCAGCGCCGACGCCACGCGCACCGACGTGCGGGAATCGGCGATGGGCCTGCTGCGCCCCGACGGCACGTACGTCGTGTACGGGGCGACCGCGCTGCCCCAGCAGATCAGCACCTGGCACCTGCTGGCCAAGGGGCTGCGGCTGCTGGCGACCCCGTTCGACGTGCGGGCGTTCCCGATGACCCGCACCGCGCACATCACCCGCACCGCGCTCGGGCTGATCACCGACGGCGTGGTGGACGTCGAGCCGCTGATCACCGACACGGTGGCTTTCACCGACGTCCAGGGCGTGCGCGCCGCCTTCACCGATTACGGCGCGAACGGCGGGATGAAGTCCTCGCTGCTGTTCACCCCGGTGCTGCCCTCGCTGATCGCGCAGAGCGCGCTCGCCCCGGTGGCCAGCACCGTGGCGAGCGCGCCCGTCGGGGCCGCGCTGTGACCGGGCACGCCCCCACCGCCGCCGGGTCCGTCCCGGCGGCGGTGCCCGCCGCGGGCCAGGTGCTCCGGCCGTCGGAGCTCCCGCGCGCGAGCAGCGAGGCGGGCAGGGCGACGGCGGCGGCTCTGGAGGTGCTGCGCGGCAACCGGCGCACCGGCCGTTCCGCGGAACTGGGCGCCGACTACGCCTTCACCTGCCCCTCCCCCACCAGCTACCCGTTCCAGTGGAACTGGGACAGCTGCTTCCACGCCATCGCGCTCTCCCGCGTCGCCCCGGACCTGGCCAGGCGCGAGGTGGACTCGCTGCTGCTCGGCGCGGACCCCGGTGGTTTCCTGCCCCACATGCTGCTGTGGCAGCAGGACGCGCGGGCCGCTGCCACCGAGGAGTTCCGCATCGCCATGTGGGACCACTGGCGGACCGCGACGATCGCCCCTCCCGTGCTGGCCCGCGCGGTGGCGGCCGTGCACCGGGCCACCGGGGACGACGCGTGGCTGCGCTCGGTGCTACCAGCGGTGGCCGGGCACTTCGACTGGCTGCACGCCGCGCGCGCGGGCCGGGACGGGTTGCTGGTGATCGGCCAGCCCGACGAGTCCGGGTTGGACAGCACGCCCAAGTACGACGCGGTGCTCGGCCTGGACCCGCGCTCCCCCGCGGTCGGTCCCGAGTGGCACGCGGCGATGCGCGCGCTGATCGGTGAGCGGCCTGCCGCCGCGGACCCGTCCGCTTTCCCCTCCGGGCGGTTCCAGTGGGTGGACGTGCTGCTGAACACCGTCTACGCCGACGGGCTCGGCTGCCTGGCGGACCTGGCGGGTGCGGACGGCGCCCGGTTCCGGGCGCGGGCGGCGACCGTGCTGCGGTCGCTGCTGGACGGTTGCTGGGACGAGCGGCGCGGCGCGTTCTGGGACGTCGACGCGGTGTCCGGGCGCAGGGCGGAGGTGCTCACGGCGAGCTCGCTGTTCCCGTTGGTGCTCGCCGATCTGCCCGAACCCGTGGTGACCGCCCTCGTCGACCACTTGGTGGACGAGGACGAGTTCTGGTTGCCCTACCCGGTGCCCAGCGTGGCGGCGACGGAACCGTCGTTCGACGCGGACTTCGCCACCGGCGCGATCTTCCGGGGGTCCACCTGGGTGAACCTGAACTGGTACCTGCACCTGGGGTTGCGCGCGCACGGCAGGCACGACGTCGCCGACGAGCTGGCCGCGCGCACCGTGGCGATGACCGCGGCGGCGGGGATGCGCGAGTGCTACGGGCCCTTCGACGCACGGGGGCACGGGGCGCACGACTTCGGCTGGAGCGCGCTGGTGCTGGACCTGCCCACCGGGGCGGGGGCGTGACGGGCGGCGGGGTGGCGCCCGCGGTGGACGCGTTCCGGCGCGGGCGCCCCACCTTCCTGCTCTACGGCTCGGTGGCCGCCTTCGCGTACGGCCTGTACGCGCTGGGCCCGTACCTGACCCTGCTGGCCGCCGAGCTGGACCTGTCCTACGCCGCGCTGAGCCTGCACTCCACGGCGTGGGCGGCGGGCACGGTCCTGGTGGGGCTGGTCTACGGCCGGGCGAGCGCCGCGCTGGACCGGGCGGTGCTGTTCCGGATCGGCGTGGCCGGTTCGGTGGTCGGCGCGGCGGTGCTGGCGCTGGGCCGCGCGACCCCGGTGACGCTGGCCGGGGCCGCGCTGGGGGGCGCGTTCGGAGCGCTGGTGCAGACCTCGGCGTTCGCCGCGCTCGCCGACCTGCACGGCCCCCTGCGGGACCGCGCCCTCGTCGAGGCGAACATCGGGGCGAGCGCCGCGGCGGTGCTCGCCCCCGTGGCGCTGGGCGGGCTGGCCGTGACGGCGGTGGGGTGGCGCGGCGCGATGTGGTTGCCGGTCGTGGCGCTGCTGGCGCTGGTCGTGGTGTTCCGGGACGTGCGGCTGCCGGGGACGGGGGCGGGATCCACGCCGGGATCGACGCCGGGGTCGACGCGGGCGGGCGGGTTGTCGGCCCGCTGCTGGGCGCTGTGCGCGGTGACCGGGCTCGTGGTGGGCGTGGAGTTCGCGGTCGTCTACTACGGGGGTCAGCTGTTGCGCGAGGGCGCGGGGCTGGACGCGGTGGCCGCGGCGACGTGGATGTCGCTGTTCTTCGTGGCCCAGCTGGTGGGTCGGGTCGTGGGCAGCCGGATCGCGGGCAGGCCGGGGCTGCTGCCCCCGCTGATCGCGGCGGCGATCGGCGGGTTGGCGCTGCTGCGGCTGGGGACGGCTCCCGCGACGGCGCTCACGGGGCTGGCGCTGACCGGGTTGGCCGTGGCCAACCTGTTCCCGCTGGCCTTGTCGGCCGCCGTCGCGGCTTCCGGGGGCCGGACCGACCTGGCCGCGGCGCGGGCCCAACTGCTGGTCGGCGCGGCCACCACGTTCGGTCCGCTGCTGCTGGGCCTGCTCGCCGACCGGGTCGGCGTGCGCCCGGCGTTCTCGGTCGCGCTGGTCATGGCGGGAGCGGCGCTGGCAGTGGTGCTCGCCCTGCGGGAGAGGACGGCCGCGCGCGGATGAGGAACTTCTCGAGCGACGTGCGCAAGCGGAACCGGACGTCGCTGCTGCGCCACCTGCACCTGCAGGGCCCCACCACCAGGACGGCGCTGAGCGAGGCGCTGGACCTGAACCGCAGCACGATCAAGTCGTTGGTCGACGAGCTGACCGAGGAGGGACTGGTCGACGAGTCCGCCACCTCGGGATCGAGGGGCGCGGGTCGCCCCTCGCTGCTCGTGGTGCCCGGCACGCGCTCGACCACCGTGCTGGCGATCGACATCCGGATCAACTCGGTGTCGACGGCCGTGGTCGGTCTGGGCGGCGAGGTGCTGGTGGAGCAGCGGTGGGCGCTGCCGCCGCACGAGCGGTCCCCGGCCGAGGTGTGCGCGCGCATCGCCAGGCGGGCGGCGGAGGCGCTGTCCGAGGCGGACCACCGGGTGCGGGCGGTGGGGATCTCAGTGCCCGGCGTGGTGCGGCGCACCGACAGCGTGGTGCGCGACGCGCCCAACCTGGGCTGGAACGACGTGCCGCTGCGCGAGCGCGTCTCCGAGGCACTGGGGCTGCCCGTCGAGATCGGGAACGACGCGGAGCTGGGCGCGCTGGCGGAGGGCGCGCGCGGCGTGGGGCGGACGGACTCCGACGTGGCGTACGTGTACGCCGACGTGGGTGTGGGTGGCGGGGTGGTGAGCCGGGGGACCTCGGTGTTCGGCCCCCGCAACCACGTGGGCGAGTTCGGGCACATGGTCGTGCGGCACGACGGCCGGGCGTGCTACTGCGGGTGCGAGGGGTGCTGGGAGACCGAGATCGGCCGGGCCGCGCTGACCCGCGCGCTCGGCGTTCCCGAGGACCTGGACGACGGGGTGCTGGTGCGGCGGCTGCGCGCCCTCGCGGCCGACCCGGTTTCGGGGAGGGCGGCGTTGCGGGAGCCTGCCAGGTGGTTGGCGCTGGGGCTGTGCAACCTGGTGAACGTCCTGGGCGCGGAACTGCTGGTGCTGGGCGGTCTGCTGGCCGAGCTGCCGCCGTCGGTGGTGGCCGGGGTGGAGGAGGCGGTGCGGACCAGGAGCATCGTCAGCAAGGCGACGGCGGGCGCGCGGGTCGTCCGCTCACCGCTGGGCACGCGGGCGACGCTGATCGGCGCGGCGGAACTGGCGTTCGAGCGGACGCTCTCGTCGAGGTGACCGGTCGCGGGCGGACCTGCGGCCGGGCCCGGCGCCGGTCGACGCGCCGGGACCGGACCGGCTCCGCGCACCCGCGACCGGTCCGCTCCCGCTCACCCCGTGGTCGGGAAGCTCCCCTGGAACGCCAGCCTGCCGTCCGCGCCCGCCGCGATCCGGTCGAGCACGTCGTCCAGCGCCAGGAACGCCTCCCACGGCTCCTGCCCGCCCGCGGGCGCCAGCCGGTCGACCACCAGCTGCTCCAGGTCCGCGACCCGCTTGCCCTTCCACACCTTGTCGGCCAGGCTGACCAGCAGGTCCTCCAGTACCACCCCGTCCACCGCCCACGACGCGTGCGTGCCCGCGAACCGCGCCAAGCCCGGCTCGACGCCGCGCGCCAGCAGCAGCTCCCGCCCGGCGGGCTCGTGCCGGGAACCGGGGCCGGACAGCTCCTCGGGGTGCAGCACCTTGCCGATGTCGTGCACCGCCGCCCCGAACTCCACCGCGGCGCCGTCGAACCGGGCCCGCGGGTAGCGCAGCCTCACCCACTCGGTCAGCTCGCACGCCACGTCGTGCACCGCCCGCAGGTGCGCGGCGAGCCGGGGCGGCGCGGCGAGGTCGACCAGCAGTTCCGCGGCGCGCGCGGGCAGCGGGCGCAGCGGCGGGGTGGCGGGATCGGTCAGGGCGCGGTGGAGCAGCGAGGTCGGCGGCACGGTCGTCCACGATAAGCGCCGGTCACCGCGCGGGCACGGGAGTCAGCCGAGCGGGGCCCCGGTGGCCTTGGCGAACGCCACGGGGTTGCCGTGCTCGGCGAACCAGGTGATCCGGTCGCCGGTGAAGTCGAACCTGTACAGGTAGTTGTTCCGGTACGGCGCCCCGGACGCCGCGTGGGTGAAGTCGCCCCTGGCCGAGGCGAACACCACGTCCCGGCCGACGGTCTCGAACACCTCCAGGTCCTCGACGCGGGTGCGGGAGAACAGGTCGAGCACGGTCCGCAGGAACCCGAGCACCTCGTCCTTGCCGGTGAGCACGGCCTGCGGCTCGGGCGCGCCGCTGAGGGAGTGGGTGAGGACGTGGACGACGTCGTCGGCCAGGACGGCGGCCACGGCGGCGAGGTCGCGGTCGCCCAGAGCGGCGAAGAAGGACGTGACGGACTCGACGCGCGCGGGGGAGGTCATGGGAAGGCCTTTCGGGACGGGGGCGGGGGAAATCGCTTGCCCCGAATCCTCACCGGGCACGCGGGCGGCAACCAGGTACCGCCGTTCCTCCCCCCGCGCCCGTTCCTCCGCGCCCGTTCCTCCGCGCCCGCTCCCCCGCACCCGCTCCCCTGGGCTCACTCCCCCGCGCTCACTCCCCAGCGCTCACTCCCCAGCGCTCACTCCTCCGGCGGGCTCAGCCGGTAGTGCTCGCCGGTCATGGTCATGGTCTGCCCCCGGTAGTTGCGCAGCGCCAGGCCGCCCTCGACGGCCTCGTGGTACGGCCTGCTGATCGGGATCTTCCCGATGCGCGTGGTCAGCACGTACTGCGGCACGCCGAAGCCCGTCATGTGCCCCTGCAGGCCCTCCATGATCTCCAGCCCCTTCTCCACCGAGGTCATGAAGTGCGAGACGCCCGTGACGTTGTCGCAGTGGTACAGGTAGTACGGGCGGACGCGGATGCGCAGCAGCTCGGTCATGAGCTTGCGCATCGTGGTCACGTCGTCGTTGATCCCCTTGAGCAGCACCGTCTGGTTGCCGACCGGGACGCCGTGGCGCAGCAGGCGGTCGACGGCCGCCGCCGCCTCGGGGGTGATCTCCCTGGGGTGGTTGAAGTGCGTGTTCAGCCACACCGGGTGGTGGCGGGCCAGCATCTCGCAGAACTCGTCGGTGACGCGCTGCGGCAGCAGCACCGGGAAGCGCGAGCCGATGCGGATGATCTCCACGCTCGGGATGGCCCGCAGCCCGGAGATGAGCTCCTCCAGCTTCTCGTCCCGGTAGGACAGCGGGTCGCCGCCGGTGAGCAGGACGTCGCGGATCTCCGGGTGCTCGCGGATGTAGCGCAGGTCCTCCTCGTAGCCGCCGCCCTCGTTGTCGCGGAAGTACGTGCCCTCCACGTCGGTGGTGTGGAACTTGCGCGTGCAGTGGCGGCAGTACACCGGGCACGTCTCGGTGACCAGCAGGACGACCCGGTCCGGGTACTTGTGCACCACGCGGTTGGTCTTGCGGTAGAACATGTCGCCGACCGGGTCCACCTCGGCGTCGGGGAACTCCAGCAGCTCGCCCTGCGCGGGCACGGCCTGCTGCCGGATGGGGCACAGCGGGTCGTCGGGGTCCATCAGCGAGGCGTAGTACGGGGTGACGCTCCACCGGTACTTCCCGGCGGTGCCGCTGATCGCGGCCTCCTCCTGCGGGCTGACCTCGACCCACTCGCGCAGCTTGTCGAGGGTGGTGACGCGGTGGCGCATGTGCCAGCGCCAATCCCCCCACTGCTCGGCCGAAGGCGCGCCCGGCGCCATCGCGGGCGCGGCGAATGACTGCGACATGTGGGCTCCGTTGCTCAGGGGTTGACGGGCGGCCGGTGGAGCCTGCGCTCGCGCCGCACCACGGCGGGTTCCCCCGCCTCGGGTTCGGCGCGGGCGTCGGCGAGGACGGCGGCGAGCCGGGCGACCGTTCCCGTCTCGAAGAGCTGCCGGACGGGCAGGCTGACGCTCAGCTCGCTGCGGATGCGGGAGACGACCTTGGTGGCGAGCAGCGAGTGCCCGCCCAGGGCGAAGAAGTCGTCGTGGACGCCGACGCGGTCCACGCGCAGCAGCTCCCGCCAGATGCCCGCCACGGCGGCCTCCAGGTCGTCGCGCGGCGGCACGTGGTCGACGCCGCCCCTGGTGGGGGCGGGCAGGGCGGCGCGGTCGACCTTGCCGCTGCGGTTCAGCGGCAGCTCGGGCAGGAAGACGGTGGTGGCGGGGACCATGTAGTCGGGCAGCTGGGTGGCCAGGTGGGCGCGCAGGGCGTTCGCGGACGCTGCGCCGTCGGGGCCAGCGCCATCGGGACCGGCGCCATCGGGACCGGCACTGCCACGACCGGCCGCCGGGACGACGTACGCCACCAGGAAGGTCCCCACGCCCGGTTCCTCGCGCGCCACGACGACCGCGTCGGCGACGTCCGGGTGCGCGAGCAGCACCGCCGCGATCTCGCCCGGTTCGACCCGGAACCCGCGCAGCTGCACCTGGTCGTCCAGCCTGCCCAGGTACTCGAGGGTCCCGTCGGGCAGCCACCGCACCAGGTCGCCGGTGCGGTACAGGCGGTCCCCGCCACCGAGCGGGTCGGGCCCGAAGCGGTCCGCCGTCAGGTCCGGCCTGCCGACGTAGCCGTTCGCCACGCCCACGCCGCCCAGGTGCAGGTCGCCGGGCACGCCGACGCCGACCGGGTTGAGGTGGCGGTCCAGGACGAGCGCGCGCGCCCCCGGCACCGGGACGCCGATGGGCGGCACGCGCGGGCCGTCCGGGGTGATCTCGGCGGAGACGGCCACGACGGTGGCCTCGGCCGGGCCGTACAGGTTGAGCAGGGTGAAGGGCGCGTCGGGGCGCGGGCGCTTGCGCAGCGCGGCGCCGCCGGTGGTGAGCACCCGCAGCGGGCTGCCCTCGGGCCACGGCAGGTCCAGCGCCAGCTCGCACAGCGGCGTCGGCAGGAACGCCGCGGTGACGCGGTGCTCGGCCAGCCAGCGGACGGCGTGCTCGCCGGAGGCGGTGGTGTCGTCGTCGGCCAGGTGCAGCTGCGCGCCGACCGACAGCGCGGACCAGATCTCCAGCACCGACACGTCGAAGGCGGTGCCCGCGACCTGCGACACCCGGTCGCGCGCGGTGAGCCCGCAGTCGGCGGTGTACCAGTCGACCCGGTGCGCCAGTCCCCCGTGGTCGAGCTGGACGCCCTTGGGCCTGCCGGTGGAGCCGGAGGTGTGGATGACGTAGGCGGCGTCGCGGGGCCCCACCGGGACGATCGGGGCGGGGGGCGCGTCGTGGTCCGCGCCGATCTCCAGCACGACCGGGTGCTCCACGAGCCCCCTGGTGCCGGGGGTGACGAGCACGGCCTTGGGCGTCGACCTGGCGACGACGTGGCCGACGCGGGCGGCCGGGGTGGCGGCGTCCAGCGGCAGGTAGGCCGCGCCCGCCCGCATCGCGGCCAGCGAGGCCACCACGTAGTCGAACCCGCGCGGCGCGCACACCAGCACCCGGTCGCCCCGGCCGACGCCCAGCCGGGCGAGCCGGGCGGCCAGGCGGGCGGCGCGGTCGTTCAGCTCGCCGTAGGTCATGCTCAGCGCGCCCCGCACCAGCGCCGTGGAGTCCGGGGGGACGGCCGCGACGCGCTC
The DNA here is from genome assembly GCF_002354875.1 of Actinosynnema pretiosum. Taxonomy (GTDB): domain Bacteria; phylum Actinomycetota; class Actinomycetes; order Mycobacteriales; family Pseudonocardiaceae; genus Actinosynnema; species Actinosynnema auranticum. The sequence goes on from NZ_CP023445.1 coordinate 5,267,706, forward strand.
GGGCACCAGGCCGGGGGCGCGGTCGACGGCGCGGGGCGAGCACCAGGCCCCGGTGACCAGGGCGCGCTCGTCCGGTGGCAGCAGCTCCAGGTCGTGCAGCCGGGCGTCGGGGTCGCGCACGACCGAGCGCAGCAGCGCCTCCCAGCGCGCCAGCAGCCGCAGCGCGGTGCCTTCGTCGAACAGGTCCGTCGCGTACTGGAGGTCGCAGTGCAGCCCGTCGGGGCCCGCGACGACGACGAGGGTCAGGTCGAACATCGCCGAGGTGTCCGCGCCGCGCGCCCGCCGCACCGCGAGCCCCGGCAGCTCCAGCTCGGACCAGCTGGTGTCCTGGTAGTCGAACAGGACCTGGAACAGCGGGGTGCGGCTGGGCGAGCGCTCGACCCGCAGCAGCTCCACGACCTGCTCGAACGGCAGCTCCTGGTGGGCGTAGGCGCCGGTGACGGTGTCGCGGACGCGGGCGGTCAGCTCGCCGAAGGCCGGGTTGCCGGACAGGTCGGTGCGCAGGGCCAGGGTGTTGACGAACAGGCCGATGACGCCCTCGGCCTCCGGGGTGTCGCGGTTGGCGGTGGTGCCGCCCACGACCAGGTCCTCGCTGCCGGTGTGCCTGGCCAGCAGGGCGTTGAACGCGGCGAACAGCACCAGGTAGGGGGTGACGCCGTGGTGGCGCGCCACGTCCCGCAGGCCGCGCGCCAGCTCCGCGTCCAGGAGGAGGTCCCGGCTGGAGCCCGCGGTGCCCCTGGTGGCGGGCCGGGGGCGGTCGGTGGGCAGCTCCAGCAGGGCGGGGGCGTCGGCGAGCGCGGCGGACCAGTAGTCGTGCAGGCGGGTCAGCTCGGCGTCCCGCAGCGACGCGCGCTGCCAGCGGGCGTAGTCGGCGTACTGGACGGCGGGGGCGGGCGGGACGGGGACGTCCGCGCCGGTCTCGCGGGCGTAGAACGCGCCCAGCTCGCGCAGGAACAGGTCCTGCGACCAGCCGTCGAACACCAGGTGGTGCCAGGACAGGGCGAGGAGGTGGCGCTCGGGGCCGACCCGGTGCAGGGTCGCGCGCACCAGGGGGCCCGCCGCCAGGTCGAACGGCCGGTCCGCCCGCCGCCACGCCTCCTGCTGCGCGCGCTCCGGCGAGGTGTGCTCGACCACGGGCAGGGCGATTGCCGCGCTCGGGGCGACCCGCTGCAGGGGGACGCCGTCGACCTCGGCCACGGTGGTGCGCAGCGCGTCGTGCCGCGCCACCACGGCGTTCAGCGCCCGCTCCAGCGCGTCGGCGCGCAGCGGGCCGCTGATGTCGAGCAGCTCGGCGATGGTGTAGGCGGAGCTGCCGGGTTCGAGCTGCTCCTGGAACCACAGGCGTTGCTGGGCGTGGGAGAGCGGCGTGTCGGCGACCGGTCCGGGTTCGACGGCGGGCGCCTGCGGCAGCGGCCGGGGGGCGAGGGAGTCGATGTGCGCGGCCAGGTCCGAGAGCACCGGGTGCTGGAGCATCTGGCGGACCGTGACGCGGACCGACCAGAGGCGGCGCACCCGCACCACGACCTTGGTGGCGAGCATCGAGTCGCCGCCGCCGCCCCGGAAGAAGTGCTGGTCGCGGCCGACGCGGGCGAGTCCGAGCACCTCCTCCCAGATGGCGGCCAGCGCGCGCTCGGTGGGCGTGACCGGTTCGGCGAGCACCCCGGCGTCCGCGCCGTCCCCGCCAGGGCCGTCCCCGCCCGCGCCGTTCCCGTCCGGCGACGTGGCGCCGGGATCGGCGAGCAGCTCCACGACGCCGTCGCGGCGCAGCCGGGCGGTGCGCTCCCCCGCGCGGCCGGGCACGCCGACCGGCACGGGCGCGCCGTAGCGGTCGCGCAGCACCACCGGTTCGCCGTCCAGCACGGCGGTGGCCTCGGCCTCGGTGGCGAGGACGAGGTCCCCGACGCGGGTGGACGGGTCGGCGAGCAGCGCGTCCAGGACCAGGCGGTAGTGGCGGGCCAGCGCCTCGATCGTCGGCCGGTCGAACAGGTCGGTGGCGTACTCGAAGCGGCAGTCCACGTGGTCGCCGGAGAACTCCACGGCGAACTCGACGTCGAACTTCGCGGTGTCGTTGTCCAGTGAGCGCAGGGTGCTCTCCAGCCCGGCCAGCTCCGGGGGCGCGGTCACCTCGTTGACCGAGCACATCACCTGGAACACCGGGTTCATGCCCGCCTCGCGGTGCGCGTCCAGCGCGTCGACCACCCGGTCGAACGGCACGTGCTGGTGCGACAGGGCGTCGAGGGTCTCGGCGGTGACGCGGTCGGCGACCGCGCCCAGCGACGGGTTGTCCGACAGGTCGACGCGCAGCGCGACGGTGTTGGCGAAGAACCCGAGCGCGCTCTCCCAGTCCTCGCGGGTCCGGTTGATCACCGGCACGCCGACGACGACCCGGTCCCGGCCGCCGTAGCGGTGCAGCAGCACGGCCAGCGCGGTGAGCACGCCGGTGAACAGGGACGTGCCGCCGAGGCGGGAGCGCAGGTCCGCGGGCGCCGGGACGGGCACGTTCGCGCCGAGGGTGCTGGCCCGGAGCGGGCGCGGCCGGTCGGTGGGGATGCCCGCCTCGCCCAGGTGCCCGGAGAGGCGGTCGCGCCAGTGCGCCAGCTGCGCCTCGAAGACGGGGCCGCCCGCCTGGCCCGCCTCCCACACGGCGTAGTCGGCGTACTGGGCCGCGGGCGGCAGGTCGGCGGCGCGCCCGAGCGCGCGGGCGGAGTAGAGCACGCCCAGCTCGCGGAACAGCACCGTCTCCGACCAGCCGTCGGTGACGACGTGGTGCAGGTTGAGCACGAGGTGGTGCTCGTCGTCGGCGACGCGCAGCAGCAGGGCCCGCAGCAGCGGCTCGCCGTCGAGGCGGAACGGCCGCGCGGCCTCCCGCGCGATCCGCGCCTCCACGTCCCCCTCGGCGACGGTCTCCACCGCGCGCGGCAGCGGGGCGGGCGGGCGCACCTCCTGGCGCACCTCGTCGTCCTCGTCGGCGACGAGGTCGGTGCGCAGCACCTCGTGCCTGGCGACCAGGTCGTCGAGCGCGCCCCACAGCGCGTCCGGGTCGAGCGGGCCCCGCAGGCGCAGCGCGAAGGGCACGTTGTACGCGGAGTTCGGGCCGTTGAGCTGGTCGAGGAACCACAGCCGCCGCTGGGCCGCCGAGGTGGGCAGGCCGCCCGCGGGACGCGCCGGGGCTGGGGGCTCCGGCGCGGCGGAGAGCATCAGGCGCAGCAGCTCCCTGCGGTCCTGCGCGGCGCTGTCGACCATCCTGGTTCCCCACCCATCCCCGGCGCAGGCGTCGGCACGCCACCCAGAAATGGATTCACAGGTCGCGACAGACTCATTCGCATACCGGCTCGATCGTTCGAGCGATCATTTTTCCGTTCATCACGGATCGATCGGCATTGCTCACCCGAACAGCTTCCGAGTCCACCCGATCGGCCCACCGGACACTTCCCGAAGGTCCTCGGGAGGTGTCCGGGTGAGAACTTCCCCCAGCTGTCCCGGACAACTCCCAGGCCACTACAGCAGTCACCCCAGATGTTGTCAAGACCGCCCTTCGCCAGGACTTTCAACGGTCCCTTCGGAACGATTCGGGAGTCGTTGCGCTCCGTCCGGGGATCGGTTACGTTGCGGGAGCGGCGAGGTTTTCAGCTGCTTTGTTTCACACGTTGTTCCGACAATCAATCCCCACCTATTCGGCGTACTCGCGCCGTCGGTTGGGCCGCTGCGGGGTGTTCGGGCGGCGCCGGGTGGTCCCGGTGGCCGCCCCGAAGCCGTCCTGGACGTTCGAGGGAGGCCGGGCGTGTACGACACCGTCGTGGTCGGCGCGCGGTGCGCGGGCGCGTCGACCGCGCTGCTGCTCGCCCGGCGCGGGTGGCGCGTGCTGCTGCTGGACCGGGCGGAGTTCCCCTCCGACACCATGTCCACGCTCTACGTGCACCAGCCCGGCGTGGCGCTGCTGCGGCGGTGGGGCCTGCTGGACGCGGTGATCGCCTCGGGCGCGCCCGCGCTGGACACCGTGCGCTACCGCGTCGAGGACGTGGACCTGGCCGCCCCAGCCCCGGAGGGGCCGGGGTACGGGCCGCGCCGCCGAGTGCTGGACTCGATCCTGGTGGAGGCGGCCGTGGCCGCGGGCGCCGAGTTCGCCGACCGCAGCGCCGTCGTGGACCTGCTGCGCGAGGGCGACCGGGTGGCGGGCGTGCGCTTCCGGGGCCCGGACGGCCGGGAGCGGCGGGCCCGCGCCCGGCTCGTGGTCGGCGCGGACGGGATGCGCTCCAGGGTCGCGGAGCTGGCCGGGGCCGCCACGACCGCCGAGGACCCGCGCCTGAGCTGCGTCTACTACTCGCGCTGGGCGGGCCTGGACACCGGCTTCGGCTTCCACGAGCGCACCGGCCGCTGGATCGCCACGATCCCCACCAACGACGGCGAGACCATGGTCGCCACCTACTTCCCGCAGTCCCGGTTCGACGAGGTCCGCGCCGACGCGCGCGCCGCGCACCTGGACGCGCTGGCCACCACCGCGCCCTCGGTGGCCGCGCAGCTGGAGGGCGGCGAGCAGGTCGGCAGGCTGGTGGGCACCGGCGACCAGCGCAACTTCTTCCGCGAGGCGACGGGCCCCGGCTGGGCGCTGGTCGGCGACGCGGGCCACCACCTGGACACCATCACCGCGCGCGGCATCACCAACGCGTTCACCCAGGCGGACCTGCTCGCCGGCTCGGTGGGCGACGCGCCCGGCGACCAGGCGGCGCTGGACGGGTTCGCCGCGCGCCGCGACGAGGCCATGGTCGACGGCTACCAGGCGACGCTGGCGCTGGCCCGCCTGGAGGTCACCCCCGCGCGGCTGGCGCTGCTGCGGGCGGTGGCGCGCAGGCCCGAGTGGACGCGCGACTACTTCGCCGTGGTCGCCGGGCTCATGCCGATGGAGGACCTGCTGGACGGGGAGCTGCTCGACCTGATCTGACCGGCGTGGTCAGCCGAACCGGGGAGGCGGATCGATGTGGCTGCGGTAGTGCAGGGGGCGGACGCGCCGCGCGACGTGGTCGGGGTCGGGTTCGGCCCGTCGAACCTGGCGCTCGCGGTGGCGCTGGCGGAGCGGGACGGGCCGTCCTCGACGTTCTTCGAGCGCCAGCCCCGCTTCGGCTGGCACCGGGGGATGCTGATCGACGGGGCGACGATGCAGGTGTCGTTCCTCAAGGACCTGGTGTCCATGCGCAACCCGACCTCGCCGCACAGCTTCGTGTCGTACCTGCACGCCAGGGGCAGGATGCCGGAGTTCGTCAACGCCAAGACGCTGTACCCGCTGCGGGTGGAGTTCCACGACTACCTGGAGTGGGTGGCCGGGCACTTCGCCGACTCGGTGTCCTACGGCAGCGAGATCACCGCGCTGGAGCCGGTCGCCGAGGGCGGCGTGGTCGGGCACCTGGACGTGGTGGCGCGCCGCGACGGGCGGACCACGACCACGCGGGCCCGCAACGTGGTCGTCGCCACCGGCCTGGAGCCCCGGCTGCCCGACGGCGTGAGCGGGGGCGAGCGGGTGTGGCACAGCGGGGAGCTGCTGCACCGGGTGCCCTGGCTGCGGGAGCGGCGGGTGCGCAAGGTGGTGGTGGTCGGCGCGGGGCAGAGCGCCGCCGAGGTCACCGAGTACCTGCACCGGACGCTGCCGGGCGCGGAGGTCGTCGCGGTGTTCTCCCGCTTCGGCTACAGCGTCGCCGACGACACCCCGTTCGTGAACGAGGTGTTCGACCCGGACTCGGTGGACCTGTTCTACGGCTCGCCGCCGTCGGTCAGGCAGGCGCTGCTGGCCCACCACGGGAACACGAACTACTCGGTGGTCGACGCCGACCTGTCGCTGGAGCTGTACCGGCGGCGCTACCAGGAGCGGGTCACCGGCTCGTCGCGGCTGCGCGTGGTCAACGTCTCGCGGGTGCGCTCGGTGAGCGAGCGGTCCGACGGGGTGGCGGTGCAGGTGGAGTACCTGCCGACGGGCGTGGTGGGCACGCTCGTGGCCGACGCGGTGGTCTGCGCCACCGGCTACCGGCCCGCCGACCCGACGCCGCTGCTGCGGGGCCTGGCCAAGCTGGACGGGGCGGGCAGGCCGGTGCTGGACCGGGACCACCGGGTCGTCACCTCCGGCTCGGTGCGCGCCGGGATCTACCTGCAGGGCGCGGTGACCGAGCCGACGCACGGGCTGTCCGCGGGCCTGCTGTCCACCACCGCGGTCCGGGCGGGCGAGATCGTCCGGGCGATCCTCGACGAGGGCAGGTAGGCGAGCCGACATGCACGTGCCACCGATGTACCGGGCCGACGACGAGGACCGGGCGCGCCAGGTCGTCCACGACTACCCGCTGGCCACGCTGGTCAGCAACGGCCCGCGCGTCCCGCACGCCACGCACCTGCCGGTGGTGGCCGCGCCGGGCGCCCCGCAGTCCGGGGACCTCGCGGGCAGCACGCTGTGGGGGCACCTCAACCGGGCGAACGCGCACTGGCGGGCGCTGGCGGGCGGCGTCCACGCGGTGCTGGTGTTCACCGGGCCGCACGCCTACATCACCCCGGCGATCTACCGCACCACGCCCGCGGTCCCGACCTGGGACTTCGTGTCGGTGCACCTGCACGGCCGGGTCGAGCCGATCGACGGCGAGGCCGGGACCCTGGAGGTGGTGAAGCGGACCGCCGAGCTGTTCGAGAGCGCCTTCGGCGCGGGCTGGGCGGCCGAGCCGTCGCACGGGCACTTCGCGCGGATCGTGGGCGGTGTCGGCGCGTTCCGCTTCCACGTGGAGTCGGTGGACTCGATGTTCAAGCTCAGCCAGGAGAAGGACCGGGACGTGCGGGTGCGGATCATCGCCAGCCTGCGCGAGGGGTCGGGTCCCGCCGCGGAGCTGGGACGGATCATGCACGAGCACGGCCTTGGCGGACGGGGAGCGGAGGGCGCATGAGGACGCTGTGGGGTGGCGCGGCCGACCCGCCGTGCCTGCTGGAGGCGCTGGCGGAGCACCGGCGGTCGGAGCGGGTCGCGGTGGTGGACGGCGAGCGGTCCTTCACCTACGCCCGGCTGCACGGCTGGGTGGGCGAGATCGCGCACCTGCTGGCCGCGCGCGGCGTGGGGCCCGGCGACCGGGTGGCGGTGACGGGGGCGCGCGGCGCGGAGGTCGTGGCGGCGTTCCTGGCGGTGGCCGCGGTGGGCGCGGCGTACGTGCCGCTGGACGCGTCGTACCCGCCGAGGCGGCTGGCGCACATGCTGGCCGACAGCGCGGCGTCGCTGGTGCTCAGCGCGGGCGACGCCTACGTCGAGTCGGCGGTGCCGATCCCCGAGCCGGGGGCGGGTCGGGAGCACCCGGCGGTGGCGTGCGCGCCGGACCTGCCGGTGTACGTGATCTACACGTCCGGGTCGACGGGCTGGCCCAAGGGGGTGGCGCTGCCGCACTCCTGCGTCGACAACATGGCCGAGTGGCAGCGCACCCACTCCCCCCGCCCGGACCTGCGCACCGCGCAGTTCGCGCCGCTGAACTTCGACGTGTGGTTCCAGGAGGTGCTGGGGACGCTCGGGGGCGGCGGGACGCTGCTGATCGTGCCCGAGGAGCTGCGGCAGGACCCGTTCGAGCTGCTGGACTGGCTGGTCGAGCACCGGGTGGAGCGGCTGTTCCTGCCGAACGTGGCGCTGAACATGCTGGCGCTGGCCGCGTCGGCGGAGGAGTCGCTGGCGGGCCTGGCGCTGGTGGAGGTCAACACGGCGGGCGAGCAGCTGCTGTGCACCCCGGCGATCCGGGCGCTGTTCGCGCGGCTGCCGGGGTGCAGGCTGACCAACCACTACGGGCAGAGCGAGTCGGCGATGGTCACCTCGCACGTGCTGACCGGTCCGAGCTCGTCGTGGCCGTCGCTGCCGCCGATCGGGGTGCCGCTGCCGGGCACGGAGCTGCTGGTGGACCCGGTCGACCCCGAGGCGCCCGAGGTGGGCGAGCTGCTGGTGGCGGGCCTGCCGCTGGCGCTGGGCTACCTGAACCAGGAGGAGCTGAACGCGGCCCGCTACACCGCCGTGCCGACCACGCCGCACGGGCACGAGCGGGCGTTCCGCACCGGCGACCTGGTGCGGGTGGAGCGGGGGGTGGTGCAGTTCCTGAGCAGGCTGGACCACGACGTGAAGATCCGCGGCTACCGGGTGAACCCGCTGGAGGTCGACGCGTGGCTGCTGGAGCAGCCGGGTGTGGCGGCGGCGGTGTGCGTGGTGGTGGAGACCGGGGAGGGCGCGCGGGGGCTGCGGGCGGCGGTGACGCCGGAGCGGGGGGCGGAGCTGGACGTGTCCGCGCTGATGGGGGCGCTGGAGGCGGTGCTGCCGGCGCACTCGGTGCCGCAGTCGGTCACCGTGCTGCCGGAGCTGCCGCGCACGCCCAGCGGCAAGGTGGACCGCGAGGCCGTGGCCGGGGGCATCGCCTCGGCGCTGTGAGCGCGCGGCGCCCCGCCCGCGCGTCGGGCGGGGCCGCGCGGGTCAGGCCTCGGGGGCGGCGGTGGGGACCTCGCGGACGTGGCGGATGCGGGTGCAGGCGATGTAGGCGCCGGAGCTGAGGATGCCGATCGAGCCGATGACCAGGGCCGTCGTGGCGCTGAGGACGTCGCCGACCACGCCGCCCAGCAGCGCGCCCACCGGGCACACCCCCATCACGATCATGCGGATCGCGGCGTTCATCCGGCCCTGGAGGTGGTCGGGGGTGACGGCGCTGCGGTAGCTGCGCTGGTTGACGTTGTAGACGATCACCATGACCGCGTCGACGAAGTGCATGACCACGATGAGGACCACCGCGGCGGGCTTGGGCACCAGCGTCGCGACCGGGATCAGCAGCGACGCGCCGCCCGCCAGCCACTGGGTGAGCACGAGCAGCCTGCCGAGGGGGAGCCTGCGCGAGACCCGGCCGGACACCAGCGCGCCGACCACGCCGCCCACGCCGGACGAGGACAGGATCAGGCCGATGTAGATCGGCTCCAGGCCCAGCGTGCGGGTGATGAAGATCAGGAACACCGGCTCGATGAAGAACGTGAACAGGTTGAACAGCAGGGCCGTGATCGCCAGGGTGCGCACGACCGGGTTGCCGAAGACGAAGCGCAGGCCCTCGCCGATCTCCCCCCAGAAGCCCGCCCTGGTGGCGTCCTCCAGCTCGTCGTCGGGCTCGACGTCCTCCTCCCGCACCCGCACCCGCAGCGTGAACAGCGCGGACGCCAGGTAGGAGGCGGTGTTGAACAGCAGCGCGAACGGCGCGGTGAGCACCTGCACGAGCGCGCCGCCCACGGCCTCGCCCGCCATCCGCGAGGCGTTGCTGCTGATCTCCAGCTTGCCGTTGCCGTCGACCAGGTCGGCGCGGTCGACCACGCCGGGCAGGATCGCCGCGCCGCCGATGTCCGCCACCACCGTCCCCACCCCGACGAGCAGGCCGATGACCAGCAGGAACGTGAAGTCGAGCAGGCCGAGCACGCTCGCGAGGGGGATGAGCAGCAGCAGCAGGCCGCGGGCGAGGTCGGCGCCGACGATGACCCGCCGCTTGGGCAGCCGGTCGAGCCACACCCCGACGAACAGGCTGATCAGCACGTACGGCAGGAACGTGACGGCCGAGAGCACGCCCATCTGGAGCACGGTGGCGTCCAGGGTCAGCGCCGCGAGCAGCGGGATCACGCCCGCGGTGATCTCGGCGCCGAACATCGACAGCGTCTGGCCGAGCCACAGGTTGCGGAAGTTCGCCCGCCGGAGCAGTCCGGTCTGCCCGCTCATCTGCCACGCCCTCCGGGTGGGAACTGCGCGCCAGGCCCCTGGTCGCGCCGGAACTCGTCGACCCAGAACTGGAACGCGGGGTCGACCGAGCCAATGTAGTCGGCGAGCGCGTTGAGGTCGGCCGACGCGCCCGGATCGGGTTCGGAGCGCATTTGCGGGAGTTGCGTCATGAGGTACATCGCGCTTTCGGTGTAGCCCGCCCCGATCCACCGGTCCCACGCCTCGTCCCGATCCGCCTCCTGGTTCGCGAACAAATGCTCGCGGCGCATTCGCGGGGGTCTCGACGATTGTCCGGGGTCGATCCGCAGCGCGATCCTGCGGCCGTTCGCGTAGAGCACCCCGATGCCCTTTCTGAGGCAGAGCACGAGCGCTTCGGCGACGGTGTCGGCGATGGGCTCGCCCCGGTCGTTGAGCGAGGTGTTGCACAGCACCGGGACGCCGGTCTCGGCGTGGAACGCGCTGAGCGCGCGGTGCAGGAGCGGGTTGGTCGCCTCGGTGACGGTCTGGTGCCGCGCGGTGCCGTCGAGGTGGGCGATCGCGGGCACCCGGTCCAGCACCTCGGGTCGCACCCGCACCGCCTCCAGCATGTACGGCGAGGGGCGCGGGCAGTCGAACCAGGCGTGGGCGTGCTCGGCCAGGACGACCGGGGCGACGGGCCGCCACCACTGGCGCTGCTTGTGCTCGTTGAGCAGCCGCTTGGTGTCGGCCGAGCGCGGGTCGCCCAGCAGGCTGCGGTGGCACAGGGCGCGCGGGCCGATCTCCGCCTCCCCGTCGACCCAGGCCAGCGGGGCGGCGGTGACGTCGCGGACGAACCGCTCGGGCGAGAAGTCCGACACCTCCAGCACGTGGTCGGCGAACTCCGCGAGCGCCGCGTCCAGGTCGCGGGCGGGGGCGCCCCGGTAGGCGTCGCGCAGCTCGTGCCCGGCGGCGGGGAGCGTGCCGTCGCCGAGGAAGCCGAGCAGGCCCAGGCCGTAGGACTGGCCGGAGTCGTTGGCGCACGGCGGGGTCAGCAGGCCGAGGAAGCCGAACTCGTCGAGCAGGAAGGTGTTCGTCGGGCAGTTGAGCGCGAACCCGCCGCTCATCGACAGGTAGGCCTGGCGCGGGTCGACGCCGCCGAGGTCGAGCAGGGCGCGGACGTTGCGCAGGGCGACGTCCTCGCAGGCCCGCTGCACGACCTTCATGACCGCGCTCTGCAGGTGCTCCTCGGCGGTGAAGGCCGGGTCGAGCGCCGCGCCGCCGGGGTCCGCCCCGTCGAGGTGGACGCCGAGGTGGGCGCGGGCGGCGTCGACGATCGCCTGGACGAACGGCACGGCCTGCGACACCGGGTGCGCGCGCCCGCCGCGCAGGTCCAGCTCCCGCACGCCCTCGACGTCGAAGTCGACGGCGGTGGCGCAGGCGGTGGCCAGCGCCATGAGGGTGCCCGGCTCCTTGCCGAAGAGCTGCTCGGCCGCCGAGTACAGCGGCGCGGGCGACTCGACGGGCGCGCAGGTGATCTCGCCGCGCACCGACACCGCGCCCGCGTACCAGTGGGGGACGCTGTCGTCCTCCAGGACGAAGTCGGGGGCGGCGTCGACGGCCATCGCCACGATGACGCCCTCGCGGAACGCGGTCCCGTCCATGAGCAGGCCGCTGGCCAGGTGCGCGAGCGAGTGCACCGCGTAGCCGTCGGTCCCCGGCGGCAGGACGAGCTCGCGGTGGCGCGGCAGGCCGGGCGTGCCCCAGGTGTGGGAGATGTCCGCCCAGGTCAGCCCCTCCGAGGCGAGCAGCTCGGTCAGGACGCGCTCGGCGCGCTCGGGGGTGTGCAGCGGCCAGTGGTGGTGCTTCTGGCCGCTGAACCGCTCCAGCTCCCACAGCCGCACCAGCTCCACCTCGTCGGCGGTGCGCCGCCACAGGCTGACGTTCTGGTCGTGGCGGGGGTTGAGCACCGCCGAGGGGCCCGGCGGGGTGAGGTAGCAGGACAGCGCGTACTCGCTCAACGGGTCCCCCTGTGGCGGGCGAGGCTGCGGGTGAAGGTCAGCTCCAGCTCGGCGAGCAGGTGCTCGGGGGCCGCGAGGAAGGCGTGGTGCCCGCCGTCGAGCACGGGCGCGGTGAACCCGCCACCGGGCGCGCAGTCGCGCCACCCGCCCATCTGGTCGGGGCGGATCTCCGCGTCGGCGGACCAGCCGATCGCGCAGACGTCGGACCCCGGCGCGAGGGGCGCGTCGAGCCGGTAGGCCCGGTTCGCGGCGAGGTCGGCGCGCAGCACGCCCAGCCCCAGCTCGATCATGTCCGGGTCGGGGGCGCCGCCCAGGGCGCGGGTCAGCTCCGCCAGCTCCAGGGACAGCTCGGCGTCCGACATGGACAGGAACCGGCCGAACGGCCCCTCGTGCGGGGCGACCTGGGACGAGGCGAACAGCACGGTCGGGACGGGCCCGCCGGTCTCGGCCAGCCGGGCGGCGGTGGCGAACGCGGCCAGCGCTCCCCCGCAGTGCCCGAAGAACGCGAACGGCCGGTCCAGGTGCGGCAGCAGCGCGGTGGCGGCGAGGTCGGCCAGCTCCGGGTAGCCGCCGTGGTGGGGTTCGCGGATGCGGTTCTCCCTGCCCGGCGGCTGCACGGCGCACACCTCCAGGTCGCCGACCGCGCGCGGCCACCGGCCGTACATCGAGGCGCCCAGCCCCGAGTACGGGAAGCAGAACAGGCGGGCCCGCGCGTCCGGGTCCGGCGCGCGCAGCAGCCACTTACCGCGCCGGGGTGGCGGCATCGGCTTCCCCCTTCAGCTCGTCGGCCGCTCCCGGCCGCAGGACCGCGCGCACCGGCAGGCTCCGGATGCCCGCGACGAAGTTGGAGCGCAGGTGCGTGACGGGCCCGGCGGCCTCGAACCGCTCGACCAGCCGCACCAGCTCGCCGAACAGCATCCGGAGCGCGACGCGGGCCAGCGGCGCGCCGACGCAGTAGTGCGGGCCGAAGCCGAAGGCCACGTGCCGGTTGGGGTTGCGGGCCACGTCGAAGCGGTACGGGTCGGCGAAGACGCGCTCGTCGCGGTTGGCCGAGCCCAGCCAGGCCACGACGGCCTCGCCCGCGCGCACCGGCCGCCCGCTCAGCTCGGTGTCCACCGTGGCGTAGCGCATGAAGTGGTTGGCGGGCGAGGCCCAGCGCAGGCCCTCCTCGACGGCGGTGGCGGTCTGCCGGTCGGAGCCGGTCAGCCGCGCGTACTCGTCGGGGTGCTCGACGAAGGCCTGGACGGTGGCGGAGACGGCGTGCGGGGTGGTGACGTTCGCCCCGAGCAGCAGGCTGTAGCAGTTGTAGACGACCTCCTCGACGCGGACGCGGCGCCCGCCCACGTCCATGCGCTTGAGGAAGCCGACGAGGTCGTCGCGGTCGTCGCGGCGGTGCGCCAGCTCCGCGAAGTACTCGAACAGCTCGTGGTGGGCGGCCACGAGCGCCCCGTGCCCGGCCTCCGCGCCGAACAGCGGGTCCTCGGGCGCCACGGCCTGGGTGGTCAGCCGGGCCAGCTCGGGCCAGTCGGACTCGGGCAGGCCCATGAGCGCGCCGGTGAACTCCATCGGGAACCCCAGGCCCCGCTCGGCGACGTCCCAGGCGCCCTCCCGCGCCAGCGGCGCGATCAGCCGCCGCACCACGGCGAGCACGTCCGGGTGGCGCGAGCGCAGCGCGGCGAACGACAGCGCCCTGCCCAGCGGCTCGCGCAGCGCGGTGTGCGTCGGCGGGTCGCTGGCGGCCATCATCAGGTCGCCCGCCGGGTCCTCGCCGCCCAGGATGGACAGCAGCGTGCCCCGGCGGGAGGTGAACCGGGTGTGGTCGCGCAGCACGGCGCTGACGTCGGCGTGCCGGGTGACGGAGGCGAAGGACCGGCCGTCGGGCAGGGTCTGCCGGTGCACGGGGGCGTGCTCGCGCATCGCGCGCCACGCGGCGTGCGGGTCGCCGTCGGAGTAGGTGCGGGCGTCGAACAGGTCCACGGCGTCGAGGTCGACTTCCTGGTCGCCGGTGGGGGCGCTCAGCCTCATCGCGACTCCTCCAGCGCGCCGAGGTGCTCGGCCAGCTCGGCGACGGTCGGGTTCTCGTAGAAGGTGCGGGCGCGCACGAACAGGCCGCGCTCGCCCGCGATCTCGGCGGTGATCCGGCTGGCCAGCAGCGAGTGACCGCCCAGCTCGAAGAAGTCGTCGTCCACGCCGACGGCGTCCACCGCCAGCACGTCCGCCCACAGCTGCGCCAGCCACCGCTCCCGCTCGGTCGCGGGGGCGCGGTAGTCGGCGTCCACGTCGGCCCTGGTGCGGACCGGGGTGGCGGCGAGCGCGGCGCGGTCGAGCTTGCCGCTGGGGGTGAGGGGCAGCGCGGGCAGCCGGGTGAGCGTGGAGGGCACCAGGTGGCGGGGCAGGCGCTCGGCGAGCGCGCGGCGCAGCTCGGGCGCGGACACCGGGTGCTCGGCGGTGTAGAACGCGGCGAGCCTGCGCCCGCCGGAGGTGTCGGCCTGCGCGACGACGGCCGCGCCGGTGACGTCGGGGTGGCGCAGCAGCTGCGCTTCCACCTCGGCGGGCTCGACGCGGAAGCCGCGCACCTTCACCTGGGCGTCGGCGCGGCCGACGAACTCCAGCACGCCGCCGGGCAGGCGGCGGGCGAGGTCGCCGGTGCGGTACATGCGGGCGCCGGGGGCGGTCGGGTCGGGCAGGAAGCGCTCGGCGGTCAGGTCGGGGCGGCCGAGGTAGCCGAGGGCGAGGCCGTCGCCGGTGGCGTGCAGCTCGCCGACCTCGCCGTCGGGGACCGGGCGCAGGTCCGCGTCGAGCAGGTGGACGCCGCCGCCGCGGATGGGCGTGCCGATGGGCACGGTCGCGGTGGTGGGCGGGGCGGTCATGCGGTGGCAGGCGGTGAACGTGGTGTTCTCGGTGGGGCCGTAGCCGTTGATGAGCACCAGTCCCGGCAGCTCCCGCAGGGCGCGCTCGACGTGAGTGGGCGAGAGCACGTCGCCGCCCGCGACGAGCTGGCGCACGCCGCGCAGGTCGGCCAGCGCGGTGTCGACGACCTGGTGGAACAGGCCCGCGGTGAGCCAGGCGGTGGTGACGCCCTGCTCGCGGGCGAACGCGGCCAGCTCGGCCGGGGACAGCTCGCCGGGCGGCGCGACGGCCAGCCGCGCCCCGTTCAGCAGCGCCCCCCAGATCTCCAGGGTGGAGGCGTCGAACGCGAGCGGCGCGTGCTGGAGGAACACGTCGTCGGGGGTGGTGGTGAGGAAGTCGGGGGCGTCGACGAGGCGGGCGACGGCGCGGTGCGGCACGCACACGCCCTTGGGCTCGCCGGTGGAGCCGGAGGTGTAGGCGAGGTAGGCCAGGTCCTCGGGGTCGACGTCCGCGTCGGCGGCGCGCGGGCCGTCCACGAGGACCTCCCGCTCGCCGAGGAGGAGCGCGCCGGAGTCGGCCAGCAGCGCGGCGCGGCGGGCGGGCGGGTCGCCGGGGTCGAGGCCCAGGTAGCAGCCCCCAGCGCGGACGATCCCCAGCAGCGCCACCGCGACCAGCGGCGAGCGCTCCAGCGCCACGGCCACCGGCTGCCCGCGCCGCAGGCCCCCGGCGCGCAGCGCGCCCGCCAGGCGGGCCGAGGCGTCGTCCAGTTCCGCGTAGGTCGTCGTGCCGACCGCGACGCGGTCCGGGTGGGCGGCCGCCGCGCGGGCGAACAGCGCCGGAATCGTCCTCATGTCACAGCCCTTCAGCGTCGAGGGCGGTCCACCGGGCCGACGCGGTGGCGACCAAGGCGCCGCCGGGGCCGTAGACACTGGTCAGTTTCACGGCCGTGCGGCCGGTGCGGCCCGCCGCGCGCGCCACGACGACGTGCGGCGCGCCGGGGACCGGCGGCGCGAGGAGCCGGGCGGTCATGCGGGTGAGCACGGCGGGGTCGGCGCGCGGGTCGCCCGTCCAGCCGCCGGGGCAGTCCAGGACGGCCCACAGGACCTCGTCGGAGGTGTGCGGCCCCGGCGTCCAGCGGCAGGCGGCGTCGCCGGGGCGGCCGGGGACCGGTCCGGGGCGCAGGCGCAGGCCGTCGGCGCGGTCCGGCCCGCACGCGAAGCAGGTGGGGAACGGGTGGCCGTCGGCGCCGGGGAAGCCGTCCTCGGCCGCCGCCGCGACCTCGGGCGGCACCGGGTCGACGGCGGGCGGGTCCGAGGTGGCGGCGGCCACGGTGGCCACGACCTCCTCGCCCAGCCGCAGCACGGCGCGGCGCGGCCCGGTCTCCAGCAGCAGGGGCGTCTCCAGCGGCGGCGGGGACAGCAGGGTGACCACGGCGCCCTCGGGGGCGGCGAGGCGGGCGAGCAGGCCGCACACCCAGCCGCCCTGGGCGGAGCCGGGCGGGCCGTTGAAGCGGGCGGGGACGCGGACCTCCATCAGGCGCGCACCTCCCTGGGCAGGCAGGCGGTGGTGGCCGCGCACAGCGAGGTGTGGGTCGACACCGCCGGGGACAGGGCGAGGCACTCCTCGCGCACGAACCGCTCCTTGTCCTCGCGCGCCGGGTCGCCCCCGGCGATCAGCACGCCGATGACGGTGCCGCTGTGCGCGAGCACCAGGCCCAGCGCGTCGGCCTCGCGGCGGATCTGGAGCAGACGCTCCAGCAGCGGCCGGGGCCGCACCTTCGTGCTCAGCTCGGCGCTGCGGGTGGACACCGCGCCCACGGCGGCGAGGTCGTGCGTGCGCACCGCGTCGGTGAGCACGTCGAGCAGCTCGGCGTACTCCTGCCGGTCGCGCTCGGTGTACGGCTTGGGGATGCGGTTGTGCCGCACGGTGTCGACCTGGCCGCCCTCGTCGACCGCGACGATGGTGAGCGCGGGCAGGCAGCCCAGCCGCTCGCGCAGCCGCACCTCGCGGTGGTAGTAGGCGACGATGCCCTCGTGCATGACGCCGTCGGTGGGCTCGATGTGCCGCAGGAAGGACTCGATGGCGGTGGCGTCGACCGGTTGGCGCAGCGCCGAGGCGACCGCGCGGGCGGTGGCGACGAGGTCGGCCGAGGAGCTGGCCAGGCCCTTGCCCTCGGGGAGGCGCCCGGTCAGCTCCAGCCGCCCGCCGCCGGGGTGGCCGTGCGCGGCGAGCATCCGCTCCACGAGCCTGCGGGACTTCTCCTTGGTGGGCGGGGTGACCACCACCGGCTCGTGCTCGCCGGTCAGCTCGAAGCTGGCGGTGGAGAACTCGGCGATGGGCAGGGTGACGAGGAAGTCCCGCTCCTCCACCGGGAGCACGCCCTGGAGCAGCTCGCCGAAGGTGCCGCAGGCGCGGCCGTGCCCGGTGCCCGGCGCGGTCGGCGGGGTCACCGCGCTGCCCCCAGCGCGTCGCGCACCAGGGCGGCGAGCGCGTCGACGTGCGGGCGGCGCACCAGGTCGAAGTGCCCGGCGGGCACGTCGTGCGCCCGGAACGGGCCGTCCACGACGCCCGCCCAGCGCGCGGCGGTCCCGTGCGCGCGGTTCTCCTCGCCCTGCACGAACACGGCCGCGCCCCGGTAGCGGCCCGGCCGGTGCGCGGCGTGCGCCCGGACGTTGGACTGGAGCACCGGCAGCAGCTCGCTCTCGGCGGCCTCGCCCAGCTCGGCGCGCAGCGCGGCGGAGGCGTCGAGGTCGTCGGGGTCGTGGTCGCCGGGGAAGGCCGGGTCGACCAGGACGAGCGCGCCGACCCGCTCGGGCGCGCGCACGGCCATCTCGTGCGCGACGACCGCCCCGAAGGACCAGCCCACCAGGTGGAAGCGGGGCAGGTCGGCGAGCAGGTCGAGGTACTGGGCGGCGAGGGCGGCCACGTCGGGCGCGGGCTCGGCGGCGGCGGAGACGCCCAGCACGGGACCGGTGAAGGCGGGGGGCTCGGGGGCGGGGGTGTCGGGGGCGGGACCGTCGAGCACCGGCCCGCCGGGCGCGGGGCCACCGGATGCGGGGCCCGCCAGCGGAAGGCCACCACGGGCGGGGCCGCCGAGCACCGGCTCGCCGGGCGCGGGGTCACCGGATGCGAGGCCCTCCAGCGCAGGACCAC
The DNA here is from genome assembly GCF_002354875.1 of Actinosynnema pretiosum. Classification (GTDB taxonomy): domain Bacteria; phylum Actinomycetota; class Actinomycetes; order Mycobacteriales; family Pseudonocardiaceae; genus Actinosynnema; species Actinosynnema auranticum. Next base: position 5,285,415 of record NZ_CP023445.1, read on the forward strand.
CAGACGCGGGACCACTGGACGCGGAGCCGGCCAGCACGGCCCCGCCGGGCGCGGGGCCATCGGCCGCGAGGCCCGCCAGCGCGGCCCCACCGCCCACCGCCCCGCCACCCGCCGCCCCGCCAAGCGCGGCGACAAGGTCGCGGTACGGGCGCACGGTGCCGCCCGCCGGGTGCACCAGGACCAGCGGGACGCCGTCGCCCGCGCGCAGCTCGCGCAGCCTGGGCGCGTCGGTGTGCCCGGCGCTCCCCTCGCGCGGGGCGAGCAGGGCCGCCAGGGAGCGGACGGTGCCGCCGTCGAGGAGGTCGCCCACCGGCAGCGCCCGGCCGAACTCGCGGCGCACGGCGGCGAGCAGCCGCAGCGCGGTGACCGAGTGGCCGCCCAGGTCGGCGAGGGTGTCGAGCACGCCGACGTCCTCGGTGCCCAGCGCCTCCCGCCACAGGCGCAGCAGCGCGCGCTCGGCGTCGGTGCGCGGCGCGGCCCTGCCCCCGGCCGGGGCCGCGGGGGCCGCGGGGGCCGAGGCGAGCGCGGCGAGCGCGACGCGGTCGCGCTTCCCGTTGCGGGACAAGGGGATCGCGTCGACGGTGCGCCACACGCCCGGCACCGCGTGGGCGGGCAGCCTGGCGCGCAACCGGGCACGCAGGTCCGCGTGGTCGGCGTCGCCGACCACGAGCGCGACGAGCCCCCCGTCGAGCGCGACCACGGCGCACTCCGGCACGTGCTCGCCGAGCACCGACTCGACCTCCCCCAGCTCGACCCGCACGCCCCCGACCTTGACCTGGTCGTCCAGGCGCCCCAGGTACTCCAGCTCGCCGCCGGGCAGCCGCCGGACGAGGTCGCCGGTGCGGTAGCGGCCGTCGGCGAAGCGCTCGGCGGTCAGGTCGGGGCGGCCCACGTAGCCGTCGGCCAGGCAGACGCCGCCGATGTGCAGCTCGCCGGGCACGCCCACCGGGACGGTGCGGCGGCGGGCGTCCAGGACGTGCAGGGTCGTGTTGGCGATGGGCCGCCCGATGGGCACGACCGCGCGGCCGTCGTCGTGGCACCGCCAGTGGCTGACGTCGACCGCCGCCTCGGTGGGGCCGTAGAGGTTGACCAGGGCGGCGGGCAGCGCGGCCAGGAAGCGCTGCTGGAGCTCGTGCGGCAGCGCCTCGCCGCTGGCGAAGACCAGGCGCAGCGCCGGGCAGTCCGGGGCCTGGTCGAGGAGGGCGCGCAGCACCGGCGGCACGAAGTGCGCGACCGTGACGGCCTCGGCGCGCAGCAGCCCGGCCAGGTAGGCGGGGTCGCGGTGCCCGCCCGGCGCGGCGACGACCAGGCAGGCGCCCGCGGCGAAGGGCCAGAACAGCTCCCACACCGACACGTCGAACGAGAACGGCGTCTTCTGCGCCACCCGGTCGTCCCGGCCGATCGGGTAGGCGTCCTGCATCCACAGCAGCCGGTTGGCGATGGCGCGGTGCGGCACGACGACGCCCTTGGGGCGGCCGGTGGACCCGGAGGTGAAGATGACGTAGGCCGGGTCGGCGGGGCTCACCGCCACGTCCGGCGGTCCGCCCGGTCCGCCCGGTCCGCCCGGTCCGCCCGGTCCGGCCGCGGGACCGTCGGCGGCCTCCAAGCGGACCGCGCCGGGCAGGTCGTGGTCGGCCAGCACGAGCACCGGTCGGGCGTCGGCCAGCATCTCCGCGACGCGCGCGGCGGGCAGGTCCGGGTCCAGCGGCAGGTACGCGCCGCCCGCCCGCAGCACGGCGTGCAGCGCCACCACCAGCTCCACCGAGCGCTGGGCGCTGACCGCGACGATCCGGCCGGGGCCGACGCCGAGCGCGACGAGCCGGTGCGCGAGGGCGTCGGCGCGCGCGTCGAACTCCCGGTAGGTCGTGGTGCCCCCGGCGAAGCGCAGGGCGGGGGCGTCCGGGTGGGAGCGGTCGAACAGGCGGTGCAGCAGGTGCGGGCCGGGGTAGCGCTTGCCGGTGTCGTTCCAGGCCGCCAGGTCGGCGTGCTCGGCGGGCGGGAGCAGGTCGGCGTCGGCGTGGGAGGAGTCCGGGTCGGTCGCGAGCAGGCGCAGCGCGTTCTCGTAGTAGCGGCGCACGCGGGCGACCTGCTCGTCGGTGAACCGGGTGCGGTCGTGGCGCAGGCCCAGCGCGAACGCGCCGGTGTCGGCGTCGCGGGCGAACTCGGCGCCGAGGGGGAAGTTCGTCGGCACCACGCTGTCCTCGTCCAGCAGGGCCACCACCGACTCGTCGGGGCCGCCGCGCGAGACGTGGAAGTGGGTGTAGTTGAAGAACGTCTCGAACAGGGGCGCGGGGCCGTGCGCGCGCTGCAGCTCGGCCAGCGGGAAGCGGCGGTGGGGCTGCGCGGCCACGTCCAGCGCCGCGACCCGGCGCACCAGGTCGGCCCACGTGCCGTCGCCGACGTCCAGGCGGAACGGGACGGTGTTGAGGAACAGGCCGAGCACCCGGTCGGCGTCGGGCTCCTCGCCGCGCCCGTTGTAGACCACGCCGGTGAGCACGTCGTCGTCGCCGGAGAGCAGCGCGAGGACCCTCAGGTGCGCGGCCAGCAGCACCACCCGCACCGGGACCCTGAGCCGGGTGGCCAGCGCCAGCAGGCCGGGCGCGAGGTCGGCGGGCAGGTCGCCCTCGGTCATCGCCATGTCCGGCGCGCCGCGCGCGGGCCCGCCCAGCGGCAGCGCGCCGCCCCTGGCGCCGTCGAGCAGGTCGGTCCAGAAGGCGCGCTGCGCCGGGTCGGCCAGCGCGGCGCGCTCCAGGGCGATCAGGGAGCGGAAGCGGGCGCGCGGCGGCGGCGGGAGGGGCGCGGGGTGGCCGAGGTGGGCGGCGTAGGCGTTGAGCAGCTCGGCGAACAGCGACCGGCCGCTCCAGCCGTCCAGGATCGCGTGGTGCTCGACGATCCACAGCTGCGCCTCGTCGTCGGCGCGGCGCTGCACGTGGAAGCGGATCAGGGGCGGGGCGCTCCAGTCGAAGGGGCGGGCGCGCTCCAGGGCGAAGCGGGCGGCCACCGCCGCCTCCACGGCCCCGGCGTCCAGGCCGCGCAGGTCCTCGAACGTCAGCGGGGCGGGCACGGCGGCGTGCACGAGCTGCACCGGCTCGGTGAACCCGGTGACCTCGAACGAGGTGCGCAGCACCTCGTGCCGCTCCAGCACGGTCGCCACGGCGCGGCGCCAGGCGTCCTCGGAGTGCTCGGCGCGCAGGTGGTAGGTGGCGACGTCGTGGTAGATCTGCTCGGAGTCGGCGGCCTGGCTGTGGTAGAGCATCCCGGCCTGGAGCGCCGACAGCGGGTAGGCGTCGACGAGGTCCGCGCCGACCAGCCCCCGGTCCGCCTCGGCCAGCAGGTCCAGGCGCGCGCTCTCGCGGACCGGCGCGGCGGCGGTGACCAGCGGGGCGAGCTCGCGGATGGTCTGGAGCAGCACCAGGTCGGTGATCCGGACGGCCAGGCCGCGCTCGCGGGCCAGCCCGAGCAGCTGCACGCTGCGGATCGAGTCGCCGCCCAGCTCGAAGTAGTTGTCGTCGATCCCCACCCGCGCGAGGCCCAGCGCCCGCGCCCAGACCTCGGCCAGGACCCGCTCCACGTCGGTGGTGGGCGGGGCGTAGGGGGTCTCCCCGTCCGGTTCGGCCGCGCCGTCCGGAGCCGCGGCGGCGGCCAGGGGGTGGTCGGGGTCGTCGGCGGCGGCGCGCAGCACGGCGCGCAGCCGCTCGGCCAGGTCCGCGACGTGGGCGGCGTCGAACAGGTCGGCCCGGTACTCGACGTTCGCCTCCAGCCCGCCGTCGGTCTCGTTGAACTCCAGCGAGAGCGGGAACTTCGCGGTGCCGCCGTCCAGCAGCACCGGGGTGAACCGCAGACCGGCGGCCCGGCGCGCGTCGCCGCGCAGCTCGTTGTAGGTCAGCAGCGCCTGGAACACCGGGTGCCGGTCGGGCGCGCGCGGCGGCTTCACGTGCTCCACGACCAGGTCGAAGGGCAGGTCCTGGTTGGCCTGCGCGTCCAGCGCGCTCTCCCGCACCCGGCGCAGCAGCTCCCGGAAGGTCGCCGGGCCGGGCAAGCGGGTGCGCACGGCCAGGGTGTTGACCAGGTAGCCCACCGTGCCGTCGAACTCGTCCCTGGCGCGGCCCGCCGAGACCGTGCCGACCACGACGTCGTCCGAGCCGGTGACCTCGCGCAGCACGGCGGTGAACGCGGTCAGCAGCACCACGAAGAACGACGCGCCGGACTCCGCGGCGAGCGCGCGCAGCCTCGGCACGGCGTCGGCGGGCAGCTCCACCGGGTGGTTCGCGCCCGACCTGGCGGGCGCGCCGGTGCTCCCGACGGGCAGCACGGGCAGGGGCGCGGCCAGCGCCTCGCGCCAGTGCTCGACCTGGCGGGCGGCGGCGGGACCGGCCAGCCACCGCTCCTGCCAGTCCGCGTAGTCGGCGTACTGGAACTCCGGCTCGGGCAGGTCGGGCTCGCCGCCGGTCGCGTAGGCCCCGTACGCGGCGACGACCTCGTCCAGGACGACGCCCGCCGACCAGCCGTCGCACACGACGTGGTGCGCGGTGAGCAGCAGCGCGGGCTCGCCGGTGTGCAGGGCGGCCCGGAACAGCGGTCCGCGCTCCAGGTCGAACGGCCGCTCGGCCTCCTCCCTGGCCCACCGCGCGAAGTCGCCGTCGGCGGTGACCTCCAGCTCCACCCCGGCCTCGGGGTCGACGACCTGCAGGAGCTCGCCGCCGTCGAGCGCGAAGCGGGTGCGCAGCGCCTCGTGCCTGCCGACGACGTGGGCGACGGCGCGGCGCAGCGCGACCACGTCGAGCGGTCCGTCGAGCCGGTGGCACAGCGGCACGTGGTAGGTCGGCTCGTCGCCCAGCACCTGCTGCACGAAGAACAGCTGGTACTGGGCGCGCGAGGCGGGGAACAGGTAGACGCCCGCGCCCGCCGTCACGACCGGGGCCCCTCGCGCAGCACGTCGGCGACGACGGCGACGGCGTTCTCCACGTCGGCGCGGGTGACGCCGGAGTGGGTGACCGCGCGGATGCGGCCGTGCCCCAGCTCGGCGAGGGCGAGCCCCTTGGCGGCGGCCGAGTCGACGAACGCCCGGTGGGTGAACCGCTCGTCGGTGACGCGGAAGAACACCATGTTGGTGGGCACGTCGGGGTCGGCCAGCTCGACGCCGTCGATCCCGGCGAGCCCCTTCGCGAGGAGCCGGGCGTGCTCGTGGTCCGCGGCCAGCCGCCCGGCCTCCTCGATGGCGACGATCCCGGCGGCGGCGATCACCCCGGCCTGGCGCATCCCCCCGCCCAGCAGCTTGCGCAGCCTGCGCACCCTGGTGATGAACGCGGCGCCGCCCGCCGTGATGGACCCGATGGGCGCGCCGAGGCCCTTGGAGAGGCAGAACTGGAGCGAGTCGGCGTGCGCGGCGAGGTCCGCGACGGGCGTGCCGGAGGCGACGGAGGCGTTGAACACCCGCGCCCCGTCCAGGTGCACGGCCACGCCCCGCTCGTCGGCGAAGCGCCGCACGGACGCCGGGTAGTCCGGGGGCAGGACCTTCCCGCCGCACCGGTTGTGCGTGTTCTCCAGGCACACCAGGGCGGGCAGGGCGAACTGCGGGTCGTCCGGGTCGTCGGGGAAGCCCCTGGCGAGGTCGTCCAGCGCGAGCGTGCCGTCGGGCCGGGTGGGCACCGGCTCCACCGCGACGCCGCCGAGCACCGACGGGCCTGCCGCCTCGTAGACGTGCAGGTCGCTCTCGTCGCCGACCAGGATCTTCTCGCCGCGCCCGGCGTGGGCGAGGACCGCGGCCAGGTTGGCCATCGTGCCGCTGGGCATCAGGCACGCGGCCTGCTTGCCGCAGACGTGCGCGGCCAGCTCCTCCAGCTCGCGCACGGTCGGGTCCTCGCCGTACACGTCGTCCCCGAGCGGGGCGGACGCCATCGCCTCGCGCATCCGGGGCGTGGGCAGGGTGAACGTGTCGCTGCGCAGCTCGATCACTGTCCGGCCTCCAGGCGGATGCCCACGGCGTCGTGGGCGGCGGTCAGGGCGGCGTCGACCTCGGCGGGCGTCGCGCCGAGGGCGATGACGTGGCCGAGGCGGTCGTAGGCGTTCTCGGGGGGCCGCACGGCGGCGCCGGGCGCGGCGGTGACCAGGACGTGCTCCACGCCGGGCACGGCGCGCGCGGCCTCGACCCCGGTGACCTCGGCCAGGACGCCCGCGCGCGGCGCGGTCAGGAACGCGATGCCCGCGTGGGCCGCGCGCGACGGGGCGAGGTCGGGGGGCAGCCCGGCGGCGGCGCGCACCTGCTGGGCCAGCAGCTCCACGCCCGTGGCCAGCCGGACCAGCTCGGGGATCATGCCTCCCGCCAGGCGCGGGTTGACCTCCACGACGGCGGGGCCGTCGGGGGTGAGCCGCACCTCGGTGTGGGTGGCGCCCAGGCGCATCCCGGCGGCCTCGACGGCGCGGCGGGCGACCGCGACGACCTCGTCGGCGAGCGCGGGGTCCAGCGGCGCGGGGAACAGGTGCCGGGTCTCCACGAAGTGCGGGCCGGGCGTCACGGACTTGCGGGTCACGCCCACCGGGTGGGTCCGCCCCGCCCAGCCGAACAGCTCGACGCTGAACTCCTCGCCCGGCAGGAACTCCTCCACCAGGACCGAGCGGGCGGTGGGCAGGCCGCGCACGTTCTCGCGCACCGCGAGCACGCGGCGCGCGTGGGCGAGGACCTGGTCGGCGTCGTGGCACAGCAGCACGGCGTTGGAGCCGGAGTCGTCGACCGGTTTCACCACGCACGGCAGCCCGACGGCCGCGACGGCGCGCGCCGCGTCGTCCCCGGTCACCGGCTCGCGCAGCACGACGTGCCCCGGCTGGCGCACCCCGGCCGCGGCCAGGCACGCGCGCAGCAGCGACTTGTCGCGGCAGGTGAGGACGGCGTCGACCGGGTTGCGGGGCAGTCCCAGCCACGCCGCCAGGTCCGCCGCCGCCGGGGTGTAGAAGTCGCTGGTGGTGCTCACGCCCGCCACCTCCTCGCGGCGGAACCGGTCCTGGACGGCGGCGCGCAGGGCGGCGGCGGAGTTCGTGTCGCACTCCAGCACCTCGGCGCCGCTGCCCGCGAGACCGGCGTAGCGGGAGGGGTCACCGGTGAGCAGGACGGGGGTGAGGCCGAGCTCCCCGGCCAGGCCGAGGGCGAGCACACCGGTGCCGGTGGTGTTGGCCTCGACGAACAGCAGGTGGCGCGGCACGTCCGCGCCGGACTTGTTGGCCGCGCGGGACCACCCGGTGACGACCGTGCCGTAGTCCACCGGTTCCGGGGCGCTCGCCACGGGCAGGTCGGTCAGGCCCGAGGAGGCCCAGAACTCGTCGCTGTAGACGGTGTCGGCGTAGCGGTCGCCCCGGTCGGGGAAGATGCCGACGATGCGGGTGCCCGGCGCGGAGCGCGCGGCGACGTCGGTGAGCACGCGGTACACCGAGCCGGAGGTGTTGCCCGCGAAGATCTGCTGCTCGGCGGCCAGCGCGCGGGTCGCGGCGAACGCCTCGTGGTCGTTGAGCCAGTGCACCTCGTCGACGAGGGTGCGGTCGAGGTTCTTGGGCAGCAGGCTGTTGCCGAGGCCGCTCTGCAACCGCCGGGGCTCGTCGGGCTGGTCGAACAGGGCGCTGCCCACGCAGTCGACGCCCAGCACGAGCAGGCCGGGCAGGCTCTCGCGCAGCGCCCGCGACGACCCGCACAGCGACCCGCCGCTGCCGACCGAGCCGACGAGCACGTCGACGGTGCCGAGGTCGCGCAGGACCTCCTCGGCGAGCCTGCGGTAGGCGGCCGGGTTGTCGGGGTTGCTGTACTGCTGCGGCCAGAACGCGCCGGGCAGCTCGGCCATGAGCTGCTCCAGGCGCTCCAGGCGCGCGCTCTGCCAGCCGTGGGAGGTCATGGCGTCGACGACGTGCACCGCGCAGCCGAGGGCGCGCAGCTTGGCCAGGGTCATCCGGTCCACGCGCGGGTCGGTGACGATGTGCACCGGGTGCCCGAGCGCGGTGCCGACGAGCGCGACGCCCAGCGCCATGGTGCCCGAGGAGCTCTCCACGATGTGCGCGCCCTCGACGAGCGCGCCGGTGCGCCTGGCCTCGGTGATGATGGTGGCCGCCACGCGGTCCTTCATGCCGAACAGGTTCTGCAGCTCCAGCTTGGCGTAGACCTCGACGCCGGGGGCGGCCGGGACGCGCAGCCGGACCAGCGGCGTGTGGCCGATCGCGTCGGTGATGCCGTCGAAGATCATGCCCGCGACTCCCGCAGCCCGGTGTCCGGGGTCTTGGCGGCCAGGGCCCCAGCGGCCAGCGCCCCGGTGTCCGGGGTCTCGGCGGCCACCGTCCCGGCGGCCACCGTCCCGGCGGCCACCGTTTCAACGCCCGGCGCCCCGGTGTCCGGCATCCCGGTGTCCGGCATCCCGGTGTCCTGCCCCTCGGCGGCCAACGTCCCGGTGTCCGGCATCCCGGCGTCCAACGCCCCAGCGTCTTGGGCCCCAGCGCCCACCGTCCCGGTGTCCTGGCCCTCGGCGGCCAGCATCCCGGCATCCAACACCCCAGCGCCCAAGGCGCGGGCGAGCCGGGCGCGGCGCGGCGCCCAGAGGCGCTCCAGCTCGGCGTGCTCCCCCTCCTGGGCGCGCAGCTGCGCCGCGACCTCGTCGGGGTGGGCGGAGCCGGTGGTGCGCGTCGCGCGCAGGCTCGCGTCCACGTCGAACGCCTCCGCCAGCAGGTCGCCGGGCGAGGGAGCGGTGACGCCGTCGGCCTCGGCGACGGCGGCCAGCAGGTCGCCGTCCGGCCGGGTCGGCGGCAGGCCCCGCTCCAGCGCGGCCACGACGTAGCGCCCGGCGAGCACCTGGGCGCGCCGCCACGGCACGCCCGCGCGCAGCGTCAGCAGGGTCGCCAGCGCGAACCCGCCCAGGTACTCGCGCTCGCACGCCGCGCGCATCCGGTCGGCGCGGAAGACCAGGCCGTCGAGCACGGCGGTGAACAGCCGCACCACCGAGGACGCGGTGTCCAGCGCGTCGTGGAACTGGGCGCCCGCCTCCTTGGAGACCTCGACGAGGTTGGTGTACGGGGTGCCGCGCTGCGCGAGCGCCACGTCGACGTGGCACGAGGTGAGGTGCGCGGTGCGGCCCCGGATGCGCTCCAGCACGGGGAAGTTCTTCTTCTGCGGCATGGCCGAGGAGATGCCGGACAGCTCGTCGGGCAGGTCGACGAACCCGTGGCCCGCGCCCGCCCACGTGATGAGGTCCGTGGCGAAGCGGCTGGCGGTGATGCCGAACAGCGACAGCTCGGCGGTGATCTCGGCGACGAAGGCGCGGGAGGCGACGTCGGTCAGCGCGCTGCCGCCCGGCCGGGTGAAGCCGAGCAGCGCGGCCATGCGCTCCCGGTCCCACGGCAGGTGCTGGCCGGTCAGCGCGCCCGCGCCCAGCGGGCAGGCGTCGGTGCCGTCGAAGGTGGCGAGCAGGCGGCGCGAGGTGTGCAGGAGCCGCTCGCCCAGCGCGGCCAGGTGGAAGCCGGGCGTGGTGACCTGCGCGGCCTGGTAGTGGGTGCAGCCGGGCATCGGGGTGTCCAGGTGGCGGGCGGCGACCCGGCGCGCGGCGGCGGCCATGCCCAGCACCTGCCCCGCCAGCCCGGCGAGCCGGTCGCGGGCGGCCATGAGCTGCGCGCACGCCTGGAGGTCGTTGCGGCTGCGGTCGACGTGCCAGTTCGGGACCGGCCGCGCCGCGCCGCGCTCCACGTGGCGCTCCAGGGCGAAGGCGATGTCGGACAGGTTCGCCTCCGGGTCCGCCGCCAGCTCCTCGGCGCGCACCCGCGCGAGCAGGCCCAGCACGTCCTCGGCCTGGTCCGCGGTGAGCAGGCCCATGCGCCGGTACTCCAGCGCCAGCACCCGCTCCACCGCGACGTAGTGGGGCAGCAGGCGGCGGACCTCGTGCTCGAACTGGGGGCGCAGCACCTCGGTGTCGAGCAGGGTCGACGGGGCGGCGGAGAGCCTGCCGGTCAGGGCGGTCACGCCGTGTCCTCCGCCATCCGCAGGCGCAGGCTCAGCGGGCGCATGTCCGTCCACACCTCGGCGACGTGCGCGAGGCACTCGGCCCTGGTCCCCGTGAAGCCCTCGGCCCGCCACCCGGCGGGCACGTCCCGGTCCGCGGGCCACACCGAGTGCTGCTCCTCGTCGTTGAGCACCACCGCGTAGCGCCGGGTGTCGTCGTCGTGCTCGCCCATCGCCCCTCGCTCCTCACCGGGTGGACCGGTCGCCGAGCAGCGCCCGGACCTGGTCGTCGGACATGTCCTGGATCTTGGCGGCGAGCAGGGCCTCGACCTCCTCGGCCAGCTCGGCGACCACGGGCCGGTCGAACACGACGCGGACCGGCAGCTCCACGTCGAAGCGGTGGCGCACGCGCGCGGTGAACCGGGTGGCCAGCAGCGAGTGCCCGCCGAGGTCGAAGAAGTCGTCGTCCGCGCCGACGCGCGGCACGCCCAGCAGCTCGCGCCACATGGCGGCGATGGCCTCCTGGGCGGGTCCGCTGGGCGGGGTGAAGCCCGCGTCGTCCGCGTCCGCCAGGGGGCCCGGCTCGGGCAGGCGGGCGCGGTCGACCTTGCCGTTGGCGTTGAGCGGGAACGCGTCGAGCACCACGACCCGCGCGGGCACCATGTGCGCGGGCAGCCAGTCGGCGAGCGCGTCGCGCAGCGGCTCGGGCCGGGGAGGCTCCTGGGCGTCGGCGGGCGTGACGTAGCCGACGAGCTGGTCCGCCTCGCCGAGTCGGCGCAGCAGGACGGCCGCGTCGCGCACCAGCGGCGAGCGGCGCAGCGCGGCCTCCACCTCGCCCAGCTCGACCCGCATCCCCCGGATCTTGACCTGGTGGTCGTCGCGGCCGACGAACTTCACCGTCCCGTCCGGGCGGCGGTAGCCCCGGTCGCCGGTGCGGTACAGGCGCCCGCCGGGCTCGAACGGGTCGGGGCCGAACGCCGCCGCCGTGGCCGCCGGGTCGCCGAGGTAGCCCCTGGCCAGGCCGACGCCGGAGATGTGCAGGTCGCCGACCTCGCCGAGGGGGACCTCGCGCAGCTCGGCGTCCAGGACGCGCACGTGGTTGCCCGTCATGGGCAGGCCCACCGACGCGGCCCCGGTGTCCTCGGCGTCGGCCGGGCCGCAGGTGTGGTTGGTGGAGTCGATCGAGACCTCGGTGGCGCCCCAGGTGTTGTGCAGCCGCGTCGACGGCAGCAGGTCGAGGAAGCGCCGGACGGTGGTGGTGGGCAGCGCCTCGCCGCTGGAGGTGACGTCGCGCAGCGCCGACAGGTCCCAGCGGTCGCGGTCGCGGGCGATCTCGTCGAGCAGCGCGGCCAGCATGGTCGGCACGACCTGGAGGTAGACCGAGCGGTGGCGGTGCAGGGCGTCCAGGACGGCGATCGGGTCGCGGTGCGCGCCGGGGTCGAGCAGCGCGACGCGCGCGCCCGCCGCCAGCGGCCAGAACAGCTCCAGCGCGGCGTCGTCGAACGTCAGCGTTGTCTTGTGCAGCACGGTGTCCCCCGGCGCGAGCCGGTGGGCGCGCTGCGACCAGGCCATCCGGTTGACCCAGCCCGCGTGGCTGCTCGCGACGCCCTTGGGGACGCCGGTGGAGCCGGAGGTGAAGTAGACCGACACGAGGTTGTCGCCCGCCGCGCGCCGGTCGGGCGGGGTGGGCGCGGGCTCGGCCTCGGGGGCGAGCGCGGTGACGTGGCCGGGCAGCAGGGCGCGGTGGCGCTCGGCGACCACGCACGCGCGGGCGTTGGCCGCGGTGGTGATCCGCTCGATCCTGGCGGGTGGCAGCTCCGGGTCCAGCGGCAGGTACGCCCCGCCCGCCTTGAGGATCGCGAGCAGCCCCACGACCATGCCGAAGGAGCGGTCGACGCACAGCCCCACCACGTCGTCCACCCGCACGCCCGCCGCGACCAGGCGGTGGGCCAGGCCGTTGGCGCGGGCGTCCAGCTCCGCGTGGGTGAGGCGGGTGTCGCCGTGCACGAGCGCCGGGCGGTCGGCGCAGTCGGCGGCGCGGTCGGCCACGAGCAGGTGCAGCCCGCGCTCCGCCGACGGCGAACCGGCGCGGGCCCATTCCCCAGGATCGATCACAGCAGTCCCCCACCACGACAGGACGAGGCCGGGCAGCGGCACGCCACCCCGATTACCGACAATGATTCAGAACAGCGAATTCGACAATCATTCGGCCAACCGCCCGGCCAACGCGGAAAAGCGTCGACCGAACCGCCCGAACCAGAGCACCTTCCGCACCGATCACCGGCACCTGCGATCCCACAACTTCCTAGCACAGGGCCCGACGGGCTCGCAATCATCGCATAGCTGACCGAAGGGTCCTCCCGAACCACCCTTGCGCAGCCTTGCGCGACCCGACCCGTTCGGGTAACCGCGATTCCCGCCTTCCGGGTGTTTGACCCGCGCCGGAAGTCATGCATACTGGCCACGACGTCATGCCGGAATTACGGGGGTATCGGGGTGCGGCCGGCCCAGGCGGAAGAAATACGCAGGTGTTTCGCGAACTGCTCGAAGGGCGAGGCCAAAAAGCTCAGCCTGCCACCGGGGTTCGAGTCGACCGACTGGGCGAGCACGGATTTCCTGGGGTGGACCGATCCGCGCGCGGTCAACAACGCCTACCTCGTGCTGCCGCGCGGCGACGACCTGGTGGGGATCGCGCTGCGGGCCAACCAGGCGCGCGCGGGCGCGCTGCGCAGGTCGGTGTGCGCGTTCTGCGTGACCACGCACGCCATGTCGGACGTGGTGCTCTTCGCGGCCCCGAAGGCGGGCGCCAGCGGGCGCAACGGCAACACCGTCGGCACCTACGCGTGCGCCGAGCTGGGCTGCTCGTCCTACGTGCGGGGCAAGGCCCGCCCCGCGGTGCCGCAACCGGGCGAGAGCGCGACGCTGGAGGAGCGGCTCGCGCGGATGCTCGGCAACATCGGCCTGTTCGTCGACAGGGTGCTGGAGGCGTAGACCGCCCCGCAGGGCACCACCGGGACCCCCGCTGGAGGGCGTGTGGCGCACGAGGCTGTCCGGACCACCGAGCGAATCGCGCCGCTGCCCCCGGCCGCACTGGGCATCTGGTTCACCGAGCAATTCAACGGGCCGTCCGCCGTTTATCACATCTCGTTCACGCACCGCCTGCGCGGACCGCTCGACCCCGATCTCCTGGACCGCGCGCTCACCGCACTGGTCCACCGGCATGAACCTTTGCGCTCGCGGATCGACCTGATTGACGAGGAACCGCGACAGCGCGTGCTGACCCCCGCGCCTTTCTACGCCGAACGGGTCGAGGCAAAAAGCACGGGCGAACTACCCGTCGAGGTGGAGCGGCACATCGCGGAACACCGATCACGACCATTCAGGTTGGCCGAGGGCGATCCGTTCCGGGTGCTGCTGGTCCGCTTGGGCCCGGAGGACCACGTCCTGTCCGCCGTGCTCCACCACATCTGCGCGGACGGGTTGTCGCTGCCGGTGCTGTGCGCCGACCTCGCGGCGTTCTACGGCGGGCAGGAACCGCCGCCGCTGCGCGCGGGGTACAGCGACGTCGTGGAGCGCAGGCTGACCCGGCCGCCGGACGCCGAGGCCCTGCTGCGGTGGCGGGGGAGGCTGGCGGGCGCGCCGCCGCTGGAGCTGCCGACCGACCGGCCGCGCCCGCGCGTGCGGGGGACCGCGGGCGGGCACGTGCCGCTGCGGGTGGAGCCGGGGCTGGTGGAGCTGGCGCGGGAGTGCGCGCGGCGGCACGGGGCGAGCCTGTTCATGGTGCTGCTGGCGGTGTTCCTCACCGCCCTGCGCGGGTGGGGCGGGCAGGAGGACCTGTCGGTGGGGGTGCCGCTGTCCGGGCGGGAGGGCCCCGAGGAGGAGGCCATGGTGGGGCTGTTCACCAACACGGTGGTGATGCGGGTGGACCTGTCCGGCGCGCCGTCGTTCCCGGAGCTGCTGCGCAGGGTGCGGTCGGTGGCGTTCGACGCCTACGACGACGGCGACGTGCCGTTCTCGCACGTGGTGGAGGCGGTGTCCCCGCCCCGCGACCCGTCGCGGACCCCGCTGTTCCAGGCGGTGTTCACCGTGCAGGACTTCGCGGAGGACGAGCTGCGGCTGCCCGGTGTGACGGCCGAGCCGCTGCCCTCCCCCGGCGGCACGAGCGAGTTCGACGTGGAGCTGGAGCTGGCGCTGGACGGGGCGGGGCTGGTCGGTTTCGTCCAGTACGCCGCGGACCTGTTCGACCCGGCCACCGCCGCCGCCTTCGCCGCCGACTACCTGGGGTCGCTGCGCCGCGCCGTGGAGGAGTCCCGGTGAGCGCGGGCCCGGTGAGCGGAGTTCCGGGGGGCGTCCCGGCCGCGCTGGCGCGGATCGCCGAGGCCACCCCCGACGCGCCCGCCCTGCTCGACCGGGACCGCGCGCTGAGCTTCCGCGAGCTGCTGTCCGAGCTGGACCGGGTGGCGGGCGGGCTGGCGGTCGGCAGGGGCGCGCTGGTGGCGGTGCTCGCCGAGCGGCACTGGACGACCGTGGCGGGCGCGCTGGGCGTGCTGCGCGCGGGCGGCGCGTACCTGCCGCTGTCGCCGGGGGACCCGCCGGAGCGGCTGCGCGAGGCCGTGGCGGAGGCCGGGGCGGTCGCCGTGCTGGGGCGCGGCGCGGCGCGGGTGGACCTGGGCGCGCCGTTCCTGGCGTACGAGGAGCTGCGCGGGACGGCGCGCGCCACCACCGGCCCGGAGGACCTGGCGTACCTGCTGCGCACGTCCGGCTCCACCGGCAGGCCGAAGGGCGTGCTGGTGCCGCACCGCGCGGTGCTGGCGGCGGGCACGGCGCTGAGCGCCCGGTACGGGATCACCCCCGCGGACCGGGTGCTGAACCTGACCCCGCTGATCTGGGACACCGCGGGCGAGGAGATCTACGCGACGCTGTTCGGCGGCGCCGCGGTGGTGACCGACTCCAGGACCGAGCGGGCCTCGGCGCGGACCCTGCTGGACGTAATGGCCGAGCGCGGGGTGACGGTGGTCAACCTGGCCACGGCGCTGTGGGCGGAGCTGGCCGACCACGTGCTGACGACGGGCGAGCGGCTGCCCGCGTCGCTGCGGCTGGTGGTGATCGGCGGCGAGGAGGCGCGGGCGCGCACGGTGCGCCGGTGGTGCGAGCACGTGGACGCGGAGCTGATCAACGCCTACGGCCAGACCGAGACGGTGATGGTCACGCACGCGGCGGACCTGGGCGGCGCCGTCGGGCGGGCGCTGGCGGACGACGACGTGGTGCCGATCGGCCGGGCCCTGCCGCACATCAGGGAGGTCCTGGTCCCGGCGGGCGAGGGCGTCTTCGAGCTCCGGGTGGGCGGGCCGTCGGTGGCGTGGGGCTACCGGGGCGCCCCGGCGCTGACGGCGGACCGCTTCCCCCCGTGCGACGGGGACCGCCTCTACCGGACCGGCGACCTGGTGCGGGTGGGCGCGGCGGGCCTGGAGTTCGTGGGCAGGGCGGACCGGCAGGTGAAGGTGCGCGGGGTGCGCGTGGAGCCCGCGGAGGTGGAGCGGGCGGTGGTGTCGTGCGCGGGCGTGGCGGCGGCGGCGGTGTTCGCGGTGGGCGGGGAGCACCGGTCGCTGGTGGCCGTGTACGTCCCGTCGGCGCGGGACGCGGCGACCCCGGAGGGGGTGCGCGAGGCGCTGCGGGCCAAGCTCCCGGAGAGCCTGCGCCCGCACCACGTCCACGCCCGCGCCGAACTGCCGCTGACCGCGACGGGCAAGGTGGACGTCGGGGCGCTGCGGGAGCTGTACAGCGGGCCGGAGGCGGGAGCGGGGCCGGGATCGGGATCGGGGTCGGGCGCGGGACCGGGCGCGGAGCCGGAGCCGGGGGGCGCGTCGCTGCTGGAGGTGGTGACGTCGGTGTACCGCGAGGTGCTGGCCGCGGACGCCACCGGGGACTCGTCCTACTTCGACCTGGGCGGCGACAGCCTGCTGGCGATCCGCCTGATCTCCCGCCTGACGGCCAGGACCACCACCCGCCTGACGGTGCGGGAGGTCTTCGAGCACCCCACCCCCCGCGCGCTGGCCGCGCACCTGGGGCGCGCGGTGTGATCGCCGCCGTGGCGGGTTCGTCCCGCTCCGGGTCCTGCCCGCACCAGGGCGGAACCCGGCGTCGTCCCCGCTCCCCGGCCGACCGGTCGCGGTCACCGCTCCCCGGCCGAGATCGCCGATCCCCGGTCGTCCGTTCGAGATCTCCGGTCCCGCGCGCGTCGCGTTTGCCAATTCGCCGGGGATCTGTTCTCGACAACGGCAAAACCCCTGGTAGAACAGGGTTTCCCGGCGTTTTCAAGCCGGTGAGACAACCCTCTCCCCCCTGCGGGTCGATGCCCGTTCTCCCGCCCGTGACCCCCTAGCATTCCGCTTCGCCGAGAACCGGACGGCCCGGTCCGGGAGGCACAGCGATGCGAGGTCACCAGCATGAGCCCGACCCCCGACAGCCGCCGCTCCGCGATCGCCGAGGAGCAGGCGTTCCTGGACACCGCCACCGCGCTGCGCGACCGGGTGCTCGCGCGGCTGGCGGACGGGATGGCGGACGCCGAGCTGGACGGGGACCGGGCGCTGCACCGGGTGCTGCGCAGGCAGCACGACGAGCTGCTGCTCGCGTCCGACCGGCTCGTCTTCGGCAGGCTCGACGGGCTCGACGGCTCGGTGTGGCGCGTGGGGCGGGTCGGGGTGCGGGAGGAGGACGTGCGCGCCGAACCGCTGGTGCTGGACTGGCGCGCCCCCGCCGCCCGGCCGTTCTACACCGCGACGCCGGTGGACCCGCAGGGCCAGGCGCGGCGCCGCCACATCCGCACCGACGGCGCGGTGGTGGTCGGCGTGGAGGACGAGCCGCTCGACGGGTCCTCCGCCTCCGACCTGGTCGGCGAGGGCGCGCTGCTCGCGGCGCTGGGCGAGCGGCGCACCGGGCGGATGTCGACGGCGGTGTCGACGTTGCAGCGCGAGCAGGACGAGGTGGTGCGCGCCGAGGCGTCCGGGCCGCTGATCGTGCAGGGCGGCCCCGGCACCGGCAAGACCGTGGTGGCCCTGCACCGGGTGGCGTACCTGCTGTTCACGCACCAGCGGGTGGCCGACCGGGCGGTGCTGGTGCTCGGCCCGTCGCCGCGCTTCCTGGACTACATCGCGCAGGTGCTGCCCGCGCTCGGCGAGACCGCCGTGGTGTCGGCGACCTGCGACACCCTGGTGCCCGGCGCCGAGGTGACCCGCGCCGAGGACCGGGTGGTGTCCGAGATCAAGGGGCGCGCGGCGTGGCAGCCGGCCCTGGAGGAGCACGTGGCGGCGCTGCGGCCCCGGCCGCGCGACCTGGAGCTGCGCTGGGAGGGCGAGCGGCACGTGGTGGACCGGGCGGTGGTCGCGCAGCTGCTCGCCTCGGTGCGGGCCCGGCCGCACCACCCGGCCAGGACCGCGTTCGCCGAGCAGCTGCACCAGGTGCTGGCCGAGCAGGTCGCCGAGCACCGCGAGGCCGCGCTCGCCGAGGTGGAGGAGGGCTTCGAGGACGTCCTGGCCCGCGTCGACCGCAGCCTGGACGGGGCCGTCCACGACGGACCGGCCGCGGGCAGCGACGTGGACGGCAGGCTGTCCGAGGAGGAGGTGGACGAGTTGCGCGCGGCCATCGCCGGGCACCCGACCATCGCGAGGTTCGTCGAGCACTGGTGGCCGACCCTGGACGCGGGCGCGGTGCTGCGCGGGTTCCTGGCCGATCCGGTGCTGCTGGGCGGTTTCCTCACCCCGGAGGAGGTGGCGCTGGTGGTCGCCGAGCCGGAAGCCCTGGCGCCCGGCGACATCCCGCTGCTCGACGCGGTGGCCGACCTGCTCGGCGACGTGGAACCCCCGCGCGGTCAGGCCGAGTCCGTCGCGGACCGGGCGCGGGCACAGCGCGGCTGGACGTACGGGCACGTCGTGGTGGACGAGGCGCAGGAGTTGTCGGAGATGCAGTGGCACATGGTCCTGCGCCGCTGCCCGGCCAGGTCGATCACGGCGGTCGGCGACATCGACCAGGCCGAGGCCTCGCACCGGCACACCAGCTGGGCGCAGGCCGTCCGCGCCACCCTCGGCGACAGCTGGACCGCCGCGGAGCTGACCATCTGCTACCGCACCCCGAGCGAGGTCATGTCCCTGACCGCCCCGGTGCTGGAGAGGGCGGGCAGCCGCAACTCCCCGCCGCGCGCGGTCCGCTCCTCCGGCGTCACCCCGTGGGAGCGCTCCACCACGGCGGCGGACCTGCCGGGCGCGGCGCGGGAGGCCGTGGCGGAGCTGGCGGGGCGCTGGCGGGGCGGCACCGTCGGCGTGGTCACCGCCCGCGCGCACGTCGCACCCCTGAAAGCCTTGCTGGACAACGACGTCCCGGTCCTCACCGCGACCGAGGCCAAGGGCCTGGAGTGGGACGCGACCCTGGTGGTCGACCCGGAGGGCATCAGCGCCGAACCGCGCGGCTGGAACGGGCTGTACGTGGCGCTGACCCGGTGCACGCAGGAGCTGGGGCAGCTGCGGATCGCCTGAGCCGGGCCTTGGCCAGCCGGGCGGAGCGGCCGAGCAGGGACAGCACGGCGGGCACGATCGTCATCCGCACCACGAACTCGTCCACCGCCACCCCGAACGCCAGCGCGAACCCGAGCGACTTCACGATCGCGTCGTCCGCGAGCACGAACCCGGCGAACACGCTGATCACGATCAGCGCGGCGGCCGCGACCACGCGGGCTCCGTGCCTCATGCCGGAAGCCGAGCCGCCACCACCGAGGCGACCTGCGGCGCGCGGGTCTGTCGCACCGGTGGTCGCCGGAGCAGTTCAGCCTGTTCGCGTGCGTCTTCGGCGGCGCGGGCATCGGGGACTCGGTGCGGACGCGGCACGCGTACGCCGCCGAGGTGACCGAGCGGGCCAGGCAGGCCGAGGAGACCCGCGAGCAGGAGGCGTGCACGCGGGCGCGGCCGGGCACGCGCTGCGGGACCGGCTGCCCGCACTGCTGGCCGGCCCGCTGACCGCGGGGGTTTCGAATACGCCCCCGATAGGCCCGGCGGGCTTGACTGCGCCCATGCCTGGAACGCCGCGCACGCGCGGGATCGTGCTCACCACCGCGGCCGTGCTGGTCCTCGCCGCCGTCCTGCTCGCCCTGCGCCGCCCGCTGATGATGTCCGCTCCGGCGTGCGCGGCGGGCCGGTGGCACGGGTGCCTGGACACCGAGAACGGCGTGGTGCTCGTGGCGCTGGTCGGGGCGCCGGTCGCCGTGCTGGCCGCGTGGGGGCTGGCCCGGCTCCGGGGCGCGGGGTCGTGGCGCGCCTCGGTGGCCGAGGTCGGCCTGGTGTACGGGACGGTCCCGTGGTTGTGGATCACGCTGATGCCGGGTGAGCGCGCGGGCGAGGTCCCCGGCAGGCTGAGCCTGGTCCCGCTGGCGGACCTGCTGGAGATGGGGCCGCTGGGGGTCCTGGGCAACCTGCTGGTGTTCGCGGCGCTGGGGTTCTTCGCCCCGGTGCGCTTCCCGGCGCTGGCGTCCGCGCCGCGCGTGCTGGCGCTGGGCGCGGTCTGCTCGCTGCTGGTGGAGACCGCGCAGTGCGCGTTCCGGCTGGACCGGGTGTCGTCGGTGGACGACGTGCTGCTCAACGCGACCGGCGCGGCGCTGGCCGCGCTGGCGTCCCGCCGCTGGTGGGCGCGCTCCCCTCGGCGAGCGGCAGCGCGACCGTGACGCGCAGGCCGCCCTCCGGCCGGGCGACCAGGCGCAGGGTCCCGCCGTGCGCGTGGACGACGCCGCGCACGATGGCCAGCCCGAGCCCGACCCCCGCGTGCCCGTCGGCGCGCGTGCGGCGCGCTCCCCGCTGGAACGGCTCGGTCAGCGTCGGCACCAGCTCCGGCGGCAGCGGCGGCCCGGTGTTCTCGACCTCCAGCACGCCCGCCCCGTCCCGCTCCCCCGTGCGCACCAGCACCCGGCCGCCCGAGTTCGCGGGGAGGTTGTGCGCGACGGCGTTCTGCACCAGGTTCAGCACCACCCGCAGCAGCAGCTCCGCCGACCCGCGGACCACCGCAGCGCCACCGGTGACGTCGAGCGCCGTCCCGCGCCGCTCGGCCAGCGGCAGCAGCGCCTCGGCGGCCTCCTCGGCGAGCAGCGACAGGTCGACGGGCTCGCGCACGAGGTCCCCGCCCTCGCCCCTGGCGAGCAGCAGCAGCGCCTCGGTCAGGTCGATCGCCCGCCGGTTCGCGGTCCGCAGCCGCGCGAGCGCCTCGCCCCGGTCCCACGCCGGGTCGTCGCGGGCCACGTCGAGCAGCGCCTGGGTGATCGCCAGCGGGGTGCGCAGCTCGTGGGAGGCGTTGGCGGCGAACCTGCGCTGCTCGGCGACGTGCGCCTCCAGCTTCTCCAGCATGGCGTCGAACAGGTCGGCCAGCTCGCGGAACTCGTCCGCGCGCCCCGGCAGCCGGACCCGGTGCGAGAGCGAGCCGCCCGCCACGGCGCGCGCGGCGTCCGAGAGGCGGGTGAGCGGGGCGAGCACCCGGCCTGCCAGGAACCAGCCGCCGACCAGCCCGGACACCAGCAGCACCGCCAGCGCCGCGGCAGCCGCGGGCCCGAACATCCCCACCAGCAGGTACCGGTTCGGCGAGACGCCCAGCAGCCCCTGGTCGTTGTCGGGCACGTACCGCAGCAGGTACAGCCACACCACCGCGAGCAGCACGGCTCCGGTGACCAGCAGCAGCGCGGCGTAGCTGAGGGTGAGCCGGAGCCGGACGCTCAGCCCCGGCGGCCTAGCCACGGCCCGTGTCGATCCGGTAGCCCACCCCCGGCACCGTGGTGATCACCCACGGCGGCCCGAGCCGCTTGCGCAGCGCCGAGACGGTGATCCGCACGGCGTTGGTGAACGGGTCGGCGTGCTCGTCCCAGGCCCGCTCCAGCAGCTCCTCGGCGCTGATCACCCCGCCGCGCGCGGCCACCAGGACCTCCAGCACGGCGAACTGCTTGCGGGTGAGGGGGACCGGCCGCCCGTCGCGGAAGACCTCGCGGCGGAACGGGTCCAGCCGCAACCCGGCGATCTCGTGCACCGGCGGCCGGGCGTGGGCGCGCCTGCGGTCGAGCGCGCGCAGCCGCAGCACCAGCTCGCGCAGCTCGAACGGCTTGGTCAGGTAGTCGTCGGCGCCCAGCTCGAACCCGGACGCCTTGTCGTCGATGCGGTCGGCGGCGGTGAGCATCAGGATCGGGGTGCCCCGGCCGGAGGCGACGACGCGCCTGGCGACCTCGTCGCCGGACGGTCCGGGGACGTCGCGGTCGAGCACCAGCAGGTCGTAGGCGTTGACGTCGAGCAGCTCCAGGGCGGTGTCGCCGTCACCGGCGACGTCGGCGGCGATGGCGGCCAGCCGCAGCCCGTCCCGGACGGCCTGGGCCAGGTGGGGCTCGTCCTCCAGGATCAGCACGCGCACGCCCGGCAGCCTAGGCGGCGCGGGTTGTCGTGGGCGTATGCGAACGCGGGTCCCGCCCCGGCGCGGGCCGCGCCGGGGCGGGGTCGGGTCACGGGGTGACCAGGGACAGCCCGTAGACGCTCAGGATCTCGCGGACCGGCTGGTACCAGGTCTCGCCGCCGGAGGAGCAGTTGCCCCAGCCGCCGGAGGTGACGCCCTGGGCCTGGTCGCCGGTGATGAACGAGCCGCCGGAGTCGCCGGGCTGGGCGCACACGCTGGTCTTGGTCATCTGGTGCACGGCGCCCTGCTGGTAGTTGACCGTCTCGTTCTTGGCCAGCAGCGTGCCGCAGTGCCAGTGCGTGGTGGAGCCGGAGCGGCAGATCGAGCTGCCGACCGGGGCCTCGTTGGAGCCCCGGACGAGCCGGTCCGGGATCGAGCCCCAGCCGAGCACGACGGGGGCGTTCCACCAGCCGTTGCCGGTGCGGATGAAGGCGTAGTCGTTGCCGGGGAAGGAGGACCCGGCGAAGCTGCCCATGGCCGACCCGTCCCAGCCGACCACGGAGCTGCCCGCGCCACCGCAGTGGCCCGCGCTGACGAAGCCGCCGTGCACGGAGAAGCCGATGGAGCAGCGGGTGTTGCCGTTGATGTAGTACGGGTCGCCGCCGACGGTGCCCGCCGCGAACGTGGCGGGCCGCGCGGAGACCTCCTCGACGACCACGGGGCCGAGTTCCCGCGCGGCGTCGACGAAGTCGGCGGAGCCCTTGGCGTCGTGCACGGTCACGACCAGCGCGCCCCGCTTGGGGTCGACCCGCCAGGCCGCGACGCCCTCGGGCGCCGTGACCCGGTCGAGCTCGGCCTTGGCCGCGTCGAGCGCGGCGAGGGTGCGGTCCACCCGGACGACATCGGCGCCGGTGGCGCGCACGGCGTCGGCGGCGGCCTTGTCGTCACCGGCGAGGCCGACGACGAGCTTGCCGCGCTCGGCGTCGAACCAGGAGCCGCCGAACGCCGCGCCCGCGGCGGCCCGCGCCCTCGGGTCGACCTCCATGGCGGTGGCCTCCTGCCGGACCCGCGTGCGCGCCTGGTCCTCGGTGATCCCGAGGTCGCGGCCCATGGCGGCGGCGTACGCGTCGTTCGCCTGCGCCCGCAGGTCGGGTCCCGCGACGGAGGTGCCCCCGCCCGCCACGACCGCGCTCAGCACGAGGGCGGCCCCCGCTAACGACGCGCCGAACTTCCTCACGTTGCCCATGTGCTCTCATCTCGTTGCAGGGTCAAGGGAGAGCGCTCTCATACGACACGGTGACGCCTCGGCCGGGCTTCGTCAAGGCTGTGGTTCGGACCAATTCGGAACCGGCCGCCCGGCGGTTCCGGCAGCGTCCCGCCGTCCACAGAGGACGGTCGGCGCGACGCCCCTCGGGCGCCGCGGGGGTCGCCCGCGAGGCGCACGGCTCCCCCGGCGAAGCACAACCGAAAGACCCGCCTGGCGACCGGCCGCGAGCGGGGCCTCCCCCCGACGCGGGCAGCGCGGCGGCGAGTGGAACGGCTCGCTGGGCGCGGGCGCCACCACCACGTTCGGCTACCTCGGCACCGGCTCGGCGACCACCCCAGCCCTGTCCTGCACCAGCCCGTGACGCGGCCAGGACGTCGCCGGCACCGGCGGGCTCGCCCTGGCGGACTCCCCGTCGACCAGGTAGGACGAGTTGTTCAGCTCGCCGGTGACCTGCCCCGACGTGATGGGGGCGGTGACCCGCGCCGTGATCGTGAACGCGCTCGTCACCGGGGCCAGGCGCCCCCACGAGCGGCGCAGGAAGATCATGGGGGTGGTCGCCGCGGACCTCCCGCAGCCACCCGTCCCGCCCGACCCCGCAGGTGTCGTCCGCGTTGCCGGTGCAGGCGGCGGTCGCGGTCAGGACGACGGTGTCGCCGACCCGCAGGTCGGTGGTGTCGCGGTCGGCGGTGAAGGCCAGCGCGCCTCGGGTCGCGCCCACGCGGTGCCCGACGGCACCGCCTGCAGGTTGTGGACCACGTACGTCCCGTCCGCTCCCTGCCGCCACGACTCGCCCAGGTACCGCGAGGCAACGCAGGCCATCCGGTCGACCAGCCCCGGCTCGTCGTCCTGCCGGACGCCGCCCCCCTCGCCGACCGCCCCGTCGACGTCCCGGCGACCGCGCACACCGCTGTGATCGCGATGATCCCCACCAAGCGCGCTCCCGTGCTGCCCATCCCGCGTTCCCCCGGTTCGTTCCCGCTCCCCGGCACGGCGAACAGCCCGACCTCGCGGCCGGGTCGCGGCGCGGTGGACCCCCATCTTTGCGGAAAGCGCGCTCCCCATTGATCAAAACACTTCGAAATTCGGAATCATGCGAATCACAGTGGAATACAACCACCCCCTCGTGTCCCGCACTTCCACATGACGAGAACCAGCCCGCGCGACATTCTCACTGCGCCAGCGAAAGCGGTAAAGGAAACCCGTGCTATTCGCCTCACCGGACGCAGGAGGGGACGCGCCCCAGGTCACGGGCATGACGATGCAGGAGGACCACGATCTCCCAGGGGTCGCGCCAGCGGGGGACGACGTGTCCACCGCAACCGCGCCGATCTTCGAGGAGAACGCCTTGCAACGCCGCGGGGGCGTGCCAGCCGGGTTCACCCACCTGGTCGGCGGGCAGCACGACACCCCGGAGTGCTGCCGGCAGTTCACCCGCCGCCCGGACGACACCGGGCAGCAGTGGTCGCCCCTGAACCCCGCGGACCACCACCGCCTGGCGCACGCCGTGGCCGAACGGCCGGCGGGCGCGCGCTGACGGCCGCCGACCTCACCCGAGGACGAACTCCCGGACGACCGCGCCCACCTCGCCCCAGTCCGGCCCGAGCCAGACGAAGTGGCTGTCGGCCAGGCTCTCCACGAGCACGGCTCGCGGCAGGGCGGCGGTGAGCGCCTGGGCGTGGGCGAACGGGACGGCGCCGTCCCGGCGGGTGGCGACGACGAGCGCGGGCTGCGCCACCGGCGGAACGCGGTCGGGGAACGCGGCCAGGTCGTTGCGGAACCCGGAGCCCGACCGCATCCGCGACAGCAGCGCCACCAGGTCCGCGCGCTGCTCGGCGGTCAGCGCGGCCAGGACCAGGCGCGCCCGCGAGGTGGACAGGTCGCCCAGCAGGACCCGGAGCGCCGCACCGGGCCGGATCCGCAGGAGCAGGCGCAGCGCCGCCCAGACCGGGCGCTCGGTGGCGGGCGAGAAGGCGGCGCGGGCGGCGAGGCGGGTGCGCCGGTCCGGCCAGGGCAGCGGGCCGACCGCGCTCCACAGCACCACGCGCGCCACCAGGTCGGGGTGGCGTGCGGCGAGCGCGAGCGCGGTGGGCCCCCCGGCGGAGACGCCCACGACGGCGGCCAGCCGGGTGATCCCCAGGTGCTCGCACAGCTCCCGGACGACGTCCGCGAACCCGTCCGGCGTGCCGCCCGTCGACAGCGGGGTGCGCCCGTAACCGGGCCGCGAGGGGACCAGCACCGAGCAGCGCCCGTCGGCCAGCGCGTCCTCCCCCAGGGCGAGCCCGGCGCGCAGGTGCCCGCCGTGGAGGACCACGACCACCTCGTCGCCGCGCCGGTCGAAGCGGTGCTCGACGACCCCGCCAGGCAGCCGCGCGAGCGCCGTGGGCAGGTCGACGCGGATCGGGGAGGCGGGGTGCGGCACGGTCGGCTCCAGGCGTCGGCGGGTCACGACGCCGACCAGGCTTCCCGGCACACCAGGCCCAGTGCGGGCGATGCGGCCACCGTACCGCCAGCTCGTCCGGCGCGGAAGCGGATCACCGCTGTCCAGCGGCTCCCCACCGCCCCTCCGGGCAGCGAACCCCGCCCTTCCGGCCGGCATCCGCCCCCGCCCGCGCCCGCCCGGTATCGGCAGCCGTCCGGCCGCCCCCTACCGGTGCGAGCGGCGGCAGGCCGCACGACCACGGGGAGGACCCATGTCGATCCGAACACCGCGCCGGAGACTGGCCGGAGCGCTGGCGCTCGCGCTGGCGGCGTCCGCGCTCGCCACCACGACCGCGACCGCCACGCCCGACGCGCTGACCATGGTGAACGGCGAGGGCAGGACCATCACCCTGCCCGCCGCCGCCACCTCCGCGCTGAGGTCCGCCGCCGCGGGCAGCTCGGGCACCACGACCACCCCCGACCGCAAGCCCTCCCCCGACCTCGGCGCCGCCTCGGTCATCGGCGCCGACGGCCGCGTCCCGGAGTCCGCCCCGTCCGCCTTCCCCTGGGGCGCCATCGCGCACCTGGAGACGAACCGGGGCGGCTGCACCGGGTTCATGCTCAGCCGCGACGTCCTGGTGACGGCGGGCCACTGCGTGCACTCCGGCGGCAGCTGGGTCACCTCCTACCGGGTCACCCCCGGCCGCACCGGCGGTTCCGCGCCGTTCGGCAGCTGCGGCGGCGGCATCGCCGACGTGTGGACCACCAGCGCGTGGATCAACGGCTACCCGAGCGACCACGACTACGGCCTGGTCAAGCTGACCTGCGACCTCGGCTACCGCACCGGCTGGTTCGGCTGGTGGTACAGCACCGGCGAGAACCTCGTCGGGCAGCACCTCTACGCGGAGGGCTACCCCGGCGACAAGCCGTTCGGCACGATGTGGTGGGACGGCGACAGCGCGTACTCGCAGACCGCGAACAAGCTCTGGTACTGGATCGACACGGCGCGCGGCCAGAGCGGCTCGCCGGTCTACCACTACAACTCGACCACGCCGGGCCTGTGCGCGGGCTGGTGCGTGACCGCCATCCACACCAACGGCGTCGCGGGCGGCACCCCGGCCAACAGCGGCACCCGGCTGCGCCCCGACGTGATGTCGTTCGTCGACTACTGGATCTCACGACCGTGAGCGGATCGGGGGCCGGGCCCGCGGGGTCCGGCCCCCGTGCAACCGGGGAGGTCCGACGCCCCGTCCTGCCGCCATGACGCGCTTGCTGCTGTTGGCGTTCCTGCTCACCGCGTGCGGTCACGCCCCCGCGAGCGAGCCCCCGCCCCCGCTGGGCGCGTTCACCGCGACCGCGGCGACCGCCCAGGGCGAACCCAGACCGTTCGCACCCGGCACCGAGGTGCGGGCCACCTTCACCGACGACGGCCGCCTGGTCGTGCGAGGCGGCTGCAACACCCTGTCCGGCCAGGTCGACACGAGCGGTGGCGAGCTGACCCTGACCGAGGCCGCCACGACGGAGATGGCCTGCGACGCCCCACGCACCGAGCAGGACCGCTTCCTCACGGCGCTGCTCACCGCGACCCCGACCTGGCGCCTGGACGGCGACACCCTGAGGCTGACCACCCCGGACGCCGAGCTGACCCTGACGCGGACCTGAGCCGCCCCTTCAGGACACCGGAACGACGACCCACCCGCCGTCGAACGCCAACTCCACCCGGTCCCCCGCCCCGAACGCCTCCACGACCGCCATGGCCGCAGCCGCGCGCACAGCGGACACCTCGATGTCGGTCAGGTCCACCTGGACGTGCAGGACCTCCACCACGCCCCCGCGCCGCCCCACCACCCCGAGCCCGTCCCACGCCCCGGCAACGGCCGCGTCGACGAACTCCCGGTCGCTCCCCGGCTGGAGCGAGGACCGGTCCTCGGGGTCGACCGCCCACACCACCGCCCCCTCGAGGGCCCCGTCCACCACCCGCACCCGAACCTGCCCGAAGTACCCGACCCCGGCCCGCTGCCGCCGCACCCGGTGCTCACCGACGCGCCCGCCAGCGGCCCCGCCGCTCACCGCGCCATGCCGTCGAGCTCCGCGGACTGCGCGCTCTCCCGGTCGTCGTACTCCCGCGACGTCTCGCGCAGCGTCGTGGCGTTCTCCGCCACCGCCTCGACCGCCTTGGCCAGCGCGTTCACGCCCATCTCCTCGAACGGCTGGAGCAGCGCCGCGAACGGCTGGCAGATCACCCCGTACGCCGAGTCGTCCATCGTCACGGTGCGGGCCGCGTCCACCGCCCCGTTGAGCCGCTCGGCGAGGCCGTCGACGCGGCCCGCCAGCGCCGCGATCTCACCCGTCAGCACCTCGTACCCACTGGGCACCGCTCACCCCCAGATCGCTGTGGTCGCCCACCATCCCATGACCACGACGCGACGCGGCCCCGAGCGGTTCCCCCCACCCGCTCCCCGAACGGGTGAAACCAGGGATCAGGGCGTCCGGGTCCGCCGGAAGTACGCCAGCGCCACCCACGGCCTCGGCCGCGACGCGGTGATCGTCCCGGACACCAGCGCGCCCGCCAGCCCGATCCGCCGGAACAGCGCCAGCATGAACACCGACGGCGTGAACCGGACCACCGTGTCCGCGCTCCCGTCCGGCCGCACGACCGCCAGCCTCCGCTCCCCGCTGACCACCATCACCGGCGTGGTCCGCGCCGACCGCAGCTCCACGCGCAGCTCGCGCCCGCCCCCCGACCGGGACAGCAGGTGCCGGGTGTCCGCCCCGGCGCCGAGCAGGCGCATCAGGAACAGGTCGAACGCCAGCGCCGCCTCGTCCTCGGGCACGTCCCACCGCGCCCCGGTGGCGCGCGCGACGTCGAACCCGTGCAGCAGCAGCTCGTTGAGCTGGTGGGCCAGGAGCGTCGACACCGGCAGCCTGGCCCCGCCCAGCCACGGCCGCGGCTCGTCCGGGTCGAGGTCGGCGCTGCGCTCGAGCAGCAGGTCGACGTGCTCGCGCAGGTACGCCCCCAGCGCCTCGGGGTCGCGGGCCGGGTACCGCCGCAGCGCCCGCGCGTTCACCGCCGCGAGGTCGGCGAGGGTCATCTCCCGGCAGGCGCGCGCCAGGTCGGGGTCGTCGAACGCGTCGCGGCCCGCCATCAGCTCGGCGTTCATGCCGGACACGATCGCGGTGTGCGCGGCGGCCTCGTCGGCGCTCCAGCCGCCGATGGCGGCCCTGGTGGGCGGGGGCGCGGAGGCGATCAGGCGCGCGAAGCGGTCGGTGGTGTCGGACAGCGCGGCGCGCAGCGCGGGCCACCGGTCCCCGGTCTCCTCAAGCAGCACGTCCACCGGCCTCCCGCTCGCTGTGGCGATCAGGGGCCCAGGCAAGCAGCGGGCTACGGGGAGCACAAGGGCCGCGGGCGCGGCCGGTGGGGCGGGGAGAGCGGGACGGCGCAGGTCACGGGGTTACCCGGCGGGCCGGGGATGGCTGCTGGACCCCGAAGCCGCTCAGCGCAGCCGGACCCAGCCGACCTGCGTCTCGTCGGTCCCGCCGTTGGTGGAGACCGACTCCAGCACCACCTGGCCGCCGAACCGGTACAGCGGGTAGGTCAGCGTGCTGCCCGCCTGCTTCACGTCCTGCTGCCCGGCGGGCTCGCCGTCCACGTACACGCGCAGCACCGCGTTGTGGCGCTGGGCGACGTCGTCGTTGGCCCGCACCTCCAGCTGCGACAGGTAGGCGGGCCGGTCCAGGGTGAAGTAGAGCCGGTTCTCGGTCCCGCCGCACTCGGCGCCGCCGATGCACCGGTCGACGACCTTTCCCCACGGCAGCGACGGCACGGAGTAGAAGTACGATCTGGCCGACGCCGGTGTCGCGGACGCGGTTCCGGCGAAACCCGCGAGCAGGCAGAGCGCGGACAGCAGCGCGGCGGCGGACTTCCTCATGGTGGACCCTTTCCCTCGGTTTCCGGCAAAAGCCGGTCGAGCGTAGCTCCGGGAAACCCCCGCGAAGATTCACCGCGAGCACCTTCACCCGGCGGGTATTTCCCGCCGTCCCCCGAGGCGGGAGATCGCTACCGTCCGCGAACGGCGACCCCGGCGGTCCCTCCGCGCGCCCCGACCCGCCGGTGTGCGGTGTTCCCGCCCGTCGCCCCTGGTGGACGTGAGATGCTGCCCCTGTTGTCCCCTGATGGCGAAGGGCAGATGAGCGTGACCACCTGGACCGATGTGATCAACTACGTCCGAACGCGGTCCGAGGTGCTGGAGGAGTCCGACACCTGGCTGCGCTTCCGCGTCGAGGTCTCCGACACCCGCACCCAGCAGGTCTCGGTGCAGCGCGTGCCGCAGGAGGACGGTTCGACCTGGCTGGTGCTGTCCTCCCCGGTCGGCTGGGCCGAGAAGATCGACCAGACCCGCTTCCTGGAGCTGGCGGGCGCCGCGCCCGTCGGCGGCGCGGGCGTCGTGGACGGGGTGGCGCTGCTCAAGCACACCGTCGTGCTGGGCGAGCAGGGCGTGGTGGCCGAGTTCGCGACGCCGCTGGGCCTGCTGGTCGAGCGCGCGGACGCCTTCGAGCACGAGCTGACCGCGGCCGACCAGTTCTGACCGCGAGCCGGACGCCCGCCGCCCGACGCGCGGCGGGCGCCACCCGGTTCCCCTTTCCTCCCCTTTTCCCGGAATCGGCCCCGACGCCCGATCCGGAATTCCGCGGTGAATCACGAGCGGTGAATCACGACCCGGCCTCCCGGACTGCCCCGAACGGACGCCGGGGACGCCCGCGTTCCGCCCGTTCGGCACGCCGCACACTCGTTCACCGTCGACCGGACGCGCATTGCCCCCGCGCGAGCGCGGTTCCTATGATCGCTATCGCTCGCGGACCCGCAAGCAGGTCGCCTCGCCGCCGTTCCGATGGTTAGGGGTATTGATGCGCCAGTGTCACGACCACCGGGGAGAGCGCTCTCACGAACCGGTCGACGGCTCCCTCTACCGCTCGGTGTTCGAGCGCTCGGGCCTGGGCATCGCCCGGCTCGACCCGCGCGGGCGGATCGTGGAGGCCAACACCGACCTGCTCGCCCTCCTGGACCGCCCGCTGAGCCAGATCCGGGGACGCGACTTCACCGACCTCCTGCACCCGGCGCTGCGCCCCGCGCTGGAGCGCGGCCTGGCCTGCCTGGCGACCGGCGAGCGGGGCCGCTTCGCCGAGCGGGTCGCGGCCGTGCGCCCGGACGGCAGCACCGCGCCCGCCGCCATGACCGCGATCGCCGTCCCCGGACGCGGCCGGGCCGTCTCGGCGCTGCTGGTGCTGCTGCGCCGCTCCGCGGAACCGCACGGGGACGCGGCGGCCCCGCTCAGCGACGTGCACGCCCGCATCCTGGAGGGCGTGGCCGCCGGGGAGAGCACCGCGCAACTGGCCACCACGCTCTTCCTGACCCGCCAGGGCGTCGAGTACCACCTGGGCACGCTGCTGCGCAAGCTCAAGGCCCCCAACCGGACCGCGCTCATCTCGCGCGCCTACTCCCTCGGCGTGCTGAGCCCGGCCGACTGGCCCCCCAAGGTGGAACCCGCGTTCGTGAAGTGAGCGCGGAACCGGGAACGCAACACCGGGAGCACCGGAGGAGAGGCACGTGCGAAGCACCACCAAGCGATCGCTGTCCGACGAGGAGCTGCGGGCGGCGGTGACCGAGGCGTTCGGCCCGCGGGCCACGATCACCTCGTCCAGGGAGCTGGCGGACGGCACGTTCAACGCCGTCTGGCTGCTCGACGTCGACCCGGTGGGCCCGGTCGTCCTGAAGGCCGCCCCGCCGGACGACCTGCCGCTGCTGACCTACGAGCGCCGCATCGCCCGCACCGAGGCGGCCGTCCTGCGGGCCGCCGCGGCCACCGCCCCGGTCCCGGTGCTGCACCACGCCGGTGAGGGCAGCGCGGGCGTGGGCGGCGACTTCCTGATCACCTCGGTGGTCGAGGGCGACACCTGGCAACGGGTGTCGGGCGAGCTCGGCGGCGCGGAGCGGGCCCGGTTGCGCCGCGAGCTGGGCCGGGCCGTCGCCGGGTTGCACGCGGTGCGCGGCACCGCCTTCGGCTACCCCGAGCGGTCGACCGGCCTGCACGGCGGCACCTGGTACGAGGCGTTCACCGCCATGGTCGACGGGCTGCTCGCGGACGCCCGCCGCTTCGGCGTCACCCCGCCCGGCAGGCCCACCGCGCTGCACGACCTGGCGGTGGCGGGCCGCGCCCTGCTGGAGGAGGTCACCGAGCCGGTGCTGGTGCACTTCGACCTGTGGAACGGCAACGTGATGCTCACCGGCGAGGAGGGCGAGCGGCGCCTGTCCGGCCTGATCGACCTGGAGCGCGCGTTCTGGGGCGACCCGTGCGCGGACTTCGTGTCGCTGGCCCTGCTCGGCGAGCTGTCCGACGACGACCCGCTGCTGGACGGCTACCGCGAGGCGGGCGGTCCGGCCCAGCTGACCGCCACCACCCGCCGCAGGATCGCGCTGTACCAGGCGTACCTGTACCTGATCATGATCGTGGAGGCGGTGCCCAGGGGCCACAAGGGCGTGAAGTCCGCCGCCGCGCAGGCGCTCTTCCGCTCGCGCTACCGCAGGGCCCTGCGCCGCGCCGCCCCCTGAGCCGCGGCGCCCTGGGCCACGGCGTCCCGGATCACCGCCCGGCGAGTTCGTCCGGATAGGACAGAACCCGCCCGCGCGCGGCCACCAGGTTGCGGTGCAGCGCTTCCAGCACCGCGACCTGGCGCCCGCCGTCCACCCACTCCCGGTACCCGATCCCGAACCCCAGGTCGCGCCACAGCTCCGCGTTGCGTGCCTCGTGCGCGCCGAACGGCTCCAGCAGCACAACCGGCGTCGCCGCCGACAGCGAGTCCATCAGCGTGCCACCGCCGGGTTTGCTCACCACCGCGATCGCCCGCCGGGTCAGGTCGAACCCGTCGTGGTGCTCCGCGCGCCGCCGGTACTCCACCGCGCCGTCGTGGACCCGCCCGAACGGCGGGAACCCGGTGTCGTGCCACGGGTGCCAGTCTGGGTCGATCATGAAGTACCGGTTCCGCCCCTGCTCCTCGGGCACCTCGGACCGCTCGTAGGCCACGACGTCCAGCGCGAACCCGGCCGCGCCCAGCTCGGCGGCCCCGGTCCGGTAGGTGCCCATGCCCCAGCCGCCGCCGTGCGCGAGCAGCCGCCCGTCCCGGTCGCCCCACGGCTCCGGCTCCTCCCGGCTGACCGGGATGGTCCGCGCCACCGCGCTCCCGGCGCGCTCCAGCAACCACACGTCCTCGTGCTCGCCCCACCTCCCCCGCCCCGCGCCCGAGGCGGAGGTGAACGAGGGCGAGGCGACCGAGTCGACGTGGCACGAGCGCACCCGGACCCCGCTGTGCGCCGAGGCGTACCGGTGCGCGGTGGGCAGCCAGAACCCCGACAGCACCACCAGCAGCTCGACCCCGTCCCGCTCCCACTCCCGCCACAGCCCGGCGACGAGCCCCTCGTCGGGCTCGGTGGTGTTGCGCGCGGCCAGCCGCTGACCGGCGAGCGCGACCCGGAAGTCCCGGTGGAACGCCGTCTTCGACGCCGGGATCAGCTCGCGCAGCCGCTCGGGCAGGTGGTTCTCCAGCACGTCCACCCGCGCCGCCACCCCGACCTCGGCGAGCCTGCGGGCCAGCAGCAGCCCTGGGACGTGCACGCCCAGCGCGACCCCGGACGTCAGCACGGCGATGCTCACGCCTCCGCCCTCCCGGTTCGGGCGCACCGCTCCAGCGCGTTCAGGTAAGCGCTCTCCAGCACGGTGATCCGCTCGACCACCGCGTCGTCCGGGCGCGCGGGCCGCGCCAGCAGCGCCATGATCCGGTCGAACTGCGCGTCGTAGTAGGACACCGCCGGGAACGACCGCACCTCGCGCGCTCCCCCGTCCCGCTGGAGGACCAGGTTCACCGGGAACGGCCCGGCGGCCGGGCGCAGGAAGTTGCGCAGCCGCGCCTTCCCGCCGGTGAACCGGAACTCGTGGTCGGCCCGGTACGGCCCCACCAGCGAGGCCCGCAGCTCGGCCCGCACCCCGGAGGGCAGCCGCAGCGCCGCGTCGAACTCCAGGTCCACCCCGTTCGGCCCGGAGAACTCCGAGTGCCCGGACGCGGTCGCGCCGCCCAGCCCGACGACGGCCTGCACGGCGTCGAGCCAGTAGGAGGCGGTGTCGTGGAACGCGCCGCCGCCCAGCTCGGGCCGGAACCGGTACCCCGCGCCCGGCGGCAGGTCGAACGCGATGTGCGAGGAGATCCCGGTCAGCTCCCCCAGCTCCCGCGAGGCGACCAGCTCGCGCACGGCGGCCTGCCACGGGTGCCCGGTGGTGATCACCGCCTCCACGACGTGCACCCCCGCGTCCCCGGCGGCCCGGCGCAGCGCGTGCGCCTCGCGGCGTCCCAGGCACAGCGGTTTCTCCACGACCACGTGCTTGCCCGCCCTGGCCGCCTCGGCGGCCCAGCGCGCGTGCGCGCTGTTGTGCAGCGACACGTAGACGGTGTCGATCCCCTCGTCCCGCACCAGCGACCGGTAGTCGGCGTGCGCGACCGGCAGCCCGTGCTCGGCGCGGAACGCCTCGGCGCGCTCGGGCGTGGACGCCGCGATCGCCCTGACCCGCACGTCCTCGCGCCGCCGCGCCGGGTCGAGCACGGCCCGCACCGCGATCGCCGTGGCCCCGATCAACCCCAGCTCACGAGGCACGGTCCACCTGCCAGGCGCCCAGGACCGCGTCCAGCGCCGCGCCGAGCGCCCGGTGCCCGGCCTCGTCGCGGGCCACCACCGCGCAGTACAACCGCCCCCTGGAGGAGGCCAGCGTCCCGGAGGACAGCGGGAGCACCCCGCCCCCGCCCGCCTCCAGCAGGACCCCGTCCGCGCGCAGCAGCGCCACCAACCGGTCGAACCCGGCCCCCCCGCGCACCGGCCGCACCACCAGCCGCGCCCGCTCCGGGTCGGCGGCGAGCCGACGCCCGGCCAGCACGCTGATCAGCCCCATGGACGTCCGGGGGTTGATCTCCAGCACCGGCACGAGGGTCCCGTCGCGCAGCAGCATCGAGTCCACGCACACCGGCCCGCGGTACCCCGCGCCCGCCAGCGCGGCCCCCACGTCGGCCATGATCTCCCGGTACCCCAGCGCGGACAGCCGCTCCGCCAGCCAGGGCGGCGCGGGCCGGGACCCGGCGTAGGCGAAGCCGGTGTTCTCGATCAGCCGCGTCCCCAGCCAGTCCACCCGCCCGCCGGGGCGCACCGAGAACTGCGCGGAGAAGTCCGCCACCGGGTCGAACCGCCGCTGCACCAGCACTTCCACGTCCAGCCCGCGCCGGACCTGCTTGTCCAGCACCCGGACCACCGAGCGCAGCACGAGCGGCGAGGTGAGCGCCAGCGTCCCGCGCCCGGACACCCCGAAGGGGTCCTTGAGCAGGGCGGGCGCCCCGTCCAGCGCCTCGACCTGCGCCTGCAGCCCGGCCACCGAGTCGACCACGACGCCCGCGCCCGCGAGCCCGAGCTCGCGCACGAGCGCGTTGGACCAGGACTTGGACGACACCGCCCGCACCACCCGCCAGTCCGGCAGCTCGGCCCGGAGCCCCAGCGCGCCGACGACCCCGGCGCTCTCGGGCAGCACGGCGTAGGGCTCGAACCCGAGCCCGCCGAGGTCGGCGGGCGGGCGCGCCACCAGCCGCTGCTCGACGCTCCCGCCCACCCCGCCAGGGGCGACCCGGTGCTCGAACCCGATCCCCGCGCCCGCCAGCACCTCGTGCCACGCAACGGGAACAGGCGCGCCGGTGACCAGCACGTCCCCCGGTCCGCAGGCCACCGCGAGCAGCTCGTCCATGGCCGAGGCGACCACGTCCGCGCCCCGGTCGACGATCTCCGGCAGCGCGGCGAGCCCGTCCGGCCGCCACCGCCGCTCGACGTCGAACGCGCCCAGCCGCAGCGCCCGCGCACCGGTCACGGCGAGTCCGGCATCGCGGCCACGACGAACCGCCGGATCTCCGGCAGCGACTCCAGCTGCTCGAAGCTCAGCTCCTCGAACTCCAGCTCGACGTCGAACGCGTCCTCCAGCGCCAGCAGGAAGTTGATCATCTGGATGGAGTTGATCCCCAGGTCCTGCACGACGTTCGTCGCGTCGGTGATGCGCTCGACCAGCTCGGGCGCCCCCAGCACCCCGGCGAGCACCTCCTTGATCCGCAGCGCGACCGCGCCCTCGTCGACCCGCGCGCCGCCGCTCACGTGGACACCGGTCACCGTCAGACCCCGTTCAGGTAGAGGAGGATGCACTTGGAGCACACCGGCATGAGGCTGGTGCCGCGCAGGACCGACCGGACCCTGCGGAACGCCTCGCCCTGCCACACCTCGGCGACGCCGCTCTCGTGCAGGTCGCCGATGACGAACTCGGGGAAGAACTTGCACGAGCTGACCTTGCCGTCCGCGTGCACCTCCAGCCGGTTCGACACGGCCAGGCACCGGTTGCGCTTCTGCGCGGGCCGCGAGGTGCCCAGCACGAAGTCCTCGACCTCGTCGGGCTCCAGCTGCGGCTGGTACCGGATGCGCACGTTCCAGGTCCGCTCGGCCAGCTCCGCCATGGACCGCCACAGGGTGTCGATCAGCCCCGGCTCGATCCGGTAGGTGTAGGAGTGCCAGGTGGGCGTGGTCCCCGGCGCGGGCGGGTTGAGCCAGGCGAAGTTCTCCGCGTACATGTCGTCCATGGCCGAGGCCACTTCCGGGCTGATGAACCACGGGAACTGGAAGTAGACCGAGTTGACGCCCAGCTCCTCGGCCCACTCCATGAACTCGCGCATGGAGCCCACGGTCTCGTTGCTGACCATGCAGGACAGCGAGACCTCCCCCTGGTACTCGCCGCTCTTCTGCAGGTCCAGCAGCAGCCGCACGTTGTCGATGGTGCGCGGGAAGGTCCCCTTGCCGCGCAGCGCCTCGTGGTCGGCCCCGAGCCCGTCCAGGCTGACCAGCACGTTGAGCCCAGGGCCGATGG
This sequence comes from Actinosynnema pretiosum, assembly GCF_002354875.1. GTDB lineage: Bacteria > Actinomycetota > Actinomycetes > Mycobacteriales > Pseudonocardiaceae > Actinosynnema > Actinosynnema auranticum. The sequence continues at coordinate 5,321,449 of NZ_CP023445.1, forward strand.
TCAGCAGGTGCTCCAGGTTCCGCTTGACCAGCAGCGCGTTGGTGCACAGGTTGACCGTGCGGGGCGTGCGCGCCAGCAGCTCCGCGACCTCGCCGAACCGGCTGTGCATCAGCGGTTCCCCGCCCCACAGGAACACCTTGGCGCGGGTGTCGTCGGTCATCCGCAGCACGTCGTCGACGATGTCCAGGTCCAGCTCGGTGCGCTGCTTGACCTTGCTGAAGTCGTGGAAGAACCCCTGGTCGTTCCACTGGTAGCAGTGGTTGCACCGCAGGTTGCACTTGTAGGTCAGCTGGAGGCTGACCTCCCTGGGCAGGGGCGTCGCGTAGGTGGCGTCGACCTCGATGTTGCGCCGGGTCTCGGCCCGGATCGCCACCGTGCGCCGAAGGTCGTGGAACTCCTTCTGGTTGAGCGTCCGGGCGGTTCTGGGGTGCACGACAGCTCCTCACGACGCAGGACTCCGGCGAGGAATATTCCCGCCCACGAAGCGAAGCAGCCGCACCGCGCCCCTGGCAAGGAAACGCCCGGCGTTCCTGCGATAAGCAAGAGTTCCGAATCCTCCCCCTCGCGGCGGGGCAGGGGTTCCCGCAGCTCAGCGCCACCACGTGGCCCGTTCGCAGCAGCACCTCCAGCGGCTTGTGGAGTATTTTCCGCACCGCCGCGAGTGTGTACGTTTCCGCCGCCGCACCCCTTTTCCCGAACGGATGGCCCATGCCGAGAACCTGGCCCGCGTCCCCGTTCCAGCACACGATCATGACCAACGACGGGACGATCCCCAGCGGTTCGACGGGTCCGCACATGACGATGTCCATCTCGGCGCTGGTCACCGGCGGGCTGGACGTGGACCTACTGGACGCCGCGTACGACGACCTGGTGGCGCGCAACGACGTCCTGCGCACCACGCTGGAACCGGACGGCGAGCAGTGGCGCCAACGGGTCCACCCGCACCGAACCGCGCACTTGCACCGCGCCGAGGCCGCGGCGCCCGAAGCGCAGTCCTTTGTGGACGCCTGGTCCCGGGAGCCGGTCCCGATCGACCGCCCTCCCCTGGTGCGCGGCCAGGTCGTGGCCCTGGACGACGGCTCGCACCTGGTCAACCTGGTGTTCCACCACGTCCACACCGATCCCCCGTCGCTGGTGCTGGCCGTGGCCGAACTCGGCGCCCTGTACACCGCGCGCCTGGCAGGCGAGCCCCTCCCGCCCCCGCCACTCCAGTACGGCCCGTACTCGGCGCGGCGGGCCGCGATCACCGCCCCCACCCTGGACGCGGACCTCGACCACTGGCGGACCACCGTGGAGGGCGCCCGTCCCCTGGACCTGTCCCCGAGCCGGGACCTGTCCACCCCGCCCGACTCGGGCGTGCTGCGCCTGGACGTGCTCGACGGGCGGGACGCCGCAGCGCTGGAGAAGTGGGCGCTCCGCCGCAGGACGACCGTGTTCGCCACCCTGTTCACCGCCTTCTGCCTGGCGGCGGCGGACCGCTCGACCACGCGGGACGTCCTGGTGAACACCGTGTTCGAGCAGCGCGCCCACCCGGACGTGCGAACCCTGATCGGCCCGTTCCTGCACCCGTCGGTGCTGCGCGTGCGGGTCCCGGAGGGCGCGACCTGGTCGAGCATGACCCCCGTGGTGCGCGAGGCGGTGGGCGCCGCGTACGCCCGCGCCCACGTCCCCGGTTTCGACGTCCTGCGCCTGCACCCGGACGTGATCCACGCCGTGGAGACCGAACCGGTGGGCCTGTGCGTGTTCCAGTACCTGCCGTACTCGGGCCTGGAGGACACCTTCGCGTACGGCCCGGCGACCGCCCGCGTGCTGGCGAGGACGCAAGCGGGCCCGACCGGCGACGTGGGCCTGATGTTCCGCCTGCACCGCAGGTCCTCGGGCTCCCTGTACGCCACCGTGACCTACGACCGCCGAGACCTGACCGAGCCGGTGGTGCGCGCCCTGTTCACCGACTTCACGACCAGGCTGCGCGAACCGCTGGCCGAACGCGCGCCCCGTACCGGATCACCGTCCCGCCCCCGTGATACCGCTGCGCCCCAACGGGATTCGGCGCCGGTGACCTGACGCTGCGGAAGCGCTGCTCTGATCGAGTGCCTGCTGTTCCGCGGCGCCACGACCAGGGGTGATCCTTCCTCCCACTCACCCGTGCGGGACCTAGGGAGATGGAGAACTCGGTGCTGAGAACCACGAGCAGGGCGGCGATGACGGGCTTCGCGATCCTGGCGCTGGCCGGGGCGGGCGCGGGCAGCGCGACGGCGGTCGAGCGGGAGCTGACGACCATCGCGGTGCCCCCGCTGCAACCGGCAGGCGGCGAGGTGAAGGCGTCGTCGGTCGCGTGCGTCTGGAAGTACTCCCCCGGCCGCAACCCGACCGTGTGGGTCGACTGCCACCAGGTGGGCGGCGGCGCCGCGACGGGTTTCGAGGTCACCGTGACGTGCAGCGACGGCAGCAGCCACACCAGCGGCGCGACCAGGTTCGGCAGTCCGGCGATGGCCTACTGCCCAGGGGCGACGACGATGAAGTCCTTCACCCTCTCCGCGCACTACTGACGCGGGTCAGGGCGCCGCGGCCGTGAACGTCCGGTGGCCGACGTGCTCGGGCGGGGCCGAGGTGAAGCGCACGTCCGTTCCGGCGCCGCTCACCTCGACCCCGACCCTCGCGCCGTCCGCGATCACCGCGAGCCGCAGCGGCAGCCGGTGGTCGAAGCCCGCCACCCGCAGGTCCGCCACCCCGGCGAAGCGCACGTGGTAGCGCACCCTGGTGTGCCCGGCCTCCGCCCCCCAGGCCGCGCGCCCGGCGTCGTCCAGCCCGGCCTCGAAGGTCGCCGTGACCGCGTCACCGCGCTCGTCCCAGTGCAGCGCGTCGAGGTCTCCGGGGAAGTCGCCGGGGAAGTCGTCAGAAGCGGGCATGGTAGTTCTCGTCCTCCGGTCCCGGCACCACCCGGTGCAGCCGCTGGTCCAGCCTGCCGACGAACCGGTGCGGCCCGTCGTCCACCGCGCCGGGCGGGGTGTCGTGGTCGCTGACCCGCCCGAAGCGCAGCACCTCGGCGCACGTCAACGACAACCGCAGCCCCCCGCCCGCGACCACGACCGCGACCCGGCGCCCCGGCAGGTCGGTGATCTCCACGTCGACCCGCTGCGGCAGCGCGCCCCCCGCCAGCTCCACGTCCGCGACCGCGAGCATCCCCAGGTGCGCCTGCGTGGCCCCCGGCCCGTCGCCCGGCAGGTCCAGCCGCAGCGAGCACGCGGGCCCGACCCGGTCCAGGCGCACCGAGCGCAGCAGCGACCCGCTGAGCCCGGCGCGCCCGCCGGGGAAGCAGCGGGCCAGGAGCGCGGCGTCAGCCGGCAGGAGTCGGTCGGCCCAGGCTGGGGTCATAGTAGTAATGCTCCTCGGCTCCGGGGACCTGCCCGTTGCGGGGGTTGTCGTAGGGGCGGACGTGCACGTGCGGCGGCTGGTCCCCGACCCCGCCCTCGCCGAACTGGTGGCCGGTGTGGTGGTCCTGGAAGACGATCAGCTCGTCCCGGTTGTTGAGGTAGACCTCCTCCGGGAAGAACACCGGCTGGTGGTCCTGCATGACCTGCCTGCCGCCCGGCGTGGTGGACGGCGTTACCCTGGTCTCCAGCGGCTCGGAGCCGGGCGGCACGCCCGCGTCGGCCAGCGCCTGCTGCTTGGCCTCGTCCCCGCTGACCCCGCAGCCCTGCAACCCCAGCGGGTCGACGAACCGGATCGGGTTGGGCACGTACGCGCCGGGGTTGATCGACGGGATCAGACCCAGCGGGTCCTGCGAGGCGTAGCGGCCGGTGTCCGGGTCGTAGTGGCGCAGGTGGTTGTAGTGCCAGCCGGTCTCGCCGTCGTGGTACTGGCCGGGGAACCGCAGCGGGCACGTCGCCGGGCCGGACTGGGCGAGCGTGCGGCCCCACAGGGTGGCGGTGCGCCGCCAGGCGACCGCGCCGTCCGCGTCGACCAGCTCGGTCGGTGTGCCGACGAGGTCGGCGACGACGGCGTAGAACCGCCGGTCGAGCCCGGCCCGGTCGAGCTGGGCGACCGGGGTGGTGGTGCCCGGCTCGTACTCCCAGGTGCTGCCTGCCCCGTCGCCGCCGGTGTGCTCGGCCAGGAGCGCGCCGTCCCAGGTGAAGTCCAGCCGCTCGACGGTGCGGCCCCGCGCGTCGAGGCGCTGCTTGGACACGCGCCTGCCCATCGGGTCGTAGCGGTAGCGCCACGTGCCGCCGTCGGGGGTCGACGCGGAGGTGAGCCGGTCCTCCGCGTCCCAGCCGAAGGTCCAGACCAGCACCGAGCCGGACAGGGTGCGGGTCCGGCGGCGCACGACACGGCCCTGCGCGTCGTGGTCGTAGGTGGTGCGGCCCGCCGCGCGCAACCGGTTCGCCTCGTGCGCGCGCGGACCGGCGGTCGGGTCGTCCGGCCCCGAGGGCGAGGCGTCGGTGATGTTGCCGACCGCGTCGTACTCGTAGCGCTCGTCCCAGCCGGGCCCGCGCACCGACAGCACCCGCCCGCGCCGGTCCAGGGTGAGCGCCCGCCCGCCCGAGGGGTCGAGCACCCCGTCGACGTTGCCGTCCGGCCGGTAGCGCCACCCGCGCCGGTCCACGGGCCCGCCCGCGGTGACGAGCTGGTCGGTGAGCCTGCTGTCCGGCGAGTAGGACCGCAGCACGCTCAGGCGCCCCAGCTCGCGGCGCACCTGCCTGCCGAGCGCGTCGTGCCGGAAGGTGATCGTGCCGCCGTCCGCGCGCAGCGCCAGCGGGTTGCCCGCCGCGTCGTAGTCCCAGCCGGTGGCGACCCCGCCCGCCGTGGTCCGGCGCACCCGCCTGCCCGCCGCGTCGTACTCGGAGCGGGTGGTGCGGCCGTCGCAGGTCTCGGCGAGGACCCGGCCCCTGGCGTCGCGCTCGAAGAGCACCTCGACGTCGGGCCCGGCCGCGCGCACCACGCGCCCGCACGGGTCCCGGTCGAACGCGGACGTGCCGCTCGGGGTGTGCTTGGCGACGATGCCGCCGTGCACGTCCCGGTCGTAGGAGATCGTCTCGCCGAGCCCGTTGACGCGGGCGGCGAGCCGTCCGGCGGCGTCGTAGGCGTAGCGGGTGACGCGCCCGTCGAAGTCGGTCTCGCGCACCACCTCGCCCGCCGCGTCGCGCTCGAACCGCCACACCAGCCCGTGCGGCCCGACGACCTCGGTCAGGCGCAGCTCGGTGTCGTAGGCGTAGGTGGTGGTGGCGCCGTCGGGCGCGGTGCGGGCGGCGGGCAGGTCGAAGTGGGTGTAGCGGGTCCGGGTGACCTGGCCGAGCTCGTCGACGTGCTCGACGACGTTGCCCTCGCCGTCGTAGGCCCACCGCTCCACGCCGCCGCCGGGCCGGGTGCGCGAGGCGATCCGCCCCTCGACGGTCCAGGTGGTGCGGGTGGTGCCGCCGAGCGGGTCGGTCTCGGCGACGACGCGGCCGAAGGCGTCGCGCTCGAAGCGGGTGGTGGCGCCGAGCGGGTCGGTCAGCTCGGTGATCAGGCCCGCGGCGTCGGTGCGGTAGCGGGTGACCGCGCCGAGCGGGTCGGTGGTGGCGGCGAGGTGGCCGCGCTCGTCGTAGGCGAAGCGGGTGGTGGCGCCGGTGGGGTCGGTCTCGGCGACGAGGTTGCCGAGCGCGTCGTGATCGCGCAGCCAGGTCCCGCCCGCCGGGTCGGTGACGCGGGTGTCGCGCCCGCCGGTGGTGTAGGCGGCGGTGAGGGTGCTGCCGTCGGGGCGGGTGACGGTGGTGACGTTGCCGTCGTCGTCGTGCTCGTAGCGGGTGGTGCGCCCGAGCGGGTCGGTGACGGCGAGCAGCTGCTCCCGCTCGCCCCACTCGCGGCTGGTGACCGCCCCGAGCGGGTTGGTCTCGCGGATGACCCGACCGCGCTCGTCGAGGTCGTAGGTGGTGGAGTTGCCGAGGGTGTCGGTGTGGGTGGTGCGGCGGTCCTCGTAGCGGAACGTGCCGTTGAGGGCGCCGGAGGACCCGATGGTGGTGACGGCCCGGCCGCGGTCGTCGTAGACGTAGCGGTACCAGACGCCGTTGCGGTCGGTCCACGAGGTGAGCCGCCCGTCGGCGTCGTGCGTGAACCGCAGCGGCAGGCCGGAGGAGTTGACCACCTCGGCCAGCTGCCCGGTCTCGTCGTACCCGTAGCGCGTCAGGGCCACCGCCCGCGCCGCGGAGGTGAGCCGCAACCCCGTGACCCGCCCGCCGTCCGTGTCCACGGCGACCTCGTAGCCGCCGGAGTGGCGCACCCTGGTGGGAAGCCCGGCCCCGTCGTGCTCGACCACCAGCTCCCCGCCCGCGCGCCGCCGCACGGCGGTCAGCGGCAACCGGGAGCGCGCGCCCCGCTCGTCGCCGACGGGCCGGAACTCGGCGGTGGTGCCACGCCGGGGGTCGTCGACCAGGTACCCGTCCCCGTCGCGGCGCAGCGCGAGGCGCGGCCCGAAGTCCGGCAGGACCGACTCGTCCCCCACCGGCTTGGCGTACCGCAGCAGCCTGCCGTCCTCGGTGGCGAGCCAGACGTGGGAGGCGCTGACGGAGACGTGCTGGTCGAGGGTGGAGGACCAGGAGGGGCCGAAGAGCGCGCCGGAGCGGTAGCGGGACTGGTGGTGGCGGGTGAGCAGGAGCGGGAGGAGACCGGGGAGGACGACGTCGGTCTGCGAGAGCACGACGTCCCCGGTGGCGACGTCGATGGGGTCGTCGGCGCAGAAGGGCCGGTCGGCGGAGCAGGAGGCGGCTTCGGGGTCGTCCGGCGTCGGGGAGCTGTCGGGCTTGCGGTCGGGTTCGGCGCGGCTGCTGGACGGACTGGAGCCCTGACCGCCGGCCGGGGTGTCCGGGCTGCTGGAGGGTGATGTGGCACCGCTGGGAGCAGCGTCGCTGGAAGGCGCGGTGGTCCCCGACGGCGCGGTGGTCCCCGAGGGCGTCGTAGTCCCCGACGGCGTGGTCGTCCCCGACGGCGACGTGGTCCCCGACGGCCCGGTAACCCCGTCAGGCGCATGGGCGTTAGGCACGCTAGGCGCATCCGGCCCCCCGGGAACATCCGCCCGGCGCCCGAGCCTGCCGAGCTTCTGCACGATCTCACCGAGCTTGTCCACCACCGCCCGGATCCGCGGCGCCACGTTCGAGATCGTCTTCACCAGCTTGCGCACCAGGTCCGCGATCCGCGAGCACATCCGCGAGATCGCGCTGGTCGCCTGCGCCACGATCACCGGCGTGGCCAACCCCAAGGTCGCCACCGCCTCCAACGCCCAGGAGATCAGCCGCCCCACCAACTCCGCGACCAGATCCCGCACCAGCTCGCGAACGGCGGCGACCACCTCCCCCATCACCATCACACCAACGCCGATCCCCTCGGCCAGCACCCCCGCACCGGCGATGGCGTCAGCCGTCTCAGCGTTGGCCCTCCGAAACGCCTGAGCGGCAGCCCCCTCCCACCCGGAGGCGTCCTGCCGCCCCAACTCCTCGGCAACCGCCTTCACCTCGGCCGCGACGTTGCCCCAGGTCTCACTGAAGGCCCGGATAACAGGCGGGTCCCCAGCCAACCAGTCCAGAGCCTCCTTGAGCGGCTGCACGTGCTCCATCAGCCACCCCACGCCGTACGACGCGACCGTCCCCACCGGGTCGATCACCATCGACAGCACTTCCAGCCCGACCCCGACACCCCCGAGCCCAGCCTCGACCCAGTTCCCGTCAGCGATCCCGTTGGCCAGGTCAACCGAAGACTCAGCGATCCCGACCCCGGTAACCGCAGACGTGTCGTCCTGCGGCGCCGCCACCAGATCATCAGTCACGACTCATCCCCCGGCCAACGTCGCGGACACCATCCCACCACCCCGACGCACCCACCCACCCCCCGGTTCCCACCACAAGGCCGAACTCCCCAGCCATCCGAGTGAAAGCCCCTCACCCCAACCCGCACCACTAGAAGCCCACCTCCCAGCCCCCGACCCCACCCCCGCACAAGAAATCCCCCGCGCCACCCAACAAGGCCATGACCTGCACAAACAGGGCGCCAGCCCCCTGGATTTTGTTCAGCAGAGGTGGTCATGTAATCTATGCACACACCACGGCGAGAGCCGAGTCCGGGTGGCGGAATGGCAGACGCGCTAGCTTGAGGTGCTAGTCCCCGAAAGGGGGTGGGGGTTCAAGTCCCCCCTCGGACACGCACATTATTCACACAGCCCGCAGGCTTGATTATCACATCAGCCCTGCGGGCTGTGTGCGTGTAGCGAACTTGCAGGTCAACGGCGGTGTAGAGCCCCGCAACCCGTTCGATCCCCGCTCCTTTGAGCGCCGCTCCAACATTTCCCAGCGAATCAATCATCGCGTGCACCTCGGCAGCGCCGAGCAAGTTCGGCACGGGAAGTCCTTCCAGTTCTGCTTTCGCAGCGGTCCGCACCGCCTGCGCCTCGTTCACCGCTTCCACCAGCGCCAGGGGATCGATCCCCGCCTTGATCGCTTCCTGGAACCGGCTGAGCTGCTCCTCAGCTTTGCTCAACCGCAGCCGCGCGGCCTCCCTGGAATCGCCCTTGCCAGCCGCTCCCTCCTGCGAAGCCACCAGCGCCGCCACGGTCCGATCAAGGTTCTGCGGCGCGAACAACCCGCCGAGCCACCCGTTCACCGCGTCCTGGAGCACGTCCTCCCGCAGGTAGACCGTAGGCGGGTGCTCAGCCAGCGCAGGTGCCCCAGGAGCCAACGTCCGGGCCGGGCACCGGTAGTAGACGCCGCGAGCACGTGGACTGGCCTCCATCTTCCGCCCGCAGATCGTGCACCGGACCCGCCCCCGGAACAGGTAAGGCCGCTTGGTCGGCCGCTCCGAACGCTCAGCCTTGCGCGCGGTCTTCAGTCCGCCAGCCGACTTCGACTTGCGGAGCAACTGCACCTGCGTGAACTCCTCCACCCCCACGATGGCCGGATGCGCGGGCTTGCGGGAGCGCACCACCTTGTCCGCAGTCGCACGCCGGAACCGCACCACGTGACCGGCCGCGACGTCATCCGGATCAAGCAACATCTCCTGTCGCGTCCACCGCCCGAAGAACGCGAACCCGGTGTACCGGGGGTTGTCCAGAATCGCCCGCACCGTGCTGCCCTGCCACCCGTCCGCCAACCGGTGCGGGTTCTGGTCAGGTCGCCGGGCCGAAGGACACGGCACCGCATCCCGGTTGAGCCCGGTGGCAATGGCCCGGTCACCACGACCGCTCAGGTACTCGGCGAAGATCCGCCGCACCACCTCGGCGGAAGCCTCCTCCACCGCCAACTTCCGCAACCGGTACCCCTCAGCGGCTTTGCGCGGGTTGGGATGCGGTCCACCGTCCACCACCACGTACCCGTACGGGGCACGCCCACCCTGGTGCCGCCCCTCGTTGACCACCTGCGAGTCCATCGCCGCCCGAACCCGAGCCTGCACGTGCTGACGCTCGGACTCGCTCATCCCGCCGAGCACGCTCATCAACATCTTGTGCGACGGGTTGCGCGGCTCGAACCGCCCACCCAACTCCGGCACCCACAGCTCAACCCCGTACGCGGCGAACCGGGGCGCGATCAACGAGAACTGGTTGCCGAACCAACACCGCGTCCCCTCACCCACCACCAGGGCACTCCACCCACGCTGTGGGTTCTTCAACTGCGCCAGCAACCGAGCCGCCTCCGGCCGCCGCTCCCAGGGCACCGAACGCGATTGCCCCACGTCGAAGAACTCCACCACCACGTGCCCACCCAACGGCTCCACGAACTTCCGCGCGTTGCCGAGCTGCCACCCGTGCGACGTCTCCGGGTCCTGGTTGTCCTCCGTCGAGCACCGCCCGTAGAACGCCACCGCTCCGATGCCGTCCCCCACCGCTTCCGCAACCTCGACGCCGAGCAGCCTGTCCAGCGTCTCCCACGGGTCCCGGCTGATTTCAACAGTCATGCGCACCTCCTCCGGGAGGCCCGTCCAAGACCTCCACCTCGGTCAGCTCAACCAGTATGGCAAGCAGAGTGCGACCAGCAGCAACATTGAGTCGAGCAGGTTCGTCCGGGGTCAGCACCTCCACTCGCTCATCAGCACTCACCCCGCCTCACTACCTGAGCCGATTTCATCAACCGCAGCCCGAATCTCACTGGTCAGGTAGCCACGAACCCGCCGCACCCCATCCCCGTCCGGCACGTACTGCCGCAGCGGTCGACAGCCCAGCTCCCCCATCTCCCGAGCGAACCGGCCCGCTTCCACTTCCAATGCCTCCACCAGCTCCGCACTTGGCACGAACTCCCGCGAGTGCAGCTCGTCCCCGAGGTGATCAACCACCGACGCGAGCGGTTCGGGCAGCTCCACCACCCATCCCTCCGATCGGTCTCCCACCGCCCGCGCCACGGAAGCCGAGTCAACCGACCCCGCCGAGTCGTCACCGGCCGCGTGCCCGGCCAAGGTCCCGGCAGACTCCCGCAACGCGCGCCCGCGAGCGCAGATCGTCCGCCAGTCCGGGTTCGGCAGGTAGTACGTCCGCACCGTCGTGGCGAGCACGTCCGAGCCCATCTCCCCATCCGGCCGCAAGATGCCCACACCCCGGTGCACCGGGAGCAACGTCGAAGCGTCGTACCCGCGCGTGTTCATCTGCTCGCCGAGCACGATGTTCGAGTCCCGCCAGTCCATGACCCGCAACGCGAACCGCGACCCCAGCACCGCCCGCAGCCGCGACGGGATCGTGTTCGAGTCGGGCCGCTGGGTCGCCAGCACCACCACGATCCCCGCCGCAGGTCCCTTGCGCACCAGGTAGGTCAACAGGTCCGCGACGTACAACCCGAGCGTGGTCTTCCGCCCACCGACCTCCACCCGCGCGGTGTTCTCCAAGTACACCTGAACCTCATCGATCACCACCCCGGTGACCGGCATCCCCAGGTCCGGATCACGCGACAGCGCAGGCGTTATCTTCGACTCCGGGCACAGCTCGTCATCCACAGTGGCCATTCGCGCGTATCGCTCCTGCACCTCCGCCACCAACGCCACCAGGTGGTCCCGGACCGCCTCCGCGTGCTCCTGCTCATCCCCGCACACGTACCGGTAGGCGATCTGCTCGGCGGCTTCCCAGTCCTTGCCGCCCTTGCCGTCGAACACGTACAGCCGGGCGTACGGGTCCAGCACAAACCCGGAGACCGCCAACCGCGTGGCGAAAGTCTTGCCCTGTCTGGGAATCGCGCCCACGAGCAACGACGTCCACACCAGCGGAAGATCCACCCGGCGCCCGCGAGCATCCCGCCCGAACGGCACCGCCCGCCACGCGTCCCACCGCTCCACGTCGAGCAGCGGAGCCCGCAACGGCGCACCCGCATACGGGTCCTCGTCCGCCACCCACAACGACACCCGCCCCGCGTGCCCACCACGGCCACGAACCCGCTCGGCGACCAACTGCACCTCGTCCACCGCGAGCGCCGAGGCGAGCGCGTCGCGATTCTTGATCACGTCAACGGCCTTGCGCGTCGCGGGCAGGTCCGCGACCACCGCCCAGCCGTCGCCCACCCGGTGGGGCCGTTCCACGAGCCGCAGCGTCTCGTCCTTGCCGATCAGCTTCGCGTCCCGGAAGGCATCCACGAGCAGTTGCGCGTCCATCGTCCACGCCAGCACCCGCGAACCGTCCAAGACCGCTTTGCGTCCCGGCGAACCGTCCTTCCGCCGCCCGATGACCGCGACCACTGCCGCACCACCGCCAGCGACACCCCAGAGCAGCACGCCGCCCCACACCACGTGCCCGGCGAACAGAAGCGCTGAGACCAGCCCGAGCACCATCCCGGTGACCCGCCACCGGTACAGCCCCAACTCCCGGATCTCCACGTACTTGTCAGCCAGCTTCTCTGCCTGCTCAGCGGCTTCCCGGTAGTCGCGCACCCGCACCCAACGCCGCCAAGCGCGGAACACCACCAACGCACCCCGGCCAACCGCCGGGAAGAACCGCAAGGGCAACCTCAGCAACCGAATCGCCACGTCCCGCCACGCCTGCCGTGACCGCCAGGCAACCGGAACCAGGCGCACCAGCGCGGCTGGCTCCGCCACCACCTCCCCGACAAGCACCGGCTCGACGTGCACCAGGTCGCCGTTCATGAACGCCCACCGCCCTGGTTGAGCACCGCAGCCAACCGCGACGACAACCCGCGCGAGCACCCGGTGACCTGACGAACCCACGCCGGGGTCACCACCACGTCCGGAGTGCGCGCGGCTTCGGCGACCGCCAGGTACTCGCTGAACGACGTCCGGCGCACGGGCCGCGCAGGCGGCTTTGCCACCGGCAGGGACCCGCTCGGCACGGCAGCCACGACCACCGCGCCGAGCTTGCCCCGCAATTCCGTCACCGCTTCCGCAGCGACGAACACCACCAGCGGCGGCACCGAGTGCAGCACCACCGACGCGGCCGAACCCGCCGTGAACGCGCTCCAGGTGTTCATGACGTACGTGGCCCCGAGCGTGAACCACTTCGCCGTCCGCACCCACCCGCCCATCCGCACACCACGCTGCGCGGTGACCTGCTCGGCCCGCAGGATCGCCAGAAGCACCAGCGAGACCATCGGGTCCAGCAGCCACGCCGCGCACCACACCAGCGACCAGGTGGCCGCTCCCGCCGCCGCGAACTGCTGAACGTTGGTCATCGTGAACGCCAGCCCGAGCAGAATCCCGGTCCAGCACAGCCGGTCGACCTGCCGCGCCACCCGCTCCACGGGTTCGCTCACCGCCGACCACCCCGCCGAGGCTCGTAGGTGGTCACCGTGAGCGCCCGCGTCAGCGTGTGCGCGGCGAACAGCGCGGGCACCACCAGCACCCCGAACAGCAACCACCCGCTCCCGCGATAGGTGATCACCACCCACTGAACGAGCACGATCACCGCCGCGTTGACCAGCACCCGACCGGCCAGCGACACCAACCGCACTCCGGCCTGAGCAGCCCGAGCGGTCGCCCGTGCCCGTCGAGCGCCAGCCCGCCACACGAACAGCAGCACCAGCAACACCCCAACCACACCCGCCACCTGCGCAGACGTGAGACCGTTCATGGCCGCTCCCACCTCTCACCGCGCCGCAACCAGTGCGGGAACAGCTCCCGCCGGTCCTGCTCGCACAACCCGCCCCACACCCCGACGCCGAACTCCCCGCCGGTACGCAACTCCAGTTCCAAGCACTCGTCCGCCACCGGGCACCCCGCGCACATCCGCGCGGCCAACTCCCGATCGGTCAACAGCTCGCCGTCCCACGGCGGCAGGTCCTCAGCGGCCCAGCACAGCCCATCCCACTCGACCACCGCAACGAGCACCCCGGTCGGCACCCACCGCAGCAGGTCCAACGCCCAAGCGATCCCGACGAGGTTCACCGGCCACCCCCGAGCAGCCGAACCACCACCGGTGCCGGAACCACCAGCCGCCCACGCCGCCACACCACCCGCAGCCGCCCACGCCGGATCGCACCGGAGACCGTCGATCGGGGCACGCCGAGCAGCCAAGCGGCCTGCCGAACCGTGTACTCCACGCAACGCCCAGAAGCGCTCATCAAATGACCTTTCCCGCAATATCTAATGATTTCAGCTCAAATATGCTGATTTCAGCTCATTACAAGCAGCACGAGCTCAGACACGGCGCAAAAATCACCGCGCCTGCTCGCCAATCAGCGAAAAACCGCTAATCTCGGCGCTGAGGCGGAGCGCGGAGGAATACGTGTCGGAGGACTGGGCGGCGGTCGCGAGGGCGATCAACCAGCGCGTCAACGAACTGGGCTGGCGTCAGCGGGAGCTGGCGGAGCGCTCGAACGTCTCGCAGGCGATCGTCCGCGAGATCCAGCACCACACCGTGGAACGCCGCCGCAGCCCGCGCACCCTGGAGTCCCTGTCGACCGCGCTCGGCCTGCACCCGACGCACCTGGAAGCGTTGCTGCACAACAGAACCCCACCAGCCGCGGACGAGCCGGTGACCGATCCCGCAGACAGCCTGTGGTCCCGCTTGGACAGCGTCGAGCAGCGCCTGTCCGACATCACTGACCGCCTCGACGGCCTGAAGTCGGACCTGTCCACCGTCATCGAGCACGTCCGCGACCGCCGCTAGCAACTGGTGGTGCCGGTCGTTTTCCATGCGTCAATTCCACTGCGAAAACCCGCGCACCCCCAGGAACGAGCACCGCACGCCCACTGCACGAGCAGTGCAGGTTCACCGCACATCGCACTCAGGGGAAGTGTCGAGATGGCCTTGAACGAGCCGTGGACGGGACGAACGGCCTGCGCGCTGCAATCAGCGTTGCGCCTGAGCAACGAGGCGTTCGCCGAACACCTGGGCATCGCCCCGCGCACCGTCGCGGCCTGGCACCAGAAGCCGGACCTCAAGCCGCGCTCGGAGATGCAACAGCTCCTGGACACCGCGCACGCCAGAGCCGACGAAGCCGCCCAATCCCGCTTCACCGCGCTGACCACCACGACGCTCGACCTGCCGGAGGGCGCTGCGGCCGACGCCGAACTCCGCCTCACCACCGATTCCACGATCGCCGCCGCACTCGAGTGGCTAGACCAGCACGCGGCGTGGGAGCCGGGCACGGCCCGCCGCGAGGTGGCCACCCGCCTGGCCCACCTCGACGTCCCCGCGCTGCACGACCGAGGAGCCCGCCGCAGCCGCGTCGACCAGCACGCCACTGCCCGCGCGCTGGCGGACTACTACGGCGCCACCCCGAACCACGGCCGCTACACCGCCCGCTTCGGCACCACGACGGCCAGCACCACCATCCTGACCCGCCCGGAGTGGCTGGACCTGGACTGCCCGCTCACCACCGCGCACGACCGCCTGAAGCTGACCGCCGTAACCCCTACCCAGCCACCGGCGATGGATCAGGAGACCGCCGGACGTGCCGCCCAGCGGTTGGCCGAAGCGCTGGCGCTGGGCAACCGCATGGTGAACATGCCGCTGTTCCGACTGCTCGACGTGGACGTGTCCAAGCACGCGATCGGCGGCACCCTGGGCGTGACGAGCTTCGTGGAGTACGCGGTGACGGTGGACCTGCTCGAAGCGGAGCTGTCCGACGCCCTCACCACCGGAACCCCGACCCCGCTCAGGGACACCTACCTCCCCGACCTGCCAGCGGTCCTGAACGTCGCCGACCGCCTGTGCGCGGGCGGCACCCTCGCGCTGACCGCGATCGCGCGCCCCGCAGACCCGTTCCGAGGCCCGGCGGACTACCTCCTCCTGATCCAGGAGCGCTCAGGCCACGTCATCAACGCCGCACGCCGCTTGGCCGTCATCCCCAAGGGCTTCCACCAGCCGCTGACCGACTTCCGCGCCGACGCCCAGATCGGCGCGACCCTGCGCCGGGAGCTGGAAGAGGAGCTGTTCGGCCGCGACGACATCGACAATACCGTCGGAGAGCAGCGCCACGCCGACCCGATGCACCCGAGCCGCCTGTCCGACCCGATGCGCTGGCTCCTGCTGACCCCGGACCGCCTGCGCGTCGAGTGCACCGGCTTCGGCCTGAACCTGGTGAGCGGCAACTTCGAGTTCGCGAGCCTGGTCGTGATCAACGACGACGAGTTCTGGACCCGCTACGGCGGTGAGGTTCAGGCGAACTGGGAGTCGGCGTCCCTGCGCCGCTACTCCAGCCGTGACGGTGACCTGCTGCAAGAATTGGCCAGCGACGCCGCGTGGAGCAACGAAGGGTTGTTCGCGCTGCTCCAGGGCTTGCGCCGCCTCCGCGAGATCGGCGGCGAGCGCGTGGACGTGCCGCCGATCGAATGGGAGACGCAGTGAGCAACTGGCAGGCCGGGAACGTCACCGAGGACGCGAGCGACACGCGCGGGTGGCTGGTCGGGCACTTCATCGCCCCGGCGCAGGGCGTGCGCTCGCAGAAGGACGTAGAGGTGAAGTGGTTCCACCACCCGGCGGGCGACAAGCGCGCCGAGTGGACCTCCGACGACCAGCGCACCACCCTGGTGTTCCTGATCAGCGGCAACTTCCGCGTGGACCTCACCGAGGGCGGCAAGACCATGACGGAGCAGGGCGACTACATCATGTGGGGACCGGGCATCGACCACTCCTGGGAGGCACTGGCGGACTCCGTGGTGATGACCGTCCGCTGGCCGTCACAGACCTGAGAACTCCACGCTCGGCAGGTCGACCCGTTGCCCGCCGATCTCCCTGAGCCGCCGAAGCCCTTGGAGCAGCGCGAAAAGCCCTTCGTTGCTCCAGGCTTCGTCGCGCACCAGTTCGGTGATCAGGTCCGAGTCCAGGCTTGAGTAAAGGCGCAGTCCAGCGGCCTCCCAGTTGGCTTCGACCTGCCCGCCGAACCGTGGCCAGAACTCCTCGTCCTCGATCACGACCAAGCCGGCGAACTCGTAGTTCCCGCTCACCAGGTTGAACCCGAACCCGGTGCACTCCAACCGCAGCCGCTCAGGTTCGGCGGTCAACCACCGCATCGGCTCGGAGCAGCGTCCGGGGTGCATCGGCGCGGCGGCCCGAACCCCTCCGAGTGTCGTGTCCACCTCACACCGCCCGAACAGCTCCTCTTCCATCTCCCGCACCAGCGTGGCCCGGATCGAAGCGTCCCCGCGCAGGTCGTTCAACGGCTGGTGGAACCCCTTGGGGATGACCGCCAGCCGTCCGGCCGCGTTCAGCACGCTCCCGGACCGCTCCTGAACGAGCAGCGCGTAGTCAGCCGGTCCACGAAACCGATCGGCAGGTCGCGCGATCGCGCACAGCGCCAGCACCCCACCGGCACAAACCCGGTTGTCCACGTCGAGCACGCTGTCCAGGTCCGGCAGGTACTCGTCCCGGAGCGGCAACCCACCCCTCCGAGCCGCAACCGCGTCCACCAACTCGTTCTCCAACAGGTCACCGGTCAAGGCGTACTCGGCGAACGGCACCGTTCCCACCACCCCGCCGCCCTGTTCCCACGCCGGGGCCTCAACCAACCGGTACAGCGGAAGGTTCGTCAACCGAACCCCCAACGCAGCCGCTTCGGCCAACCGATCCACGGCTGCTCCGGCGGCAACGGCGCTCAGCGATTCCCGAGGCTGATAACCACCACCGACGAAGTCCATCCGCCCAGCACCGGAATCCAGCAACCAAGGGGTCCGAAGCCACTCGGTCCGACTGAGAATGGTCGTGGCGACTTCCCAGCCCTCGATAACAGCAGAAACCAGTCGGTCCCCACCGACAGGCTGCCCGTAATAGGTCATCAGCTCCCGAACAAGCTGTTCCCGCCGGACCTGAGCCCGCCCCCACCGCCTGTCCAACAAGTCCTCAGCGTCCACCTCAGCCATGCGAGCCCGGACCTTGACCCGACTGGTTCCCGCAGCCCACCCGGCGCGCCCGTCCAACCAATCCAGCGCAACAGCGAAGTCCACATCGCTCCGCGCAGGCTGCTCAACCCGACTGATGGATCGAACAGCATCACCTTTCACAGGCGGAGCCAACAACTCCTCAACGCCCGCACCGAAGATGCTTTCCAACAGCCGGGCGGTGACCTGCCGAACCGGCCCCAACGCATCCCCGTTCGGCTTCTGCCCAGCAACCAACCGCTGCAAGTGCCGAAGCCCGAGCGTCCCCGTCTCCCCGTGCTCCCGAGCGAACTCCTCGGCGTAGGCGGCGAACTCCTCCAAGGTCATCCGCCGCTCACGGATCTTCTGCTCAAGCACCGTCCGCGCCGCACGCACCGCAACCCCTCTCCCGCCAACAACCCAAGGAGCTGACCAAGAGCTGACAAGAAACTGATTTCAGTCTGACATGACAGGCCAGGAACCACCCGAAGCTGTCCCGCAGCACCACCCCGAGGTGTCCAGCCGTCTCACCACAGGGACACCACCCCCCAAGACCCTGAACAGCAAAAACACTCAAAACCGACACCGGGACACCCTCACCGCCCCCTGTCCCCCAGGGCTCGGAACGGCTGCGGAACGCGCACCCCACGTCGCGCGTTCCGCAGCCGTCCCACGTCCTACTGTCGACACAGCGGCGGATCTACTTGGCGAGCAACTTCCGAAGCACCATGTCGGGCGTGACCCACACCAGCCGCACCTTCAGCCCGCCCGAGCTGGCAAGGGATTGGAGAGCACTTTCCGCGTCCCGGCACAAGGCCCGGAACGACCCGTCAGTTGAGACCATCTCGGCCCGCCCCTCGAAAGCCATCCCCCAAGCCACGATTTCAGCGTCCGGCGGCTCTTCATCCTCCACCAGCACCGCGAACACATCGGGCGCGGCGGAGGTGACCAACTCCACGACGGCAGCCGCGTACTCCTTGGGGCTCAGCAACCCAATCGCAGCTCGTTCGCCTGCCTCGTCCTCTGCGAATATCGGACCAGCATCCTCGCGAGCTTCGCTCATCTCTTTCAACCTTGCTTCCAAGTTGACTCCAGTTGCAAGTCAAGACTGGAAGCAATCAAGTCGCATCGGAACGACCTAAGCACGACTTATGACGACATAGCATCCGGTCACGCCCACGACCCACCAGGTCGCAGCAAGTCCACAGAAGACATCCTCCGGACGTCGCCACACCGTTGCGTTGACGCAACTATCGATCAAAAGCAAAAGAAACCGAAAGGCGAAAAGTGGCACACACAGTAGCACTTCGTAGTGAAATATTCGCCAGAACCGCCCAGTTGGCTGGCTACCACTCTAGTTACTCACTCGCCAGAGCAATGGACCTCAACCGTTCCACAATCTCGCGAGCACTGAGCGGAGATATAAACATCGGGGCGCACTTCATCGGGTCATCCCTGCACGCGCTAGCGCCAATGAGTTTTGAAGTTCTCTTTGAAGTAGTTCCAGTGCGCCTCAACTCGCCCTCGCAGCACCCAAGCGCAGAATTCCCACCGTCCGCCACCGGTTGGGAATAGGTGCCCAAAAACTTGACGTACATCATCAGCTAACCAAGAGAGCCGAGGTCGACCTGTGTGGATAGTGCGCAAGTCGCCCCTCGGACACAAGATCGTGTGTTGGATCCCCGTCCAATAACACCAGTTCAGGTATCCGATCGGGCTTGTCGGTCGGGTGTTCAAGTGGTCGGCACGGCCGCTACCGCCCCAGGCGGTGGTGGTCGTGACTGACAAAGTGATCGCCGGTCTTCTACCGGGTAACAATTCCCGCCGGAACCATTCTGGAAATCCAGGCGGTATTTCCGGCGCGCCGACCGACAAGGCCGTCTCGGCCGAGGTCGGACAATCATCACCATCTGCTTCGCAGCGTCGGATTCTGGACAAGCGGCGCACGCCCGCGCCCTCGGTCCGGGAGCTGGGGCCGTTGAGTGTGCGGGATCGGCCGCGTTACGCCCTGGCGCGCTTCGACGACCGTGGCCGGTTGGCCAACCGGCCGTTGTTGGCGCTGTTGCGGTGGGTTCCGCGGGAGCGGCTGGACATCCGGTTGCACGGGTCCTCGCTGGTGCTCCAGCGCAACCCCGAGGGTGTGTTCGCGTTGAGCAGGCGCGGGTTGATCCAGATTCCGCTGACGGTGCGGCGCTGGTGGTCGTTCGGGACCGGTGATCCGGTGCTGCTGGTCGCGGTGCCCGAGCGCGCGGCGATGGTGATCCACAGCCTGGCGGTGCTGGACAAGGCCCTTCACGATCCACGTCAGGTGGTGGTGGCGTCGCGGCCGTTCGACGCCGAGGGCACGGCAACCGGTCCAGGTCCGGCACGGGCACAGGTCGACGGGTCCGGTGTCGGTGCGGTGGGTGGTGCGTCGTGACGGACCGGGCCGGGCCGAGTGCGGAGGAGTTGGAGAAGGCGCGTCAGGTGCTGGCGCTGTTGGGGGTGTCGCCGGAGGCGTTGGTGGCCTCGCAGCCGGCCGCGCCGCCGCGGGAGGCGCCCACGTTCGCCGAGTGGGTGCCGGTGGTGTCGGGGTTGGTGGGCGAGGGCACGCGCAAGCTGTACAGCACCTACTGGAACAGGTTGGTGGCGCTGTGGCCCGAGCGCCGGTTGGACGAGTTGCCCGCCTCTGACCTGACGTGGTTGTTCGGGCACATCCGACAGACGGCGGTGCGGCGGCGCAACTGGCGCGGTGGGCACAGCGCGGCCGAGCACATGTTCAGCGCCACCCGGTGCCTGTACAGGTTCGCCGTCGACGACGGGCTGATCCCGGTCGCTCAGGATCCGACGCGGAAGGTGAACAAGCCCAAGCGGGCGATCCCCACGCGACGCGGGCTCAACAACACGGTGCTGGAGGCGGTCACCGAGGCCGCCTCCGGCACCGGGGACGACCCGGCGCTGGACGCGCTGTTGATCCGGTTCCACGTCGAGACCGCCGCCCGCCGCGGCGGGGCGTTGGCGTTGGAGCTCGACGGCCTGGACCAGGAGCAGTGCCTGGTGCTGTTGCACGAGAAGGGAGAGCAGAGCCGGTGGCAGCCGGTGTCGCCGACGCTGATGACGCATCTGATGGACCACGCCTACCATCGCGGGGCGCGTGAGCCGACCAGCAAGGTGCTGCGCTACCACAACGGCAAGCCGTTGACCTACCGGCGCTACGACGGGCTGTGGGACCGGCTGCGCGAGCACGTCGAACCGGTGCGCACGCAGAACATCTCCACGCACTGGTTGCGCCACACCACCCTGAAATGGGTGGAGCGCAACTTCGGCGAGGCGGTGGCCCGCGCCTACGCCGGTCACCGACCCAGCGGCGACGCCAAGCCCGGCGCGATCGCGGTCTACACGAAAGCCGACCTGGAGGAGGTCGCCGCCGCGCTGTCCGTGCTGACCGGCGAGCCGCACCCGCTGGCCCTGAATACGCCGACCAGGCTGTTCGACAGCGACAACGGGTGACGTGTGGTCTGGGGCGGCGGCGTTCACCGCCGCCCCAGACCACACTGTCCGGCCGTCGGTCGGCTTTGCTGCGCCGCCGGGAGTCACCCGGTGACGTCCTCCGTCGTCGGTGCGAGCGTTTCTTCGGAGTTCTGCGTGTGGTGAGGTTGTCCCTTGGACCGGACACCCTGATCCCAGACAGCGGTCCGGGGAAGGACGTTCCCCGCGTCAGGCAAGTCGAACTCCCCCGAGCAGTTCCGCAAGGATGCCGTCGAGCCGGCCCGCCTGGCGGAGCAGCCGTTGCGGGCTCCGGCCACAGCCTCGACCACGGCCGTCAACGCGCCGGGCTTATCCTGCGGTGTGACCGGCGCGTGGTCGAGCAGTGGCAGCAGGTGCTCGCGGACGCGCCGGGCCAACCCGGAGTGCTGACGGTGGACCAGGACGGCCAAGCGCTGCTCGGACATGCCCAGCTCACGCAGCACCAACACCTCGACCACCGCCGTGGTGAGCAGCAGGGCGGCGGTCGCGGCCTCGAAGTCCAGGGCGGCGCGGCCGTTGTGGACGATGCCGTTGCGCGCGTGCTTGGTTGCCTTGGCCCAGGCGAGCACCTCGCCCACAGCCGCGACTCCCGCAGCAGGTGGCACCTGTCCGGACGTGGGGCCGGTGAACAGCGGCATGGCGTGCTCGCCCAGCCCGGTGGCCAGGTCGAGCAACCGGGTGTGCGGGGTGGGGCCGCGGTGGCGGTTGTGGAACAGTTCCAGCACCGGGCGCCGGTGTGCGCGCAGGTGCGGGTGCGGGTGCTCGGCGACCGCGGCGTCAACCGCAGCTTCGATGCGCTGTGTGAGCAGTGCGAAGTCGGCCTCGGGCAGCGCGCTCTCGTGCGAGCCCAGGCCGCCGAGTAGCGAGTGCAGGGTCTCGGTGGCGGTGGCCGCGGCCATCAGGCGCGGCTCGAGCAGCGCATCGCGATCATTGGCAATCGCCAGGGACACAGGACCCCCGCCCAACCGGTCGGCGTGCTCCTGCCAGCGGGGCAGTACCGCGCTCAGGGGCACTGTCCGCAGGGTGAACAACATCTGCTGCGGCGTCGGGAGCTCGGCGCGCACCGGGGCGGGGAAGACCCCGTGCAGAGGCAGCGGGTCGGCCTGCTCGCTGCTCCACACCCTGAATCCGTTGTCCGGCGTGGTCTGCGCCCTCAGGGGCTCCGTCGCCTCGGGCGCGGTGTGCAGCACTCAGTGGTCGACACCCGCCTCACGGCGCACCGCGAGCACCACCAGGCGCTGCAGCGAGCGCACATGCCCGCACAGGGTGTCCAGCGCCACCGGCTCGGGCGCGCGCAGGCACTCCATGACCGTCTCGGTGACCGTTGTGCCCCGTCGCATGCTGGTGTGCTGGGGGGCGGTGGGTGCTCGACACCCCGGCCGTGATCGGGTTCACCTGTGGTGACGAGCGCGCCGAGGCGGCGGTGTGGTTGGCCGTGCACGAGGGCCAGGCGCTGATCGTGCCCGCGCTGGTGCTGGCGCAGGCCCTGACCGATGCGCGGGTGCGCGGGCCGCGGGGGCAGGAGGCGGTGGCGGTGCTGCCAGCGCTGGTCGGGCTCGACCCGGTCGACGCCGCGCGCGCCTATGGCGTCGCCGACACCCTGGCCGCCGCCGATCAGCCCGCCGAACTCGCGGGCGACGCGCAGGCGATGGCGGTGGCGCACCTGGTGTCGGTGTCCGCCGACACCGGTTTCCCGATCGTCACCGACGGCGCCGCCCGCGTCCACGCCCTGGACCCGCGCCGCGAGGTCAGACTCCTCTGGCACCCCTGACCACGACCAACGCCACAGGTCACCCGGTAGGCGCTGGGGGCGTGGGCGGTGGTCCGGCGTCGTCGCGGCAGGCCGTTTTCCGGCGGGATCGGGCGGTGGTGGGGCGGTGTCGCCAGATCGCGTGGTCCAGCTCCCACGGGGTGCGGCCCACGCGGTCGGCCAGCGCGACCAGCAGCACCTGGGCCTGCCCGGCGTCCACCGGTCGTCCCAGGTGGTGTGTCAGCCAGCCCAGCACCATCCGGTCGGGTTTGACCCGCCGCTCGTCGCCGACGAGCATCCACAGGTAGGACAGGCGCGCGCCGCTGCCGTGGCCGGGGATCCGCGCCAACCCGTCCCGCACCAGCTTGAACCGGTCGTCGTCGGTGAGCAGGTCGGTGGCGTCGTCCAGGCGCATCACCCCGTGGCCGGTCAGGGTACGGGCGTACTCGAGCGCCGCGTGGGCTTTGAGGACCCCGCCGCGGGGGCTGGTGCGGCCCCGGTGGGCCAGGACCTCGGCGGCCAGCCGATCGGGGCCGATCCGCTCGCCGAGCTCGAGCAGAGCGTCCAAGGGCTGCTCCAGCCCGGTGCCCACCACCTCCCGTGCCCGGCCGACCGGCAGCAGCCGGTCGGGCAGGGCGGCGTGGTCGGCGTAGGCGTGGCAGACGCGCGTGACGCCGCTGTAGTGGGCGCCGATGGAGAACACCGCGTCCAGCACGCACAGCGACAGGTGCGTCCACCGCCGCTCGCGCGCGACCACCTGCAGGCTGCGGGCGGGCCCGGTGAGCGCGTCGAGGTCAGCCTCGTGCATCGAGTCGCTCCAGCAGCGGCCAGTCGTCCAGCCCCGCCTCGACCCGGCCGACCGCGACGTCGGGGGCGGTGACGTGGAAGCGCGGCACCGCCCCGGACAGGTCCACGAACACCAGGGCGTGCGCGTCGGAGGTGTCCTGGCCGGTGCCCCGGCGCATCGGGCGCTGCTCGGCGGTGCGGCGGGCGAACACCCGCACCCGGCGCCCACCCACCAGCAGCAGCCGGCTGCGGGGCTCGCTGAGTACCTCGACCCGGTGCCGGGTGCGGCGCAGGGCCTCGGCCGCGGCCAGGTGGACGGCGACCTCGTGCAGGCGCTCGGTGCTCAACTCCGCGAAGCCCATCCACCCATCCTGCCCCCGCCGGTTCACGCGCTTCGCGTGGCCTCCTCCACGGAGCTGACGGCTGGCAGGCCGGGTTCCTCCACCGCAACCACGCGCGGCGCGGAGTCCTTGATCCTGCGGTGGAACCCCATCAGCTCGTCGATCCACCGGATGAACTTGAGCGGGGAGCCGTCGAAGTGCTCACGGACGCGGGCCTGGATGGCGCGCACGTCGTGGCCGGGCAGGAAGTCGCGGTCGGCGGTCTGCCCGCAGTCGCAGGCGCAGGGGCGGAAGCGGAACGGGGTCTCCTCGTCCAGGGCGCAGTAGCTGACCGGGTTCTGGGAGCCGTTGACCACCGGGTCCGGCCGCCCGATCCAAGCGTCGCGCACCGGGTGCCCCTGCGCGAGTGCCCTGCCCTGCAGTGCCACGCGCTGGCCGTTGGGAGTGTCGTGGACCGCCGCGTTGTCGATCTCCCCGACCGCGCGGACCAGTCCCTCGCCGACGATGAGGGCGAAGCGCTGCCGCCCGGCCTTGTCCAAGGCCATCTTCCACAGGCCCCGGCCCGCCTCCCATGCCTCCTGTTCGGTCATGCGGGGGAAGTAGCCGAGGTGGGGGCGTCCCAGCACGTCGTTCTGCGTCGTCTCGTAGTTGCCGAGCTTGAGCCGGATGGCCATCACACACTCCCATCAAACCCCAAGGGTTGCTGACAGCAGGATTCTTATCGAGGCAAAGCCGGTTCCGGAAGATGAATCCCCGACTACGTGGGCCGCTTTCACACCGACGGGCTATCCCGAACGGGGGGGAAGGCGCTGTCGTCATCGGTGGCCCGCGAACGCGAGGCCGATCAGGCCCTGGGGCACGGCGTCGTCACACAGGGCTAGGTCGAGCTCAGCGTCGGTGGCTTCGGCGGCCCACCGCCGGTGCACGGCCTGGCGCAGCGCGTCGCCGCAGAAGGCCGGGGAGTGCAGGCAAGTGCTCCCAGCCCATGCCTGTGGGCGGGTTCGGGTCGAGCAGGGCGGCGATCATGCGCATGGCCTGGTGCGCCATCCAGGCGACGCAGGTCGAGGGCCGGTGACCGGGCCGGTTATGGCGGGCGGTGACCTGGTGGCCATACCGCGCAGCCTTCTCACCGTTGACGGGCCACCGGGCAGGATGACCCGGACCGACGCGCCCGGCCGCGGCGGGTGCCCTGGTGAATCGGACAGAACCAGCAGTAAAGGGGATCAAGGCGTGGTGCGCGGGTTATCGGGGTTGGTTACGGCGGCCCGCCGGTGGGCGTGGGACGTGCTGTGGGACGTGGCCGAGCTGGTACGGGTTCGGGTGGTGGCGCGGCGACGGGCGGCCGATCATCGGCGGGCCCGCCCCGGACAGCGCCCGCGCAGGTGGGCGGCAGGGCTGGTCGGGTTGCTGGTGGGGGTGGCGCTGCTGGCGGTGTCCGTGCGGCTGGCCGCGGGCCCAGTGGACTGGACGCCGTGGCGGGGGCAGGTGCGCGAGTACGGCCCGGTGGCCGTGGTCGGACTGTTGGGCCTGGTCGCGGTGGCGGGCGGGGTGCGCCGCCTGGGGCCCGTCCGCTGGGACGCTCGTGATGAGCAGCGGGTTCGGCCGATCCGCTGGTGGATGATGCTGCTGGCGGTCGTGGTGGTGGTCGCGGCCGGGTGGGCGGCGATCGTGGTGCTGCCGAGTGTGCTCGGCGTCCCGACCGGAGCCACGGCGACGACCGGCGTGCCCGGCTGGCCCGACGAGGTCGGGCGGGGGGTGGGGTTGGCCGGGTTGCGGGTGGAGGTGGTGCGGCTCGGGCTGGCGGTGGCCACCGGCGCGGCCGGGGCGCTGCTGCTGGCGGTGACCGTGCGCCGTCAATGGCTGGGCGAGCGCGCCCAGGCCCACACCGAGGCCGACGCCCGTCAGCGCCTCATCGGCGAGCAGTACTCCAAGGCTGCGGCGCAACTGGGCCGGGACTCGGACCCGATGGTGCGCCTGGGCGCGCTGGAGTCGCTGGAGGCCCTGGCTCAGGCCAACCCGGACCAGCGCCAGCGCATCGTGGGCCTGGTGTGCTCTCTGCTGCGAATGCCCTGGGAGCAGGATGGACAGCCTGCGAGTACCCCCGCTTCCAAGAGGGTGGGGACACCCGTGAAGCCCACCACCTCGCAACAGCGGAAACAGTGGCGCGAGGACGAGGAGGAGCGGCGGGTCCGACTGTCGGCCCAGCGGTTGCTCATCAACCATCTCGTACCCCACCGCTCCCGATGGGGCCGTGTACGCGATCAGCGATTCTGGCCGGGAATCGACTTCAACCTCACTGGCGCCCACCTTGTCGACTTCAGCGCCGGGGGTCTCGAAGTTGTCAACGCCGCGTTCGACGACGTCACCTTCACCGGCACCACTTCATTCGACAAAGCGGTCTTTATCGGCACTGCCTCATTCGGCAGAACAACCTTCACCGATATTGCCTTTTTCGCCGAAACGACCTTCACCGAAATAGCCTGGTTCAGTGGCGCGAATTTCACCGACGAAACCCTGTTCGGCAAAGCGACCTTCACGAAGGGCGCGTGGTTCCGTGACGCGAACTTCGCCAAAACCGCCTCGTTCCATGGTGCGACCTTTTCCAACACCGCCTGGTTCGACAAGGTGACCTTCGCAGATGCCGTCCAGTTTCGTGGCGCGACCTTCACCAACGCCGTCCAATTCGATGGCGCGAGCTTCATCAAGGATGCATGGTTCGGCGATGCGACATTTGCCGGAGATGCTATTTTCAGCAATGCGACCTTCGCCAGCATAGTTGTTTTTCTCGACGCGACCTTCAGCGGTACCGCCAGGTTCGACGGAACGGTTTTCGCCGAACCCGTCAGGTTCGATAACGCGATCTTGAACGACGACAAGGGGGACGTTGTCCGTTTTCTTTCCATGTTTATAGGCGGATTCGACGGTCGGCGAGTGTGGGTGTCGCGGTCGGGTCTGCCCACATCGTTTCGGCGGCCTGTCGTCGAGTCCGAAACGGCTGATGACGGTGTGCTACAGCCTCAGGGGAAGTCGACTGAGTCGGTGTGGCCGTTGGGGTGGACTGCCTATGACCTGCCCGAGTTTGTGAAGCGTCGCGGAACCGGGTGGCGGCGCCTGCAAGTGGTGCCGTTGGTGCCAGTGCCGGTCGTGCTGCCGGACCCACCGCGATCCCCCGGTCATCTAGGACAGGGAGTGCGGGGCGGGGCAGTGCGTGCGGCACGGTGGTGGGACGTGCAGCGTTAGGGCATGCTTTACCGCCCCTCGTCCTCGTCTATGTGGTCGGTGACCAGGCCGGAGACGATGGTGAAGGCCTTGGTGCGGCGTCGGCCGCGGCGGTGGTCGTAGCCCTGGGTGGTGGAGATGTGGGCGTGGCCCGCAGCGGCCTGGACCTGGTCGATGGGCACGCCCGCGTCCAGGGCGATGGTGATGAACGCCCCGCGCAGGGCGTGGGGGTGCAGGCGGTGGGCGATGCCGCGCAGCGGGCAGCCGGGTCGGGCGGCGACGGCGCGCAGGATGGCCTGCAGGTGGTTGACGTGCAGGCGGGTTCCGGTACGGGTGGTCAACAGCGGTTGCCGCCCGCCGTTCGGGGTGCCGGGCAGGGCGGGCAGGGCGCCGTCGGTGGTGTGGGCGCGCACGCGCAGCCAGGCGTCGATCTCGTCGGCGACGGCGGGCTCGAGGGTGGCGGTGCGGGCCTTGGCGCCCTTGCCGTGCAGCACCAGGGTCGCGGGCCCTGCGGGGTCGGGGCGGCGGTAGTCGGCCAGGTCCAGGCCGACGATCTCGGCGGCGCGGGCGCCGGTGACCGCGAGCAGGGTCAGGGCGGCCAGGTCGCGTTCGCGGGTGAGGTCGCGTCCGCGTCCGGTGCCGCGGCGGGCGGCGAGCAGGAGTTGGCGGACCTGGTCGGCGTCGAGGTCGACCTGGTCGTCGTCGGTGGCTGTGCCGCGCAGGCCGGTGGTGCGGGTGTCGACCAGGGCGGCGGGGTTGCCCACGGGCAGGCCCTGGCGTTGCAGGGCGGTGTAGAACTCGGCGACGACGGTGAGCATCTGCGCGCGGGTGCGTTTGGCCAAGCCCGAGGCGGCGACGTCGGCCGGCCACAGCTGGATCTGCTCCAGGCCGACCTGGTGCAGTGGGTCCAGGCCGTGGGCGTGGCACCAGGGCAGGAACGCGGTGCCGCGCCGCAGCGGCCTGCGCGGCCGCGCGGCGCGGTCGCGTTCGTCGGTGGGGTGCCAGTGGCGGGCGTGGTGGGGGATGCCCAGGGCGTCGGCGTCGGCGTCGGCGTCGGCGTAGGCGCGGCGCGAGTGCGCGCTGGCGAACTTGCCCAGCCACAGGTTCAGCCGCCGCTCCAACGACGGCCCCCCCTCCCCGTCCCACCGCCCGGTCCCGGCGGGTTCCAGCTCGGCGCCGCTCACCGCGCGCCCGCGTTCCCGACCGCGCCCAGGTCGCCGCGCTCGGCGACGACCGGCTCCGGGTCCTGCCCGCCGTCCGAGACCGCCGCCGCGACGGCGTGGGCGGTGGACCACGCGGAGTCGGTGTTCGGGACGGCGGCGGCCGCTTGGGCGGTGCGTTCGGCGCGGACCTTGGCGTAGGATCTCCAGGCCGCGCGGGGGCACGGGAAGGCCCATCGCCAGGTTCTCCTCGGCTACGCGGGCGATGTGGAGCTCCTGTTCCCTGGCGTTCTCGCGCATCCGGGCGAGCAGGTCGCGGGTGTGGTCGAGCCAGAGGGCGTGCAGCCGCTCGGCCTCGGCCCGGCGGGCGGCGGCATGTTCGGGGGTGTGGTCGCGCCAGGTGCTGGTGCGCGGTCCGCCGTGGCGGGCCACGGCCTCGGGCCAGCGCTTGCGCACGGCGGCGCCGGTGACCCCTAGCCGCGCGCCAATGGTCGGTCCGCTGGCGCCGGTGTGCCCGGCGAGGGCGACGGTCTCGGTGAGCACGGTCTGCAGGGCTTGGTCGAGATCGCGGACGGCGGCGAGCAGGTCGAGCACGGCGTCGGCCTGTCCGGCCGGGTCCAGGACGGCGTCGAACGGGCCGCGCGGGCCGCCGGGGTCGTCGGGGTCGTGCCCGGTGCGGTCGAGGGCGTGCCGCCAGGCAAGCTCGCGCACGGCGGCGGTGAGCGCGGTGTCGGGCTGCGGGGCGGGTAGGTTCGGCGACATCCCGGTCATGAGAGCAACTCAAGTTGCGATCTATCGGAAAGGAAACCTGGTTCCTCTACACGATGGATAAACTCATCAGTTGCCATATCGCATGATGGCAACCAAGAGATCTATCTGCCGCGCCACGGCGTTTTTTGTGGATAAGGTGCGTCATCGCGAAACGAGCCGAAGCCCAAGACGGAGGACTGATGGCAGAGGACGGGCACCAACTCACACCAGCACAGGTGTTCGAGCTGATGGAGGCTTCCTACCTCTCTCAGCCGACGGGCTTGCCGCGCAGCGTCCACGAAGGGTTCTCCGTGCTCGACTTCGAACTTCGCTTCGTCGCGTTGCTGGCAGCGGCGATCGTGCGGGCAGGCGGACGTTCCTCCGCTCGGATTGGCCGGTCCCCAGGCCTCGGCGAGTGGACTGGTTACCTTCGACGCGCCGTCCCGCTGCTGGATGAGTGCTCGACGGTACCGGCGGACCGCGTCGGCCGAGCGATCACCAGGATTCTGGATCTGTACGACCAGGGCTTTGCAGGAGGGTCCGGAGAACTTCGCAGCCTCAAGCGGTTGCGTGACCATATCAGCCACGGCGGTCCCCTGCCCGCCGATGACGCCGAGCTGGCCACGCTGGACAAGCTGATCGAGTCTATCGCCGACGCGGTCATCGAAGCCCTCGACGGGGCAGAACTGTCGTTCGAGGAGGGCGAGCACGGCGTACGGCGATTATCATTCTTCTGGAACAAAGACTGGGTGTCGCTGTGGCCGTTCCTCTATATGCAACCGGACGGCGTCTGGAATCTCTACTCCAGGTTCATGGGCGACAAGCCCAGCTTCCTCTGCTTCGGCGGCAAGTCGGTGAGCAACTCGCCGTCTGACGAAGCGGTCAACGCGGCACTTCAGCCGCTTCTCAAGCCGCAAAAGGAGGGCACGGACGTTTTGGACGCGTTCGCCAAGGACGTCGCAAAAGACCTTCGCGGCTTCGCCGATTACGACTGCGAACCTGTCTACGCCGACAACGAGCGAGGGTTCGAGTACTACTGGGAACGAGCAACCGGGGAGGGCGCTGGAACCCAGCCCCGGCGGGACTGCTTCAGGCTGGGCCCCGACAACGTCCGGCAGTGGCACGCGGAGTCCGGCTGGGCCTCGTACTCGGACTGCCTGCGTGCGCTGGCAAACTGGCAGGTCGTCGCCACTCGCCTGCGGCAGCAGCTCGAGCAACTGGAACGCAAACTCTCAGCCGAAGAAGAGAAAACCCTGGGCTGGAAGGCCCCAGAACATCGCATCGTCCGCGAAGCCAATGTGGTCATCTCCGACATCGACGGCAGCCACACGGAACCCGCCCAGCCTTTCTCCGCGCTCATCGACGGCGTGGACGAGGATCTCGAGTCCAACCGTGGCCAGACACAGGTCGTCTTCATCAACGGTGAGGCGGGCATCGGCAAGACCCGCGCGATGCTCGACGCGGCGAAGACGCGTGCGCGGGAAGTCGAACAGTCGTTGCAGGCTGGCGAGCCGTCCGACCGCGCACTGTTCCTCTACGTGCGATCCACCGGTCAGGTGCTCGACAGCCTCAGCACTGTCGTGGAAAGCGCTGTTGCCTCGACCAGGAACCTCACCGACGAGGGCGTGAAAGCCCTGTGCCGCAACGGCCTTATGACGCTACTCATCGACGGTTTCGACGAACTGCTCGGCGGGGTCGGGTACAGCGATGCGATCGGGTCGTTGCGTCCCTGGCTTGACGGCCTCGGAGGCCGCGGCGTCGTGGTGGTGTCTGCCCGTTCCTCCTACTACATGGGGCGGTACCGCTCGAGTGTCGCGCGGGCTACCGAGCAAGGGATGTTCGTGCGACACCGCGTCGCGGCCGTGCAGCGGTGGTCCGCGGAGGACGTACAGGAGTTCCTCGACGAGTATGGAGTTCCGCCTGGGAGTCTGAATCGGTTATCAGAGCACGACCGCCAGTTGCTGGGGCTGCCCTTCTTCGCTCATGCATTCGCGGAGATGACGCTCAACCCGGACGAAGCCGAGATCGGCACCAACAGTCTGGCCGACCGACTTCTCGACAAGTACGTCGCGCGCGAGGAAACCAAACTCATGGGACCGGCCGACACCCCGCTCATGAGCCGAACTGAACTGCGGCGAATGTTCGAGTACGTGGCCGAGCTCATGGCAAACCACGACGAGCGCGAAGCGGATATCAGCGAACTCCGGGACGCAGCGGAGCTCGCCATCAACGACGAACTCTCCCAACGGCGTTATCTCAAGGACCGGCTGCCGGATCTTTGTGGCTTCACCGCAGCCACCGACGACACCCCCAGCGCACGTTTCGGCTTTCAACACGAGCTGTTCTTCGACCAGTTCCTGGCGGGCGCGGCGAGCCGCTATCTCCTCGACGGGCCCCGTCATCTGTTCCAGGACATGCTCTGGCAGTCGCCGTGGCGATCGGCGACCGTCACCGGGGTTGTCACCACCGCCGGGGCAGACCTCGTGGTCCGAGCCATCTCCGACTTCGCACCACGGCTCCACAACGTCGAGAAGCGTCGGGTCGAGTCACAGATCGCGGCGACCAACCTCGGTGCGTTATGGGCGGCTGTCATCGAGGAAACCGGCCAGATGGCGGACTCGGACCTGGTCAACGCGATGTTCGCGGACGAGCTCGACTTGTCGAACCTTCAGGGCGTCAACGCGCAGTTCATCGGCTGTGAGCTCAATGGGCTCGTCCTTCCCTCAGCCGGAGGTTGGTCCGTTACACTCACGAACACCACGATCAAGAAGATCCGGGCGACCGGTTCACCCCATGATCTCGTGGGGCTGCATGGCGTGCAGCATGCCGACTTGGTGGAGTTGCAGCTCCCCAACGAGTTCCTGTACCGCAAGGAACACATCCTCGAAACCCTGCAACGCAACGGTGCCGAAGTCTCCGACGCCGAAAACACGTACAGCAGACCTCCACGCGAGGAAGTGCTTGCGGCGCAATACTTCCTACGGACCATGGAGCAAAGAGTCGAGCGGTCCATCGTACTCCTAGACGACCGTCAGCCTGAGGATGCCCGACTCAAGTGGACCCGGGAGTACGGACCGGACATCTGGAAGAAGTTTGTCACCGAACTTGAAGCTTCGGGACTCGCCACCGCCGAATCTTTCTCGGCGAAACGAGAGCGCAAAGTCCGACTGAAGTTCAAGCCTGGTCCGACGGAGATCCTTGCCGATGACGGTATGCACGCCTGCATCGAGAAGTTCTGGAATAGACTTGGCAGGGTTGCCGACTAGAAGAGCTAATCTCAACTGTGGCGCTGCCTGATCGATATCGGTTTATCGAAGTTGAGCGAGGTTGAGGCATCCACGTCCTCGTCGGGTGGCGGCGCAGCAGGTGCGGAGGCGTTGGTTGACGGGGTTGCGGAAGCCGTAGGCGTCGCGGGCGATGGTCCTGAAGACGCGGTTGGTGCCAGGAAGTACTTGGCTGCCTCGTCCAGCCGGGCCGGGCCTGCCGGGGCCTGGTACGCGTCGACCTCGTCAGCCGGGTCGACGAGGTCGGGTGGTGGGAAGGACGCGGTGACCGCGACCGTGCCGCTGGCAAGCGGGAGCACCAGCCGCGAGGTCTCGAACGGCACGCACACCCGCCGCCGGCGCGGTCTGACCCGCACGAACTCGCCGCCGCCCTCCAGGCTCTCCACGACGAACGTCGCGTCCCGCGTGTAGTTGGTGAGCCACCAGTGGCCGTCCTCGGCCGACCACCACCCGCTCGACCACCTCCATCAAGAAGGCCGTCTCCTCCGAACCGCGCTTGCGCAGGTTGTCGCTCGACGCCACGAACACGGTCACGTACCGGATGCCGAAGTCGGCACACCACCCCAGGACGGTCTCCAGGTGCTCACCGCCGTGCAGGTGGCCGATGCTGGGGTTCGCGTAGCCCTGTTCGCGGGCCCACCGACGATTCCCGTCCATGATGAGCGCGACGTGGCGGGGAAGCGGACCGCTCGCCACCTGACGGCGCAGCCGTCGAGCGTACAACGACTCGACCAGTCCCACGGGGAAAAAGTACCACCGCGTCGAACCGGTCCGATCGCGGACCGGCCACGGCCGCGCCCCTTCCGCCGTCAGACCGCCATCCTCCGGGGCCGTTCGGCGCGCAGCGGGGAGAACCACAACGCGATCGCGCACAACGGCAGCAGGCAGGCGAAAGCCAGCACCGCGGGTCGGAGGCCGACCCACGTGCCGAGTGCTCCCGCAGTGAGCCCGGCCAGCGGCCTCAGCCCCCACTGCACCCAGTTCACCGCCGCGTTGACCCGGCCGATCCTGTCTCGCGGGCAGGACAGCAACCGGTAGGAGCGTTGGGCGATGTTGTAGACCAGCAGGCCCGCGAACGCCGTGGCGAAGCCCGCCGCCGCGACGACCATGCCGACCGCGCCGGAAGGCGCGGTCCCGGCGACGAGGTGCCCCGGCGCGAACGCGATCGGGCTGCCCAGCAGCACCGGCACCAGCCCGAAGCGGTCGATGAGCGGCTTGGCGAGCAGGCTGCCCACCAGCCCGCCCACCGCGCCGACGCCGGCCACCAGGCCCACCTCCTGCGCCGACCAACCCAGGTCGAGCACGGCGAACGGGATCCACACCGTCGCGATCCCCGCGACGACGAACCCCCCGAAGCTGTTGGTGAAGGTGATGAACACCAGCGAGCGGTTCTCCACCAGCAGCCGCAGGCCTGCCGTCAACTCGCGGAGGAGACCACCGGTCGCCGGTGGCCGCCGCGGCTTCGGTTCGCGGTGCCGGACCAGGAACAACGTCACCACGCTCACCACGCACGTGGCCGCGTCGACCGCGACCGCCCTCGCCGCGCCGAGCACGCCCACCAGGAACCCGCCCACCGCCGGGCCCGCGACGTTCGCGATCGAGGACGACACGCTGAACTTGCTGTTCGCGTCGACCAGCTTGCTGTCGCCCAGCATGATCGAGGGCAGGCTCAGGTACGCCGCGTTGAACGCCACCGAGCACGTCCCGGAGATGAAGGTCACCGCGTACAGCTGCCCGAGCGTCAGGACGTCCAGCGCCGCCGCCACCGGGATCGACGCCAGCACCGGCACGCGGACGGACTCGCACCACAGCAACAGGGTCCGCTTGCGCGTGCGGTCGACCACCAGGCCGACCGGCAGCGACAGCAGCAACCACGGCAGCGTTGCGCACGTCGTCAGCAGCCCGACCTGGAACGGCGACGCGCCGAGCAGGGTGATCGCCATGAGGGGCAGTGCCAGCGTCGTCACGTGCGAGCCGACCAGCGCCACCGACTGACCCGCCCACAACACCAGGAAATCCCGATGCCGCCACAACGACAGTGATTTCGAGTTTGCGATCACCGAAGCGATCCTAACCACCCCGAGAATGAGCCATTTCCAACTTCATCCGGTGTTGAGGTGAAGGGTGAGGACCGTTCGGGTCAGGTCGGTGATGCGGGTGGTGGAGCAGCGGGGTCGGCGCGGTAACCGCCAGGCTTTGAGGATCGGTACGGCTCGTTCGCCCAGGGCGCGGATGCGGGCATGCGAGCGGTTGACCGCTTGTTGGCCGGGCGAGAGGTTGTGCCATTTGCCGTGGTAGGGCACCCGGACCGGTCCACCCGCTCCTCGATGTGCCTTGTCCGCCCGGCACGGGATGTCCACTGCTGCCAAGGCGTGGATGATGCCGTGGCTGCGGGCCGCGGTCAGGTCGTGGGCCGAGCCGGGCGGCGCGGGCGGGACCCACAGCGGGCGTCCGGCCGGGTCGGCGAGAACGTGGACGTTCATGCCGTGCCGTTTGTGTTTCCCGGAGTGGTGCGGACGGTCGGTGGCGATGCGGTCGGTCCGGAGCAGGGTGCCGTCGAGGATGACGTAGGCCTTGCGCGCGGTGCCCCGCGTCGCCTCGGCGAGGTCGGGTGCCGGTGCGGCCAGGAGCCGGACGGCTTCGTGGATGTGGCGGCAGACGGTGGCCCGGCGGGTGTGGGTGTCGCCGCGACGCGGATGGGCCAGGACCGGCAGTGCTTGGCGTCCGGGGTCGAGCGTGCGTCACCTGCTGCCGGTCCGTCGTCGGTGGGCGGTCAGCTCCCTGGCAGGGAAGCGCAGGTGTGAACTGGACAGGTCGATCGCTGATGGGTGGGCAAGCACACGGAGCTCCTGGCGATGGCCTTGCTCTTGGTCGAGAAGTCATCTACCAGGAGCTTCGTCATGTCTCCAGCCCACCCCCACCAGGTTGGAAAGGGCTCATTGCCCAGCGGACGATGGCCTCGTGGTGACGTGGGAGGCGTTCGTAGTCGCGGGTGCAACGTCGCGACGTGAGGTGATCCAGGCCAGAGTCCGTTCCACCACTCACCGGCGTGGCAGCACGTGGAACAGGGTTTTGCGGGGCCGGGACACCACTTCGACGGTCAGCCCGAGGGTGGCGTGGGCCCAGCCGGGGAACGCGCCGTGGTAGCCGTTGTCCGCCCACACCAGGGAAAAACGGTCGCCCGCCCGGTCGCGGACCCGTCGCAGCAGCGAGCGGGCGGCGCGTTTGTCGTGGATGCTCGCCTGGGTGACAGGAGTTCCCC
Source organism: Actinosynnema pretiosum (assembly GCF_002354875.1). GTDB lineage: Bacteria > Actinomycetota > Actinomycetes > Mycobacteriales > Pseudonocardiaceae > Actinosynnema > Actinosynnema auranticum. The sequence goes on from NZ_CP023445.1 coordinate 5,356,752, forward strand.
TATACGCGCACCACAGAGGCCATCCCACTACCGGTTTTCAAACAGCCACTGAGAACACCCACTTGTCCCGCTCGTTCCACCGCAACCGCGTCTCATGCCCCAACGCCACGTCCTCGACGTCGATCAGCACCTCGTCCTTGCGCTGCCGGTTCCACACCTGCCTGCCGGTGTAGCGCGGGTTGGCCAGGATCGCCCGCACCACCCCCTTCGACCACGCCACTCCCGACCGATGCGGATTCCGCGCCCGGTCGTGCGCCGATGGGCAGGCGATGTCGTCACGGGTCAACGCCTCCGCGATCGCGAAGATCCCCCGACCGCCCACGTACTCCGCGAAGATCCGCCGCACCACCGGCGCGGCCACCGGGTCTAACTCCAAGCGGTGCAGCCGCTTGCCGTCGGCGGCGCCGGGGTTCGGGTGCGGCCCGGCGTCGGCGATCAGGTAGCCGTACGGCGGACGCCCGCCGAGGAAGCGTCCCTCGACGGAAGCCTGAGCCGCCATGGCCGAGCGCACCCTGATCGGCACCCGGTTCCGCTCGCCCTTGCTCATCCCGCCGAACACCGACATCACCAGGTCGGGCGCCTCGGACTCCGCCCACACACATCTGGCACCTACAACCTGACCCCGTAGTGCTGTAGCACTAGGAAGGTCAACCCGTACTGGTTGCCGTAGAACGTGCGCTGAGGCTCCCTTACCACCACTGCATTTCGAGGTCTTTCACGTCAAGTCCTGTCTGGCGCACGATTCAAGGCCGCCTACCTGGCTGCCCAGGGCTCGGTGCCCGGCTGGGACGCCCTGCCGCTGCGCCAGGCCATCGGCGACCCGTTCGACCCGCAGCAGTTGGTGATGTTGCCGGGCATCGTTACCCTCACCATCCGCCGGAGTGCCTGTGGTGGGCACCGGTTCGTGCTGCACGAGCGGGACGGGGACGCGGGGGCCGACGGTGGCAGCCTGTGCTCCCTGATGCCCGCGGGTGAGTTCCAGCCGTCCTCGGTGCAGGTGGTGGACGTGCGCAACGACTTCTCCTTGTGGCACAGCATCATGCGCGAGTACTCCGAGGAGTTCCTGGCCAACCCCGAGCACGATGGCAACGGTGCCCGCGCCATTGACTACGCCAGCGAGGAGCCGTTTGCCTCGGTCGAGCGGGCGCGGGCGGCAGGGCGGTTGCGGGTGTGGCACTACGGCCTGGTGGTGGACCTGCTCACGCTCGGGCCCAGCCAGCGCACCGTCGCGGTGGTTGACGACGACGAGTTTGACAGGCTCTTCGGGGCGAGGGCGCGGGTCAACGACGAGGGCAGGGTGGTGGGCGAGGACGGCAGGGCGGACATTCCGTTCGTCGAGGAGGCGATCACCCGGTTGGAGCCGCGCCTGTCGCCGGGGGCGTTGAGCCTGCTGCGCATGGCCTGGCGCGACCGCGACCTGCTGCTCGGCTGACCACGCTCAGCGGCCACGGACATCGCCCCACAGCAGGACGTGCAGCCGGGAGGTCAGGTTCCAGCCCCGCGCGAGCACCGGGGCGGCCAGCTCCCGCGTCCGCTCCAGCAGCACCGCCGGGTCCGCGCCCTCCGGCATGAGCCACACCGGCCCCAACCGGGTAGGTCTCCACCAGCTCCGCCGCCTCGTCCAGGTCGCCTGGGGGCTGGACGACGAACTTCCACGACGCCTTGCCCGTCATCGCCAACGCGCGCAACGCCGCCGGGCGGATACGGCGGTGCACCGGCATCTTCGCGTTTCCCAGCTTGGCCGAGACGGTGAAGCGGGTGACCGCGTCCACCAGGGCTGCGGTGGGGGCGATGGCGCCGGAGGTCTCCACCTCGACACCGCCGGTGACCACCAGCAGATCAGCCGGTTGCCGGGCCAACCAGGAAAGGACCTCAACCGTGTCAAGGAGACGACGCTCCTGGTGCGGCGGGTGCCGGTCGCGGCCCCAGGTCTGCGGGGTGTCGCACCAGGCGCAGGCTAAGTGGCAGCCATGCAGGCGCAGGAAGTTCGCCACCCGCCCCTGGCTGATGCCCTCCCCCTGGAAGGTCGGGCCGAACAGCTCGTTGACCGCCAACTCCATCAGGACCACACCGGTTCGCACACGGTGGTGTTCGAACGGGTCTCCCGGACCTCGACCCGCGTCACCCGCGCGCCTCCGGCCCTGGGAAGCCCGTCCACCACCGCGGTCGCGGCTCGTGCCAGTGCCACCCCGGCGGTGGCCGACGAGGCCGGGGACGCCGCACGCTCACCGTCGTTCCGCTCGGCGCGCCGACCAGCGAGGCCGCTGAGGACCTCCCGCACGCCATCCGCGACCTGCCCGACCTCGACGGCGCGCGGCTGTCCGCCACCGGTTCCACTGCGCTCGACAGCGACGTCTCGGAGCGGCTCGCCGACGCCCTCGTGCCGTGCTGGCGGTGGTGGTGAGGGCTAGTGCTCATGCTGATAACACTGGTCCCCCGCAGCGTTTTGGTGCCGCTCAAGGCGGCCTTGGGCTTCCTGCTGTCGATCGCCGCCTCGTTCGGCGTGCTGGTCGCGGTGTCCCAGAACGGTCACCTCACCAGCCCGATCAGCCTGTTCGCCGGGTTCGCGCTGGTGTTCGGGCGGCGGTGGGCGCGTTCGTGGTGCGGATGACGACCGCGCCCGCCGAAGCGCGATTAACGCTGACCGCTGTTGTCCGGGTGTTTTCGCACGGCTGCGCGCTGCGCCACTTCCGTTCCGACTGGCGACCCCTCCGGCCCCGTATAACAGGCGGCCACTGGGTTCGCAACCACAGTGACGTTTTTCGGCCTGAACGCCGAAGCGCCCGAACGCCGGATGCTGCGGTTCCGGTGCGGGACGCACCTCGGCCGCACAGCCTTGGCCAGCTCCCGGTGAAATTTTTCGAAAACCTCAGACTCGTGTTCAAAACGATTTTTTCGCACCGGATCCGAACGGACAGGAGTGGCACGGCGGATGGGGAACATTCGGAATGAATCGGACACCGCACGGTCGTTCGACGAAAACCGGGATTGCCGTGGACCCGTCATCGGGGTCGACATTCCTCGGGGTTTTCCAGCCGAGCCGAGCTCCGCAGGTTCCCGGTGCACACTTCCGGAGTCCCCTGTTCGGGGCGCTGCGGCACGGCCCGCCCCACCGAGGTGTCACCCCCTGGTGACGGCACGAATTCCATGCCACGTGTCCTGCCGACGGACCCGCTTGGAAACCCATCTGTTTTTCTAATATGCACAAGCTTTTCAGGCTTCGCCTCGCCCATCGGGTTCGTTTTACCGCAGCCTTGCCGCGTTCGGGAACGAGTGTCATTACAGGTCCTGCTGACGCCCCCTCGGAAAGCCGTAGCCCGCTGCCGGGAACTGGGTTCGGCCTGCTGTCGCCGCCTTCCCGGTGACCTTCCTCCCTGATAGCGTCCCGGTCTCGGCGAGTCGACTCGCATTTACCTCAGGAAGTCGTCCGGATTTCGACTCGGCCGTGACGGCGCCACCACCGGGGAGGACTGCGTGGGATCTCGTCCGTTCGAGGCGATGGCGTTGTGATCACCCCGGTGGCGGTGGGGGAACGCCACCACCCGATTGCGCGGGGCAGTGCCGAACACCTGGGGAGCATCGTGGAGCAAGATCAGCGCAAGCGCGCCCGCACGCGGTGCGGGCGGATGCCCGGAGGGGTGTCGTGACCTCTCTCCGGGACATCGCCGACAGGTACGGCACACCCGCCTACGTCTACCGGTTGGACGACGTCGAACGGGCCGCGGCGGAACTGGTGGGGCAGCTCCCGCAGCCGTCCTCCCTGTGCTTCTCGCTGAAGGCCAACCCGCACCCGGACGTCGTGGCCGCAGCGCGCGTCGCGGGCTGTCGCGCCGAGGTGAGCTCGACCGGCGAACTGCGCACCGCTCTCGACGCGGGGTTCGTCCCGGCCGACTGCCTGCTCACCGGCCCTGGGCGGAGCGACGCCGAGACGGAGGCCGCGCTGGTGGCGGGTGTCGGCCTGCACTCGGTCGAGTCCTCGCACCAGCTGCGCCAGCTTGAGCGCTCGGCAGCCGCGACCGGGCGCTCCCCTCGGGCGCTGCTGCGCCTCAACCTGCCGACACCCGTGCGCGGCGGGCTGCGCATGACGGGCAAGCCGTCGCAGTTCGGCCTGGATCCTGCCGGCCTCGCCCTGGTCGAGCGCTCGTTGTCGGAACTCCGCCACGTCGAAGTCGTCGGCGTGCACGTCTTCTCCGCCACCAACGCGCCGGACGAGGAGTCCCTGCTCGCCGCGATGGGGGCAGGCATCGATGCCGGAGCACGGCTCAGGGACTCGATCGACCTGCGCTTCCTGGACCTCGGCGGCGGGTTCGCCGCGCCCTTCGCCGCGCCGGGCGCCGCGCCCACCTACCCGGAACTCGCCCCGCGCCTGGAAGAACTGCTCGACGCGAGCCTGCCCGGCTGGCGGGACGGCGGTCCCGAGGTGCTGTTCGAATCAGGGCGGTACCTCACCGCGCGGAGCGGCACGCTCCTGTGCAGGGTCCTGGACGTCAAGGAGTCCTTCGGCCGCACGTTCGTGGTGCTGGACACCGGCGTGCACCACCTCGGGGGCCTGGCGGCCACCGGGCGCGTGCTCGCAGCTCGGTCGCAACCGCTCCTCGGCGACGGTGAAGCGCTCCTGGTCGACCTCGTCGGACCGCTCTGCACCCCGGCCGACGTGCTCGGTCGCGATGTGGCGCTGACCGGTGCGGAGCCGGGCGGGCTCGTGGCGCTCCCCAACGTCGGGGCCTACGGCCTGACCACCGGCCTGCTCGGTTTCCTCGGGCACCGGCCGCCCGTGGAGGTCGCCCTGCACGGCGACCGGGTCGTCAGCGCCACCCGCGTCCTGCTGCACCGCACCACCGTCGAGGAGGACACCCGTGTCACCGCAGTGGAATGACAGCTACGAGCAGCTGCTGCGCCGGTACCTGCCGCTGCTGGCGGCGGGCGTGGAGCTCCGGCCGGACGCGAGCATGACCGCGCTGGGGCTCGACTCGATGGAGACCATCAGGCTGCTGATCGAGGTCGAGGACGTCTTCGGCGTGAGCGTGCCCGACGAGTTGCTCACCGCGGAGATGTTCGCCACTCCCGGTGCGCTGTGGCAGGTCGTGGCGGAGCTGAGCGCGCAGGAGAACAGGTGAGGCACTCCTCCGGGACTTCCCGGTTCCTGGCCGCGGCGGAGGAAGTGGTCCCGCTGCTGGCCCGCCACGCCGCCGAGGTCGACGCCGAACCCCGCTTCCCGACCGAGGCGCTCGCCGCGTTGCGCGCCACCGGGCTCATGGGCCTCATGGTCCCCGAGGAGCACGGGGGCCTCGGGGGGACGGTCCTCGACCTGGTCGACGTCGCCGAACGGCTCGCCGCGGGGTGCACGTCCTCCGCGCTGGCGTGGGCCATGCACTGCCAGCAGGTCGACGCGATCGCCCACTACGCCCCGCAGCGGCTCGCGTCCGAACTCCTGCCTCGGCTCGCCGCGGGCGAGCTGTACCTGGCCTCGGTCACCACCGAGGAGGACAAGGGGGGCCACCTGCTGACCTCGCGCGCTCCGCTGCGCGAGCGGGAGGGCGTGCTCGTGCTCGACCGGTACGCACCCGTGGTCACCGGCGGGCGGCACGCCGACGGATTCCTGATCACCATGCGCGCGGACGAGACCGCCCTGGAACGCGACGTGCGCGCCGTGTTCGCCTATCGGCACGAGCTGGACGTCGAGGTCGACGGGGACTGGGACACCCTGGGCATGCGCGGCACCGACAGCGTGCCGCTGCGCCTGAGGGGCGAGTTGCGCGCGGACCGAGTGCTGGTCGCGGACGGTGGCTGGTCGGAGATCGCCCTGCGCAGCCTCATCCCGGTGGGGCACCTCGGTTGGGCCGCCACGTGGCTCGGCGCCGCCCGCGCCGCGCTGTCCGACTTCCTCGGCGCGGTGCGCTCCCCCAGGCGGCCGAGGTCGGTGGACGTGACCTCGCCCCTGGTCGCCGAGCGGATAGCCAGGGTGCGGACCTGCCTCGAACTCGCCAGCGCCTACCTGCACCGGGCGGCGGAGGAGGTGGCCGAGCTCCGCTCGGGCGGAGGCCGTCCCGAGGCCGCCCCGACGCAGATCCACCTCAACACGGTGAAGGTCGCGGTGGCCGAACTCGCGTTCGAGGCGGTGAACCGCTTGGTGCTGCTCGTCGGGCTGGGGGGCGGCTACCGGCGCGGTGCGCTCGAGCGGCGCTTCCGCGACCTGAGGTCGGCGAGCCTGAACAACGCGGACGACCGGTTGCTCGTCGCAACGGGGACGCTCGCCCTCGCCGATCGGAAGGTGAGCCTGCTGTGACCGACGTTTTCACACGAGCGGGGAGGGATCACGGGGTGTCGGATCGCTTGAGCGCGCTGCGCGGCAGCAGGGTCCTGGTCACCGGGGGCGCGGGCCTCATCGGAAGCCGCGTCAGCAGGCTGCTCGCGGCGGCCGGGGCCGAGGTCGTGGTGCTGGACAACCTCCTCGCCTACCCGCCGCAGGCCCTGCGGGTCATCGGTCCGCCCGACGGGGAGCTCGTGGTGGCGGACCTCGTGGACCGCGCGGCGCTGAGGAAGGCGCTGGCGGGCGCCGACCACGTGGTCCACGCCGCCGCGTTCGCCGACGTGGCGGCCTGCACCAGGGAACCCGCGCGGGCCTTCGCCAGCAACGTGCACGGCACCCAGATCCTGCTCGACGAGATCGCGGACAGCGGTGTGCGCAGGTTCGTCTTCATCTCCTCCGCCAGCGTCTACGGCGACGGCGACCCGGACGTCACCGGAGCCCGGCGCTTCTCCGAGCGATCACCGCTGCTGCCGATCTCGGTCTACGGCAACTCGAAGGCCTGGGGGGAGAACCAGACCAGGATCACCCTCGCCGCGAGCGCCACGGAGGCCGTCGTCCTGCGCTACTTCAGCGTGTACGGCGACCCGCAGGTCCCCAAACCCGGCAGCCACTCCTGGTGCGTGGCGTGGTTCGGGATGCACGCGATGACGCGCCAGCCGCTGCTGCTGCACAACGGGGGCACCCAGGTGCGCGACTTCGTCCACGTCGACGACGTCGCGATGGCCACCGTGCTCGCGCTGGTCGCACCTGGTGCGGCCGGAGAGGTGATCAACGTGGGCACCGGTGAGGGCACCCCGGTGCGGACGGTCGCCGAGCTGATCGGCGGGCACTTCCCGGACGCGCGCGTGGTGGAGACCGCACGGCCGTCGGGGGACCCGACCGGCGGGTGCGCCGACACCCGCCGGATGCGGGAGGTCCTCGACTGGGAACCGACCATCGGCCTGAGCGCGGGCGTCGACCGGTACGTCGACTGGCTGCGCCGCACCCCGCACGCCGTGCCCGACTGGCTGCGGCCGGAATCGGTCGCCGCCCTCTGATCGACGGCGGCACCTCGCTCACCAGGCGCCCCTCCCCCCTGCGGTCGGGCGGACGCCCCACCACTGTGAGAAAGGCCAGCTCGTGATGCGCACTGTCCTACTGGGCGGAGCCGGGTACATCGGCTCGGTGGTCGCCAGGGAACTCCTCCACGACGGGCACGAGGTCGTCGTCGTGGACAACATGGTCTACGCCCACGCCGGGCGTGTGGACCGCGCTCCCGACGGCGCCGACTTCCGCAAAGCCGACTTCCGCGACCCGGACGTGCTGCGCGCGGCGCTCGAGGGAGCGGACGCCGTGGTCCACCTCGGCGGCCTGGTCGGTGAGCCCGCCTGCGCCGTGGACGAGGAGTTGGCGGTCCAGCTCAACTACGCCGCGCCGGTGCTGGCCGCCGAGATCGCGGTCGAAGCCGGTGTGGGCAAGTACGTGTTCCTGTCCACGTGCAGCGTCTACGGGAGGCAGAAGGACGTCCTGGTCACCGAGGACGTGGAGCCCGCCCCGCTCTCGGTCTACGCGCGGACCAAGCTCCTCGCCGAGGAGCACCTCGCCGAGGTGTGCCGGGGTGAGGTCGAGTTGACGACGCTGCGGTTGTCCACCGTCTTCGGGTTGTCGCCGCGGATGCGGCTGGACTCGGTGGTGAACTCGATGACCAGTCGCGCGGTGGTCAAGGCGGTCGTCCCGCTGCGCGGCGGCGGCCAGTGGCGGCCCCTGGTCCACGTCGCGGACGTCGCCGACGTCGTCCGGCGGGCGTTGACGGCCGAGCCCGCCGGGGAGGCGACCGTGCTCAACGTCGGCAGCGACGGGCAGAACCACTCCATCAAGCAGATCGCGGAGGCCGTGGTGTCCTCGGTGCCCGGCGCGCGGATCGACGAGCAGGAGGACGCCGAGGACCGGCGCGACTACCGGGTCAGCTTCGAGCTGGTGGCCCGGCGCTTCCCCGGCTCGTGCACGACGGCGCTGGAGGCGGGCATCCGGGAGATCGCCGGTGCGATCGAGCGGGGTGAGCTCGGGGACCCCGACCGCGTGGAGTACGACAACCTGCGCGGACTCCGGCTGGCGCTGGAGGAGCGGCGGATCGCCGTCGTCGCGAGCGAGCCGATGAAGCGGCTGGCGGGGGACTACGCGACCGCGTGGGGGCAGCGATGAGCGCGGTGTACGACGGCGCCGCGGCGGCCCGCTACTGGGGCGGCGAACGACTGCTCGCGGTGCCGCCGGGTGATCGCGCGGCAGAGGACGCGGCGGTGCTGTGCCAGGGCAAGCCGCTGGAGATGAGCAGGGCCTACGCCGCGTGGGAGGACGACTGCCTCGACGCGCTCCTGCCCGACCTGGCGGGCCGGACCGTCCTCGACCTCGGCTGCGGGGTCGGCAGGCTGCTGCCCCGCCTCGCCCGCGCCGCGGAGCGGGTCGTCGGCGTGGACCTGGCGCCGGGGATGCTCGACAGGGCGCGGAGGCGCATCGCCGGGTTGGGCAACGCCGAGGTCCGCTTGGGCGGTGTCGACGCGGTGGACCTGCAGGACGGATCGGTCGACGTCGTCGTGTGCTTCGGGGTGTTCGAGCACGTGCCCTCGGAACACCGCCACGCCGCGCTCGCCGAGATCGCCCGCGTGCTGAAGCCGGGCGGAACGCTCCTGCTGGAGCTGAACAACGCGGACAGCGCCCTGCTCTCGGGCGCCCGCGCGGACAACCCGCACCGGGTGGGCGTCCAGTGGGAGAACGGCTACTTCTGCGAGCTGGTCACCGTGCCGGACCTCCTCTCCGCCGCGGCGGACGTCGGGCTCGACCCGGTCGAAGACATCGCCAACCCCTTCTACTCCGCCGTTCGCCACGCGAACGCGGAGCACGGGGCGGAGGAGTCGGCCGCGCTCTTCGCGAAGGCGCGCGAGCTCGACCGCGCTTTCGGCGCGTCCGCCCGGTTGCGGGCCGTGTCCGACCAGGTCGTGGTCAAGGCGGTGCGCCGGTGACCGCCGACCCGATCGGCGCGAGTGCGCCCCGACTGCCCTGGAACAGGCCGCTGATCGGCGAGGAGGAGATCGCCGAGGTGATCGACACACTCCGCTCCGGCTGGCTCACCGCCGGGCCCAAGACCGCCCAGTTCGAAGAGGCGTTCCGCCGCGAGCTGGGCGTGGAGAGCGCGCTCGCCCTCTCCTCCTGCACCGCCGCGCTGCACCTGTCCCTGATGGCGGCGGGCATCGGCCCCGGCGACGAGGTGATCACACCGAGCCTCACGTTCTGCGCGGTGGCCAACGCCGTGGTCCAGGTCGGGGCTGTCCCGGTGCTGGTCGACGTCGAGCCGGAGTCGCTCACCGTCGACGTCGACCACGTGCGCGCGGCGATCACCGAGCGCACCCGTGCCGTCATCCCCATGCACTACGCGGGACACGCCTGCGACATGGCCGCACTGGTGGCGCTCGCGCGGGACGCGGGCCTGCTGCTGATCGAGGACGCGGCGCACGCGCTGGGCGCCACCTACCGGGGGCGGCCCGCGGGGTCGTTCGGGGACCTGGCCACGTTCAGCTTCTACGCCAACAAGAACCTCACCACCGGCGAAGGCGGGATGCTGGTCGGCAGGCGCGACCTCGTCGACCGGGCCAGGGTGCTGTCCCGGCAGGGCATCGACCGCGGGGTGTGGCAGCGGCACGGCAACCGGACGACCGAGCGGTACGACGTCGTGGAACCCGGCCTGAAGTACGTCATGTCGGACATCACGGCCTCCCTGGGCGTGCACCAGTTGAGGAGGCTGCCGGAGTTCAACGCCCGCCGCCGTCTGATAGCCCAGCGCTACCTGCACGAGCTCGCCGGCCTACCGGGCCTGGTGCTGCCCGTCGAGAGCGAAGAGGTCAGGTCCTCCTGGCACCTCTTCGCGGTGCGCGTGCGCCCCGAGTCGGCGTTGATCGATCGTGGCGCGCTGGCGGCCAGGCTGGCCGAGGCGGGCATCGACACCTCGGTCCACTTCACCCCGGTCCACCGGCTCAGCCGCTACCAGCGGCTCGCGGGCGCCGACGCGTTGCCGGTCACCGACCGCGCGGCGGACGAGGAGCTGTCGCTGCCCTGCTACCCGGCGATGACCGACGAGGACGTGACCCGCGTGGTCGGGGCGGTCCGCGCGTCCCTGTCCGGAAGGGGCAGCCGTGGTTGACCTCGACGTGGGCGCCGAGGCGTTCCTGCTCCCCGACGAGCGCTCGCTGCCCGAGGAGCGGGTCGAGCGCAGGCGGGACATCGCCGAGCAGCTCAGGCAGCTCCCGGAGGAGGCGCTGACCCGGATCCAGTACTTCCAGCCCCAGGTCGGCTGCTTCAACCGCTGCGCGTTCTGCAGCCAGCACGCCGGGACCGACGTCTGGCAGTTCAGCCGCACCGGGCTGCGTGACCTCTTCGCCGCGCTGGGCGCGGTGACCGCCGAGCGCGGCAGCGGGCTCGGCGGAGGGCGCGAGCACAAGCCTCGTGTTCTCTTCCCCTACCTGGACAACGACATCGGCTCTTACCTCCACCTGGACGAGTACGTGGCGCTGGCGCGCGACGTGCTCGGCTGCACGGTGCGGATGACCACTGTCGGGTTCTCCGAGCACAACGAGGACCTGGTCCGGGTGCACCGCCGCGTCGCCGAGCAGCTCCACGACGGGATCGCCGGGCTCCGCCTGTCGATCACGCCCTTCACCGCGGGCTGGACGGAGGCCGCGCAGCGGCGGGGCGAGACCAGTCGCGCGCAGTTCGTCGCGGACCTGGCCACCACGCTGCGGACCTACCGGGTGCTGCTGGAACGGCGCGGCCTGAACAGGGAATCACTGTCGGCGGAGTTCCGGTTCCGCCCCTTGGCCGTGCGAGCGGAGGTGGAGGAGAGCGAGGTCGACGGCCGCCACGTGCTGCGCGTCGGACCGCACCTGCTGGTCTCCTCGGAACGATCCGGGCCACCGGAGACGGCCGAGGTGACCGCGCTGAGCGTCAACCTGCTCGGCAGGCGCGACATCACGGCCTCCCCCGAACCGGTGTTCTCCCGTGATGGCTCGCCCTACCTGCTGCTGACCGACGCGCGCTCGACCGGGCGACCCGCGCAAGAGCTCATCGCCCAGTCGGCCACCGCCGCGCGCCGGGTCCTCGTCTGGCGGTTGGAGAACGCGGACGGCGCCTACTACGCGGTCGACCCCCTGTTCGCGGACGACGGGTCCGTCCACACCCTGAACATCTACCCCGCCACCGACCGCAGGAAGTCCGGCTACCAGGACTCCACCCGCTTCCTGCTGAACGCGCTGTTGGAGCACAAGCGCCGCCTCGGACGCGGTCGCCGCGAGGAGCTCCCGGACGCGACACCGCGCGACGTCGCCGGGGTGCTGGGCATCCTCCGCGCGAGGGGAAAGGCGCTGGCCGAGACCGATCCGACGGCAGCCGAGCACATCCGGCACGAGGTGCTGCCCCTGGTCGCCGACTACGCCCGCGCCCTCCTGGGGGCCGGTCTGCCCGCCTCGCTGTTCTTCTCCCGCCAGTTCACCCTCGACACGGGCCCCGCCATCAACCAGGGACGGGCACTGGTGCTGTTCAAGGGGCTCAGCACCACCGAGGACACCCCGATCAGCCCGTGGCAGGAGCGGGGAGACCTGATCTCCGCCAGCAAGGGGCACGTGTGGCGGTTGGCGCCCGCGCCGTTCGCCCTGGGCGCGAACCCCCGACCCGGCTCCGCCCAGCGAGGCGGCAAGAACACCACCGCGACCGCGCCCTCGTTGATCGTCCAGGAGGTCGACCCCCGGCACCTGCGCCCCGTGGACCAGGACACCGGCCGCGCGTTGCGCGAGTACCGGATCGACGGGGTCGAGGTCGAGCACGTGCGCCTGGACCAGGCGCGGACCGGGCACCTGTACCCCGGCCTGCTCAAGCTGACCCCGGTCACGGGGGAGGCACCGTGTTGATCGTGTTCGAAGGACTGCACTCCAGCGGCAAGAGCACGCAGGCCGGACTGCTGGCCGAGTGGCTCGTCGCGCGCGGTGTCGTGCCGACCAGGACGTCGTGGAACTCCTCCACTCCCCTGGGCGCGACGATCACCGACCTCAAGATCCGCGACCGGCTCGGTCCGCAGGCACTGGTGCTGATGGAGGCCGCGGACCTCGCGCACCGCTGGGAGAGCGGGTTGGGGGAGGTGCTGGCAGCCGGGGGCGTCGTGATCTCCGACAGGTACCACTACTCGACCATGGCCAGGGGCGTGATCAGGGGGATTTCCCTGGAGCACATCAGGGAGTGCTTCCGCTTCGCCCCCGAGCCCGACCTGGTGCTGCACGTCCGCTGCACCGGGCGCGAGACGCTGCGCAGGCGTCTCGCGGCGGGGCAGTCGTTGGGCAGTCACCTCTGCGGCGCGGACTACCGGCCGGTGGTGGACGAGCGGGCCGCCTTCGTCGAGCACCAGGACCGGATGGCGGAGCTGTACGGGGAACTGCTCCCCGAGGGGACCGTCGACCTGCCGCTCGGCGCGTCCCGCGAGGAGGCGCACGCCCTGGTGCTCGACGCCTACCGGGCGGCGGGAGGGCCGACGTGACCGGTGTCGTGCCGTTCTTCCGCCCCTCGCTGGGAGCCGAGGAGATCGCCGAGGTCACCGCCACCCTCACGTCCGGGTGGGTGGCGCCCGGTCCCAGGGCTGAGCGGTTCGAGTCGCTGTTCGCCGAGCGGGTCGGAGCCCCTGCGGCCACCGCGACGTCCTCGGGCACCGCGGCACTGCACCTGGCTCTGCTCGCGCTGGGCGTCGGCGCCGGTGACGAGGTCATCACCACCGCGCTCACCTGCCCCGCCACGGTGAACGCCATCGAGCGCACCGGCGCACGGGCGGTCCTGGTCGACGTCGACCCGATCACGTTGACGATCGACCCCGACCGGGTGAGGGCCGCGATCACCCCCCGGACCGCGGTGATCGTCCCGGTGCACTACGCAGGCCATCCCTGCCGGGTGGACGCCGTGGCGGCGATCGCCCGCGAGCACGGTCTCGCCGTGCTCGACGACGGGGCCCACGCCCTCGGCGCCCTCCACCGCGGTCGTCCGGTCGGCAGCCTCGCCGACCTCACCGCATTCAGCTTCCAGGCGACGAAGCTGATCACGACCGGGGAGGGCGGGATGCTGGTCGGCCGCCCCGACCTCGTCGACCGGGCGCGCACGCTCGCCAACCAGGGCATGACGGAGCGCGGAGTGGTCCTTCCGGGGCTCAAGCTGCGGATGTCGGACGTGAACGCTGGAATCGGCCTGCGCCAACTGGAGAAGCTGCCCTCCTTCCTCACCAGGAGGCGGCAGATCGCTGACGCCTACCGCGCCGCGTTCTCGGACCTGCGGTGGCTGGAGGCGCCCGAGGCCGTGGGAGACGTGCTGCACGCGTGGCACCTGTTCGGCATCCGCGTGGACCACGGCGCGGACTCGTTCGTCGCGGCCACCCGCGCGCGGGGGGTCGAGACCGCGCGGCAGTTCCGCCCGGTGCACCTGGAGCCCTACTACCGGCGATCCCGTCCCGCCGCCCTTCCTGCGGCCGAGCGCGAAGCCGATCGCCTCGTGTCCATCCCGCTCTACCCGGCGATGTCCGAGAAGGACGTCGCCGCAGTGGTCACTGCGGTCCGCGGGGCCGCGCCCACCGGAAGAGGAGGCACCACAGCATGAGCGAAACCTGCTCCTACCACCACAGCCACCTGAAGGAAGCCCTCGAACTCGCGTTGGCCCGCGGCTACTCCTTCCGCACGTGCGCCCAGTACGCCGAGGGCGACCGCGGTGACGGGGGCCTACTCGCCGTGATGCGCCACGACGTCGACCTGCTGCCCGAGCGCGTGCCGCCGATCGCCCGCATCGAGGCCGACCTCGGCATCCGGGCAACGTACTTCTTCCGCGTCCACGCCAACGAGTACAACGCGCTCGGCCACCAGACCGTCGCCATCATGCGCGACGTGCTGGCGCTCGGGCACGAGGTCGGCCTGCACGCCGAACCGCTCGACCTGCTCGCCTCCACCGGCGTCGAGCCCGCGGTCGCGATCCGGGCCTCGGTCACCGCGCTCGAAGCGGTGCTGGGCGTTCCGATCACGGGGATCGCCTCCCACAACGACATCACACCGGACAACAACCTCGACTACTTCCGCCGGACCGGCGCGGCTGAGCTCGGCCTGAAGTACGAGGCGTACGACGAGAGCGGACTGGACCTGTTCGGGAAGAGCTGGTACATCACCGACGGCCATTTCTGGTACTGGCGAGCGTTCCAGGACGGCGAGCTGACGGACAACAGGCAGTGCCTGTGCGAGCACTTCGCCGCCGAGCGGACTCCGATCTACTCGCTGGTGCACCCGCACGTGTGGTTCGAGCACCACTTCCAGCGCGTCCACCACTGACCGGCGGAGAGAGGAGGCCGACGATGGCCCACCAGTCGATCGAGGCCGAGTTCGTCCTGCGCGCGGCTCGTCCCACCCTCGACGAGGACGAGGTGGCGGCGGTCCGCGACCTCGCCTCCGGTGTCGAGGACGCGGAGCGCTGGCCCCACGTCGTGGACCAGGCCTACCGGCACCACCTGCTTCCGCTGCTCGGGCGCAACGTCGTCCGGCACGGGCTGCACCCGCGACCGCCGGGCGCGAACACCGCGTTCCGCTACGAGGAGTTGTTCACCGCCGTCTACCAGGCGAACCAGGTGCGCAACGAGGCCCTGCTCCGCGAACTCGAAGCGGTTCTGCGGGAACTGGCCCGGCACGGCGTGCACCCGTTGCTGCGCAAGGGACTCGTGCTCACCCAGGAGGTCTACCAGGACCTCGGGTCGCGACGCTCCTACGACATCGACCTCATGATCGAGCCCGAGCAGGTGCCGGTGCTCAAGGAGGTCATGCCGGCACTGGGGTACGCCACCGGAACCGTGTCGGCGAACCGGCGCGTGGTGGAGCCGCGATCGCGGGCCGAGGCCGCGTACTGGGCGATGCACGTGCCCAACCTGTCGTTCCGCAGGCAGACCAGCGAGCGCTTCGCCAACGGTTTCGTGATCGACGTGCTGCTCGACCAGTTCCTGCCCGGCAGCGGCTACCACCTGCCCGCGGGCGGGCTCACCGAGCGCGGCAGGCCCATCCGGGTCTACGGCGTCCCCACCCGCGCGTTCGACCACGAGGAGATGCTCGTCGACCTGGCGACGCACCTGTTCAAGGAAGCGACGTCGCTGCACTACGTGCAGATCGGCAAGGACCTGACGCTCGCCAAGTTCCTCGACATCGCCGGGTACGCCACCACCCAGCCCGTCGACTGGGACCGCTTCGGCGCGCTCTGCGCCCGGTACGGGATCGAGGAACCGGTCCACTACGCCCTGCACTACACCGAGACCGTCTACCCCGGCTCCATCCCGGGGCACGTCCTGGAGTCCACCAGGCCCGACGACACCGGCTTCCTCAGGGAGATCGGAACCGTGGACAAGGACGTCCACCGGTGGCAGGAGGATTTCCTGCACCGCCTGTTCGACCCAACGCGGGCGAGGCGCGCCGCCCCGTCCCGCGCACCCCTGTAGCGACCGCGCGCGGCGTGCGGCCGACGAGGAAAGGCACATGAGAACCAGCACAGCCCGGATCACACCGGTGCTCACCACCGCCCGCGCCATCCCCCGCGCGGGGTGGGGGCTCACCTCAGCGCTGGCCGCGACCGCGGTGTGCGCCGGAATCCTGCCCATCGCGCAGATGATCGCGGTGGGGATCGTGGTGGGGGCGGTGCCGCGCGCCGTCCAGGACGGCGCGGGCTCGGAGGCGTCACACCGGGTTCTGATCACCATCGGTGTGCTCGGGGCGCTGTACTTCACCGCGCAGGTCGTGCCCCCGCTGCAGTGGTCCCTGTCGCGGGTGGTGGCGCTGAGGCTGGAGCACCGGGTCACCGCCGAACTGATGCGCGCGGGGGCGGACCCGGTGGGGATCGACCACCTGGAGTCCGAAGCCTTCTCGGCCGCCGCCTCGGCGGTGCGGGAGATCAGGTCCGGAGCCTTCGCGCTCACCGACGCGGTGAATTCCGTGGCCCAACTGCTCGGAGGACGGCTGCAGGGCATCGCTGCCGCAGCGATCCTGGCTTCGTTCCACTGGTGGGCGCCCCTGGTCCTGCTGGTCACCTTCCTGCCCTGGGACGCCTACTTCCGCGGCGAGCACCGCGCCATCGCCCGATCGTGGGCGGGCCGCAGCACCGAGCAGCAGAGAGCGGACCACTTCCGCCGCCTCGCCTTCGATCCGGTCGCGGGCAGGGAGATCCGCGTCTTCGGGCTCACCGGTTTCGTGCTGGACCGCTTCGACCGGCACTTCCGGACCGGTATCGCCCAGGCCTGGAAGGAGCGCGGCGACCGGCTCCGCAGGCTGGTGCCGTGCGTCCTGCTCGTGGTCCTCGGTTACCTGCTCGTGTACGGGGCCATCGGGCACGACCTGGCGTCCGGGGCGGTCACGCTCACCGCCGCTGTGGTGTTCGTCCAGGTCTCCGGCCAGATCTGGCGCGTCGTGCCCAGCTTCAACGACCTCTCCAGGACAGCGATCGGCTCCGCGTCGCTCACGGCGGTGGGCAAGCTCGCCCCCGCCCCCCTGGCGGCTCGCCGCTCCTCCCCTGCGCCGGGGGACCCGGTCCGGTTCGAGGGCGTCACGTTCCGCTACCCCGGCCAGGACGAGTTGGTGCTCGACGGGCTCGACCTCGTCCTGCACCCCGGCCGGTCGCTGGCTGTCGTGGGCGACAACGGCGCGGGCAAGAGCACGCTCATCGCCCTGCTCGCCGGACTCCGCCACCCGGCTTCCGGCCGCGTCACCGCGGGGGGGATCGACCTGCGCGATGTCGACGAGAACGCGTGGCGCGCCCGCTTGTCCCCCGTCTTCCAGGACTTCGTCCACTACCCCTGGTCCGCCAGGGACAACATCGCGGTCGGCGCCAAGAGCCCGCTCACCGACGAGCAGCTGTGGGAGGTCGCCCGTGCCAGCGGGGCCGCCGAGGCGCTCGACGGGCTGCCGCGGGGGTTGGACACCCCGCTGTCCAAGGACTTCGACGGCGGAGCCGAGCTGTCCGGCGGCCAGTGGCAGCGGATCGCCCTCGCCCGCGCGCTGGCGGGCGCCCGGACCGGGGCGGATCTGCTGATCCTCGACGAGCCGACCTCGAACCTGGACGTGCGCGCCGAGGCCGAGGTGTTCGAGCGCTTCTTGGACGCCACGCGCGGAACGACGACCGTGCTCGTGTCGCACCGCTTCACGAACGTGCGCCGCGCGGACCGGATCGTGGTGCTCGACGGAGGTCGGATCACCGAGGACGGCACCCACGACGAGCTGATGGCGGCGAACGGGCACTACGCCAGGATGTTCCGCCTCCAGGCGGAGCGGTTCGCCGAGCGGGCGCCGGGAGGCGTCGATGCCTGACCCGATCCCCGCCCCGATGACGAAGGCGACCACCAGGTCTCGCTCCGGGGCTTCGCACGCACTGCGGGTCGTCCTGGGGTACGCGTGGCGAGCCGATCGGCGGTTGTGCGCCGTCGTGGTCGCCATGCGGATCGCCGCAGGACTGCTGGAACCGCTCGGCGCCGTGGCGCTGGCACTGGTGGTGGACGCAGCGCTGCGCGGGGACGTGCAGGGCGCGATGTGGGCGGCCTCGTTGTTCGCCGTGGCCGACGCGGGCAGCTCCGCGCTCAACCACCCCGCGGGAAAGCTGGAACTGGCGCTGCGCGAGAAGACCGACCACGCCTTCCAGCGCGACCTGGCCAGGCTGTCCTCCGAACTCCCGACCGCTGAGCACCTCGAGCTGCCCGAGTACCTGGACAAGGTCGAGGTGGCGCGCAGCCAGTCGACGTCGTTGGGCGACCTGCTGGGCAGGCTGGTGGGACTGGCGCAGGTGGCGGTGCTCGGCGCGGTCACCCTCGTGGCACTGGCGACGGTCGACCCCCTGCTGCTGTCGCTGGTCCTCTTCGGCGTGCCGACGATCGTGTGGGGCGGCAAGGCGGAAGCGGTCCGCGCCCGCTTGGAGGACGGTCAGGCGTCGCGCCTGCGCATGGTCGACCGGTTGGTGGACCTGGTGGTCCGCCCCGGCTCGGCCAAGGAGGTGCGCGTCCTGCGCGCGGCCTCCGGGATCCAGGCCAGGACGACGGCCCTGTTCCAGGCCCTGATCGGCGAGCGCGACCGGGCCGAACGCCGGGCCGTGCTGCTGGTGTGCGCGGGGTGGCTCGTCTTCTCGACCGGGTTCGCCTGCGCGATCGCCCTCGTCCTGCTGCGCGCGATCCAGGGGCAGACCTCGCCCGGTGAGGTGCTGCTGGTGCTGGCGCTGGCCGTCAGGCTGCACGAGCAGATGGATGTGGTCACCCACTCCGTGGTGGGCGTGCGGCGGGCCCTGGTCACCGCGCGCCGCCTGTTGTGGCTGGTGGACTACGCGCGGGATCTGACGGGCCGGGGTGGGGCGCCCCTGCCCCGGCAGACCACCCCCGGACGCGGGATCGTGCTGGACCGCGTCAGCTTCCGGTATCCGGGAACCGATCGGGACGTGCTGCGCGACGTCCGCTTAGAGGTAGCCGCGGGGACGACCCTCGCCGTGGTCGGCGACAACGGCGCGGGCAAGACCACGCTCGTCAACCTCCTGTGCGGCCTCCACCGACCGACAGCGGGGCGCGTCCTGGTCGACGGGGTGGACCTGGCGGACGTCGACCCGCACGAGTGGCGGCGCGCGCTGTCTGCGTGCTTCCAGGACTTCGTCCGATGGGAGCTGCTCCTCCGGGAAAGCGTTGGCATCGGTCAGCTGCCGCTGTCCGGGGACCTGGGGGGAGTGCTGGCCGCCGTCCGCCGAGCGGGTGGCGAGGAGGTGGTGGAGGGCCTGCCCCGGACCTGGGACACGCAGCTCGGCGCGCGCTGGCCGGGTGGTGTCGACCTCTCCGGCGGGCAGTGGCAGAAGGTCGCCCTCGCCCGCGCCCTGATGCGCGTCAGCCCCGCCCTCCTGGTTCTCGACGAGCCCAGTTCCGGGCTCGACGCGGCGGGGGAGCACGCGCTGTTCGAGCGGTTCGCCAGGGCGGGGCTCCACGGCCGCGAGACCGGCGCGATCACCGTTCTGGTGTCGCACAGGTTCTCCACGGTGCGGATGGCCGATCGCATCGTCGTGGTCCAGGACGGTGGAATCGCCGAGGTGGGCGCCCACGACGAGCTGATGGCTGCCGGAGGGCCGTACGCCCAGCTCTACGAACTCCAAGCCAACGGCTACCGGTAGGGGGATCGCGTGCGCACGCTCATGGCCCAGCAGCCCAACTACGCGCCCTACCTCGGTTTCTTCGACCGCGCGGCGCGGGCCGACGTCCTCGTCCTGCAGGACGACCTGAACTACGCCAAGCAGGAGTGGCAGAACCGCAACCGGGTCCGCTCCGGCGACTCGTGGCGGTGGTTGACGGTGCCCGTGCACGGATCGCACCGAGCCCCCATCCGCGACACGCGTCCGGTGGACGGCAGCTGGCTGCCCAGACACCTGCGCGTGTTGCGGCAGGAGTACCCCGGCAGCGCCTCCGGGGCGCGGATCGACGCGTTGTCCGAGGCACTGGGGCCGATTCGCGACACCACCCTCGCGGTGATCAACGAAGCGCTCATCCGCCACCTCATGGACGTCCTCGGCATCGACACCCCCATCGTGCGCGAGAGCGAGCTCGGCATCCCGCGCGTGCTGGAGCCCAACCGTCGCCTGCTCCTGCTGAGCGAGCTGCTCGGGTGCGACAGCTACCTGTCCGGCACGGGCGGGCGCAACTACGTCCAGCCCGAGCTGTGGCGCGCGGAGGGCGTGCTGCTGGAGGAGCACCTGTTCGCGCCGCTGCCCTACGGCGATCGGCGGGAGCACTGGCAGCCGAACCTGTCCGCCCTCGACCTCCTGCTGCTCTCCGCCGATCCGGCGGCCGAGTTCTCCCGAGCCCGACAGCGGTCGGGGCGCCAGCCGTGGACCGCGAACCGACCAGACCAGGTGGTAATCCCGTGAGCCAACCGCGAATCAGCGTCGTGCTGCCCTCGTACTGCTCCGACACCCGGCACGGGACATCACGCCTCCGGCTCACCCTCACCGGGTTCGGCAGGCAGACCCTTCCGCACGACGAGTACGAGGTCGTCGTCGTCGACAACCGGAGCGACCCGGTGCTGTCGGAGGTCATCCCCACCTGGGACCTCGGCTACACGCCCAGGGTGGTGCGCCGGGAGGAGATCGGGCTCGGCGGGGGCTACAACGCGGGTGTGGCCGCCGCACGCGCCCCGGTGGTGCTGCTGGCGCTGGACGACGAGGTGCCGTCCCCCGGCCTGCTGGAGTCGCACCTGGCTGTCAGGTCCACCCCGGCCGACCTGGTCATCGGCCGTTGCCGGTTCATGTTCCACACCCGTGTCTTCCTCGACGTGACGACGGCGCAGCAGGCGCCCGGAGCGTGGGAGGCCGCGCGCTCCAGCCCCGAGCTCTCGTGGCTGCACGAGGCGAGGTCGCCGCTGGCCCTGGACGAGAAACCCGTCACCGCCGAGGACGTGCGGGAGAGGTTCGACGTGCTGCTCGCGCTGTCCGGGCACGGCGGCCGGGAGTTCCAGGACATCGAGCGCCTCGTGGCCTCGGGCCGGTGCCACGAGGTGAGCACCGGCTGGCTCGCCATGCGGCTGGGCAACCACTCGTTGTCCAAGGAGCTGCTGGACCGCGTCGGTGGCCTGGACGAGGGCCTGGACGCCCACGGAGGCTGGTACCTCGACCTCGAACTGGGGCTGAGGCTGATCGGCGCGGGCGCGCGGTTCGCGGCAGCGGACGAGGCCGTGACGATCAACCTGCCGCACCCGAGGAGTGCCGCGAACGCCATCGGCACGGTGTCGGGCTTGGCCTACTTCTACGCCAAGCACCGGAGGATGGACGTGGCGATGATGCCACTGCACTACCAGCGCGGCTTCCGGATCGCGGAGTACGCGAGACTGGTGAAATCAGGCCTCCGCTGGTGGCCCGAGGAACCTTCCTGATCGATTCGCGAGAGAAGCGGCCATTTTCCGGGTGTTTGCCGGGGATGGCGGACAGCGGTCGTCCGCAGTGGCCGTTGCGCGGTTTCCCCGCAATCCCAGAATGCACGTTCCGGGGTGCCTCGCGCCCGCGGCGAGGCACCCCGGAACGTGTTTTCCGGCCATCAGCCGGGATGGTTCGCCGTGAGCAGGGCGAAGCGCGGTTCGCGGCTTTCGTCGCGCTTCAGCAGCGGCGCCAAGCGAGCCAGCGAGTGGTGGGACTGGAGGTGGAACGTGGTCACCCCGCGCCAGCCCCGCGCGCGCAGGAAGCCCATCACGGAGGGGATGTCCCGGATCGACGCGCCCTGGCCGAGGAAGCTGCGCTCCGGGTCCGGCCGGGTCAGCGCGCTGCCCGAGCGCACGGCGTCGAGCAGCGCGCGCAGCGCGCCCGCCGAGGCTGGACGGACAGGCTTGGGGGTGACCGTGGTCATGCTGGCCCCAGGGACGTCCAGGACGCCCGTCGCGTGCTCGGCGGTCTCCACCACCGCGCCCCCCGAGTCCGGCGCGGCGACCGACGGACCGGGGGCGGCGCCTCGGAACAGGCGGCCCCTGGCCACCGCCGCTGCCCGCGCCCGCCGCTCGCGCGACTCTCGGCCCAGGCAGCTGTCCATGATCTCCTCGTGGGCCACTCGCAGCAACGACCTGGCCGCGGCGCCCGACACACCCGTGTGGTGGGTGTAGAGGTCGACCCGCACTCTCTCGTCCTGACCGGCGGCGAACACCCCGATCTCCCTGCCCCCGGGGCGGGCGAAACGCGCCTCGGTGATCACCTCCACCGCAGGTCCGCCCACCGCGCGGGCTCGCCCCGCCACCAACCGCTCCAGGCGCTGCCTGCTGAGCGCGAAGTTGAACCACAGGGGCAGGTCCACGTGCGCGCCCCGGCGCACCGACTCCGCGTGGGCGGCCTCGACGAGCACGTCGTCCCCGGTCCACAGGTGGCGCATCGCGCGCATCGACTGCGCGGCGAGCGCCTTCGCCCGCCGTTCCAGGGACCCCGTCGACGCGTCAGCCCGGAGCAGCACCCCGTGGGGTTCGTACGCCACCACCGAGCTGCCGCCCTGCTGCGGACCCGCCAGGTCCACCAGCGACCTCCAGTGCAGCTCCGGCACGCCCAGCAGGTCCGACAGCGCCCCCGACAGCGCGGCCAGCAGAATGACCGACTCCGGAACCCTCCAGCGCTCCCCCAGCACGAGCAGCCGGTCCGCCAAGGCCGCGGACCGGGAGGTGGCCGTCGTCGAGGGGACCAGCCCATCAGGCAACCAGGCGGGCAGCGGGACCCTGCGGCCCCGATCGGTGAACACCAGCGACGGCGACGACCGGATGGCCTCCTGGACGAACAGAGCGCCCCGCGCCGCGCGCTCCCCGCAGGCCCCGGTCGAGCGCAGCCGCACCCAGTCCGCCAGCGCGAGCGGCTCGGCGGGCGCCTGCCCGGCCAGCAGGCGGTCGACCTCCTCGACGACGGCCGTCACGCCCTTGTCGCCTGCCGCCACGTGGTGGACCACGAAGCCGAGCCGCGTTCCCCCGTTCGAGGGGGCGCGCAGCAGGTACCAGCGGGCGGGCCACTCCTCCTCCAGCCTGATCGGGTCAGAGCGGACCGCAGCCGCCACCGCCGAGCCCGGCTCCTGGCCGTCGTCCAGCTCGACCAGCGGCGGTGACGCGACCGGGTCGATCTCCCGGTGGAGCGCGCCCCCCTCGCCGACGACGATCCGGGAGCGCAGCACCGCGTGCCGCTCCACCACGGCGTCGACGACGGCGCGCGCCCGCGCGACGTCCGGCAGCGGCCACGACGAGATCCGGTGCAGCAGCTCGGTCGGCACGGGCTGGAACGAGGCCAGCCCGTACAGCTCGGCCGCGGTCAGCGGGAGCCGTTCCGGCGCCTCGGCCGAAGTGATCTCCACAGCACTACCCCCGATGTGCCTGCGTGTTCCCGAGATCCCCGAGCCGCTCAGGCGTTCCGCTCCGGGATTCACAGGAAATGGTTTCCCGATGCCCCCTTTTCCGGGAGGTCGCGGCGAACTTTACCGACCTGTCAACTCCGCTCATCCTGTTCGGCTCTCCTCAGGCTCTGGAAACCGAAGACGGTTTTCCGGAAACCTTGACACCGGATCGGAGCGGTGAATAGCTTTTCAGGCAAGAGGGTTTCGGGAACGCGCGGTGGACGGGAGCGACCGGTGCGCTGTGGTGATGGAGTGGTGCACGGGCTCCTCGCGCGGGCCGCTCGCGATCACCCTGATGCCGTGGCGGTCCGGGACCGGCGGGGTGATCTGACGCACGCGGACCTGTGGGCTCTCGGTTCCGACGCCGCGGCGCGCCTGGTGGCGCGGGGCGTGCGACCGCGCGACCGCGTGCTGCTGCGGCTCGCGAACAGCCGGGAGTTCGTCGTCCTGCTCCAAGCCGTGCTCAGGGTCGGCGCCGTCGCCGTGCCCGTGAGCCCGGCGCTGAAGGCCCCGCAGGTGGTCGGGATCGTGGTCGACTGCGAACCCGCGCTGTGCGTCGTGGAGGCGGGCGACACCGCCCTGGGGCGAGGCGGCGTGCAGGTCGTCGAGGTGGCCGAACTGCTCTCGGCCGCGGCGGGCTCGCTGGAGCTGGAAGAGCCGGACGTGGCAGCCGATGACGTCGCGTTCCTGGTGTACACCTCGGGCAGCACGGCCGCGCCCAAGGGCGTCGTGTGCCCGCACGAGCGGGTCGTGTTCGCGGCGCGCGCCATCGCCGAGCGCGTCGGCTACCGGGATGACGACCTGGTCTACGGTCGACTGCCCTTCTCCTTCGACTACGGGCTCTACCAGATCCTGCTCACGGCGCTCGCGGGCGCGGCGCTGGTGCTGCCCGGCGACTCCCCGGACGTGCTCGCGCTGAACCAGATCAGGTCCTTCGGCGTGACGGTCGTGCCGGTGGTCCCGCCGCTCGCGGCGCTTCTGGCGCTCGCCGCGCTGAGGGACCGCGGACCCACCCGCGTGCGCCGCTTCACCAACACCGGCGCGGAGCTGACCGCCGAGCACGCCCGTCGCCTCCGGAAGGCGTTTCCCGGGGCGGACGTCTTGACGATGTACGGCATGACGGAGTGCAAGCGCGTCACCATCTCCGGTCCCGACGACGAGCTGCGGCGACCGGGAAGCGTGGGCACCCCGCTCAGGGGCACGTCCGTTGTGGTCGTCGGGGAGAGCGGTGCGCCTGCGGCGCCGGGCTCGGTCGGTGAGATCGTGGTGCGCGGGCCGCACGTGATGGCGGGGTACTGGCGCGCCCCCGAGGAGACCGCCCGCCGCTACCGCCCCGACCGGGCCACCGGTGGAACCGCGCTGCACACCGGTGATTACGGGTGGATCGACGAGGCGGGCGACCTGCACCTGGTCGGGCGGCGCGACGACATCCTCAAGCGGCGGGGCGTGCGGATCAGCACCACCGAGGTCGAGGCAGCGGCGCTGGCGGTGCCCGGTGTCGTGGAAGCGGCGGTCTCCGACGTTCCAGGACAAGGGCTCCTGCTGTGGTTCACGGGCGCGGTGGACGTCGAGGGCGTGCGGTCCGGGATGGCCGCCCTCCTGGACGCCGCCCGTCTTCCCGACCGCGTTCTGCGGTGTGACGAGCTGCCGCGCACGGTGCACGGCAAGGTCGACAAGAGGGCACTGGCGGAGCACGCCGCCCAGACCGGGTGAACTCGGTTCTCCCGGAGCCCCAACACCCCACCGGCCCGATCGACGTGCAGAAGCGCGCTCTCGTTGACCACCTGCGAGTCCACCGCCGCCCGAACCCGAGCCCGCACGTGCTGACGCTCGGACTCGCTCATCCCGCCACCACCAAGGCACTCCACCGGCGCTGCGGGTTCTTCAACTGCGCCAGCAACCGAGCCGCCACCCGTCTCGCACTGGAGTCGGGGGGGTCGCGGTGGTCGAGTCGGGGGCGTGCGGACGTCGTGACCAAGAAGGGGACGGCCGCCACCGGCTAACTCGGCCCCCCGGATGTCCTCCGATCCCGTCCCAGGCGCACCAGGGTGGTGACCAGGCGGATCGCGGCCACGAGCAGGCCTGGGCCCAGGGTGGCGATCCAGAGGTTCAGCGGTCCCTCCAGCGCGGCGATGAGCGTCAGCGACGCCACCACGTGCAGCAGGAGGAAGGCCCTCGTCATGCGCTGGTTGCCCACCTTCAGCGCCGCGATCACCACCGATGCGGCGGCGATGAGGACCAGCAGTGCGATGACGACCACGTCCGCCTCACCGTCCCCTGCCGGGCGCACCGCGCCGATCGGTGGCCACGCTACCGCGAGGGGAGGCCGTCGCCCGCCTGCGCGTCGGCCTCAACTGCGGGATTCCTGCGCACCCCGCACCTCCGGCAGGTCTGTGAACGGACCGGGTCGCGGCGCGTGCAACAAAACGGCCCCGTGCTGTGTCTCCGGCACCGAGGGCAGTTCCCCCACGGTGCACCGAGGAGATCCCGCGTTGAAACGGTCGTGTCCAGTCGCCGGACTGGTGGCTGTCGTGGTCGCCGCCACGGCAGTCGTTCCGGCTTCCGCAGAAGTCCGACAACAGCATCAGCAGGTCGGGGTCGACGGGTTGACCACCACGGTCACGCTCATCACCGGTGACGTGGTGGATGTCGGCAACGGGCGGGTCCACGTCAGGCGCGCGCCCGGCCGGGAAGGGGTTGGGTTTCGCTCGTTCACGGACACGCGGGGGGACCTGCACGTCGTTCCGGTTGACGTCCAGGCTCGCATCGGCTCCGGGGAGCTCGACGAGCGGCTGTTCGACGTCTCGCTGCTGGCGCGGTCCGGTTACGACGACGCCTCCAGTCGGACCATCCCGCTGATCGTGCAGCAGCAGCAGCAGGGGTTTGGCGCGGCCAGTGCCGGGGCGTTGCCCAGCATCGGGGCGCACGCGGTGGAGGTCGACAAGTCCGGTGGGTACTGGGGCGGCGCCAGGGCCGCCGGGGTGAGCAGGGTGTGGTTGGACGGCAAGGTCGCCGCCTCGCTCGACCGCAGCGCCGCGCAGGTGGGCGCGCCCGCGGCGTGGGCCAAGGGGTTCACCGGCGAGGGGGTCACGGTCGCGGTTCTCGACTCCGGGGTTGACGAGTCGCACCCCGACCTGGCGGGCGTCGTCGTGGAGTCGAGGAACTTCAGCGACAGCGCCACCACCGACGACCGGGTCGGTCACGGCACGCACGTCGCCTCCACCATCGCCGGTGGCGGTCGGCACCGGGGGGTCGCGCCGGGCGCGAAGCTGGTCAGCGGCAAGGTGCTCGGCGACGACGGTGGCGGTTCGGAGAGCGACATCATCGCGGGCATGGAGTGGGCGGCGGGCAGGGCTGAGATCGTGAACATGAGCCTCGGCAGCGCGTGGCCGGACGAGGGTTCCGATCCGATGTCGTTGGCGCTCAACCGGATCAGCGCGCAGACCGGCGCGCTGTTCGTGGTCGCCGCGGGCAACTCCGGCGCCGCGGTGGGCTCCCCCGCGTCCGCCGACGCGGCCCTCACCGTCGGCGCCGTGGACCGCGACGACCGGCTCGCCGCGTTCTCCTCACGGGGTCCGCGCTGGGGCGACAACGCCGTCAAGCCCGACATCACCGCCCCCGGTGTCGACATCGTCGCCGCGAAGGCCAAGAACGGTCAGGCGGGCACCCCGGTCGACGAGGGGCACGTGTCGATGTCCGGCACGTCGATGGCCACCCCGCACGTCGCGGGGGCGGCGGCGGTCCTGGCCGCGCGGCACCCGTCGTGGAAGGCCGAGGACATCAAGGCGGCGCTGATGAACAGCGCCGAGCCCAACCCGTCGCTGACCGCCTACGAGCAGGGCGCCGGGCGGCTCGACGTCGACCGGGCCGTCTCCTCCCCGGTCACCACCGGGCGCGGCAGCTTCTCGCTGGGCCTCGCGCGGTGGCCGCACGACGACGACGAGCCGATCACCCGGAAGTTGGTCTACCGCAACGACGGCGCGTCGGCGGTGACCGTCGACCTGGGCGTCACCGACGTCGAGCCCGCCGCCACCGGACTGTTCAGCGTCTCGCCCGCGAGGCTCACGATCCCGGCAGGCGGCACGGCCGAGGCGACGGTCAGCGCGGACACGAGGGCGAACGTGCCGGACGGCGTGCACGGGGCCGCCGTGGTGTCGTCCGGTGGCGTGCGCGTGGTGGTCGGCGTGGTGAAGGAGGTCGAGAGCTACGACGTGGAGCTGACGTTCCTCGACCACAACGGCACGCCCACGCCGAACTACCAGTACCGGTTCGTCGACATCGACCAGCCGCTGGCCCACTTCCGCACCGACCCGTCCGGCACGGTCGTGCAGCGGCTGCCCAGGGGGCGGTACTTCTTCGACGGCGCGATCAACACCTACGACGCCGGCCCGAACCGGGCCGGTCTGACCACGGCGCTGACCGAACCCGCGCTGGAGGTCGCCGCCGACACCGGGATCGTCTTCGACGCGCGCCAGGCCGTGCGGCCCTCGATCGCGGTCGACCGCGCGGACGCGGCCACCGTGAGCGCGAGCCTGGAATTCGCCATGCGGACCCCCTGGGGCGACACCGGGAACGCCTGGGACTTCCCCTCGTTCGACTCGACCTCGGTCCGCCCGTCCACGACCTCGTGGCCGGGGTTCGAGTTCCACGCCGGGAGCGTGCTCGCGAGACCGGACGGTCGCGGCGCCTTCGACGGCAGCCCGTACCAGTACCACGTGCGGGTCTCCGAGAAATCGCGTGTGCCGTCCGACGTGCGGCGCTCGGTGCGGGACGGCGACCTGGCGCGCGTCCGCTCGATCACGCACGCCCGCGTGCCGGGCTCCGTCGGCAGGCGCGACGACGGCGCCTCCGGCCCGCTCCCGCTGGTGCTGCAGGAGTTCTACACGCCGGACGTCGACTGGTCCGGTCGGGTGGAGGAGTTCGCGGAGCTGGGCGAGCACCCCGCCCTCGGCTCGCAGCACTCGGTCGCCCCGCGCGTCTTCCGGCTCGGCGCGCCGGTCACCGAGCACTGGAACAGCGCCGTCTACGGTCCAGGGTTCCCGAACGGGACGGGGTACGCGCGGCACGCGGTGCGGCTGGGCGGCGAACTGCTGGTCGACGTGCCGCTGTTCAGCGCGCGGGGCATGAGGGGTCTCGGTGTGGAGGCCGGGCGCACCACCGTGGTGCTGGACGACGAGGTGATCGCCGACGAACCGGCGCCGGGGCGCGCTCACGTGGTGGGAGCGCCTGCGGAGAAGAGGCGCTACCGGGTGCGCGCGGAGGGGACGCGCGACTCGCAGTCGTCGAAGGTCACCGCGGACTGGTCGTTCACGTCGGAGTTCGTCCCCGGCGACGTGCCCCGGCCGGTGCCGCTGCTGGCGGTGCGGTTCGCGCCGGAGCTCGACCCGCTCAACCGGGCGGGTCGGGCCGTCAGCGTGCCGATCACGGTGGAGCGCAACGGGGTGGGGGCCGTCACGGACGTCGGGGAGTTGGCGGTGGAGGTGTCCTACGACGAGGGCGGGACGTGGGAGCCGGTGCCGCCGCGCAGGGTCGGGGGTGGGTGGCAGGTCTCGCTGGTGCACCCGCGCGGCGCGAAGAACGTGTCGTTCCGGGCTCGGGCGGCGGATTCCGGCGGTGAGGTGCGGCAGACGGTGATCCGCGCGTACGACCTGGGGTGACGGCGCGGCGGGTGCGGTGAGCCGGAGGTGCGGGGTCGGTCTACCGGGTCGACCCCGCACCTTCGACCGCCTCGACGACCGCCCTGACCGCCGGTGGTGTGGGGCCGGGGAGGCGGGCTGTGAGGACTCTGCGGATCTCGGGGGGCGCGCCCTCGACTCGCAGGGTGCGGACGCCGGGTGGGAGCAGCGGGGTCAGGGTCGTGGGGATCGTGGTGACGCCGGAGCCTGCCGCTACCAGGTGGAGCTTCGTCAGCCAGTCGCGGGCGACGTGGACCACGCGGCCTCGGCCCGGCAGACCCGGCCAGACGCCCAGCAGGGGTTCCGCGCTTGACGAGGGGCTCGCGATCCACGGGGCGTCGACCAGTTCGTCCACGTGCACGCTGTCACGGGCGGTGAACGTGCCGGTGCTGGGGGCGGCCACCAGGAGTTCGACGTCCTGGACGACCGTGACGCGCAGGCGTGGGGACTCGGCGTCCGGTGGGCGGTGGGGTGGGCGGGAGGTGAGCACGGCCACGTCCAGGGAACCGGCGCGCAGGGCGCGGGCCAGTGCGGGGGTGGTGCCCTCGCGGGTGGTGAGCCGGAGTTGCGGGGACGTGTCGGCGAGCCTGGTGAGGGTGGCGGGTAGGAGCAGCGGGCCTGCGCTGGGGACCACGCCCAGGCGCACCCGCTGCACGCGCGGGACCCGGTCGGTCAGGTCGCGTTCGGCCGCGTCCAGGGATTCCAGGATCGAGTTGGCGTGGCGCAGCAGGGACAGGCCGTGGCGGGTGAGGCGCACGCCGTCGGTGCGTCGCTCGAACAGGGTGGCGCCTGCCGCGCGCTCCAGGGCGATCGCCTGGCGGGAGATCGCGGACTGGGTGTAGCCCAGCTTGGCGGCAGCCGCGGTGAAGCTGCCGGACTCGGCGATCTGGCACAGCACGCGCAGGTTCGCGCTCGACACGTCCATGCCCGGTACGCATACCAGGGTTGCCGGTTCTTCGCTTCCCGCATGGGGGTGGCCCGCCTAGCGTCGGGTGGGAGGCGAGGGAAGGGGTTTTCCATGCGTGCTGCGACGTTGACGGCGTTCGGCTCTCCGCTCGTGGTGGGCGAGGTGCCCGATCCGGTGGCGGGTGGCGGTGAGGTGCTGGTCGAGGTGCTGGCGACCTGCGTTCCGCCTTACGCGGCCGAGGTGTTCAGCGGGGAGCGGCGGTATCCGCTGGAACCGCCGGTCGTGCCGGGGGTGGGCGGGATCGGGCGGGTGGTGGGCGTGGGGGCGGACGCGACCAGGTTGGCGGTGGGCGACCTGGTGTGGTGCGACTCGACGGTGCGCGCCCGTGACGACGCGCTGACGCCGGACATCGCGCTGCAGGGGTGGAGTTCGCGCGGTGAGGGTGGGGCGAAGCTGGCGCGGCACCTGCACGACGGGGCGTTCGCCGAGCTGATGCGGGTTCCCACCGAGAACGCGCACCTGCTGCCTGCCGGGGCGGCGGAGGATCCTGCGCGGTGGTCGGCGTTGGTGGTGCACACCATCAGCTACGGCGGGTTGCTGGCGGCACGGCTCGCGGCCGGGGAGACGGTGGTGGTGAGCGGGGCCACCGGGAACCTGGGCAGCAGCGCGGTGGCTGTCGCCCTCGCGCTGGGGGCCGGGCGCGTGGTGGCCCCAGGGCGGAACCGGGACGTCCTGGAGCTGCTGGTCGACCGGTTCGGGGCGCGGGTGCGGCCGGTTGAGCTGAGCGGGGACGAGGACGGGGACCGCGCGGCCGTGGTGGCCGCGGCGGGCGGACCGGTCGACGTGGTGCTGGACCTCCTGCCGCCCAGCGCGCCCAGTTCGGTGACGCGGGCGGCGGCCATGACCGTGCGGGAGCGGGGGCGGGTCGTGCTGATGGGCGGGGTGGGGATGCTCGGCGGGGCGGACCTCGCCCTGCCGTACCCCTGGATCATGCGCAACTCGGTGACCGTGCGCGGGCAGTGGATGTACCCGCGCACGGCCAACGTCGGCGTGATCCGGCTCGTGGCGGGCGGGGTGCTGGACCTGGGGCCTGAGCGCGTCACCCGGTTCGGGCTCGAACGGGTCGAGGAGGCGGTGGCCCACGCCGCCGCGCACGGCGGGGCCTTCGAGCGGACGGTTCTCGTGCCGCGGTCCGGGTGATGCGGCGGCGGGGCGGTGCGGCAGTTGGGCGGTGAAGCGGCGGGCGGTCAGCGCCCGATCTTGGTGAACGCGTCGGCCGACCACTCGTCGTGGTTCGTGCCGCCGCCCGCCTCCGCGGCGATCGCGTCCGCCAGGGCGCGGTCGGCCGCGGGGTCGTGCTGGCGCAGCGCGCCTCTGCGCAGGGGCACGGGGATCGCGCAGGCCCACTGGGGGTGCAGGGTCGCCGCCCTCCTGGCCTTGGCGTTGAGGGAGGCCACGCCCAGGTGGAGGGTGGTGAGGCCGTGCGCTTCCATGTAGCGCAGCGGCTCGTAGTAGACGGTGTTGAAGTACTCGAAGGCGTTGTGCAGGCGGGAGTAGTCGAACCCGGCCACGCGGGCGTAGAGGGTGTTCTGCCAGCGGAAGTCGACCGAGCAGCCGACCAGGGCGCCCGCCGCGTCCTGGCAGCGGAAGACGACGCTGGAGTCGTCGGCGCAGCGGGCCTGCTCGGTCAGGAAGCGGGTGATCTCCTCGGTGGGCAGGGCCGAGTCGTAGCGGGCGCCGGTGGTCGCGATCAGCGGGACCACCTCGGTGAGGGTCTCCGACAGGCGGGCGGTGTCCACGGTGAAGCCCGCCTCGGCGAAGCGGCGCCACTCGTGCTCCTTCTTGCGCGCGTTCTTGCCCAGCAGGCGCTTGTACGAGGCGAAGGTGCCGCCTTCGTTGTGCAGCACGCCCTCCGCCCCGCGCAGCACCGCCCCCGCCTCCAGGTCCACGGCCAGCAGCGCCAGGTCCGAGGAGGTCAGGTGGTCCAGGAGCAGGGCGGACCTGCCGCGTTCGGCGGCCAGTTCGGCCAGGGCGTGCAGGAGCAGCGTCACGTGCGCGCGGGTGTGGCGCTCGCCGTCCTGGCGGACCAGGAGCTGGTTGTGGTAGCCGGTTCTCGGGCCCGCGCGGAGCACGCTCGCGCCACCCGCGACGGGGAGCGGGGCGGGGGGCGAGGTGAACTCGTAGACGGGCGACGCCGCCAGGAGCTCACCCGCCCGCTCCACCACCACGTAGGTCGGCCTCGCCGCGGCGGAGCGCTCCTGGGAGCGCAGCCAGGCGTGGCTGGAGTAGAAGCCCAGCGGGCCCACCAGGGAGTCCCAGGACTCCCGCGGTATCTCGTCCAAGGTGTCCAGTCGGCGCACCGTCGTCATGCCGTCCCCCTGTCCGGCAGCCAGGACTGGGCGTCCAGGCCGCCCACCACGAACTTGCCGAACTGGTCGGCGAACTCGGCGATCTTG
This sequence comes from Actinosynnema pretiosum, assembly GCF_002354875.1. Classification (GTDB taxonomy): domain Bacteria; phylum Actinomycetota; class Actinomycetes; order Mycobacteriales; family Pseudonocardiaceae; genus Actinosynnema; species Actinosynnema auranticum. Next base: position 5,389,021 of record NZ_CP023445.1, read on the forward strand.
CGGCGGTTGTGCGCCTCCACCACGCCCGGCGCCACCGGGAGCGGCTCGCCGACGCCGGTGAACACGCTGTACAGCGGCACCGGCAGGGCGCCCCGGCCCAGCTTGGCCTCGTAGGTGCCGACGCCCAGGTTGATCGCGGTCAGGCCGCGCTCCAGGCCGGTGCGGACCGCCTCGTACATCAGGACCGTGAAGTAGTCCGAGCGGCCCGGCAGGTCGTAGTCGAAGCCGACGACGCGCGAGTACAGGCGGTCGTCCCGGCGGTAGCGCAGGGCGAACGCGGCCGGGCGGCCCTCGTCGCGGACCAGGAGCACGGAGCTGTCGGCGCTCAGGTGCCGGGCCTGCCGGTCGTAGACCTCCAGCGCGCGGTCGAGGCTGTACCAGGTGTGGCCGTACTTCTGCATCAGGGCGTTGTTGAGCGGGGCGATCACGTCGACCACGCCGGACAGCTCCAGCTCCTCGACGGTCCTGCCGCTCTCGGCGAAGTCGCGCAGCTCGCGGCGCACGCGGGTGCGGCGGTTGCGGGGCAGCCAGGACAGGTAGTCGTCGAAGGTCCAGTCGAGGCGCAGGACGTTCTCCACGTCCTGCAGGACGACCACCGCGCCCTCGTGGGCCGCGGCCACCTCCAGGGCCTCCTCCAGGGGGAGGTAGAGGTAGGCGAGGAGGTGGGCGTTCCGCTCCGCGGCCCAGGCGGCGGTGTCCTGGGCCAGGGCGGTGATCGCGGCTCGGCGCTCCGCGGCGGGCAGGCCGGGGCGGACGGGGAGCTGGCCCCGGAACTCGGACCATCCCGCGCCCAGGACGAAGGGGGCGCGCTCGTAGGACTCGGCGCGTTCCGGGGCGACCAGGCCGTCCAGGAGGAACGTGGGCGCGTAGAGCCGGTGCGGCGGTTCGGTGAACGAGTACGACTCCAGGCCCGCCACGGGGCCGTCGTCGTCGGTGGCGATGAGGTGGCGGGCCGCCGCGGTCTCCGGCAGCTCCTCCTCGCGCACGCCCAGCCAGCCCGAGGCCGAGTAGGTCGTGGCCCGCTCGCGCAGGGCGTCCCAGTCCTCGGCCGGGGTCTCGGCGGCGGTGCTGTGGGCGGTGAGCTTCATCGGAAGTCCTTCTCCTGTGCGGCTGCTGCGGCTGTCCCGGTGTGCAGCGCCAACTCTTCCAGGTGCGCCGCGACGCCGTCCTCGTCGTTGGTCCCGATCACCTCGTCGGCGGCCAGCAGCACCTCCTCGGCGGCGTTGCCGACGGCGACGGCGGTGCGGGCGAGGGCGAACATGCCCAGGTCGTTGGGGGCGTCGCCGTAGACGGCCTCGGCCAGGGGGCCCGCGCCGGAGCGGGACAGGACCCACTCCAGCGCGGTGCGCTTGTCGGCGCCCGGCGCGGAGAGCTCCAGCAGACCGGCCGAGGAGGAGGTGCAGCCCAGGCCCAGGCGGCGCGCGAGGTCGTCGCCGACCTCGGGCGGGCAGCCGATCACCATGAGGCACAGGACGTCCTGGCCCGGCGGGACGGTGGTGGACCTGCGCACCCGCGCGGCGCCGCTGACCAGGACGTCCGGCCAGTCCGGGGACAGGACGCGGTCGTGCGCGCGGTCCAGCGCCCAGACCGCGCCGGGGCAGCGCTCGGCCAGCGCGGTCACGGCGGCGGCGGTCAGCGCGGCGGGCATGGCGACGGTGCGCAGCACGCGCTCGGAGGGCAGCTCGGCCACGACCGCGCCGTTGGAGGCGACCAGGTAGCGCACCGGGGCCGCGTCGCGCAGCAGCGCCACCGCGCTCCACAGCGGGCGCGCGGTGGCGCACACCAGCAGCAGACCCGCCTCGGCGGCGCCCCGCAGGGCGCGCGCCGACCGGCCTGACAGCGCGCCGGACGAGTCCAGGAGGGTGCCGTCCAGGTCGGTCGCGATCAGGCGGGCCACCTCACCGGTCAACGGGCGCCACCCCGTCCGCCAGCGACCTGGCCAGCGCCACCGGGTCCGCCGTGCGGCTGCGCACGAGCACCGCGCCGCCGCCGCGCAGGGCGTCGAACAACCGCTCGTTGTCGGCCCTGATGCGGCGGCGCAACCTGAGCGCGAACACCAGGATCGACCTCGGGCCGAACACGCTGGTGAACGACTCGCGGTTGCCCGCGCCGAGGTCCTGGCCGCTCACGAGCCTGGTCAGGGTGCGGCGCAGCAGGCGCGGCCAGGACACGCGCAGCGGCGGGTCGAGCCACACCACGCAGTCCGCCGTGGCGGCGAACGCGTCCACCGCCACGGCGTACTGGCCGTCGACCACCCACGCCGGTTGCCGCAGCAGGACGTCGAGCTCCGCGCGCAGCTCGGCGTCCTGCCTCGGGGTCCAGTTCTCCCGCCAGTACAGGCGGTCCAGCTCCACGTGCCTGCTGCCGGTGGTGGCGGCGAAGGCCCTGGAGAACGTGGTCTTGCCGCTGGCTGAGCCGCCGAGCACCCAGACCCGGCGCGGCGGCCCGCTCACCCCGCCACCGGGGTGTGGAAGCGGTGCGCGATCACGGCGGCGTAGCGGTGGTAGTGCCACTGCTCGAACCCGACGTGGCTCTCGCCGTGGATGCCGAGGTCGACGTTCTCGAAGACCTCCCAGCCGTCGCGGGCGATCATGCCGTCCACCTCGGCGACGGGCGGGTAGTAGCCGCACGCCCGGTCCTCGGGGGTGAGGCCGACGAGGTAGTCGGCGAAGAACACGCCGCCGGGGGCGACCATGCCCATGGCGTGGTCGAACAGCGCCTGCATGGTGTGCTTGCGGTTGGGGGGCATGGACCACAGGCCGCTGCCCATGACGAACTGGAAGGCGCCGTCGGCGGGCAGGGTCATGTAGTCCTGCTCGACGATCGTGCAGCGGTCCTCCAAGCCCTCGTCGGCGAGCCGCTTGCGCAGACCGGTGATCTCGTGGCGGCCGTCGACCAGGTCGAGCGCGCCGCCGTCGAGGAACAGCTCGTCGGTCTCCACGCCGACGACCTCCCAGCCGGCGCGCAGCAGCGGCAGGGCGAACTTGCCGTCGGAGGCGCCGAGCACGCAGGCGCGCGGGCGGACGGCCTGCGCGTAGCGGCCGAGCGGGATGTACCGCGACAGCGCGGGGAAGTAGGTGAAGTACGGGGCCCAGTAGCTGCCGGGGTCGACCGCGAGCGGCGGGTTCAGCGTCGGGTCCAGCTTCGGGTTCAGCATCGTCGTCCTGTTCGTCGGCGCCGGTCGTGGCGCGTTCCTGCAACTGCCCGGCGCGGGGGCCGCGTCACGCCGCGCCGCTCTCCTCGATCGCGCTGTTGCGCACCGAGCCCCACCGCTTGGCCGCCGAGTCGTGGATGTACCAGATGTCGTCCTCGGTCAGCAGCTTGGAGACCACGTCGGGGTAGGCCTCCTCGAAGAACGTGTACGGCGGCTTGTTCTCCTTGCGGGAGTGGTAGTCCAGCTCGTCCTGGCCGTGCTCGGCGGAGATGCCGGTGCCGGGGTGGTAGGTGAGGATGTTGGGGCTGGCCATGATGAGCAGCCCGTCGTCGATGAGCGCGCCGATCTGCTCGATGGTCTCGGCGATCGTGCCCCGGTCCTCGCCGTCCAGGCCGAACAGCACCGAGCTGCCGACCCGGATGCCGTGCGAGCGGATCTTCTCCAGCGCCTCGCGGACCTTGCCCACCCACGGCTCGGGGTTGCGGCGCAGCAGGTTCTTCTTGACGTGCTTCATGACCTGCTCGGCCATCGACTCGATGCCGATGTAGACGTAGGTGCACCCGGCCTCGCGCATCAGGTCGAGCCCGGCGCCGACCTCGTCCCACTTGGCCCGGTTGAGCACCACGTCGACGGTGAGCTGCGCGCCCCACTCCAGGTCGCGCACCGACCGGTGCCCGTGCGCGGCGGACTCGGGGTCCTCGCACGGCCGGTCCGCCAGCTCCTTGAGGTCGCGGCAGAAGTCGGCGATGGCGTTCCAGTTCCCGCCCCAGAACACCGGGTCGTCGAAGAACATCGCCTCGGCGCCCCAGTCGACCAGGCGCTGCACCCGCAGGGCGACCTCCTGCGACTCGGTGATGGCGAACCGGGTCGGCAGGCTCTTGACCGCGCTGCTCTCCGAGCAGAAGGTGCACTTGAACGGGCAGGCGTCCAGGGTCATCATGTGCGCGGTCCGGCTGCCGTGCGGGGACGAGCCCGCCCGCTCGAACACGCCGAAGCGGGCCCTGATGGCGAACGCGTCGTACGGCGAGGGCAGTTCGGCCCTGCCCAGGGAGCGCCCGCGCAGCGGTTGCACGTCGACCTCGCGCGCGCCGAACCCGACGACGACGCCGACGCCCTCCAGGTCGGCGCGCGAGTTCGCGAGCAGGCGCAAGGAGTCCATGACCGCGTCGACGTCGGTGGGGCCGAAGCCGGGGTCGCAGACCAGGCCGACGGCCTGCATGAGCAGGTCGAGCAGCGGGGCGCCGTCGCCGGAGACGACGAAGTCGACCACGCGCTCGTGGCGGCCGTCGAGCTGCACCTGCGCGGTGCTGCTCCACGACAGCTGGACCAGGCCGGAGCGCTTGTCGACGCGGACGGTCTCGTCGGCGTGCCTGCCGCCGAGCACCACCAGGCACCCCGGGACCAGGCGCTTGGCGGTCTCGGCCATCTCCAGCGCGTACCGGTGCGCCGCCGACACCGCGCTGAGCAGCAGGACCTTGGGGCGCAGCGCGACCAGCTGCGCGGAGAACGCCTCGCGCGCCTCGGCGTCCCAGACGCGCGGGTCGAACACCTTGCCGTCGGTGGTCGGGTTGTCGGCGGCGAGCCCGGCCCTGGGACCGGACTGGGCCCGCCGGTACGCCAGGTCCGGGTAGTGGCCCCAGTCCGGGTACAGGTCGTCCACGTGCGGCCGTGCGGCGAGCCCGGACTCCCTGCGCCCCACCGAGCGCCGGATGGTGCTGATCAGCGCCGAGTACAGGCACATGGGGTCGCCGGGGTAGGCGATCTCACCGCCCCGGTTGGTGGCCACCGGCACGAGCGCGGCCAGCACCGGGAAGCGCAGCGCCGCCTCCCCGTCGGCTCCGGCGGCCTCGGCGAACCGGGCCCTCCGCTCGGCCAGCAGTCGGGTGAGCCGCACGTCCGGAACGGGCGGCAGCGGCCCGGCCGCGATCACCTCGCGCACCACGACATCCACTTCGGTCTTCCCTCCTGGGTCCGGCGGGCCGGTGGTCGGGCGGGCGGTCAGTGCCCCGCGATGTCCGCGCGGACCTCGGCGCTCGCCGCCGGGGAGTCCACGACCGTCGTGGTGTCGCCGAGCTTGCGGTAGGCGAAGGTGGCCAGGCAGGCGCGGGCGACGTCGGCGAAGTCGGCGACGCACCGCTCCCCCGCGATCCGGTCCACCGCGGCGGTGTCGCCCGCGGCGACGGCCTCGCGCAGCGCGCGCTCGACGGTGACCAGCTCGGTCACGGCGGCCCTGGCCTCCTCCGGGGCGCCGGGGAGCGCGGGCAGGGACGCCGAGGTGAGCGGGGCCTCGACGACCTTGCGGGCGAGCGGGATCTCGTTGTCGTAGAAGTGGAAGGTGCCCGACTGGTGGATGTAGGGGCCGCACGGCACGCCCAGCAGGGCCGCCGCCCACTGGTGCATGAGCATGAACAGGAACACGTCGTAGGGCAGGACGGTCAGGGCCTGCTGGGCGCGCATGACGGTCAGCCAGGTGAGCTTGCCCTCGCGCAGGAAGAGCTGCACGCCGACCGCGCACGGGTACTCGCGGGACTCGCGGAAGTTGTCCGAGGGGTCCAGGACGAGGGCGAACGCGCGGCGGTGGGCCGGGTCGCGCTCGATGCGGCCGAGGACGGCGGCGAGCTGGTCGCCCGCGGCGGTCAGCAGGCGGTGGCCGAAGGCGCCGCTGAGGGTGTGCTGGTCGTCGGAGTACTCGTGGGCGCCGCGCCGGTAGTAGGCGGGGGTCTCCACGTCGTTGCGGCCGTCGAGCGACCAGGCGAGCAGGCCGAAGCAGTAGGGCAGGTTGACCGGCAGCTCGGGGCTGAGGGCCAGCGCGGCGCGCGCGTCCCGCACCCGGAACGTGTGGCCGATCAGCTCGCGGTAGGGCCGGTTCCCCGCGCCGAAGTCGGACGCCTTGGAGAACGGGTCGAGCACCGAGGGCACCGAGGCCCCCTCCTCCAGGATGCTCCGCAGACCCGCGGCGTAGGCGTCGGCGAAGGAGTCGTATTCAGGCACTGTGCTCCACTTCCAGGGCACGGCCGAGCGGCCCCGAACAGCGGCGCACGGGACCTCGACCTCGGAAAATGCGGAAAAATCGGACGCGGACTTCTTCGGCGTATTTCTCTGCTCGGCGGGACCATTACTCCGCACCGCGCGCCGGGCACCGGGGGTCACTCGTGCCCCCGGTCGCTCCCGCCCGGTTGACGCCTCTCACGCAGAAGTGGTCACCACTCCAACGGAACCGACAGTAGCAGGATCAACGATTGGTGCAACCAACACTGCCACGCATTAGCACACCCTCTGAGCTGCACGTTGTCCGAATTAACACGAATTCACAGCATTGCGGAAACCCGAAACCAGCCGTGCTGAACTGCGGAGTTCCGATCCTCCGGAAGGCGTGCGCTGTGCTGTGGGCGACACCTGCCCGGAACCCCGCCGAGCCGGGAGTACCCTGACCGCTCGCACGCACCGGAAAAGCCGTTAACCGGTCCGGTTGCAGCGTTATCGGGAGCGTGCTAGCTTCACCGCCGCATCGATGCCGGAACTTATCGGGAGCATTTTCACGTGATTAGCGGAATCGGCGCGCCCGAGCGCGCGCGCCCATGAGGCGCCTCGGCCTGGTGGGCGTCGGCTTCATGGGGCGCCCCTACCTGGAGGCGGCGCGCGACCTCGGCTTCGGGGTGCGCGTGGTGGAGACCGAGTCGTGGTCGGGCGAGGTGCCCGCCGGGGTGGAGCTCTCCCGCGTCGACGGGCTCGGCGGTGACGGCTGGGCGCTGGACGAGCTGTGGGCCGTGGGCGGTTACGCGCTCGCCGAGTCCGGTGTGGACGGTGTGCTCGGCTTCTCCGAGCCGCAGGTGCTCGGCGCGGCCGTCGTCGCCGACCGGCTGGGGCTGCCGTCGCCGTCGCTGCACGCCTCCGCGCTCTCGCGCAACAAGGCGCTGCAGCGCGGGTGCTTCGCCGCGCACGGCCTGCCGCAGCCGGGGTTCCACGTGGTCGCCGGGCACGACCGGGCCGTCGAGTGGGCCGGGGCCGGGTTCCCGGTGGTGGTCAAGCCGCTGTCCGCCTTCGGCAGCACGGGGGTCAGGCTGGTGCGCGACGCGCGGGAGCTGCGCGAGGTGCTGGCCGCGCGGTCCGGCGAGCGGCTGCTGGTGGAGCGCGCCCTCGAAGGTCCCGAGTACAGCTGGGAGGGCTTCGTCCGGGACGGCGAGGTGCTGTTCGCCAACACCACCGCCAAGGAGACCACCGGGCCGCCGAGGTTCGTCGAGGTCGCGCACCGCGCGGGCCACCGGTTCGACGACGCCGCGACCGGGGCCGCCGTGCGGGAGCTGGCCGAGGGCGTGGTGCGGGCCGCTCGGGTGCGGACCGGGTTGGTGCACCTGGAGTTCCGGCTCACCGCGGGCGGGCCGGCGATCATGGAGGTCGCCGTGCGCACGCCGGGCGACTTCATCCTGGACCTGGTCGCCGCGACCTACCGCTTCGACCCGTACCGGGTGGCCGTGCAGCTGGCGATGGGGGTCGAGCCGGACCTGCCCGCCCACCCCGAGCCGGTGTCGCACGCCGCCGCGTGGTTCCCGATCTGCCCGCCCGGCGTGGTCACCGCCGCCGAGGGCCTGGACGAGGTGCTGGCGCTGCCGCACGTCGCGCGCGCGGGCCTGGCGGTGTCCGTCGGCGACGTCGTCGCCCCGCTCACCTCCTCCGACCAGCGCGCGGGGTACGTGCTGGTGGACGCGCCGTCGCCCGAGGAGCGCGAGGCGGCGCTCGCCGGGGCGCGGGAGCTGCTGCGCGTCACCACCGAACCGCAGGCCGACCCCGCCCGCTGACCCGAGAGGAGTCCCGTGACCGAGAGCACCGCCTTGCCCGAGAGCACCGTCCTGCCCGAGCAGGACCGCGCGCTGCTGCCCTCCGACGACGACGTCCGGTTCTACGCCGAGCACGGCTGGTACCTGTCCCCGAAGCTGCTCACCGACGACGAGGTCGACGCGCTCGTCGCGGCCAGCGAGGAGTACTACGCGGGCAGGCGGGACCGCGAGCTGCCGCTGCGCCCGGAGAAGCTGTCGTACTGGACCCCGGAGGACGGGGAGGTCCAGCGCAACAACGACTACATCCACTACGAGAGCGAGACCATCGGCGCGATCCTGCGCAAGCCGATCATCGCCGCCACCGCGGCGAGGCTGGCGCGGGTCGACCTGATCCGCCTGTTCCAGGCCACGCTGCTGTACAAGCCGCCGCAGCCGGACGAGAAGTCCAACATCGTGCCGTGGCACTTCGACAAGTACTACTGGGCGACCTCCAGCTCGGAGGACATGATCACGGCCTTCATCCCGTTCCACCACTGCGACGAGGAGATGGGCACGATCACCATGGTGGACGGCAGCCACCGGTGGGACGAGTTCCGGGGCTGGGACAGCCGCAACGGCCACGCCGCCGTGCCCGGCGACACCGAGCGGGAGCACCTGCTGACCGAGGTGTCGCGGCGCAACGGGGCCGAGGTCGTGAAGCTGCCCATGACGATCCCCAAGGGGCACATGACGTTCCACCACTGCCGGCTGTACCACGGCAGCGCCGCCAACCGGAGCGACCGGCCGCGCCGCGCGATCTCCCTGCACCTGCAGGACGGCGCGAACGCCCACCGCGACCACCGGTTGGCCACCGACAGCAGGCAGACCGCGTACAAGCACGACGAGCTGCTGCGCAAGCTGCCCGACGGCTCCCCCGACTACTCCGACCCGGAGTTCTGCCCGGTCCTCTGGCAGTCCTGACCCGCGAAGGCGGTCCTCGGTCATGACGGTTCCCCAGTCCCCGCTCCCGACCCGGTTACCGCCGTGGGCGCGCGTCGCCCTCGGCACGTCGGTGGTCGTGGTCACCTACGCCTACCTGATCGCCACCCGCCCGACCTCGCCGCACGGGGTGGGCGGCTCGGCGGCGCTGCTCGCGCTCGGCGGCTACCTGCTGGGCTCGGTGCTCATCGTCAGCGGCGCGATGGCCCGGCTGTCCGCCTCGACGGTGACGCTGTTCCCGGTGGCCATCACCATCAACATCGTCGTCGGCCAGGTGGTGCGGATCAGCGGGCTGCCGGTGCACCTGGACTCCATCGGCACCGTGCTGGTCGGGGTGCTCGCGGGTCCGGCGGCGGGCGCGGCCACCGGCGCGCTGTCGAGCATCACGGTCGGCATGACGATCAACCCCGGTTCGCTGCCGTACGCGGTCACCGCCGCGACGATCGGCCTGCTGGCCGGGACGTTCTCCCGCTTCGGGCTGTTCCGCCGGGCGCCGACGGTGGTGCTCGCCGGGGTGCTGATCGGCGTGGTCGCGGGTGTGGTGTCCGCGCCGATCACCGCGTTCGTGTTCGGCAACGCGGGCGGCTCGCTCGGGCAGTCGGTGTTCATCGCGACGCTCCAGGTCTACGGCAACTCGATGCTGGAGGCCGCCTCCCTGCAGGGGCTGATCGCCGATCCGCTGGACAAGGTCGCGTCGTGCCTGCTGGCGAGCGCGGTGCTGGCGAACCTGCCCGCGCGGCTGCGCCAGCGGTTCCCGTTCGCGCGCGAGCACGACGTGTTCGGCCTGGAGCGGGCGGCGCGGGCGGGGGTCGCGGCGTGACGGCGGCGCTGTTCCGGTCGGGGACCTCGCCGGTGCACCGGCTGAACCCGACGACGAAGCTGGTGCTGGCGCTGGCCGTGACGACCACGGCGTTCGCCATCCCGAACGTGTGGGCTCCGCTGGCGCTGCTGCTGCTCGTCCTGGTGCCCGCCGTGCTGGTGGCCGGGGTGGGGCGGGAGTACTTCCGGCTGCTGCCGCTGCTCGCGGCGCCCGTGGCGATCACGGTGTTCCTGCTGCAGGGCCTGTTCTTCCCCGAGGGCGAGACGGTGCTGGCGGAGTTCGGGCCCGCGGTGGTGACCGAGGAGGGGCTGCTGTTCGCGGCGCTGACCGCGCTGCGGCTGGTGGCGATGCTCGGCTCGTTCCTGTTCCTGCTGCTCACCACGCACCCCGGCGCGCTGCTGGGCGCGATGGTCGAGCGCGGCATGTCCACCAAGATCAGCTACGTGGTGTCGGCGACGCTGCAGATCGTGCCCGCGTTCCGCGAGCGCGCCCGGAGCGTGCTGCGGGCGCAGCAGGCGCGCGGCCTGGACACCACGCGCCGCCGGGCGCGGACGCTGCTGCCGCTGGTGGGCCCGCTGCTGCTGGGCGCGCTGGCGGACCTGGAGGGCCGCGCGGTGGCGATGGAGGCGCGGGCGTTCGGCGCGACGGGCCGCCGCACGTCGCTGGTGGAGGCGCCCGACTCGCCCGCGCAGCGGGTGGCGCGGCTGCTCATGGGCGCGGTCGCGGTGGCCGCCGTGGTCGTCAACGTGCTGGGGGTGGTCCGGTGATCGAGTTCCGGGGCGTGTCGTTCGCCTACCCCGCGACGAGCGGGCCCGCGCTGTCCGAGGTGGACCTGTCGGTCCCCGCCGGTCAGGTGTGCGGGGTGGTCGGGGCCAGCGGCGCGGGCAAGTCGACGCTGGCCGCCGCGATCGCGGGCATGGTCCCGCACGTCACCGGCGGCGCGCTGACCGGCTCGGTGACCGTCGCGGGCCGGTCGGTGGCGGGCACGCCGCTGGCCGAGGTGGTCACCGACGTCGGGCTCGTCGTGCAGGACCCGTTCAACCAGATGTCCGGGGCCAAGTTCACCGTGCGCGAGGAGCTGGCGTTCGGCCTGGAGAACCTGGGCGTGGAGCGCGCGGAGATGGTGCGGCGCATCGAGGAGGTGCTGTCCGCGCTGGGGATCGGGCACCTGGCCGAGCGGTCGCCGTTCACCCTGTCCGGCGGGCAGCAGCAGCTCGTCGCGATCGGCGCGGTGCTGGTGATGCGGCCTCGCGTCGTCGTGCTCGACGAGCCGACCTCGCAGCTGGACCCGGACAGCGCGTCGCTGGTGTTCGGCGCGCTGGACGCGCTGCGCCGCGACGGGATCACCGTCGTGCTGGTGGAGCACCGCACCGAGCGGCTGGCGGAGCTGGCCGACCGGGTCGTGGTGCTGGCCGGCGGCCGGGTCGTCGCCGACGGCGCGCCCGCCGAGGTGTTCACCGACCCGCGCCTGCCCGGCCTCGGCGTGTCGACGACCCGCTACACCAGGGCGGCCAGGCGCGCGGCCGAACGCGGCCTGTGGCCTCGGGAGCGCCCGCTGCCGGTGCTGCTGCCGGAGGCCGTGAGCGGCTTCTCCGTGCCCGCCGCCGCCGACCCCCGAGCCTAGGAGGACCGCCGTGCGAGCGGACATCCACGTCGAGTCGCTGACCTACCGCTACGACGAGCGCACGACCGCGCTCCAGGACGTGTCGCTGCGGATCGACCAGGGCGAGAAGGTCGCGGTGATCGGCCCCAACGGGGCGGGCAAGACCACGCTGGCGCAGCACTTCAACGGCCTGGTCACGCCGACCTCGGGCCGGGTGCTGGTCGGCGGCGCGGACACCGCCGAGCACCCGATCTCCGCGCTGGCGGCGAAGGTCGGGTTCGTGTTCCAGAACCCGGCCGACCAGCTGCACGCGCGCACCGTGGCCGCCGAGGTCGCCTTCGGCCCGCGCAACCTGGGCCACCCCGAGGCCGCGGTGACCGAGCGGGTGGAGCGGGCGCTGGAGGCCACCGGGCTGGCGGGGTTGGGCGAGGCGCACCCGTACCACCTGTCGGCCGCGCAGCGGAAGATGGTGGCGATCGCGTCGGTGCTGGCCATGGACACCCCGGTGGTGGTGCTGGACGAGCCGACCACCGGGCAGGACGCGTTCGCGCTGGAGGCGCTGCGCGAGCTGCTCGCCGACCTGTCGCTGCGCGGGCGCACGGTGATCGCCACGACGCACGACCTGGACTTCTGCGCGGAGAACTTCGAGCGGGTGCTGGTGGTCTCCGGCGGTCGGGTCGTCGCGGACGGCAGCCCGGCGCAGGTGTTCGCGGACGGTCCGGCGGAGCGGTTGCCGCAGCTGGTGGCGCTGAGCCGGGCGCTGGGGTGGGCGGAGCCGGTCGTGGAGGTGGACGCGTTCGTGGACCGGGTGGCGGCCGGGCGCTGACCCGGTGCGGGGTGTGGCCACCGCGTGGTGGCCACACCCCGCTCACGCGCGTTCCGACGCCTCCTGCCGGGCCTTGCCCGCCGCTCCCGCCGCCACCAGCGCGGCCCCCGCCGCGAACGCCCCGCCGAGCGCGCCCCAGCCCAGCGCGCCCCTGAGCACGACCAGGGTCATGAACGGCGGCCCCGCCGCGAGCTGCACGGCCATGCCGAAGTCGAACGCGCCGAGGTAGGCGCCCAGCGAGCGCTCGGGCGCGAGCCGGTAGGACAGCTCGAACGCCCCCACGGTGTGCATGTTCTCCCCCACCGTCAGCAGGACCACGGCGAGCACCACGACCGGGAGCGCCAGCGCCGCCGAGACCTGCTCGGCCGCCAGGAACAGGCCGGTCGCGACCAGCAGCGGGATCAGCGCGCGCAGCACGGTCGCGCGCGCGGCGGGGATCGTGCGCACCCAGCGGGTCAGCGGCACCTGGAGGGCGATGGTGAGCACGGTGTTGACCGCCAGCAGCGGCCCGACCCAGCCGGTGGCCAGCCCGGTGCGGCTGATCACCCACAGCGGCAGCAGGGTGAACAGCACCGAGTCGTGCAGCAGCAGCACGGCGTTGCCCGCCGCAAGGGTGAGGTAGCGGCGGTCGCGCAGCACCGCGTCGCGCTCCCGCTCGTCCTCGGGCCGCGGCACCGGCGCGGCGCCGCCCGGCGCGGCGCCACCGGCCGCGCCCCTGCGCCGCACCAGCAGCCGCACGACGGTCAGCAGCACCAGGTACGACGCGGCGTTGACGGCGAACCCGGCGGAGAACGCGGCCTCGGTGCCGACGGAGACGACGATCCCGCCGAGCAGCAGCCCGACGCTCATCCCGATGTTGCGCCCGGTGCGCAGCACGGCCATGGAGCGGCTGCGGTTCTCCGGCGCCTCGGCCTGGAGCAGGAACACCTGCTGCACGGGCGCGCTGGCCCGGTCGAACAGGCCCAGCGCGCACAGCAGCAGCGCGTACCACCAGAAGGAGGAGACGAACAGGAAGCAGGAGTACCCGATCGCCCGCCCCACCAGCAGGAACGTCCAGATCGGGCCTGCGCCGAACCGGTCGGCGAGCCAGCCCGCGGGTCCGGGCGAGGCCAGCGCGATCAGGTTGGCCACGCCGACGACCACGCCGACCTGGACCGGGTCGACGCCCAGCCGCAGCACGACGAAGACCGGCACGATGGCCAGGAACAGCCCGGTGCCCAGGGAGTCGACCAGGACGCCGCCCGCCAGCACCACCCCTCCGCCCGAGAGCCGACCGGTTAAGCGCACAGCGGACACCTCCACGTGGACGGGCGGTCCACCACGCGGCGGACCGTCCCGTCCCTCACCGTACGACCCCTGTGGCGGGCGGTGATCAGGGGTGGAGGACCGTTCGGGCGAAAGGGATCAAGCGGGCACACTCCGTCCACTGTGGACTGGACGGGGTCCGTTCGCGGTGCGGCGGCTCAGGCGAGCGCCGGGTGGTCGAGCGCGCGGACGCCTCGGGCTCCCAGGGCCTCGGGCGAGGCGGCGGTGGCGCTCGTGACGACCGTGACGGCGGCGCCGCGCTCGCGCAGCTCGTGCCAGCGCTCGAAGACCGCGCCGCCGGGGGCGAGCGCGGCGCGGGACAGGGGGAGGTCGTGCTCGTCGACGTCGACCACGACGCCGACGGTGCGGGGGGTCGGGGTCGGCGCGACGCGCTTCGCCTCGGCGATCAGCTCGGCGAAGCGGCTGCCCACGGGCTTCACGGCGTTCCCGGTGTCCAGCAGGCCCAGGGAGTACTCCAGGTCCTTGTAGTCGCCCAGGTCGCGCGAGACGTCGTGGGAGCACCACCAGGTGATCGCGTAGAGGTCCTCGGTGGTCAGCGCCGCCTGGACGGTGCGGGCGCAGAACTCCGGCATCTCGGACTCGGCCAGGTTCATCGACGGGGCGCCGACCTCCTGGAGCCAGACCCGGCGCTCCGGGTCGGTGGCGAAGGCCTTGGACAGCTCGATCATCCACTCGGCGTGCCGCACCGACTGCGGGGAGAGGGCGCCGTAGCGGGCGGCCGTGCCGTTGAAGATCCAGGAGTGCACGGTCGTCACGTCGCCGAGGCGGCTGGCGTGGACGGGGACGAAGGGGTGCTCGTCGCGGTACCAGAGGTGGTCGTTCTCGCTGTGGGTCACGACGTGGCGCGGGTCGCGGTCGCGCGGGGCGGTGAGCAGGGAGGTGAGCCAGTGGGTGACCTGCTCGGTGCTCGCGGGCATCGCGGCCGGGTTGGGGCGCTGGAACTGGTTGACCTCGTTGCCCAGGGTCAGGCCGAGGAGGTTCGGGCGGTCGCGGACCGCGTCGTAGACCGCGGCGACCAGGGCCGCCTGGGCCTCGACCGCGGGCCGGTCGGTGAACATGTTGGCGCTGTGCCAGTTCACCAGCCAGGCGGGCACGAAGTCGAAGCCGGACATGTGGCCCTGGATCACGTCCACGGCGACGTCGAGGTCGAACTCGGCGGCGACGTCGACCACCAGGGCGACGTCGTCCAGCGCGCGCCGCCGGATCAGGGTCCGGTTCGGCTGGAGCACCGGCCACAGCGGGAAGACGCGCACGTGGTCGACGCCCAGGGCGGCGATCGCCGCGAAGTCCGCGCGGACGACGTCGGGGTCGACGGCCATCCACTGGAACATCCAGTCCTGCGACGGGGTGTAGTTGACGCCGAACCTCGGGGTGCTCGTGGTCAAGGGCTCTCCTCGCGGTTGTTCGGGGCGGGCGCCGTGGACTCGCGCACGAGCAGGCGGCGACCGCTGACGGTCTGGGGAGCGGCGTCCTCGCCGCGGACGAGCTTCTCGAGCAGGGCGACGGCGGCGCGGGCGCTCTCCTCGACGGGTGCGTCGAAGGCGGTCAGGCGGGGGCGGACGATCGTGGACACCCAGGAGTCCTCCCAGGCGATCACCGAGAGCTGCTCGGGGACGCGGACGCCGACCTCGGGGGCGTGCGCGACGATCTCGGCGGCGACGGTCTCGCTGTCCACGATGATCGCCGTCGACTCCCCCAGCCTGCCCAGCAGGTCCGCCACCGGGTCCTCGGCGCCCTTGTCCCACGCCGCGACCCCGGCCCGCACGCCGCGCTCCAGGGCGGCCTCGCGGAAGCGCTCGTCCCTGGCCCCGGTGTGGGCGAGGCCGGGGGCGTCGGTGACGCGGGTGACGCTGCGGTGGCCGAGCCCGGCGAGGTGGTCGAGCGCCTCGGCGAACGCGGCGCCGTCACCCACGGTGACCGAGGTGACCGGTCCGGGGACGGGCGCGCCGAGCAGGGCGGCGGGCGCGCCGAGCTGCTCGACCAGCGCGAGCCTGGGGTCGTCGTCGCGCACGTCGACCAGCAGGAACGCGTCGACCCGCCGCTCGCGCCACCACTGCCGGTAGAGCTGCTCCTCGTCCTCGTCGGGCCGCACGAGGGTCAGCGAGAGCGACCAGCCGAGCTCGGCCAGCGGCTCGGTCAGCCCGGCGAGCAGGCGCATGAAGAAGGGGTCGCGGCCGAACGTGCCCCGCGACCGGGCGATGACCAGGCCCAGGCTGCGCCCGCCCCCGCCGGAGACCTTGCGGCTGGCGAGGTTCGGGCGCCAGTTGAGCTCGTCGGCGGCGGCGCGGATGCGGGCCGCGGTGGCTTCGGAGACGTTCGGCCGTCCGTTGAAGACGTGCGACACCGCGGACGGTGAGACGCCCGCCCTGCGGGCCACCGCCGCGATCGTCACGCGCTTCGTGCTGGGTTCACTCATGGCACCGCCGAGGCTAAGGGCGTTGACCACCGGATGTAAAGCGGTATACCTTGCTCGCCACTTCGATTGTGCACCGCTTTACAAACCCGCCCCCCAACGGCGGTTCCGCGTATCCGGATGACGCTACGAAGCTTCCGAGGAGGGCTTTTGTCCCACTCCATCAGCAGGCGCACCCTGCTGCGCGCCGCGATCGGTGGCGGCGTCGCCGCGCCGCTCCTGGCGGGGTGCGGCGCGTTGACGCCCGCGTCCAGCAGGCCCGGCGCCCTCTCGGTGCACACCCAGCTCAGCGGCGCCGTCGCGGGCGCCAAGGTGTTCGCCGACGCGGTCGCCGCCTACGAGCGGCGGACCGGTCGTCCGGTCGCGCTGCTCAAGAACGGCTCCGACCTGCCCATCGTCTTCGAGACCAGCTCGCTCGCCGGAGCGGAGGCCGACGTCGCCCTGGTGAACCTGCAGGGCCGCACGCTCTCCTGGACCGGCCTGGGGGCGACGATCCCGCTCACCGGGCTGCTCGACGAGTGGGGGCTGCGCGACAAGATCATCCCCGAGGCGCTGGCCGAGTGGACCGACGCGGACGGCAACCTGCGCGCGTTCCCCTTCACCCGCACCAACTGGCCGGTCTCGTACAACACCAGGCTGCTGGAGCAGGCGGGCGCGCAGATCCCGACGACCTCAGACGAGCTGATCGCGGTGGCCGATGCGCTGCGCTCCAAGGGGATCGGGCCGGTGACGGTCGGCGGGTCCGACTGGAGCGGGCAGAAGATGTTCCTCCAGGTCATCCAGGGCTTCCTCACCGCCGACGAGGCCAAGCGGGTGTTCGGCAGCGGCAAGCTCTCCGAGAGCCCGGCCGCCGTCGCCGGGGTCGAGCACTTCGTGGAGCTGCGGGACGCGGGCGTCTTCGTCGACGACGTGCAGGGCTACACCTCCGACTCGGAGCTGACCCAGTTCAACACCGGCAAGGCGGCGATCGTGCCCGCCATGTCGTCGGCGCTGGCGAAGGTGCCCGCCGAGCGGGCGAGGGAGGTCGTCGTCGGCGGCTGGCCCAAGCCCTCGCGCGGCGGCGTGCTGGCGCACCCGAGCGTGATCCGCAGCTTCAACGGCCACGGCATCTGGATCAGCCGCGGGGGCGCGGACAAGCTCGACCTGATCAAGCCGTTCGTGCAGCACCTGTACAGCGACGAGGTGATCGACTCGATGATCCTGGGCTCCGGCCGGGACATGAGCCGGATCACCGACACGGTGAGCGAGGACTTCCCGCTCGTCGCGCAGGCCTCCCGCCTGACCGACCAGCAGGTCTCCCCCGTCATGCTGCCCGACCTGGTCATCCCCCAGTCAGCGTTCGAGCCGATGATCCAGGCCACGGCAGCCGCCTACGGCCCGATCCCCGCCGAACGGATCATCGAGGTCTTCGAACGGGCCTACGCCACGGTGTGAGGAAGGAGCCGACCTTGACCGCTACGACCGACGCCGCTGTCGGCGTCACGAGCAGTGCAGAACCTCCCGCGCCGCAAGGCCTCGCCCCGCGCCGGTCCGCGCGGGACCGCTTCCCCGGCTTCGCACTGCCCGCGCTCGTCTGGTACGCGGTGTTCATGATCGGCCCGGTCCTGGCGATGATCGTCATCGGGTTCCTGTCCTGGCCGGGGATGCTCGTCCAGCCGGGCTTCGCCGGACTGGACAACTTCTCCCGCGTGTTCGCCGACGAGAACTTCTGGACCGCCGCGGGCAACTCGGCGCTGCAGATCGCCGTCGGCCTGCCGGTGATGATCGTGCTGGCGTTCCTGCTCGCGTTCTACGTCGTGCAGAAGCCGCGCGGCCACAAGGTGCTGCGCTACCTGCTCTTCATCCCCGCGCTGATCTCCGCGCCCGCGACCGCGATGGTCTTCTACGCGGTGCTCAACCCGGACGGCCTGCTCAACGGGCTGCTGCGCCCGCTCGGCCTGGACGGCGCGGCCTGGCTCGCCGACCCGTCCACCGCGCTCGGCGCGATCGTCGCGGTCGAGCTGTGGAGCGGCATCGGCTACTCGGCGGTGCTCATCGCCTCGCGGCTCGACGGCGTGGACGCCGAGATCGTGCAGGCCTCGCGCATCGACGGCGCCGGGGACTGGCGGATCGCCTGGGGCATGTACTGGCCCATCGCCCGCGACTTCATCGGCGTGGTGACGATGCTCCAGTTCCTGTCCATGCTGTTCAACTCGGCGCAGACCGTGCTGCTGCTGACCCAGGGCGGTCCGGGCACGTCCACGACGACGCTCTCGTACCTGGTGTACCGCAAGGCGTTCGTCGAGACCGACCTCGGCTACAGCCAGGCGGTCGGCCTCATCCTGTTCGTGCTCGGCCTGCTGGGCATGGGCGCGATCCGCAGGGTGCTCCGCGCGACCTACTGACCCGAACCCGAGGAGTCCACCATGGCCGGGACCGCCCGCCGCCCCCTGCGCGACCGCGCGGGCTCGATCACCAGCGGCGCACTCGCCTGGATCTACGCCGCTCTGCTGATCGTGCCGCTGTACTACTTCATCGTGTCCTCGTTCAAGTCCAACGAGGAGATCTTCGAGTCGCCGCTGGCGTTCCCGAGCACCTGGGACCTCGGGAACTTCACCACCGCGATCGACCAGGCCGACCTGGTGCTGGCGGTCGCGAACTCGGTGCTGACCACGCTCGGCGCGCTCGTGCTGACCCTGCTGCTGGCACTGCCCGCCTCGTTCGCGCTCGCCCGCTCCACCGGCAGGCTCGGCAAGGTGGTCGAGGGCGTGTTCGCGCTGGGCTTCCTGATCCCCTCGTTCGCCGCGCTGTTCCCGACCTTCCTGCTCGCGGCGCTGCTCGGCCAGTTCCACACCCGCACGTTCGTCGTGCTCCTGCTGCCCGCCACCGCGCTGCCGCTGTCGATCGTGATCCTGACGTCGTTCATGCGCACCATCCCGCGCGAGCTGGAGGAGGCCGCCTCGATGGACGGGGCGTCGGCGTCGCAGGTCCTGCGGCAGGTGTACCTGCCGATCTGCGTGCCGGGCATCGCGACGGTGCTGCTGCTGAACTTCCTGTCGTTCTGGAACGCCTACCTGTACCCGCTGATCCTGATCGGGCCGGACACCGCGCAGCGCACGATCCAGGTCGCGCTGCCGACCCTCAAGGTCGACGCGGGCACCGACTACGGCGTGCTGATGGCGGGCACGCTGTTCACGCTGCTGCCGGTGTACCTGGTGTACACGGTGCTCCAGCGGCAGATGCAGCGCGCGCTGGTGTCGGGGGCGGTCAAGGGATGATCACCGCTGCCGAGCTGCCGCTGCCGCACCGGGTGGGCCAGGTCAACCAGCGCCTCAAGGGCTGGGAGGCGCTGCGCTGGGTCGACGGGGCGCCGCGCGTGACCGACGTGCTCCGGCGCGAGGTCGACCGCTTCGGCGGCCTCGGCGCGATCTACGGCGTGCTGCGCGCCGACCCGTGGTCGGAGGTCCACTGGCGCAACGGGATTCCGCCCGAGCGCAGCGCGCAGGCCTGCGCGGCGGTGCAGGAGTACGTGGTGCGCAACGGTTGCGGCGTCCCGGTGCTGTTCGTGGAGGAGGCCCCGCACGGGGTGCAGGCGCTCGGCGCGACGACGCTGCCGGTCAACCTCGCGCTCGGGGCAGGCATGGACGTCGGGCTGACCGAGGAGCTGGCGGCGGCGGTGGCCGCCGAGGCGAGCGCCAGGGGCACGCACGTGGCGCTGGTGTCGGGGCTGGACGTGCTGCGCGATCCGCGCTGGGGGCGCGCCGAGGAGTGCTTCGGCGAGGACCCGGCGCTGGCCGCGCTGCTGGTGGCCGCGACCGTGCGCGGGATGCAGGGCGCGGGCTCGGGGCCGATCGGCGCGGGGCGCGTCGCGGTGGTGGCCAAGCACCTGGCGGCCCAGGGCGCCGGGATCGGCGGGCGCAACGGCTCCGGCGCGCCGATCGGGCCCAGGGAGCTGGGCGAGGTCCACCTGCGGCCCGCGCACGCGGCGGCGCGCGCCGGGGTGGCCGGGTTCATGGCCGCCTACAACGACGTCGACGGCGTGCCGTGCACCGGCAACCGGGGGCTGCTGACGGGCGTGCTGCGGGAGGACTGGGGCTGGGACGGGATCGTGATGGCCGACGGCACCGCGATCGACCGGTTGCGCGACAGCACCCCGGACCCGGCGGCGGCGGCGGCGCTGGCCCTGCGCGCGGGGGTCGACCTGAGCCTGTGGGACGAGGCGTTCACGCACCTCGGGGAAGCGCTGGACCGGGAGCTGGTGGCGGAGGGCGAGCTGGACCGCGCGGTCGACCGGGTGCTCGCGCTCAAGCGGCGGGTCGGCCTGCTGGACGGGCCCGCGCCGGTGGCCGACCCGCCCGCGCCGCGCGACGTGGCCCGGCTGGTCGACCGGGCCGCCCGGCAGGCCGTGGTCCTGGTGCGGGACGACGGGGTGCTGCCGCTCGACCCGTCCGGCGTGGTCGCGCTGATCGGCCCGAACGCCGACGACCTTGACTCGCAGCTCGGCGACTACACCCCGCCCCGGCCCGCCGACGACCCCGGCGCGTCGACCGTGCGCTCGGCGCTGGTGGCGCGGCTGGGTGCGGGGCGGGTGCTGCACGCGCCCGGATCGCGGGTGCGCAGCGCGCTCGGCCCGGACGCGCTCGCGGCGGTGGGGAGCGCGGTCGAGGGCGCCGACGTCTGCGTTCTGGTGCTCGGCGGCACGAGCAGGCGCGGCTACGGCGACGAGTTCGCCGACAACGGGGCGGTCGCGGAGTCGGCGGCGGACACGACCAACGGGGAGGGCGTCGACCTGGCCTCGGTCGCGCTCCCCCTGCCGCAGCTGGAACTCGCGCGCGCGGCCCGGTCGAGCGGCAAGCCGGTGGTGGCCGTGGTGGTCGACGGCCGACCGCGCGCGCTCACCGAGCTGGCCGGGCTGGTGGACGCGCTGCTCGTCGTGCCCTTCCCCGGTCCGAGCGGGGGTGCGGCGATCGTGGGCGCGCTGCTCGACGGCACCGCCACGGGTCGGCTGCCCGCGTCGTTCCCGGTGGCCGACGGGGTCTTCCCGGTGGCGCACGACGAGCGCGTGGAGACCGCGCGCGGGTACGCCGACCAGCGGCGGCCGGTGGGCATCCCCTTCGGCAGCGGGGTTTCGGTCGCGGCGCGGGTGCACGGGACGTCGTGGGACATCACCGCAGGCGAGCTGGCGGGCGGTGGTTCGGTGCGGGTCCCGGTGGCCGTCACCAACACCGGCGGGCGGCGGTCCGCCGTCGTGCCGCTCTACGGCCGCCGCCACGAGCTGGGCGTGCGCCCGCGCCGCCGGACCCTGCTGGCCGTGCGGCGCGTGACGTGCGAACCCGGCGAGAGCGTGGTGGAGTTCGTGCTGGGCCTGGACGAGCTGGGCTCGTGGGCCACCGGGCGGCCGGTCGCGGTCCCGGTGGAGATCGGCGCGTGGAGCGGCGACGAGGTGGACGAACCGGGTGGCGCGGCGCGGATCCGCGTCACCGACGAGGGAGGGAGCACGCCGTGGCAACGGTGAACGAGACGATCGCCGCGGCGTCCGCGCGCGTGCGGGCGGCGGCCGGTGAGCGGATCGGCGCGGTGGTGGAGGCCGCGCTGCTGCGCACGCTGCGGGACACCGTCACGATCGGCGCGGACGGCAGCGCGTTCGTGATCACGGGCGACATCCCCGCCATGTGGATGCGCGACTCCACCACGCAGCTGACGCCGTACCTGCGGTTCCTGCCCGACTGCCCGCCGCTGGCCGAGCTGGTGGCCGCCGTGGTGCGCAGGCAGTTCGCGTGCCTGGACCACGACCCGTACGCCAACGCGTTCAACGACGGCCCGACCGGCGCCCGCTACGAGCAGGCGGACCTGTGCGACGACCCGCGCGTGTGGGAGCAGAAGTACGAGATCGACAGCCTGGCGTACCCGGTCACGCTCGCGCACGCGCTGTGGCGGTCGACCGGTGACACCGGGGTGTTCGACGAGCGGGCGCACCGCGTGCTGCGGGTGGTCGTCGCGCAGCTGCGCCTGGAGCAGCGGCACGACGAGTCCCCGTACCGCTTCGAGCGCCCCGGCGCGAAGTCGACCGAGACCCTGGCGCGCGGCGGTCGCGGCACGCCCGTGGCCGTGACGGGCCTGACGTGGAGCGGGTTCCGGCCGTCGGACGACGCTTGCACCTACGGGTACAACATCCCGGCCAACCTGTTCGCGGCGCAGGCGCTGCGGGCGATCGCCGAGATCGCCGAGGAGGTCCTGGGCGACATCGCTCTGGCCGCCGACGCCCGCGCGCTGTCCGCCGAGCTGGTCGCCGCCGTCGAGGCGCACGGCGTCGTGGAGCGCGGGGGCGAGCGCGTCTACGCGTACGAGGTCGACGGCCTGGGCGGGGTGCTGCTGATGGACGACGCGAACACCCCGTCGCTGCTGTCGCTGCCCCTGCACGCGCCCGACGTGGTCGACGCCGAGGTGTGGCGGGCGACGCGGGCGCTGGTGCTGAGCGACGCGAACCCGTACTACTTCACCGGTTCGGTGGCGAGCGGCATCGGCAGCCCGCACACCGAACCGGGCCGGGTGTGGCCGATCGCGCTGGCCGTGGAGGGCCTGACCGGCACGGCGGCGGACCGGCGGAGGCTGCTCCGGCTGATCGCCGACACGGACGCGGGCACCGGTCACGTCCACGAGAGCTTCGACCCGTCGGACCCGACGTCGTTCTCGCGGCCGTGGTTCTCCTGGGCGGACTCGATGTTCTGCGAGCTGGCGCTGGCGGTGGCGGACGACGTGGCGGAGGCCGCGTGGCGCTGAACCCTGCGGCGGTGAGGAGCGGCGCCGCAGGGATGGCGCCGCGCACCGCTCGGGGAACAGCGATCGGGGAGGACGGGGGTGGCCGAGGGCGCTAGGACGCGTTCGACAGGGAGGACACCGGCGGGCGGGCCGGGCGCCTGCGCTCCGACGGCGCGCGCCGCCGGGGACCGTGCTGGGAGCTGCGGAGCCGGACGTCGGTGACGTTCCGGTGCACGTCGAGCACGAGGTCGAGCTCGGTGAGGGCCAGCGGCAGCAGGACCTGGCGGGTGGAGGCGACGACGGGCATCCGCACTCCGGCCGCGGCAGCCAGCGCGGCGGCCTCCGCCAGGACGCCCAGACCAGCCGCAGCGAGGAGCCGCACGCCGTCGAGGTCGACGACCAGGTCGGGACCGGAGACGCGGATCAGCCCGACGAGGTGCTCGCGCAGGTGCTGGGCGCTGTTCGAGTCGACCTCGCCCGACACCTCGCACACCAGCGCGCGCGGCGACAGCCGTCGGCTCACGACCGTCAGCAGCGGCTGCGCGGGGGGCGGCGGGTGGACGAGTTCGGGCGGTTGCGGCCGGCGGGGATCGTGGGTGGCGACAATCATGGAGGTTCTCCTCACCTGAGCGGGTGTCCGTGCGGTCCAAGCGGGCGAAAAATTGCTCACGAGCCGAGCGTACGTTTGGTCACGTACTTCGCGCAAGGCGCACTGGTTGGAGATTAAAATATTCCCGAAAACCGGGTCGACACAACGCCGAAATCGCCGAAAATGAACCGGGATGTTTTTGACTCTTTGTGAGGACGGGCCGCCTGGCGCACCCGCCCGCCAGGACGGAGGAAGGGCCGCGCCGGGGCCCGCGTCAGCGGCCGGTGGAGCGCGAGCGCCTGCCGCGCCCCACGTTGACCCGAACCCGCCTGCGCCACAGGGGGCCGTGCACAGGGTGGACGTCGGTCGACGCGTCGGGCGCGACCGGGAGTCGGGGGTCGGTGGGCGGGTCCGACCGGCCGAGGGCGGGCACGACGTCGACCCGGTCCTCGGCGGTCCGGTCCTGGGCGGTCCGGTCCTGGGCGGTCCGGTCTTCCGCAGGGCCCACCCGCGCGGGCTCCGCGCGACGGCGTTCGGCCGCCCCAGCCGGATCGGTCGGATCGGCGGTGGGTGCGATCGGGTTCGTGCTCATCTCGGTGTTCCAACCTCCGGCCAGTCCTGCCGGATTCGTGGCGGCTCCCGACCGGGGGCGACCTGGAGTTCGACGTCTGTTTTCCGGGAATTCCGCGACCGCGCCCCGGCAACCGGTTCCCGGTGATTTTCTGGATATCGCCGGACGAGCCAGGCGGGATTTCCCCTCGACGGGGCGGCGCGCCGCGACGCGGCGACCGCGCCGGAGGGTGCGCCCGCCCCGGCTCCCGCGGGGGTCACGTGCCCGCTCCCGGCGGCGGCAGAGCCCCGGTCCGAGGACCGGGTTCGCCGCCGACGTGGAACTCGACGGTCGTGGGCAGCTCGGCCAGGTCCAGAGCCCGGCGCAGCCGGGGCAGCACTCGCGTGACGAGCTCGTGCCGGATGGCGCCAGGGTCACCGCCCCGCCCGGTGCTGATCACCAGTGCCAGGGCCGGGCTCTCCAGGGGGCCTGCGAGGGCGCCGCGCACCGCGCGCACTCCTGGGCAGGCCCCGACCTCGGCGAGCAGCGGGGCGATGGCGGTGCTCGCAGCCAGCTCGGTCCGGCCGTCGACGGCACCGGACCGCCAGGTCGGACTCCTCGGCCCACGGCTCGCCTGCGCGGCGAGCCAGCCCGCGGCGAGCAGCCCGAGGACGACTCCGCAGGCCGCGGTGAGCCACCAGGCCCAGGGCGGTGGCGGCTCGACGCCGGGGACGAGGGGCGCGTCGGCGGGAAGGACGTCCAGCGCGGCGAACCGGGCGGCGAGCCCGAACCCGCCCGAGGCGAGCAGCAGCGCGCCGATCAGGGCCAGCAAGGCCCGGTTGAGCCAGGAAAGCCGGTCGAGGCCGTTCACCGGGTCCTCCTGGCCTTGACCCGGACGCCCACCTCGGGTCTGCCCGCAGGCCCGAGGCGGTCGAGTCGCTCCTCGACGGCCGCGCGCACCGCGTCGGCCAGGCCTGCGGTGCTCGTGCGGTCGGTGGTGACGGTCGCGCTGACCGCGCGGCGGGTGAGGACGAGACCCGCGGCGTTCACGCCGTCGACCGACGCCGCGGTGGCGCGCAGGGCGCGGCGCAGGCTGCGGCGCGTCACACCGGAGCTCACCGCCCGCTCCACGTCCGGGTCGTCGTCGCGCAGCGGCACGACGGTGGGCGCGCCGGGGAGCAGCGCGCACAGCAGCAGGACCGCGCCGAGCAGCGCGCAGGCGGCGGCGGCGAGCGTCACGACCGGGTCGGTCCAGCGCGCGCCGTGCAGCGCGGCGAACAGCGCGCCCGTCTCGATCCACGGGGTGAGACCGAGGATGCGGCGCGCCGCCACGGTGGTGACGACCGCGCAGGCGGCGAGGACGGCCAGCGCCACGAGCACGGCCGGTGCGCTCCGGCGCGAGGAGCGCTTCACCGGACCCTCCCCGCAGGCGTGCCTGTCGGGTGCAGCGCGGTGACGGTGATGTCGACCGGGGAGGCGGTCAGGCCGGTCAGGTCCCGGACCCGGCGCACCAAGTGGGCTCGCACCTGCTCGGTGGTGCGGCGCACCGACGCCGGGTAGCCGAGCGACAACCGCACGTCGAGCGCGACGACCGCGCCTGCGACGTCTGCGGTGACCCGGACGTCCTCGTCCGCCTCCTCCGCGCCCACGGCGACGCCGAGCAGGCGGTAGGCCGACCCGCCGACGCCGTCGACCTCGGCGGCGGCGCGCGCGGCGACCCGCGCCACCGCCGCGTCGCTGATGGTGAGGCGGCCCCGCTCCGCCGGGTCGTGCCCGGCGCCGGTGCGCACGCCGCCCGTGGTGACGCCGTCGGTGGTCACGGCGGTCACCAGCGGTCGCGGCGGGGCCGCGCGGGCTGGGACGGCGCGGAGAGGTCGAGCTGCCCGTCGAGGACCCGGCCGACCGCGACCCCGGCCGCGCCGAGGAGCAGCACGACGAGGAAGGCCGCGAAACCGCCGAAGGCGGCCGCGAAACCGAGCGCGAGGCCGGTGAGCAGGCCGGTGGTGGTGGAGTTCACGGTGCCGTCCTTGGTGTGGTGGCCGGTGCGGGCCGGGTGGGCGCCCGGACCGGGGGCGGGGTGGGTGGGGGTGCGCCGGGAGGGGAGGAGCCTGCCAGGCGGGCGTCGGCTGGGCGGGCGACGGGCAGCGGCGCGCCGGGCGGGTGGGCGACCGGCGAGAGCACGTCGGGCGGGGAGGCGTCGGGCAGCGGTGTGACCGGCGGGCGGGCGTCGGCTGGGTGGGCGCCGGACGAAGGTGTGGTGAGCGGAGGTGCGCCGGGGAGTGCGACGTCGCCGATCCACACCTGCACCGGTGTCGCCCCGCCGACGGCGCGGGCGACGGCGGCGCGGACGGCGGCGTCGACCTCGGCGGTGGTGGCCGGGTAGCGCGCGACGACCCCGACCGCGATCTCGCCGGGTCGGACGCGGACGCCGTCCACGCGGTGACCGGGCAGGAGGGTGGCGATCTCGCCGTACCGCCCGCTGTGCGGTCCCGCCACCTGCGGCAGGGCGCGCACAGCGGTGGCGATCAGCGTCGCCTCGGTCTCGGGTGTCACCGCACCCGGCTGGTTTCCGGCGTCCGGTCGCCCTCGTCCTCGCCGGGGATGTGGACGTCGGTGACCGCGATGTTGACCTCGACGACCTCCAGACCGGTCATCTGCTCCACCGCGCCGATGACGTTGCGGCGGACCGAGCGGGCCAGGTCCGTGATGGACACGCCGTACTCGACGAGGACGTGCAGGTCGACAGCGGCCTGCCGCTCGCCGACCTCGACCGAGACGCCCTGCCCGGCCGAGGCCGTGGCGCCGGGGATGCGCTCGCGGAGCGAGCTGAACGCGCGCGCCGCACCGCCACCGCCCAGCGCGTGCACGCCGGAGACCTCGCGCGTCGCCAGCCCGGCGATCTTCTGGACCACCGTGTCGGCGACGGTGGTCGCCCCCCGCGTGGTCGAGCCCTGCTCACCGTGCGGGGTCCCGACGTGGGGGATTCCGGTTTCGGCGATCCCTGTGCCCGCGTTCCCGGTGTCGGCGCTCCGAGGGCCCGCGTTCTGGGAACTCGCGTTCTGGGCGAGCGGTTTGCCCGCGGCGGGATTGGTCGTGGTGGGGTTCGTCATGGGGGTCTCCTCGACCTCGTGTCGGGTGGCGGCGGGCGCGATCGGCGCCCGCGCCTCCACTCCGTGGGGCTGGTGTGCCGGGAGCGTCAGCTCGACCGGCGTGGTCCCGGTCCTCGACCCGGTCGCCGTGCGGGCGGCGGGGGAAGACCTCGTGGGGGTGTGGGCAGGCGGGCCTCCCGTTGTCCGGTGTCGCCGGGGTCCGGGGCGGCTGCTGTGCGCACCGGATGCCCCTTCCCCTGGCTCGCAAACACCGCGGCCGGTGGCGTACGGGTGGTTGGCGGGTGCGCCTGGCTCGGTGCGGGACCGGCGGAAGGCCTTGGGGGGACTGCTGATCCGGATGTCGGGGTACCGTGGGTGGCACCGCCCCGGTCCCCGGCGGAGTCGAATGGAACCGGGACGCTCCTGAAGCAGCCCTCTTGCGGCCCAAGGACTTCGGGGAAGTAGCACCGGGCACAGAGCAGATCTCACGCGAAGGGCTCGACAGTGCGAAGACTTGACGTGACCAGGGGCGCTCCGGCGCCCGACGAGACCGGGCAGGACGAGGCAGGCTGCCCGGCGTGCCCCCACCCGGCGCGGGCGCACGACACCCTCGCGCGGCGGTTCTGCTCCGCGACCCTGGCGGGCGCCCCGCGCCGGGGTTGCGTGTGCTCGGGCGGGACCGGTGGCGCGACCTACGGCCGCTCACCAGGGGGGAGCATCAGCGATCGGGCGTGAGGCGACCGCTCAAAGGCCCGCGCGCAGGCGGCGTGCCGCCTGCGCGCGGTCACGGAGGACGGCGGGACGACGTCAGCGCCCGGACCGACACGGGTGCGGCCGGCGGGGCCCCTGCCTTCGGCGACGAGGGGCGGATGCCGTGGTGGGAGTTGGTGCTCGTGGAGAACCTCCTTGGTGGAGAAGGACATCCGCTGGGTCCCGGCGGCCGGGAAAGCTCAAGGTTTTTTGAGGGTGTCCCCGGCGGCATCGCCGCACGAGGTGGAACCGGGGAGGTCGTGCTCGGTTGGCGCGGGCACCAACCTCAGCGGGCGATCTCCGCCCACCCCCGAGCGCGACCCGGCACGGGTCACCTGCCGGGCAGGCTCGTCGCGGACCTCGCTGAGCCCGTCGAGCGGGTCGCCCTTCGAGGACGTGGTTACGAGGCGCAGGCGAGGGCTCCGGGTGATCCGGCGCTCCGGAGCGGCCCGCTGCCCGGTGTCCGGGCGGTCCTGCGGAGTGGACTCCGTCTCCTCCCGGTGCGGGCGCGGGCGCGAACCGAGCGCGGGCAGGCGCCGCGAGGCCGGGGAACGCTCCGCAGCCGGGAATCCGGTGACGAGGCTGAGTCGACGGGTGAGGGTCGTTTCGCCTTCGGGGAGTTCACGCATCCGCTTTCCGTCCTTCGTGGGTTCGTCGTCGGACCGGGCGCGCCCCGGTCCGCGCGGGAACGCCGAGCGCGGTCGGGGGGCGGAGCCCGACCTCGCTCAGCGCACAGGGGACTTGAGCTTGCGGGCCAGGCGCTCCGGCTTGGGCCAGCGGATCCCGGTGGCCCAGCCGAGCTTGCCGAGCACCCAGATCAGCCGGGCGGAGATGTCGACCTGCCCCCGGCCGACGCCGTGGCGGGCGCAGGTCGGGTCGGCGTGGTGGGAGTTGTGCCAGGACTCCCCCATCGACACGATCGCCAGCGGCCAGAAGTTGGCGGACCTGTCGCGCGAGGTGAAGGGCCGGTCGCCGATCATGTGGCAGATCGAGTTCACCGACCAGGTGACGTGGTGCAGCACGGCGACGCGCACCAGTCCCGCCCAGAAGAACGCGGTCAGCGCGCCCCACCAGCTCCACGTGATCAATCCGCCCGCCAGCGCGGGCGCGAGCAGCGTGACGGCGGTCAGCGCCGGGAACCACCGGTGGACGCGCTGGATGTCGGCGTCGGCGAGCAGGTCGGGGGCGAAGCGGGCGGCGTTCGTCAGCTCCCGCTCGAAGATCCAGCCCATGTGGGCGTGCCAGAACCCCTTGGCGAGCGCGGTGGCCGAGGTGCCGAACAGCCACGGCGAGTGCGGGTCGCCCTCGCGGTCGGCGTGGGCGTGGTGGCGGCGGTGGTCGGCCACCCAGGCGATGACCGGGCCCTGCACGGCCATGCTGCCGGTCACCGCGAGCGCGATCCGCAGCGGGCGGGCAGCCTTGAACGCGCCGTGGGTGAAGTAGCGGTGGAAGCCCACCGTCACCCCCAGGCAGGTGATCGAGTAGAAGAGCACGGCGAGGCCGACGTCGACCCACCCGAGCCCCCAGCCCCAGGCCAGGGGTACCGCGGCGGCGAGCGCCAGCGCCGGGACCACGGCGAACAGCTTGACGAGGAACATCTCGGACGCCGACTTCCCGCCCGCCACCAGGGGTGGTGGCGCCGCGCTCGTCCTGGCGGTGATCGGTCTGGCTGCACTGCTCACGTTCGAACCTCCGGGACGGTGTTCGTTCTGCGTCGCCGGGGTCCGGGGCGGGTCGCGGTGGCGGGGGCGTCGGGCTGCCCCGGCTGGCCATCGCGGCGGTGGAGTACCCGTGCGGTGCGGCGGCAAACCGGAGCCGCCGGAATTGGTGGAATCCGCGGAACCGGGACGGTTCCGCACCGTTCGCCCAGCGCGGCGGGGTGTACGGTCGGGTCACCGAGAACATTTCGCACAGGGGCGGTAGAGCCCGTGTCGTGCTCGGCGAACCGCGAAACCGGCTTCTTCCCGGCCGGAGACGGGAGTTCCGGTATGACGCCGGTTCCCCAGACCACAGCCCCACCCGCCACCGAGCGGCACCACCCCCAGCGACTGCGGTTGCGCCCCAAGGACCCCGTGACGGGGCACGTGGACGGCGCCTGGTGGCCGGGTTCGCGAGACCTCGTCACCGAGCTGCCCGCGCTGCTCTCCACCACGGCGGTGCGGACGGGCGAGATCGCGCGGGTGAGCTACTCCCTGCCGGAGTGGGACCCCGCGCCCCGCCGGGTCGCGCACGAGGACCGGCGAATCCGGTTGGAGGGGTTCAACTGGCAGTCCGCGCACACCGTGGACCTGATCGCGGTGGACGGGCGCCGCCTCACCCTGCTCGTCGTGCCCGCGACCACCGACCCGACCCACGCGCGCCGGACCATGTCGCTCGCCGTCGAGCGCGACAACACCCGGACCGCGGGCGAACTGCTCGCGGCGGGCGCGACAGCGGCCCCACCGGCGACGGATCCGTCCCAGCACGCCTTGGCGGGCTGGGAGGCCGAAGGCGGTCGTCGGCAGGAGCGCGGGAGCAGGTGGACCCCGTGACCGCGCAGGCCCACGTGTCCTCGTACGAGCGCAGGCTGGCGCTGGTCGAGCAGGCGCTGTCGGCGCACTCCGCGATCAAGACGAAGGACGCGCGAGAGGTCGCGGTGCGCGTGCTGGAGGCGCTGGACCGCATCCCGGAGAAGGTGCGCTGATCGCGGGCGGGTGATCGGCGCGGGCCGGCCTCACGCGGGCACGCCGCCCGGCGAGGTGCGCAGGACCGCGCACAGGGCGCGCAGCGCGTGCTCCGCGCGCCCGATCTCCTCGTCGGTCAGCAGGACCGACGGCTGGACGCGCAGCGTGGTCGGGGCGCTCGCGGTGGGCAGGACGCGGACCGCGTGCTCCCGCAGCAGGTACCCGGCCGCGTGGTAGCCGAACCGGGGGGCGGTGGAGGTGAACTCGACGCCCAGCATCAGGCCCCGGCCGCGCACCTCCGCGACCTGGTCCGGGTGGTCGGCGCGGACCCGGTCCAGCGCCTCGCCCAGGCGGGCGCCGCGCTCGGCGACCTGGCGGTAGAGGGCGCCGTCGTCGGCTTCCAGGAGGTCCAGGACCTTCGCGGCCAGGGCGGTGGAGAAGCCGTCGGCGGCGAACGTCGAGCTGTGGGTCAGCGAGAAGTCGCTGCGGAAGTGGGATTCCCGGATCAGGGTCACGGCTGCTTTCGCCAGGCCGCCGCCCAGGCTCTTGGCCAGCAGGTAGTAGTCGCCCCGAACGCCCTGCGGGGCGGAGGCAAGGAACGTGCCGGTGCGGCCCATCCCCGACTGGATCTCGTCCACCAGCACGGGGACGCCCGCCCCGGCGCACGCGTTCGCCGCCTCCGCGCCGACCACCCGGACGCCGCCCTCGCCCTGGACCGGTTCGACGAGGAAACCGGTCACCGCGGGGAGGTCGCGCTCGACCCGCGCCCCGTCGACCACGTCGGTGACGGTCACGCGTTCCGCCGCCAGGGCTTGGGCCACGGCCTCGGCGGTGGGCTCGACGAAGCGGCAGCGCGGGCCCACCCCCGCGAACGGCAGGCGGAAGTCCGGGTTGTGGGTCAGCTGGGCGCTGCCCAGCAGCTTGCCGTGGAAAGCGCCCTCCAGGGCCAGCAGGACCGGGCGGGTCGCCGCGCGTTCCGCGTTGGCGCGCCGGATGGTCGCGGCTTCCGCCGGGGGCAGGGCGGTCAGGTTCTCCTCGATCCGGGACAGGATCGCGGAGAGGTGGCCCTGGCGGACCAGTTCGGCGTGCTTGACCGCCGCCTCCACGGCCTCCGCGCCGCTGCTGGAGAACACCGCCGCGAACGGCTCCGGGTCCGCCAGCTCCCTGCGCAGGATGGTGTTCAGCCGCGCCGTCACGTCGGCGGCGGCGCGGTTGCCCGCGAACTGGGTGAACACCGGGACCTGGCGGTCCAGCAGCTCCTTGGCGAACGCCACCAGCTCGGGGTGGTTGTGCCCGAGGACCGTGGCGCCGTAGCCGCCGACCAGGTCCAGCACCGGTTCCGCGGAGTCCGCGCGGTACAGGGAGTTCCCGGACGCGCGGACGTAGTCCACGTCCAGCCCCAGCGCGTTCAGGTACCCGGTCAGCAGGTCGGGTTCAGCGCAGCGCATGGTCTTCTCCGTAGCCGTTGTCGATGAAGGCGAACAGTTCCTCGTTGGTGACCGCGACCGGGGCGGGGTCGGGCTTCGCGGGGGCGAGCAGGGACAGCAGGTGCTCGGCGACGGCGGCCGGGGTGGGGTGCTCGAACACCAGCGTCGCGGGGAGGGTGAGACCGCTCAGGTCGGACAGGCGGTTGCGCAGGTCGACGGCCATCAGCGAGTCGAAGCCGACGTCCCGGAACGCGCGGTCGGACGGTGCGCGGTCGCGCAGCCCCAGCACCACGGCCGTTTCCGCGCGGACGACGTCGGTGAGGAACGCCGGGCGGGCGTGCGGCTCCAGGTCGGCGAGCCTGCCGGGCAGGTCGCGCGCGGCGCGGTCGTCCCGCCGCACCAGGTGGCGCAGCGGGGCGGGCGCGGTGGGCGCGTCGCGCAGGGCGGCCGGGTCGAGCGCGATCGGGACCACCACCGGGCCCGCCGAGAGCGCCGCGTCGAGCATCCGCAGGTTCCGGGCGTCGTCCAGCGCGCGCACGCCCAGCCGTTGGTGCCTGGCCAGGTCCGACGCGCCCAGACCGGCCATCATGCCGCCCGACCACGGACCCCAGGCCAGGGAGAGCAGGTCGGGGCGGCGGTGCGCCAGACCGTCCAGGAACGCCGACGCGGCGGCGTAGGCGCCCTGGCCCGCCGAGCCGAGCACGCCCGCGATGGAGGAGAACAGGGCGAGGACCGCCAAGCCCGCGTCACGGGTGGCCTCCTCCAGGAGCAGCGCCGAGTCTACCTTGGCGCGGAACACCTCCTCCACCCGCTCGGGGGTCAAGCCCTCCAGGACGCCGTCCGCGAGCACACCGGCGGCGTGCACGACGGCGGTCAGGGATCGGCCGGACACCAGGGCGCGCACCGAGTCCCGGTCGCCGACGTCGCAGGCCAGCACCTCGACCGCGGCCCCGGCCGCGCGCAGGTCGGCGCACAGGTCCGCGGCGCCGGGCGCGTCCGGGCCGCGCCGGGACACGAGCACCAGCCTGCGGACGCCGTGCGCCGCGACGAGGTGGCGGGCGACGAGCGCGCCCAGGGCGCCGGTGCCGCCGGTGATCAGCACCTCCCCGGACGGGTCGAGCACCCGGCGTGCGCCTGCGCGGGCGCGGACCAGCCTGGGGACGAGCACCTCGCCGTCGCGGACCGCGCACTGCTCCTCGTCGGGCAGCACGTCATCGGGCAGCACGCCGTCGATCAGCTCGTCCACCAGCGCGAATCGGCCGGGGTGCTCGGCCTGGGCGCTGCGCACCAGGCCCCAGACCGCGCTCGCCACGGGGTCGACCGGCTCGCCGGGGCGCACCGCCACCGCGCCTCGGGTCACCACGAGCAACCGGCCGCGCCCATGGGTGGCCAGGAAGCGCTGCAGCGCCAGGAGAACCCCGCACACCACCGCGCGGGCCCGGTGCGGCTCCGGCAGGTCGGGCGCGTCCTGGACCCGCAGCACCTGGCACCCGGTCGCCTCGCCGCTCCCGTCCGCGGGGGTCCACCCGACCTCGTAGCCGGGGTGCTCGTCCACCGGCCTGGTCACCACGGAACCCACCACCAGCACGGGTTTCCCGTTCTCGTCGGCCAGTTCCGCGCGCAGCGACCCGGACTCGCGCGCCAGCCGCACCCGCACCCGCTTGGCCGCCCCGTGCCGCACCACCCGGTTCCACGCGAACGGCACCCCGGAGTCGCCGAGCAGCAGCGCGGTGTGCACGGCCGCGTCGACCAGCGCCGGGTGCAGCGCGAAGCCCCGATCGTCGGGGCCCTCCACCTCCGCGAACACCTCGCCGTCGCGCCCCCACGCCGCCCGCAGGCCCTGGAACGCGGGGCCGTAGTCGTAGCCGAGACCGGCCGCGCGGTCGTAGAAGTCCGACACGGCAAGGGGTTCCGCGCCGGGGGGCGGCCAGGTCGACGCCCAGGGCACGTCCGGCGCGTCCTCGGGCTGCGGGGCCACCCGGCCGGACGCGTGCCGGACCCACCCGGCGGCGGCGCGCGCGTGCGCGGCCACCTCGCGCCGACCGTCCTGGCCCGCCGCGCCGATCCGGATCCGGACCTCCGCGTCCTCGGGCGGGAGCGGCTCGGTGATCAGCAGCTCGTCCACCACCGGGCAGCCCACCCGCTCGCCCGCCCGCGCGACGAGGTCCAGCCACGCGGTGGCGGGCAGCACCGGCGCGCCGGACAGCGCGTGGTCGGCCAGCCAGGGC
The DNA here is from genome assembly GCF_002354875.1 of Actinosynnema pretiosum. Taxonomy (GTDB): domain Bacteria; phylum Actinomycetota; class Actinomycetes; order Mycobacteriales; family Pseudonocardiaceae; genus Actinosynnema; species Actinosynnema auranticum. Next base: position 5,422,950 of record NZ_CP023445.1, read on the forward strand.
TGCGCGGACGTGGACACCCGGCCCGCGAGCACCAGTCCCCCGGTCTCCGGGTCCTCCACCACGGCGGTCACCAGCGGGTGTCCGGTGGGGGCGGGGGTCAGGCGCTCGGCCCAGAACCTGGTGCGCTGGAACGGGTACGGCGGCAGCGCGCCGGGTGGGCCGTCCGGCAGGAAGCGCCGCCAGTCCACGTCCGCGCCCGCGACGAACAGCTCGGCCGCCGACCGCGCCACCCGCTCCGGTCCGCACTGGCCCCGGCGCAGCGTGCCGACCACCAGCGCGCCCGCGACGCGCAGCGGCCCGCCCAGCACCGGGTGCGGGCCGACCTCGACGAAGGTGTCGAAGCCCTCCGCCGCGAGCGCCCGGACGACGGGTTCGAAGCGCACGGTCCCGCGCAGGTTGCGGTACCAGTGGCCCGCGGCGAGCGGGGCGGTGACCCAGGTCCCGGTGGTGGCCGAGAACCACGGCGTGGCAGGGGTTACCAGGGTGCCGCCCAGCGCGGTCACCTCGGCGCGGACCGCGTCCACGGCGGTGGTGTGCGGGGCGTAGTCCAGCTCCAGGCGGGTGGCACGCACGCCCAGCGCCGCGCAGCCCGCGGCGAACCGCCCGACCGCGTCGGGGGCGCCCGCGACGACGGTGACGCCGGGTTCGTTGACCAGCGCGACCTCCACCGGCGCGTCCCACTCGGCGATCCACCGCAGGGTCTCGTCCTCGGGCAGCGGCACGGACAGCACCGCGCCTGCGGCCATGCCGGTCGCGATCGCCCGCGCCCTGGCCACGACCAGCCGCGCGGCGTCCGCCAGCGGGAGCGCTCCCGCGACGCACGCGGCGACCAGCTCGCCCTGCGAGTGCCCGACGACCGCGTCCGGGACCACGCCGCAGGAGCGCCAGACCTCGGCCAGCGACACGGCGAGCGCGAACAGCACGGGCTGGAGCACCTCGGTGGGCAGCCGCTCGTCGCGGCCGAGGACCTCGCGGAGGGACCAGTCGACGTGCGGCGCCAGGGCGCGCTCGCACTCGGCCATCCGGGTGGCGAACACCTCGTCCCGCGCGAGCAGCTCGCGGCCCATGCCTGCCCACTGCCCGCCCTGGCCGGGGAACACGAACGCGACCCGGCCGCGCGGCTTCGCGATCCCGGTGACGACGCCGGGCGCGGTCCGCCCGGCCGCGACCGCCGCGAGTCCGGCGCGCACGTCGCCGAGGACGACGGCGCGGTGCTCCCAGGGCGCGCCGGTCGCGAGGGTGCGCGCGGTGGCGGCCGGGTCGGTCACGGTGGCCAGGTCGGCGGCGCGGGCGGCGAGGGCCTCGGGGGTGCGGGCGCTGAACGCGAGCAGGGGCGGGTCGACCGGCCGGGAGGCGGGCGGAGTAGCGGGAGCCGGCTCTGCGGCGACCAGCCCCGCGGGGCGCTGCCCAGCGGCGGCCGGTTCGGCGACAACCGAGTCAGCGACAACCGAGTCAGCGGCAACCGGTTCAGCGGCCACCGGCTCAGCTGCAACGGGATCAACGGCCACCGGCTCATCGGGTGCCTGCTCCAGCACCACGTGCGCGTTGCTGCCGCTCAGCCCGAACGCCGACACCGCCATCCGGCGGGGCCGGTCGACCTCGGGCCACGGGCGGGCCTCCGTCAGCAGTTCCACCGCGCCCGAGGACCAGTCGATGCGGCTGCTCGGGCGGTCCACGTGCAGCGTCTTGGGCAGCAGTCCCTCCCGCATCGCCAGCACCGCCTTCACCACCCCGACCACGCCCGCGGCGGCCTGGGTGTGGCCGACGTTCGACTTCACCGAGCCCAGCAGCAGCGGCGTGGTCCGGTCGCCGTACGCGGCCAGCAGCGCCTGCGCCTCCACGGTGTCGCCGAGCGTGGTGCCGGTCCCGTGCGCCTCCACCGCGTCGACGTCGGCCGGGGACAGCCCGGCGTCGGCCAGGGCCGCCCGGATCACCCGCTGCTGCGCCGGTCCGCTCGGCGCGGTGACGCCGTTGGACGCGCCGTCGGAGTTGATGGCGGAACCGCGCAGCAGCGCCAGCACCCGGTGGCCGTTGCGGCGCGCGTCGGACAGCCGCTCCACCACCAGCGCGCCGACGCCCTCGGACCAGCCCGTTCCCCTCGCCCCGTCGGCGAAGGAGCGGCACCGGCCGTCCGGCGCGAGGCCGCCGAGCCGGGAGAACTCCACGAACCCGGCCTCCGAGGTGATCACGGTCGCGCCGCTGACCAGCGCCAGCTCGCACTCGCCGTCGCGCAGCGCCCGCGCCGCCAGGTGCAGCGCCACGAGCCCGGACGAGCAGGCGGTGTCCACGGTCAGCGTCGGACCGCCGAGGCCGAGCGCGTACGAGACCCGGCCGCTGGCCAGCGCCGCGAGCCCACCGGTCAGCCGGTGACCGTCCACACCGGACTGGAAGCGCTGGTCGTAGTCGTTGGCGAACAGCCCGGTGTAGACGCCGACCTGCCGCCCGCGCAACGAGGTCGGCTCGATCCCGGCGCGCTCCAGCGCCGTCCACGCGGTCTCCAGCAGCAGGCGCTGCTGCGGGTCCATCGCGAGCGCCTCGCGCGGGGCGATGCCGAAGAAGGCGGCGTCGAACAGGGTCGCGTCGTCCAGGAACCCGCCCTCCCAGGCGGTGGTGCGGCCCGGCGCCCCCGGTTCCGGGTCGTGCAGCGCGGGGTCCCAGTCCCGGTCGGCGGGGAACGGGGTGATCGCGTCGCGCCCCTCGGTCAGCAGGCGCCAGAACGACTCCGGGCCGGTGACGCCGCCGGGCAGACGCACGTCCAGGCCCACGATCGCGATCGGTTCCGCTTCGACCGGCGCGGTGGTGGCGGGCGCTGGCTCGTCGCCGCCGAGCAGCCTGGCCACGGCGGCGGGGGTGGGGTGGTCGAGCACCAGGCTGGCGGGCAGCGCGAGGCCGGTCGCCTCGACCAGGCGGTCCCGGAACTCCAGCGCCGCCAACGAGTCGAAGCCGAGGTCGGCGAACGTGCGGTCGCGCGAGCGCGGCGGCCGGTGGCCGAGGACGGCCGCGATCACCGACTCGACCGTGCCGAGCGGGTCGGCGGGCGCGAACAGGGCGCGCAGGGCGGTGTGGTCGACCTTCCCGGTGCTGCTGCGCGGGATCGCGGCCACGGCGAGCACCCTGGTGGGGGCCTTGTAGGCGGCCAGCTTCCCCAGCGCGTGCGCCCGGACGGCCTCCGGGGTCAGGCCCGCGCCGACGACCGCCGCCGCGACGACCTCGCCGCGCTCGGGGTGCGGCAGCCCGGTCACCGCCACGTCGGACAGCCCCGGCAGGTCGGCGAGCGCGTGCTCGACCTCGGCGGGGTAGACGTTGTCGCCCCCGGTGATGATCATGTGCTTGAGCCGGTCGACCAGGGTCAGGCAGCCGTCCTCGTCCAGCACGCCGAGGTCGCCGCTGCGGTACCAGCCGTCCGCGTCGAACGCGGCGGCGGTGGCCTCGGGGTTGTTCCAGTAGCCCGAGCTCACGATCGGCCCGCGCACCCGCGCCTCACCCGGAACCCCTTGCGGCACCGGCAGCCCGCTCTCCGGGTCGACCACCCGGACCTCCACGCCGGGCAGCGGGAACCCGGTCGACCCGGCCTTGGCGGTGGTCAGCGCGGCGGGCAGGCAGGTGATGTAGCTGGTGGTCTCCGTGGTGCCCCACGCCTGCTGGAGCATGACCCCGTGCTCGGCGTACCGGCGGACGAGGCCCGGCGGCACGGGCGCGCCGCACACGATCGGCGCGCGCAGCCGCGACAGGTCGGCCTCGGCGAAACCGGGGGCCCTGAGCAGCGAGGCGAACATCGACGGCACCGCGAACACCGTGTTGACGCCCAGCCCGACCAGGTCGCGCAGGGTCCGGTCCGGGTCGAAGGCGCGGCGGACCACCGTGGCGCCGCCGCGCTCCAGCGAGCGCAGGGTGAAGCAGTTGAGGCCGCCGATGTGCGCCAGCGGCGTGACGACCAGGTTGACGTCGTCGTCCCGGAGGTCGGTCAGCGCGGCGATGCCCTCGTGGCTGTGCCGCAGGTTGCCGAACGAGATCCGCACGCCCTTGGGGCGGCCGGTCGTGCCGGAGGTGTACAGCAGCAGCGCCAGGTCGTCGGCGGCGCGCGGCAGCGGCTCGGCGTCGAACCCGTCGTCGCCCGCGCCGGGGTCCAGCGCCGGGACCGGGTGGCCCTCCGGGGCCCGGCCGACGACCACGCGCGGGTCGCAGTCCGCCAGGACGGTGCGCGCCTCGCCGGGGGTGAGCCGGTGGTTGACCGGGACGAACACGGCGCCGACCCACGCGCACGCCAGGTGGGTCACGAGCAGGTCGGGGTGGCTGGGCCCCAGGTACGCGACCCGGTCGCCGGGGACGACGCCGGAGCCTGCCAGCGCGCCCGCCAACCGCCGGGCCCGCGCGGTCAGCTCCGGGTAGGTCACGTCGCCCGCGTCGTCCAGCAGCGCCGCCCCCCGGTGCGCGCGCACCGCGAGGACCGGGTTGAGATCAGCCTGCATCCGTTGCCTCCCAACGGTCACGTGGCGGGGAACCAGCCCGCGCGCACGAAGAAGTTGACGTACCGGGCGACCAGGTCCTTGTCGATCTCCGGGCAGGTGACGCCGGTGCCCGCGAGCGCGGCGGCGGTGTCGGAGGTGTCCAGGCGCGGGTAGAACACCCGGCCCTCGACCAGGTCCGCGAACGAGTCGAGCAGCGGCGCGAGCGCGTTGTCCCGGTCCACCAGCGAGCGGAACTCGGGCAGGTCGACCGGGCGCACCGGGTAGCCGAACGAGCGCAGGTGCTCCAGCAGCTCGCCGTACGTGCCGCCGTCGGGGTTGTGCAGGTGGAACGTGCCGCCCGCGGGGCGCCGGGCGATCGCGGTGATGGCGGCGCTGACGTAGTCGACCGGCACCAGGTGCACCGGGCCGTCCAGCCCGACCGGGGCCGCGCCCGCCTGCACGACGCCCTTCACGCTCAGCCACACGAAGTCCCGCGTCTGGCAGGCGCCGTTGACCTGGTCGCCGCACACCACGTCGGCCCGGTGCACGGTGACCGGGATGCCGCGCTCGCGCGCCAGGTCCACCACCCGCTCGGCGACCCACTTGCTGCGCGCGTAGCCGTTGCGGAGCTTCTCGGGCGAGCCGGTCGGGTCGTGCGGGCCGGGCCGGTCGACGACCGCCTCGGAGAACACGGCGGTGGACGAGACGTGGTGCACGGGAACGGTCCGGTGCCGGGCGGCCAGCCGCAGCACCTCGCGCGTGCCGCCGACGTTGGCCGCCCTGAGGTCCTCGTAGGGGCGCAGCCAGTTCACCTCGGCGCCCGCGTGGAAGACGCCGTCCACCCGGCGCGCCAGGTCGTCGAACACCTCCTCGGACAGGCCGAGCAGCGGTCGCGCGAGGTCGCCCGCGACCACCGTGACCCGGTCCAGGTCGACCTCCACCCGGTACCAGTCCAGGTTCGCGCGCAGCCGGGCCAGGCCGTCCTCCCCGCGCACCAGGCAGTGCACGCGCGCGCCGGTGCCCGCCAGCAGGTCGCGCAGCAGGAACGCGCCGACGAACCCGGTCGCGCCGGTGAGCAGCAGCTCGCGCGGCTCGGTCACGGTGGTGACGACCTCGGCGGCGGCCGTGATCTCCTGCGGGAGCACGACGTCCGCCCACAGGTCCACTGCGGACCGCGAGTCGGAGGCGCGTTCCAGGAACGCGGCGACGGCCTGCGGCGTCGGGTGGTCGTACACCAGGCTCACGGGGAGCTTCCCGCCGGTGGCCGCCGCCAACCGGTTGCGCAGCTCCACGGACGCCAGCGAGCCGAAGCCCAGGTCCGCGAACGACTCCCCCGGCCGCACCGGTCGGCCCAGCATCCGCGCGGTCTCGCGCAGCACCAGCTCCAGCGGGGGGAGCGCGGCCTCGCCGCACACCGGTCTGGCGGGCGCCGGGGCCAGTCCGGCGAACAGCGGGGGCACCCGGCCCTCGGCGGGCCGCCACGGGGTGGCCACCACCACCGGCCGCCCCACGCGCACCGCCGCGTCGAGCAGGTCCGGGCCGGTCCGCGCCGTGACGAGGCCGAACCCGGCCGCCGCGACGCGCTCCCGGTCGGCCTCGGTCATGCCGCCCGCCAGGCCGGTGTCCCAGGCGCCCCACAGCACGGAGGTCGCCGGGAGCCCGAGGGCGCGCCGGTGCTCGGCCAGGCCGTCCAGGAAGGTGTTCGCCGCCGCGTAGGCGCTCTGCCCGGCGCTGCCCACGACGCCCGCGATGGAGGAGAACAGGGTGAACGCGCCCAGGTCGCGGTCCAGGGTCGCCTCGTGCAGGTTCCAGGCGCCCAGGACCTTGGGGCGCAGCACGGCTTCCGCGCGCTCGGCGGACAGCCCGGTGATCAGGCCGTCGTCCAGCGCGCCCGCCGCGTGCACGACCCCGCTCAGGTCCGGCAGCCCGGCCACGAGCCGGAGCACCGCGTCCCGGTCGGTCACGTCGCAGGCCACGCGCGCGGTGCGCCCGACCGGCAGCACCCGCACCCCCGGCTGCCCGGCCAGGTAGCGGGCCACGACCCGCCCGAGCGCGCCCTCGCCGCCGGTGACCAGCACGGTCCCCGGCCGCCACGGCGCGGCGAGCGCGGGCTCGACGCGCACCACGCGCGGCACGGTCACCACGCCCGCGCGCAGGTCGGCCTCGGGCTCGCCGGAGGCGATCACGTCGCCCAGCAGCGCGCGGGACGCGGGGTGGTCGTCGGTGGTGATCAGCGCGACCCGGTCCGGGGCCTCGGCGTGCGCCGCGCGCACCAGGCCCCGCAGGGTCGCGGTGGCCAGCGCGTCCAGCGGGGCGAGGAGCACCAGCCGGTCGGCGCGGTCGGCGGCCAGGTGCGCCTTGACCAGGTCGAGCGCCCCGAGCGCCGCCGCCAGCGCGCCGGGACCGTCGTCGGGACCGGTGACGCGGACCGGCGTCTCGCGCGGTCGGCCGCGCTCCACGGTGATCGGCACGCGGTCGAGCCCGAAGACCGGGGTGTCGACCGGCGGGGCGAGCCGTCCCAGCGCGATCTCGGCGGAGAGCACCGGCTGTCCGTCCACTGCGGACATCAGGACCCGGTCGCCGTCCACCTTGATCCGCACCGCCGTCGCGCCCGAGGCGTGCAGCCGCAGGCCGCGCCAGCGCACCGCGTCCCCCGGCCCGAGCGCGCGGACGGCGGCGTCGAGCAGGTCCGGGTGCACGGTGAAGCGCCCGGCGTCGGCGACCTCGGCGGTGGCGTCCGCGCCGTCGAACGCGAACGGCGCCGGGCGCGCGGCGAGCGCCAAGATCCCGTGCGCGCAGCGCTTCCACGCGGCGTGGGCGCGGGTGTGCACGGTGAACGACCGGTCCGGCTCCACCACGACCTGCACGTCACCGGCCTCGGGTTCCCGCTCGACCACCAGCTCGGCCACCAGCGGGCAGCCGACCCGGTCCCCGGCGTGGATCGCCAGCTCCGCCAGCGCCGAGGCCCCGCCCCGCCACCGCCCGCTGAGCACCAGCCGTCCCGCGCCGCCGACCTCGACCTCGTGCGCCAGCACCGGGTGCGCGCCCGCCGCGACCGCCGACTGCTCCAGCCAGAACCGCTTGCGCCGGAACGGGTGCGGCGGCAGGTCGACCCGCCGAGCGCCGCTGCCCGCGAACCACCCGGCCCAGTCCACCGGGACGCCCGCCGCCCACAGCGCGCCGAGGGCGTCGACGACCGCGTGGCACTCCGCCCGACCGGTCCGCAGCGCGGGCACCGCCACCGGCCCGTCGACCAGCGCGGACAGCACCGCCGCCGGTCCCAGCTCCAGCACCACCGGGGCGTCCAGCGCCGCCGCCGCGTCCGCGAACCGCACCGGGAGGCGCAGCTGCGCGCGCCAGTAGGCCGCGTCGGGCCGCTCGACCGGCCGCCCGGTCACCGCCGACACGAACGGCAGGCCGGGCGCGGTGAACCGCAGCGCGGACAGCTCGCGCTCGAACTCGTCCAGCACCGCGTCCACGTGCGGCGAGTGCGCCGCACGGGTGATCGCGAGCCGGGACGTCCGCCGCCCCCACGAGCCCACCGCGGACACGACCCGGTCCACCTCGTCGGCGTCACCGGACACCACCAGCGACCGGGGCGCGTTGACCGCCGCGACGCCGACCCGCTCGCCCAGCAGCGGCCGGAGCTCGTCCTCGTCCGCCTCGACGGCCGCCATCGCGCCGGTGGTCGGCAACCGGTCGAGCAGCCGCCCCCGGACCACGACCGCGCGCGCCGCGTCCGCCAGCGGCACCGCGCCCGCCGCGTGCGCCGCCGCCCACTCGCCGATCGAGTGCCCCACCACCGCCTCCGGCCGCACGCCCCACGAGGCGAACAACCGGGTCAGCCCGACCTGCAGGGCGAACAGCGCGGGGTGCGCGAGAGCCATGTCCGCCAACGGGTCCCCGGATTCGAGCACCTCCAGCAGCGGCCGGTCCAGGCTCCGGTCCAGCTCCGCGCACGCCGCGTCGAACCCGGCCGCGAACTCCGGGAACCCCGCCCGCAGCGCCAACCCCATGCCCGCGTGCTGCGCGCCGTGCCCGGTGAACAGGAACGCTACCCGCCCGCCGACCACCTGCGCAGGCGCGACGTCCCGCAGCCCGGCGCGCACCTCGGCCAGGTCCGCGCCCACCGCGACCGCCCGCCACGGCAGCGCCGCCCGCCCGGCCAGCTCCAGCCCGGCGTCCTGCACCCGCGCGTCCACGTCCCCGAGCCGGTCGGCCAGCGCGCGCACGGCCTCCGGGGACCTGCCCGACAGCACCCACGGCACGACCGGCGGCGGCGTCCCGACCGGCTCGGGAGCCTCGGGCGCCTGCTCCAGGACCACGTGCGCGTTCGTCCCGCTCACCCCGAACGACGACACGGCGGCCCGGCGCGGCTCCCCCGTCTCGGGCCACGGCCGCGCCCGCTCCAGCAGCTCGACGCCGCGCCAGTCGACCAGCGGCGTCGGCCGGTCCACGTGCAGGGTGCGCGGCAGCAGGCCGTGCCGGATCGCCTGCACCACCTTGATCACCCCGCCGACGCCCGCCGCCGCCGTGGCGTGCCCGATGTTCGACTTGAGCGAGCCGAGCAGCAGGGGCCGCTCGCGCTCGCCGCCGTAGACCGCGACCAGCGCGTCGGCCTCGATCGGGTCGCCGAGCCGGGTGCCCGTGCCGTGGCCCTCCACCGCGTCGACCTGCGCGGCGGTCAGCCCGGCGTCGCGCAGGGCCGCGCGGATCACCCGCTGCTGCGCCCGCCCGTTGGGCGCGGTCAGGCCGTTGGACGCGCCGTCGGAGTTGATCGCGGTGCCGCGCACGAGGGCGAGCACCCGCCGCCCGTCCCGGACCGCGTCGGAGAGCCGCTGGAGCACCAGCAGCCCGACCCCCTCCGACCAGGTGGTGCCGTCCGCCGCCTCCGCGTAGGACTTGCACCGCCCGTCCGGGGCGAGCCCGCGCGTGCGGGAGAAGTCCACGAAGCCCAGCGGGGTGGCGTTCACCGCGACCCCGCCCGCGAGCGCCAGCTCCGACTCGCCCGAGCGCAGCGACCGCACCGCCAGGTGCAGCGCGACCAGCGACGACGAGCACGTGGTGTCCACGGAGACAGCGGGGCCCTCGAAGCCGAAGGTGTAGGCCACCCGCCCGGCCACGAGCGCGCCGAGCCGCCCGGTGAGCAGGTAGCCCTCGTGCTCGGAGGGGTTGTCGGAGCCGAGGTAGGACTGCTCGGTCACCCCGGCGAACACACCGACGTCCTTGCCGCGCAACACCTCCGGGTCGACACCCGCGTGCTCGCACGCCTCCCACGCGGTCTCCAGCAGCAGCCGCTGCTGCGGGTCCATGACCATCGCCTCGCGGGGCGTGATGCCGAAGAACGCGGCGTCGAACGTGGTCGCGGACGGCACGAACCCGCCCTCCCTGGTGCACGAGGCGCCGGGCCGGTCCGGATCGGGGTCGTAGGTGACGTCCCAGCCCCGGTCCTCGGGGAACGGGGTGATCGCGTCGCGCTCCTCGCGCACCAGCCGCCACAGCCCGGCCGCGTCCTCGACGCCGCCGGGGAACCGGCACGCCATGCCCACGACCGCGACGGGCTCGTGCTGCCGCGCCTCCAGCTCCGCGACCCGAGCCCGCGCGACGCGCAGGTCGGCCGCGGTGCGCTTCAGGTAGTCGACCAGCCTCGCCTCGTCCGACAACGGCCCGTCCTCTCTAGTGCGCGCGCCCGAACTCGGCGTCGATCAGGTCGAGCAGGTCGTCCGGGGAGGCCGAGCGCAGGTCGTCGGGGACGGTGAGCGCGCGCAACCGGTCCACCAGCTCCGCCGCGCGCTCCGGCGGCAGCTCGACCAGCAACCGCTCCAGCCGCTCGACCTCGGCGTGCCCCGGCGGCCTCGGCGCGGGCAGCACCTCGGCGACCAGGTGGTCGGCGAGGGCGGCGGGCGTGGGGTGGCTGAACACGGCCGTCGGCGGGAGCGGCGCGCCGCACAGCCCGGCGAGCCGGTCGCGCAGCTCGACCGCGTCGAACGAGTCGAAGCCGAGCTCGTGGAACGGCCGGTGCTCGCCGAGTCCGCCGGTGTCGGCGAGCCCGAGCACCTCGGCGGCCTGCTCGCGCACCGCCGCCAGCACCAGCGCCCTGCGGTCCGCGCCCGGCTCGGTCAGCCGCTCGGCCAGCGCGCCGGTCCCGGTCGCGGGCGCGGTGTCGAGCCAGTGCCGGGTGCGCTGGAACGGGTAGGTCGGCAGGTCCACGGCGCGCGCGCCGGACCCGGCGTGGAAGGCGGTCCAGTCGACGGCCGCGCCGCGCGACCACAACCGGCCGAGCGCGGTCACGGCGGCGCGCGGGCCGTCCGGGCCCAGCGCGGGCACGAGGACCACGTCGGGCGCCGGGTCGCAGGAGCCGACGACCAGGGCGGTGGTGATCTTCTCGGCGGCGAGCGCGCCGGGGAGGTCCGGGTGCGGGGTCTCGGCCGGTTCGGCGAGGAGGAGCCGGACCGCGGCGGGCAGGTCGAGCGCCCCGGTCAGGTGACCGGTGGCGGCGGCGTCGGCGATCAGCAGGTCCGGGGTCACGCCCCAGGAGGCGAACAGCCGCGCGGTGGCGACCTGGACCGCGAACCTGGTGGTCTCGGGCGCCTTCGCGCGGGCCGGGTCCTGCCGGGCGGCCTCCGCGCGGACCTCGTCGAGCGCGGCCGTGAACACCGGGTGGACGCGCGGGTCGGCGTCGTGGGGCAGGTCGCCGGTGAGCAGGAACGCGGTGCGCGGGTGCTCGGGGACCACGTCGACCGGTCCCGGCGGGCCGCCGTCCACCAGGGCGGTGCGGTGCTCGAACGCGGTGCGGGTGGTGGCGAGCGAGTGGCCGACGTCGTGCGGCGACCCGGCCACGCCCGCGAGCCGGGCGACCTGCTCGCGCACCGCGCCCGGCGTGCGCCCGGACACCGGCCACAGCGCCGGGGTGGCGGCGCGGGCGGCGGTTGCCGGGGTTGCTCCCAGCGGGGGTGCTTCCAGCGGGGGTGCTTCCGCGGGAGCCGCACCGAGGAACGCTCCGCCGGGAGCCGCTTCCCCTGGAGCCGCCCCAGCGGAGGCCGTCCCACCAGAGGCCGCCCCAGCGGAGGCCGCCTCGTCGGGCGCCTGCTCCAGGACCACGTGGGCGTTCGTGCCGCTGAACCCGAACGACGACACCCCCGCCCGGCGCGGCCCGCCCGAGTCCGGCCACGGCCCGCTCTCCCGCGCCACCACCAGGCCGCACGAGCCCCAGTCGACGTGCCCGCTCAGCGGCCCCGCGATCCGGGTGCCCGGCAGGAGCCCGGTGCGCATCGCCTCGACCACCTTCAGCACCCCGCACACGCCCGCCGCGCTCTGGGCGTGGCCGACGTTCGCCTTGACCGAGCCGATCGGCATCGGCCGCCCCGCCCCGCGCGCCGCGCCGTAGACCTCCCGCAGCGCGCGCAGCTCGACCTCGTCGCCCAGCGGGGTCCCGGTGCCGTGCGCCTCCACGTAGTCGACCTCGGCCGGTTCCAGGCGGGCGTCCGCGAGCGCCGCGCGGATCACCGCCCGCTGCGCGCGCCCGTTCGGCGCGGTCAGGCCGTTGGACGCGCCGTCGCAGTTGACCGCGCTGCCGCGCACCAGCGCCAGCACCGGGCGCCCCTCGCGGCGGGCGCGGGAGAGCCGTTGCAGCACCAGCAGGCCCGCGCCCTCGCCCCACACCGCGCCGTCCGCGTCCGCGGCGAACGGCTTGCAGCGGGCGTCGGGGGCGAGCGCGCGGTGCCGGGCGAAGCCGGTGAACGCGTCGGGGGTGGACATCACCGCGACGCCGCCCGCCAGCGCCAGGTCGCACTCGCCCGAGCGCAGCGACCGCACCGCCAGGTGCAGCGCGACCAGCGACGAGGAGCAGGCGGTGTCCAGCGCGATCGCGGGCCCCTCCAGGCCCAGCAGGTAGGCGATCCGGCCCGCCGCGAGGCTGCCCGCGACGCCGGTGACCAGGTGGCCCTCCAGCCCGCGCGCGTCCGTGCCGGGCAGGCGGCCGTAGTCGCCGTACATGACGCCCGCGAACACGCCGGTCCGGCTGCCGCGCAGGGTCGCGGGCACGATCCGGGCGCGCTCCAGCGCCTCCCAGGCGATCTCCAGCAGCAACCGCTGCTGCGGGTCGGTCGTGGCCGCCTCGCGGGCGGAGATCCCGAAGAACCCGTGGTCGAACAGGGCAGCGTCGGGCAGGAAGCCGCCCTCGCGCACGTAGGTGCGGCCGGGCGCGTCCGGGTCGGGGTCGTGCAGGTCGGCGGGCCAGCCCCGGTCCAGCGGGAACGGGCTCATCGCGTCGCCGCCGTCGGCCGCCAGCCGCGCCAGGTCCTCGGGCGAGCGCACGCCGCCGGGGAACCGGCAGGCCGCGCCGACCACGGCGATCGGGTCGGACTCGCGCGCCTCCAGCTCGGCGACGCGCTCGCGCGCCTGGACGACCTGGGCGACCGCCTGCCGCAGGTAGCGGCCCAGCCGCTGCTCCTCGGACTCCCCCACCCCGACCTCCCCGCTCGGCCCGACGCGCCAGCCGGTCCGACCCCGGCCGGTCCGGACGACGGGGCACAGTAACGACGGGCACGGCCGCCGCGTCGCCGCAGGGAGCGCGACCGCCGCGCGCCGCCGGGCCGTCCGCCCCGCTGACCACCGGCAACCGCCCGAGGCGAACCGGCCGACATTCACTCGAAGGAGGGTTCACGTGCGGGCGTGGCGACGTCGAGTCCGATGTGGACCGGCTCCGTTCACGCGGTGGGGGGCAAATGATGACCCGATGCGCTGTTGTTCCCCCGCTCCGGTTGACGCTCTCCTCCGGACCTCAGGAGGGTTGGCGGTGCAACGTGATCAGCGATCGGAAGGAAAGCCCGTGGCAAGCATCGACCTGCTCGAGCAGAAGCTCGGCTCCGACTTCGACGCCCTCGACGCGAACGGCGACGGCTTCCTCTCCCCCGAGGACCTCACCCAGCGCGTGGAGGCGACCCGCATCGCCCTCGGCGACATGGCCGACCCGTCGAAGTACGGCGCGCTGCACGCGGCGACCATGCAGTGGTGGGACCAGATGTCCGGCATCAGCGGCGCGGTGCCCGGCCAGCGGGTCAGCCGCACGGAGTACATCAGCGCCCACATCGAGGCCGACCAGACCACGATGAACGCCGCGCTGATCCCGTTCGTGGACGCGCTGTTCGACTACGTCGACATCGACGGCAGCCAGCAGCTCACCCGCGAGGAGTTCATCGCCTTCGCCTCGGCCTGGAACATCCAGGACCCGGAGGCGGCGTTCGACGCGCTCGACGTGGACGGCTCCGGCTCGCTGACCAAGCAGGAGTTCCAGAAGTTCATGCAGGACTTCTACACCAGCACCGACCCCAACGCGCGCGGCAACAACCTCAACGGCCCCATGTGATCGTCCCGGCAGGCCCACCGGCTGCCCGAACCAGCGAGGAGGAAGGCAGCCGATGGGCGTGCCCCACCCCGAACCCGTGAGCGTGCTCGGCCTGGGCCGGATGGGGTCCGCGCTGGCCCGCGCGTTCCTGGCCGCGGGCCACCCGACCTCGGTGTGGAACCGCACGCCCGCCAAGGCCGCGCCGCTGCTCGCGCTGGGCGCGTCGGCGCTCGGGGACCCGGCGGACGCGCGCGGCCTGGTCGTGGTGTGCGTGTCCGAGCAGGAGGCGCTGCGCGAGCTGCTGGCCGACCACGCGGGCCGCACCGTCGTGGGGGTGTGCCTCGGCACCAGCGCCGACACCGGGCGGACCGCCGCCGAGGCCGGGCGGCGCGGCGTGGGGTTCCTCAAGATGTGCCCGCTCACCACGCCCGAGGACCTGGGCGGCCCCGAGTCGATGACGGTGCTCGGCGGGCCGCCGGAGCTGTTCGAGCGGCACCGGGACACCCTCGGGGCGCTGGGCGAGGTGATGCACCTGGACCCGGACCAGGGCGTCGTGGCGGTGCTGGACCTGGCCGCGTTCGACGTGTTCCTCGCGGGCCTGATGACCGTGACGCACGCCGTGGCGCTGATGCGCTCGGTGGGGTTGAAGGCCGAGGACGGCGTGCCGCTGCTGGAGGGCACCCTGAAGTTCGTGGCCTCGCTGGTCCCCGGTTACGCCCGCAGGGTCGACGCGGGCGAGCACGAGCCCGACCACTTCCCGCTGCGGATGCTGGCGGACGACGCGGGGTTCCTGCGCGCCGAGTGCGCGGACCGGGGCGTCGACCCGCTGTTCGTGGACGGGATGCGCGCGGTGCTGCGGGGCGCGGCGACGCGCGGGCGGGCCGAGCGGGCGGTGACCTCGCTGGTGGACGACTTCAGCCGGTGAGCGGGCGGGCCCCCGAACGCCGTACTTGAAATTTCATCGATTTGGCCGATAGTGGGAAGCGCCGCCGCGAACGACGTCCGACAGGAGTGTCATGCGGAACCGCTTCACCCGACTGCTGGCCGCGTCCGGCGCGGCGCTCGTGCTCTCCGCCCTGGCGACGGCCCCCGCGCACGCGCTGGTCGACTGCGCGCCCGACCCGTGGGAGGTCGACGACGTCCCCGGCGCCGCGGCGGCCCCGATCGCGCCGGGCGAGACCGCGCACCGCGCCATCTGCCAGGAGCGCGACCCGCTGCCCGGCAAGACCCAGGCGCGGGACGTCGACTGGTTCGAGTTCACCGCCGTCGAGGGCCAGGCCTACACCGCGGAGGCGGTCCAGGTCGGCGCGGGCCTGGTCAACAACGCCGACCGGGGCGGGCTCGGCGTCGGCTTCCACCGGGTCGAGGCGGACGGCTCGCTGTCCTCGGTCGAGCAGAGCACCAGCCCGAACGGCGACCGCTCCACCAGCGTCCCGCTGAGCGCGGGCACCTACCGGATCGGGGCGGCCACCGCCGACCAGCAGGTGTACCCGAAGGACAACGTGCTGGCGACGAAGACCGTCCAGGGCGCGGACGGCCTCTACAGCGTCCGCCTGACCGCGACCGCGCCCCCGCCGGTGCTGTCGTCGCTGACGATCAGCCCGAACGCCGTCAAGGGCGGCGACACGGCCACCGCCACCCTGGTGTTCAGCGGCCCGGTCCTGAAGGGCGGCACGTACTTCTTCCTCTCCAGCGACGACCTGTACGCGGCCAACCCGACGGGCAGCCGGGTCGTGCCGGAGGGCACGACGACGGTGAAGATCCCGGTGAGCACCCGCCGCGTCGCGGTCGACACGCCGGTGACGTTCACCGGCCAGGTGGTGTGGGTCGGCGACCGCCTGACCGACGTGCTGACCGTCCACGGCGGCTGACCGGCGTGCTGCGGGCGCGGGCGAACGCGCCCGCAGCACGGTCAGTCCACAGAGGATGGTCGGCTTCCTGGTGCCGGGGAGGCGGAGCAGCCGCACCCCGCCCCGCGCGCCGGGCAGCGTCGTCGGGCTGGAGCGCCGTCACTGGCCCGGCCCGCGCGGACGAGGTCCGGGGCGTGCGCCGCGGACCGGGCTCACTGCACCCAGGCGCTGTTGGCCGCGATGGTCAGCTCGGACTGGCTGGAGCCCGCGTCGACCGGGTACGGGTGGCCGGTGCAGTCGTCGGTGAGGAACAGCGCCATGGTCCTGGTGGAGGTGTTGACCGCCGAGCGGGCCCGCTCGCCCCAGCCGTGCTCGACCAGGTCGACGCAGGTGGCGGTGCCGGGCGGGAACGGGGAGGCGGTGAAGCGGGTCCCGGTGAAGCCGGTCCGGTCCCACAGGCAGAGCGTGCCCGCGAACTCGCAGGTCGCCAGTGCCTCGGCGTCCGCGACGGCGGTGGCCGCGTGCGCGCCGGGTGCGGCGGCGAGCGCGAGCAGAGCGGCGGCGAGCGCGGCGATCGGCTTGCTGGTGGTCATCGCTTCTCCTTGTCCTGCGACGGGTGCGCGCAGCGGCGAGGTCGCCCACCGGTTTCCCTTGCGCTCTGACGAGACCACCGCGCGGCGGGCGCGTCAAGGCAGGCCCCGGAGGGGTGTTCGCCGCGCATCGGGAAGGCGAACCCGGCGTCGGGCGTGGTCCGGGCACCGGGTGGAAAACGGTTTCCGCGCTGGCGCTCCCCCGCGCTAGCGTCACCAGCCGCCGCAGCGGATCGCGGGGAACCGGGGGGCCTGGGACTCATGGCGTCGACGAGGAGCAGGGGCGGTCCGGCGCTGATCGCGGCGCTGGTGGTGGACTCGGTGGGCAACGGGATGTTCGTGCCGCTGGCGCTGCTGTTCTTCACCAGGCTCACCGAGGTGCCGCTCACCCTGATCGGGGTGCTGGTGAGCCTGGCGAACACGCTCACCCTGCCGATCCCGGTGCTGGCGGGCCGGCTGGCCGACCGGGTCGGGCCGCTGCCGCTGGTGGTGGGCGCGCAGTTCGCGCAGGGGCTGGGATACCTGGCCTACACAGCGGTGGACGGGCCTGCGGGGATCTTCCTGAGCTCCGGGCTGGTGGCGGTCGGCGTGCGGTTCTTCTGGTCGAGCGTGTTCACCGCCGTCGCGGACTTCGCCGACGGCAGCACCAGGGCGATGAGCAAGGACCAGTGGTTCGCCTGGGCGAACATGGCCCGCACGGCGGGGCTGGGCGTCGGCGGGCTGGTCACGGCGGTGGTGGTCACCTCCGACGAGGACCCCGTCCACCGGGGCGTCGCGGTCGGCTCGGCGGCGTGCTACCTGCTGGCGGGGGCGGCGATCGGGGCGTTCGTGCGCGCGCCGAGGCGGGAGCGCGAGACGGCGGGCGACGGCGGGTACCGGGCGATGCTGCGCGACCGGCCGTTCCTGGCGCTCACCGGGATCAACTCGGTGTTCGCGATGACCAGCCTGATGCTGGCGCTCGGGCTGCCGGTCTTCGTGGTGGAGGCGCTGCGGGCGCCCGCGTGGCTGGCGCCGGTGGTGCTGGTGGGCAACACGCTGGTGCTGTCGCTGCTGGCCGCGCCCGTGGTGCGGCGGTTGGCCCCGTTCCGGCGGACCAGGGTGCTGGTGGCCGCCGCCGCGCTGTGGGCGGGGTGGTGCCTGCTGTTCGCGGCGCTCGGGCCGGGACGCCTGCCCCGGGTGCTCCCGGTGCTGCTGGTGGCGACGGCGCTGTTCACGGCGGCGGAACTGGTGCACGCGCCGGTGTCGATGGCGCTGGCCACGGCGCTGGCCCCGCCGTCCGCGCGGGGGCGGTACCTGGCCTCGTTCCAGTACTCGTTCACCGCGGCGGGCATCGTGGGGCCCGCGTTCTTCACGTCGCTGTTCGAGGTGCGGCACTGGTTGCCGTGGCTGGCGCTGGCGGCGGTGAACGGGCTGGCGGGGGTGGCGGTGCTGCGGTTGGAGCGGGTGGTCCCGGCGGCGGCGCGGCGAGCGCGGGACGAGGGCGCGCCCGCCGCGGGGTGACGGTCAGGCGGTGCTGCCGCCGTCCGCGAGCAGGGTGCTGCCGGTCATGAAGGCGGCCAGGTCCGAGGCGCAGAACAGGGCCACGCGGGCGATGTCGTCGGGCACGCCGGGGCGGCCGATCGGGCCGTTGAGCATGAGCGGGGTCGGGGGCTGGTCGGCGGGGCGGGGTGCGGCGGCTGCGGCGGCGAGGTTGCCCTCGGTGGGGACGTGGCTGGGGGCGACGCCGAGCACTCGGATGCCGAGCGGGGCCAGTTCCAGGGCCAGTTCGCGGGTCAGGCCGCGGACGGCGTGCTTGGAGCCGACGTAGGCGGCCAGGCCCGGTGCGCTGCCCCGGAAGCCCGCCGTGGACACGATGTTCACGATCGCGCCGCCCGAGGTCATGCGCTTGGCGGCCTCGCGGGCGCCGACGAACGTGCCGCGCGCGTTCACCGCGAACACGCGGTCCCAGGTGTCGTCGGCCAGTTCCAGCGCGGGGACGGCGGGGAAGACGCCCGCGTTGTTGACCCAGACCTCCAGGCCGCCCAGCTCGTCGACCGCGCGGTCGGCGGCGGCGGCGACCGAGGCGCTGTCGGTGACGTCCATGGCGCAGCCGAGGGCTCGGACGCCGTGCAGGCGGGCGACGTCCTCGGCGGCGGAGGTGGCGAGGGCCTCGTCGACGTCACCGATCAGCAGGTCGGCGCCCGCCTCGGCCAGGCGCAGGGCGATGGCCTTGCCGAGGCCGCGCCCTCCGCCGGTGACGACGGCGCGGCGTCCGGCGAGGGAGATCAGGTCGGCCAGGGGGTGGGCGGACACGTCGGCGGTGGTCATGGCGGGGTCCTCTCGGTGGGTCCGGGGACGGTAACCGCTGCGGTCGACAAAAGGCAACACTGTGGTGCCATTTGCCGGGCGGTTAGGCTCTGCCGGTGACCGAGCCGAGCAGGCGCACCAGGGGGGTGCAGCACGGGCCGCGCAGCCGCCAGGTGGTGGAGGCGGTGCGCGCCGCGACCCTGGCCGAGCTGGCCAGGGCGGGTTTCACCGGCGTCACCATGGACGGCGTGGCCAGGGCGGCGGGCGTGAACCGCACGACCCTCTACCGGCGGTGGCCGACGAAGGCCGCGCTGCTGGCGGACGTGGTGGAACCGCTGCTCGCGCGCTACGACGCCGATCCGGGCGCCGGGTCGCTGCGCGGGGACCTGCTGGCGCTGATGACCGTGATCCGGGACAACGCGGGCAGGCCCGAGGGGCGGGCGCTGATCGCGGCGGCGACGACCGGGGCGCCGGAGCTGGGCGAGCTGGTGCGGGCGGCGAACGCGCGCACGCTGGGGGCGTTCCACCGGGCGCTGGCCAGGGCTGCCGAGCGGGGCGAGCCGGTGGGGGACGCGGGGGTGATCGCGCACCTGGTGTTCCACGGGGTGGTGATGTGGGAGCAGGCGCACGGCGAGCCGCCGGGGGACGCGGACCTCGGGCGGATCCTGGGGGCGCTGCTGCCGGGACGGGGCTGAGCGGGCGCCGGCACCGGTCCTTGTCAGCCTCGAAAACCCTGCGCTACGGTCGGTCGGGAACGCTCCCGGCCGTATCTCCCGGAATACGTCGGCGGTGCCACGAGTCCTGCTCGCGAGGAGGCGAAGCGTGGATCGACGTGCCAAGCAGACTTCCGGGTCCCCCACCCGGCCGCCGGGGTCCGCCCGGCCGCCGGCCCTGGTGGCGGTCGCGCTCACCGCGCTGGCCTGCCTGGTCGCCCCGGCGCCCGAGGCGCGGGCCGCGACCAACCAGTTCCGGGGGGTGAACTGGGCCGTGCTGGGCGACAACTTCAGCACCACCGCGCTCGTCCCCCAGGGGCTCAGCCGCTCCGACAGCAACGCGACCGTCCGCGCCAAGGCCAACGCCCTCTACGACGACCTGGCGGGCACGCTGGGCGTCAACACCGTGCGGCTCCCGGTGAACACCCACACCGTGGCCGACACGACCTGGTGGAACGCCTACCGGGGCGCCGTCGACGCGGCCACCGCGCGCGGGTTCAAGGTGATCCTGGCCTACTGGGAGGACGGCGCGGCCTCCGGTGGGCGGATCACGAACACCGCCGCGTGGCACAGCATGTGGGCGGGGATCGTCGGCGCGTACGCGTCCAGCGGCAGCGTGTACTTCGAGCCGATGAACGAGCCGCACGGCTACACCTCCGCGCAGTGGCGCGACGTCGCGGCGGGCTGGCTCGCCACCCACCCCACCGCCCCGCCCGGCCGGGTGCTGATCGGCGGCACCGGGTACAGCCAGGACCTGCGGGACGTGTGCGGCGACAGCAGGTTCGCCTCGACGCTGCTCTCCTTCCACCACTACGCGTTCTTCTACGAGGCGATGACCTACGACGCCTTCCGCGGCCACATCCAGACCCGCCTGGGCAACTGCGCCTCGCGCGCGGTCGCCACGGAGTTCGGCGCGCCGATGTCCACCGGGCTCGACTACGCCGACGCGGGCAGCGCCGACAACTTCGTGCGCCACATCCGCGCCATGGCGCAGGTGATGCGCGACAACGGGATGGGCGGCACGTACTGGCCCGCGCTGGGCGGCAAGCCGACCGGGAACCTCGGGTACGACTCGTACTCGCTGTACGCGCTCAGCGGCAGCGGGACCGACCTGAACCTGACCGTCCGCAACGCCTCCGGGGCCGACCGGCTGCGGCACGCCTGGGGTGACGGGTCGACGCCGCCGACCACGAACTACCGGGTCGACGTGCGGCACAGCGGCAAGTCCATGGACGTGCAGCAGCCGAACGGCGACAACGGGGCGCGCGTCGGGCAGTACGCGTACGGCGGGAACCCCTGGCAGCAGTGGCAGTTCCAGGACGCGGGCGGCGGGCACTGGCGGATCGTGAGCAGGAACAGCGGGCGGTGCCTCGACGTGGTGAGCGCGTCGACGGCGGACGGGGCCGAGCTGGTGCAGTACACCTGCGGGACCGGGGCGAACCAGGAGTTCCAGCTGGTCGCGTCGGGCAGCCACTTCCAGCTGAGGGCCAGGCACAGCGGCAAGTGCGTGGACGTGCCGTCCTCGTCGACGGCCGACGGGGTGGTGCTCAAGCAGTACCCGTGCAACGGCGGGGCGAACCAGCAGTGGACGCGCACCGCCGTGTCCGGCTGAGCGGCTTGACCCTCCCCCCGGGAGAGGCCCCACCGTTCCCGGCATGAGCGCAGCGGGCAGGGGTGACCTGGTGGGGCGGCTGGCCGTCGTGGCCGGTGGCAGCAGGGGGACGGGGGCGGCCGTGGCGCGGCGGCTCGCCGACGAGGGGGCGCGTGTGGTGACCGTCGCCCGCGCGCCCGAGGGCGGCGGGCCGCTCGCGGTGCGGGCCGACCTGGGCACGCCGGAGGGCGTCGCGGCGGCGGCCGGTGCGGTGGCCGCGCTCGGCGTGCCGGACGTCCTGGTGCACGTCGTCGGCGGGTCGCGGACGCCGTCGGGTGGGTACGCGGTGATCGACGACGGGCTGTGGGAGCAGGAGCTGGCGCTGAACCTGCTGGCGGCGGTGCGCCTGGACCGGGCGCTGCTGCCCGGCATGGTGGCGCGCGGGTCGGGCGCGGTCGTGCACGTCACGTCGATCCAGCGGCGCTTGCCGCTGCACGGGTCGACGCTGGCCTACGCCTCGGCCAAGGCCGCGCTCGCCACCTACAGCAAGGGCCTGGCGAACGAGGTCGCGCCGAGCGGGGTCCGGGTGAACTCGGTCGCGCCGGGGTGGATCCGCACCGACGGGTCCGAGGCGCTGCTGGCCCGCCGGGAGCGCGAGGGCGGGCTCACCCGCGAGGCCGCGATCGCCGAGCTGGCCCAAGCGCTCGGCGGCGTCCCGCTCGGCAGGCCCGCCGAGCCGGAGGAGGTGGCCGAGGTGATCGGCTTCCTCGCCTCGGACCGCGCGGGTTCGGTGGTCGGCGCGGAGTTCGTGGTCGACGGTGGCACCATTCCGGCGGTGTGAGCACCGGGAGGGGGATGTGGTGGCGCGGTTGACGATCGGGGAGTTCTCCCGCATCACGCACCTGAGCGTCCGCACGCTGCGGCGGTACCACGAGCAGGGGTTGCTCGTGCCCGCCGAGGTGGACCCGGCGAGCGGGTACCGGCACTACCTGCCCGAACAGGTCCGCCCGGCGCTGACGATCCGGCGGTTGCGGGAGCTGGACCTGCCGCTGGCCGACGTGCGCCGCTTCCTGGCGGCGGACCCGGACCAGGACGGTGCGGGTGCGGCCGGTGGGATCGTCGCCGCGCACCTGCGCAGGCTGGAGGACCGGCTCGGTCGCACGCAGCGCGCGGTGCAGGCGCTGCGCGAGCTGCTCGACCCCGGCGCCGAGCGGGACGTCGCCCTGGAGACCCTGCCGGGCGCGCGGGTGCTGGCGATCTCGCTGGACGTGCCGCCCGGCTCCGGGACGGGCTGGTACGACGACGCCATGCGCGAGCTCGACGTGGCGGCGGGCGACCGGCCGGTGCTGCCGCCCGGCGGCCGGTACGCGCACGGGTTGTTCACCGGCGACGGCGGGCGCGCCACCGTCTACCTGCCCACCGAGGCGGAACCGCCGCCCGGCGCGGCGCGCGCGCTGCGCCTGCCCGAGCGCACGGCCGTCGTCGCGGTCCACCAGGGCCCCCACGACGACCTCGACCTCACCTACGGCGCGGTCGGCTCGTTCGCGGCCCGGCGCGGGCTGGTGTCGCAGGGGCTGGTGGAGGAGGTGTACCTGGTCGGGCCGCGCGACACCGAACAGCCCGACCGGTGGCGGACGCTCGTCGCGTGGCTGGTCGAGCCGGTGGCGGGGGTCAGCGCCCGCCGCGCGCCGTGAGCAGGGCGGAGGCGACCAGCGCGACGGCCGGGTCGGGGTCCGAGGCCAGGTCGTGGAGGGCGGCCCCGGCGGCCGGTCCGGGCAGTTCCACCAGGGCCTGGGTGAGGCGGATGCGGGCGGCGGGGGTGGCGGTGGCGAGCCGGTCGACCAGCGCCGAGGTGATCCGCCCGGTCCGGGCCGGGTCCTCGGCGAGGGCGGCCAGGGCCTCCGCCGCGTCCACGTCGCCGCCGCCCTCGACCACCAGGTCGACCAGGTGCGGCACGGCCACCGGCTCGCCCCGCGCGCCCAGCGCCAGCGCGGCCTGACCGCCCACCGACCGGTCCGGGTCGGTGAGGGCGTCGGTCAGGAGCGCGGTCGTGCCGGGGGTGTCGGGCAGCTCGCCGATCGCCCGCACCGCGCGGCGGCGCACGTCCGGGTCGGCGGACCGCGCGCCCGCCGCGAGGGTGGGGACGCCGTCGCCGCCGGAGCGGGCCAGCGCCCAGCTCAGCGCGCCCGCCACGTTCGGGTCCGGTTCGGCCAGGAGCGCGCCCGCCAGCAGCTCGGCGGGCGCGCCGCCGGTCTCCGCGCCGGACAGGGCGGCCTGCTGCCTGCGCGCGGGCGCCGTCGAGCCGAGGCCCCGCACCAGCTCCACGACGCGCAGCACGTCCCGCCAGCTGTCGGGCGCGGAGGTCTCGATCGCGCGCAGGCGCCCCACCAGCTCCCGCGCGCGGGCCAGCCGGTCCTCGGCCTCCGCGATCAGGTCGCCGACCAGGCCGGACGGGGTGAACGCCGGGTCCTCCAGCGCGCGGCGGACCTGCTTGAGGGTCAGGCCGAGCGAGCGCAGGCCCTCCACGTGGAGGATCCGGCGCAGGTCCTCGGCGGAGTACTCGCGGTAGCCGCCGGTGGTGCGGCCGGTCGGGCGGACCAGGCCCAGCGCGTCGTAGTGCCGGAGCATCCGGGTGCTCACGCCCGACTGGCGGGCGACGTCGCCGATCAGCACTCCCCGGCCCCCGCGCTTCCCAGGAGGACGATCCGCGCGGCCTCGTCGAGGAGGCCGCCGAACCCCGCGTCGGGGTCGTCCAGGAGCGCCGCGGTGGCGCCCGCGTGGGCCGCGACCTCGGGGTCGGGGTGGCGCGCGGCCTCCGCCAGGAGCGGCCTGACCACCTCGCCGAGGTCGACGAGGGCCCGGCTCAGGCTGCGCCGGGTGTCCCGGTCGCCCCACCCGAGGCGCCGCAGCAGCTCGCGGGCCAACCGCGCCCGCTCCCCGTCCGGGGCCAGGGCCGCGGCGGTGCGCCAGGCGGTCCTGGCGACCTCGGGCTCGGGGGCGTGCAGCAGGTCCGGGGTGATCCACGGCCACGCGCTCGGGTCCGCGACCTTGGACAGGGTGTGCAGCGCCTGGCTCCTGGCCTGGGCGAGCGGGGAGGCCAGCTCGGGGCGGAGGCGGGGCAGGGTGAGCGCGGCCGGGAGCCGGGTGAGGGCCCAGGAGAGCGCGTCGCGGACGAAGAAGTCGGGTTCGACGGCGCAGCGCCCGACGAGCGCGTCCAGCAGGGCGGGGTCGGGGGTCGCGCCGGCCGCCAGGGCCGCCCTGAGCCGCACCGAGGCGTCCTCGGCCGCCAGCGCCGTGGTGAGCTGCTCGGTCCGCGTGGTTCCGCTCGTGGTCATGGGCCACCTCCTGACCGCAGTGAACAGCTTGTCACGGTGTCAGGGTCAAGGCCGGGCGCCCCCGCGCTCGCGCCGGAGTTGACGGGAATTTCACAAGAATCGATTCCGAAGATTTTCTAGCGGATTTCCGACATATTATGGTGAGCACGCGTCACAATCCCCCGGCGCAACCCCGGAACCGAAGCTCCCGCCACCGGAACCGAAGCGCGGAGGTTTCGACCGCAAGCCCCGAAGGCAGCTCGCCCGACTTCTTGACCACCTGACAGCTCGGTCCTACCGTCCTTTGCGTCGAATTTTCGACCGCATGGGGGATCAATGTCAGGCATGCAATTGTGGAAAACAAGTCTCGGGCTCCTGTTCGACCGCAGGGCGCAGATCGGGAAACCGATGTTCTTCCGGCTGAGCCGTCCCATGGACATCGACCCGTCGGGGCAGTCGATCGTCGACCTCCCGGCGCTCGCGGAGATCGTCCGGAACACGGCGGGCGCCCTGCACGCGGCGGGCGTGCGGGCGGGCGACCGGGTCGCGGTGTACAAGGAGAACCACTTCGACTGCCTGCTGATCGCCGCCGCGGCGGTCCGGGTGGGCGCGATCCCGGTGATGCTGTCGGGCCTGCTGCCGCCGGACACCGCGCGCCCGTTGCTCCAGCGCGTGGAGCCGTCGCTGCTGATCGGCACCCGGCGGCTGCTGGAGGAGGAGGACTCGAACGGGGAGCTGCTCTCCGCGTTCGCCGAGCGGACGCTGTGCCTCGACGGGGACGTGCCCGGCGCGCTGCGCCTGACCGACCTGCTGGGCGGGCCGACGCCCGAGTTCGTGCCGCGCGGCGACGACGAGCTGATGATGCTCACCCACACCTCGGGCACGACCGGCATCCCGAAGCTGATCATGTACACCCCGGAGAAGCTCCAGGGGCAGATGGCGCGGCTGGAGTGCCGCAAGCTGCCGCCGCTCACCTTCACCCGCGACGACGTCGCCGCGATGTTCCTGCCGTACGTGCACGCCCGCGCGTTCACCTGGATCTACTCGGTGCTCACGCTCTCGCCCGCGACGACCCTGCTGGTGAGCGAGAACGACCCCGAGGTGGTCGGCCCGCTGCTGCGGCAGCACCGGCCCACCGTGATCGAGGCGCTGCCGATCGACTTCCAGAGGCTGATGCCGCTCGCCGACGAGAACGGCGGCGACGCGTTCGCCGCCGTGCGCATGTTCATCGGCAACTTCGACGCCATGCGCTGGTCGGTGATCCGGGTGTTCCTGAACGCCTCGAGGCACCGGTTCCCGGTGTGGCGCGAGGGCTACGGGCAGTCGGAGACCGGCGGCATGGGGATGACCATGATCACCCGCTACCGGGCGAACAAGCGGCGCGACGAGAACCCCGGACCGCGCAAGGTCGGGCGGCCCATGCCGGGGTTCGTGGAGCTGAAGGTCGTGGACCCGGAGACGTTCCGGCCGGTGCCGACCGGGCAGCCGGGGGTCGTGCTGGCCAAGACGAAGGCCCGCTGCGTCGGCTACTACAAGGAACCCGAGCGGTGGCGCGAGAAGGCCGTCGGGGAGTGGTGGAACACCGGCGACATCGGCCTGATGACCAGGACCGGCGCGCTCATGCTGCTGGACCGGGAGGTGAACCACACGCCGGGCGGAAGCTGCCTGGAGCACGAGGACGTGATCGTGGAGCGCCTGCCCAGGGGCCACGACGTGGCGCTGCTGCCGGTGCCGGACGGCCCGCCGGTGCCGGTCGTGGCCGCGCCGGGCGGCGAGCTGGACCGGGAGCGGTGGCGCGCCGCGGTGCGCGGGGTGCCCGAGCTGGCGGAGCCCGTCGTGATCGACTTCGAGGACATGCCCAGGACCGGCACCGGCAAGATCCTGCGGCAGGAGCTGCGCAGGCGGCACCTGGACGGCGTGGGCAGCCCCGGCCACGGGCGGTGGACGTGAGCGCCGCGCCCGAGCCCGACCGGCGGGGCGCGTTCACCGTCGAGCCGTTCACCGAGGAGTCGCGGCTGATCTGGGAGCGGCGCGAGCACGTGGTGTTCGGCGTGAGCCCCGGCAACAGCTACTTCCAGGTGCCCAGGATGGCGGAGCTGTTCGGGTGGCTGCGCGGCGAGTCCGACCGGATCGACGTGGTCATCCCGGACTCGGCGCTGGTGCACACCTACCTGGCGCTGGGCTACGAGGAGCGGCGGGCCGAGCGCAAGGCGCGCGCGGAGATCAACGTGCTGCGCAACCGGGTCAGCCGGGCCTGGGAGGAGGCAGGCGGGCCTCGGCCCGGCGACGGGCTGAACCTGATGTCGGAGCTGGAGGACGGCGAGGTGTACCGGGCGCGGCTGGCCGAGTGCGAGCGGGCGCTGCGCGAGGACGAGGTGCTGTGGGGCACCAGCGCCGAGATGAGCCGGGAGGTGCTGGCCCTCAAGGGGTACCGGGGCACGGCCAGCGACGAGCAGGTGGAGCGGGCCATGCGGTACCTGCTCGCCGAGCTGCCGTTCTTCCTGGCGTCCAGCGAGATCTTCGACGTGCCGACGTCGGTGAACTTCTACCACCGCAAGCTCCCGCTGGCCGAGGTGGTCTTCTCCGGCGCGTCCCTGCTGCGGGCGTCCCCGCGCCAGGCGTACGCCACCATCCGCCCGGCGGGCTGACGCCCGCCCGGCACGACGGGCACTGCGGTTCCACGACACGGACTGGGGGTTCCATGACGCAGTACGACTCGCTGGCCGAGAAGCTCGGCGACATCGAGAAGGCGATCGGCTTCTACCGGGAGCACGTGGAGTTCCCGTCGTTCTTCCGCGCGCTGGGCCCGGTGGAGGGCAAGCGGGTGCTGGACGTCGGGTGCGGGGACGGGATCTACGCCCGGCTGGTCGCCGAGCGCGGCGCGACCGAGGTGGTGGGCACCGACTCGTCGGCCGGGATGATCCGGTTGGCCGAGGCCGCCGAGGCGGCGCGCCCGCTGGGGGTGCGCTACCACGTGCACGACGCGGCGACGATGCCCGCGCTGGGCGAGTTCGACGTGGTCGTCGCGGTGAACGTGCTGCACTACGCGGGCAGCCGGGAGGCGCTGGACGGCATGTGCGCGCAGATCGCCTCGAACCTGGCCCCCGGCGGGCGGTTGCTGGCGTACGTGGGGAACGCGGACTGCGACAACGAGGCGGCCCGCGACTTCGGGTTCTTCGTGGACCGGCCGGTGGGGCTGCTGGAGGGCGACCCGTTCACCGTGACGATCCACGCGGACCCGCCCGCGTCGGTGCGGGTGCACTACTGGACGGCGGCGACCCTGGCGGGCGCGGTGGAGGCGGCCGGGTTGACGCGGGTGACGTGGGAGGAGATGACGCACTCCCCCGTGTCCGAGGACGACGCGGTCCGGCTGGGGCGGTTGCTGGAGAACCCGCCGGGGCTGCTGCTCAGCGCCTACAAGGAGTAAACGCTTTCCGCTGTGGTTCCGGGGGCCGCTCGCGGTCGGCGCTTCGCGCGCCGGTCGCGGGCGGCCCCGCGCGTCAGGCGAGCTTGTCGGCGGTCTGCCGGGCGCGGTAGCCCTCCGGGACTCCCGCGACCACGACGGCGGTGGCCCGCGAGTGGCGGGTGCGCAGCGGCAGGATCTCCCGGTAGGCCGGGGACGCGTACCACTCGTGGGCGAGGGCGGCGCTCGGGAAGCCGATGATCACCAGGTCGCCGGGCAGCTCGCCCTCCAGGACGTCGTGCGCCTGGCCGTGCACGACCCACCGGCCGCCGAACGGCTCGAACGTCGACTCGATCCGGGTGAGGTACTCCAGCACCTCGGGGCCGATCTCGACGTCGGTCAGGTGGGCGATCGCGTAGCCGGTCATGTCCGGTTCCTCTCGTCGGGCCGCTGCCGACGACTGTGGCCGTTCGGGCGCCCGGCGCGCCATGACCTCGGAGGTCATGGCCCTAGGCTGGCGGGCGTGGACGAGCCGGTGGGGGTGCTGCTGCGGGCGTGGCGGCGGCGAAAGTCGTTGAGCCAGCAGGGTCTGGCGGA
The DNA here is from genome assembly GCF_002354875.1 of Actinosynnema pretiosum. GTDB lineage: Bacteria > Actinomycetota > Actinomycetes > Mycobacteriales > Pseudonocardiaceae > Actinosynnema > Actinosynnema auranticum. The sequence continues at coordinate 5,451,088 of NZ_CP023445.1, forward strand.
GGCGGCGGCGGTGTCGGCGCGGCACGTGAGCCGGGTGGAGACGGGGCTGGCGCACCCGACGCCGGAGATGATCCTGCGCCTGGCGGAGCACCTGGACGTGCCGCAGCCCGAGCGCGACCGGCTGCTGCTGGCGGGCGGGTACGCGCCGCGCTCCCCGGTGGCGCCCGAGGCGGCGGACCCGGCGGTGCTGGCGGGCGTGCGGGACCTGCTGGACGCACACCTGCCGCACCCGGCGCTGCTGCTGGACGACCACTGGGACCTGATCGACGCGAACGCCGCCGCGGCCGAGCTGATGGCGGGCTGCGCGCCGCACCTGCTGGAGCCGCCGGTGAACGTGCTGCGCCTGACCACGCACCCGGACGGCCTGGCCCGCCGCGTCCGGAACCTGCCGCAGTGGGCGGGGCACCTGCGCGAGCAGCTGCGGCACCGCGCCGAGCGCACCGGCGACGCCGCGCAGGTGGCGCTGCTGGCGGAGATCACCGGTCACCTGGCCGCGCTCGGGGTGCCGCCCGCACCCGAGGCGGGGCCGGTGCAGGTGCTGGAGCTGGAGTCGGGTGACGGGGTGCTGCGGTTCGTCAGCACGTCGACGCGGCTGACCGGCACGGCGGACCGGGCCGTGGCGGGGCTGCGCCTGGAGACGCTGCTGCCCGCCGACGGGCGCACGCGGGCGCTGTTCGCGCGGGTGGGCCTGGGCGGGGAGGGGTTGGGCCGGGAGGGGTTGGGCGGGTAGCGGCTCGGCGGACCGGTCAGCGCGGCCACTTCGGGGCGGGGGGCGCGGTCAGCAGGGCGTCCAGGAGCGCTTGGGCCGGGCCGGGCAGCGGGGGCGCCCCGTGGGTGGCGACGCAGACCCGGCGGTGGTCGTCCGGCAGGCGGGTGGCCCGGACGGCCGGGTTGCGGTGGGCCAGCAGGGCCAGGCCGGGGAGGGTGCTGACGCCCAGACCGGCCGCGACCAGGGCTTGCACGGCGACGTGGTCGTCGGTCTCGAAGTCGACCTCCGGGGTGAAGCCCGCGCGCTCGCAGGTGGCGATCAGGTGGGCGCGGCAGCGCGGGCAGCCCGCGATCCAGCGGCGGTCGGCGTGGTCGGCCGGGGTGCGGCCGGTGCGGTCGGACTTGCGGGTGATCAGGTAGAGGGGTTCGCGCAGCAGCGGGTGCAGGGTGGTGCCTCGGGGCTGGTCCGGGGTGTCGGGGTGGTCGAAGACCAGGGCGAGGTCGACCTCGCCGTGCCGGAGCGCGGTGAGGGCCCGCTCGGGTTCGGCCTCGGTCAGGGCCAGCTCGACGCCGGGGTGGTCGGCGGCGAGCTGGGCGGCGGCGTGCGGCACGAGGGTGGCCAGGGCCGAGGGGAACGCGGCCAGGCGGACGCGGCCGGCGCGCAGGCCGGCGTGGGCGGACAGCTCGGCGCGCACGGCCTCCACCCGGCCCAGGATCTCGCGGGCCCGGTCGACCAGCAGCTCGCCCGCCTCGGTGAGGCGGACGCCCCGGCCGACGCGCCGCACCAGGGCGACGCCGGTCTCGGCCTCCAGCTTGGCCAGGTGGTGGCTGACCGAGGGCTGCGCGTAGTGCAGCGCCTCGGCCGCCGCCGTCACCGAGCCCTCGTCGGCGATGGCCACCAGCACGCGCAACCGGGTCAGATCCATAGACGGAGACTATCGTTTGGAAGAAAATCGCACCTGGTTCTATGGCTGTCGCGCCGGCACCGTGGAGGGCGTGCGAATCCCCACCTTCCCCGACCTGCTGCGCGCCCGGCGGACCGTGCGCGCCCACCTCCCCCCGACGCCGCTGCGCCCCGCGCCCGGCCTCGGGCCCGGTGTGCTGATCAAGCACGAGAACGTGCAGCCGACCGGCGCGTTCAAGGTGCGCGGCGGGCTGAACCTGCTGGCCGGGCTGGACGCCGAGGCCCGGCGGCGCGGGGTGGTCGGCTACTCGACCGGCAACCACGCGCAGTCGCTCGCCCACGCGGCGGCGCTGTTCGACGTGCCTTGCGCGATCGTGATGCCGGTCGACCCGAACCCGCTGAAGGCCGCCGCCGTGCGCGCGCTGGGCGCGGAGCTGGTGGAGGCGGGCGGGACGTTCGACCAGGCGCGGGAGCACGCCGCCCTGCTGGCCCGCGAGCGCGGGATGCGGCTGGTCAGCGCGGCGGACGAGCCGGAGATCATCGCGGGCGTGGCCACCGCCTACCTGGAGCTGTTCGAGCAGCGGCCCGACCTGGACGTGGTGATCGTGCCGGTGGGCAGCGGCAGCGGGGCCGCCGCCGCGTGCCTGGTCGCCGCCGCGCTCGCCCCGGACTGCGAGGTCATCGCCGTGCAGACCTCGGCGTCACCGGCCGCGCACGACTCGTGGCGGGCGGGCGAGCTCGTCGCGCGGCCCAACCGCACGGCGGTCGAGGGGTTGGCGACCGGCAGCGGGTTCGCCTTGCCGCAACGGGTGCTGCGGGCGCGCCTGAGCGACTTCCGGCTCGTGGACGACGCGGCGGTCCGGCACGCCCAGTGGGTGATGCTGCGCGACGGGCAGACCCTCGCCGAGGGCGCGGGCGCCGCCCCGCTGGCCGCCTACCTGGCCGAACCCGAGCGGTTCGCCGGGCGCAGCGTCGCGCTGGTGTGCACCGGGGCCAACGCGGGCGAGGCGGAGATCCGGGCCGCCGTCGGGGCGGGCTGACCGGGGTCGGGTCCGCGCCCGGCCGCGAGGGCGTGCCGGACAGAAACCCGGACATCCGTTGACGGTCTTCTCCGCGCGGCCCTAGCTTCCGAAGACATGCGTCGTGTCGTCGTAGCCACGGTGGTAGCGCTCTCACTCCTGACTCCCGCGACCGCGCGGGCCCGCCCCGTCGACCCCGTGGACGCGCTCGCGTACCTGGAGGACCCCCGGATGACCGGGGAGAACCAGGAGCCGCCGCACCCGGACCTGAAGCCCGAGCGGCGGCTCAGCCTGAACGGCGAGTGGCGGATCAGGATGTTCGACAGGCCCGAGGACGTCCGCGAGACGGAGGAGGGCTGGCGGACGGTGTCGGTGCCGCACACCTGGCAGACCGACTTCCTGGACCACCCGGTGTTCCGCAACATCCCCACGGAGATGTACCCGGACGCCCCGCCTTCCGTGCCGCGCGACGTGAACCCGACCGGCGTGTACGAGAGGGAGTTCGACCTGCCCGCCGAGTGGGACCGCACGCTGCTCCGGTTCGAGGGCGTGACCAGCGGCTACTTCGTGTGGGTCAACGGGGAGTACGTCGGGTACGACCAGGGCGGGTACACGCCCGCCGAGTTCGACGTCACCGGCAGGCTCAAGCCGGGGCGCAACACCGTCCGGGTGCAGGTGCACCGCTGGGGTTCCGGGTCGCACCTGGAGGACTTCGACCAGTGGCGGTTCTCCGGGATCTTCCGCGAGGTCTGGCTGTACTCCACGCCGAGGACCTACCTGGCGGACGTGACGATCAGGACCGACCTGGACGCGGAGTACCGGGACGCGGCGCTCAGCGCGGACGTCGTGCTCGGCGGCCCGACCGAGGGGCACTCGGTGCGGACCAGGCTGTTCGACCCGAGCGGGACCGAGGTGCCGGTCGTGGGCGGGCGGGTGGCGAACCCCGTGAAGTGGACCGACGAGACGCCGAACGTGTACGAGCTGCGGGTGGAGCTGCTGCGGGACGGGCAGGTGGTCCAGACCGGCAGGCAGCCCGTGGGGTTCCGGGAGATCGAGATCGTCGACCGGCAGCTCAAGGTCAACGGGAAGCGGGTGCTGTTCCGGGGGGTCAACCGCGCGGAGACGAGCGTGCGCGGCAGCAGGCACGTCACCCGCGAGGAGCAGGAGGAGGACGTGCGGTTGATGAAGCGGTTCAACGTCAACGCGGTGCGCACCTCGCACTACCCCAGCGACCCGCACTTCTACGAGCTGGCCGACCGCAGCGGGTTGATGATCGCCGACGAGGTCGACACCGAGACGCACCACCACGACAACTGCCCGAACGACTGCCTGGCCGAGCGGCCCGAGTGGCAGGACGCGTTCCTGGACCGGTTCACCGGGATGCTCCAGCGGGACAAGAACCACCCCAGCGTGGTCATGTGGGACACCGGGAACGAGGCCGGGCTGGGCAGGGCGCACCACGCGATGGCCGAGTTGGCGCGGGCCCGCGACACCCGGCCGCTCTACCACCAGCCGAACGTGCCGGACGGCGACGCGCCGTTCGCGGACGTGTCCGGGCCGCGCTACCCGTCGCCGTCGAGCCTGGAGGCGAAGGCGCGCACGACGACCAAGCCGATCATCATGGGCGAGTACGCGCACGCGATGGGCAACAGCCTGGGGAACTTCAAGGAGTTCTGGGACGTGGTGCGCGCCTACCCGCAGGTGCAGGGCGGGTTCGTCTGGGACTGGGCGGAGCAGAACATCGCCCTTCCCCTCCGCACGACCCCGGACGACGCGAACGGCATCCTGGCGTGGCTGTCCGGCAAACCGTCCCGAGTGGACGGACCGCGCGGGAAGGCGTTGCGGCTCAGCGGGTTGGACGACTTCGTGGAGGTCTACCGGGACCGCAGGTTCGACGAGGTCCGCGACGGGCTCACCCTGGACGCCTGGGTCAAGCCGGACGCGTGGACCGGCGACTTCACGGTCATCGCCAAGGGTGATCACCAGTACGCGCTGAAGATGTCCGACGCGAGCACGCTGGAGTTCTTCGTGCACAGCGGGACCTGGCGCACCGTCCGGGCAACGGTGCCCGCCGACTGGACCGGGAACTGGCACCGCGTCACCGGCACGTTCGACGGCACGGCGCTGCGGCTGCTGATCGACGGTGAGCAGGTCGCGGAGACCGCCTTCACCGGGACGGTCGACCCGTCGCACTGGCCGGTGAACATCGGGCGCAACTCCGAGACCATGCAGGAGAACGTGCGCACCCGGATGGCGCACGGCGCGATCGACCAGGTGCGGATCCACCACCGGGCGCTGACCGGGTCCGAGCTGGCCGCCGATCCCAAGGGCACGGCGGTGCTGGCGCTGGACTTCGAGACCGTCGAGGACAAGGGACGGCAGCAGTCGTACGGCGCGGGCACCGGCGGCGTGGACGGGCTGGTGTGGGCGGACCGCAGGCCGCAGCCGGAGACCACCGAGCTGATGGCGGTCCACTCCCCCATCCGCTTCTCGTTCGCGGACAACCGGCTCACGATCGTGAGCGAGCGGCAGTTCACCGGCACCGACGACCTGGAGCTGCGCTGGGAGGTCACGGACAACGGGCGCGTGGTGGACGACCACCGGGGCCCGCTCGTGCCGGGCGTGGTCGAGCTGCCGGACCGGTCGGCGGTCACCGAGCGCCTGCTGACCGTGCGCGCCACCGACCGGGCGGGCAACGACGTCGGCATCGCCCAGTTCCCGCTCGGCGGCGACCGGATCGCCGGGCTGCACACGGGAACCCGCTCGGGCAGCACCACCACGACGCAGGACGAGAACGAGGTCGTGGTGTCCGGCCAGGGCTTCCGCTACGCGATCAGCAAGAGGACCGGGGCGCTCACGTCGATGCGGGTGCGCGGGGACGAGCTGCTCACCGCCGGTCCGGAGCTGGACGCGTGGCGCGCGCCGCTGTCCAACGAGTTCATGAGCGAGGACACCTCCTGGTACCGGGCCGGCCTGGACCGGTTGACCACCACGCCGTCGAGCGTGGAGGTGGGCCGGGACTCGGCGGACGCGGTCGTCACGGTGAAGTCGACGGCGCAGGCCGTGGCGGGGTCGTCGTTCGGGCAGACCTTCACCTACCGGATCACCGGCGACGGGGAGATCCACGTCGGGCACCGGGTCGCCGCGCGGGGCGCGATGCGGGATCTGGGCTACCTGCCCGGCATCGGTTTCACGGTGAAGGTCCCGGAGCGGTACCGGCGGTTCACCTGGTACGGGCGCGGGCCGGGCGAGAACTACGACGACCGCAGGTCCGGCGACCCGATCGGCCTCTACAAGTCCACTGTGGACGAGCAGTTCCACGACTACTACAAGCCGCAGGACTTCGGGAACCACGCGGACACCCGGTGGGCGACGCTGTCCGACGGGCGCTCGGGCCTGCTGGTGGCCGGCGACCTGGACGTGCGGGTGTCGCGGCACGACGACCTGGACCGGGCCGCCTACCCGTTCGCGCTCGAGGAGAACGACGGCTGGACCACGCTGCACGCCGCGCACCGGGTCACCGGCGTCGGCGAGACGTTCCACGAACCGCTCCAGCCGTACCAGGTCGAGGCCGGGACCGAGTACGCGTACTCGGTGCTGCTGCGCCCGCTCACCGCGGCCGAGGCGGTCACGGGCGAGCTGGGCGGCCAGGTGGACTGCGTGCCCGCCGTGGAGCTGAACGCCGCCGAGACCGCGCTGGAGCCGGGCGGTCGGGTGGAGGCCGAGCTGGTGGTGACCCGGCCGTGCCCGTCGCCCGCGCGGGCGAGGGTGGGCGTGCCGGACGGCTGGACGGCGACGCCCGCGTCGGTGGACCTGTCCGGCGGGTCGGCGCGGGTGGTGATCACCCGCGAGGGCGGGCCGACCGGGACCAGGCCGGTGCTCGTGGACGTGGTGGCGGGCAAGGGGACCACGGCGCTGAGCCGGGACTTCACCGCCGTGCCGAGCGCGCCCCGCGGTGAGGCGCGGGTGTCGGCGCTGGAGTTCCTGGACGAGCGCAACGGGTGGGGGCCGATCGAGCGCGACCGCAGCAACGGCGAGGACGCGGGCGGGGACGGCAACCCGATCCGCTTGCGGGGCAGCGCTGTCGACTCCGGCGTCGGGGCGCACGCGGACTCGGAGTTCCGGGTGCACACCGGTGGCCGGTGCTCGCGGTTGACCGCCGTGGTCGGGGTCGACGACGAGACCGGCGGCACGGGCAGCGTCCGGTTCGAGGTGCTCGCGGACGGGCGGCAGGTGTACCGGAGCCCGGTGCTGACCGGGCGGAGCGCGGCCGAGCCGATCAGCGTCGACACGTCCGGCGCACGGGTGCTCTCGTTCCGGGTGACCGACGGCGGTGACGGCAACGCGCACGACCACGCCGACTGGGCGAACCCGGTGCTGAGCTGCGAGTGATCACCTGCGCCGCCCGGACCCCCGAGTCCGGGCGGCGCGGGCGCGGCGCGGCTCAGCAGAGGCGGACGTTGCCGGTGGCCGGGTCGCCGCTCCCGATGCGCTGCACCCAGAAGGTGACGCAGGTGCTGCCGGGCGCGTAGACCTGCGGCGTCCAGTGCGAGCCGCCGCTGCCGGTCTGGTAGCCGCCCACGGCCGAGCCGCCCCAGTCGGAGCGGATCACCATGTAGACCGTGCCGCTGAGGGCGGGGACGCGGACCCAGTTGGTGCCGCAGCCCGCCGAGTAGCGGATCTCGTAGTTGATGCCGCCGACCGAGCCCGAGCGGATGGTGCTCGCGCCCGAGGCGCACCCGGTGCCCAGCGGGTCGGTGTTGTGGTGCTCGGGTCCGGCGGTGGCCGAGCCGGTGGTCAGGGCGAGCAGCGCGGTGGTGGTTCCGAGCAGTGCCGCGATCTTCCCGGTGGTGCGCATGGGGCCTCCGTGTTCTCGCTGCGGCTGGTGCTCCCCATGCTGGTCGGCGGGCCGGTCGGCCCGGTATCGCTCGCGGGGTGAGGCGGGGCGGTCCCCCGCCTACCCACACCGGTCACTGCACGTGCCGCCGCACGTCCGCGGCCACCTGCTCCCGGTCGGCCATGCCGTACTTGCCGAGGACGTGCTTCACGTGCGTCTTCACGGTGTGCACGCTCAGCCCCAGCTCGGCGGCCATCTCCCGGTTGCCCAGGCCGCGCGCCAGGAGCAGCGCGGCCGTGCGCTCGGTCGGGGTGAGCGCGGCGAACCGGGCGGCGGGGCCGGTGTCGGCGCGGGCGGTGAGGCCGATCAGCTCGCACTGGACGCGCTCGCAGCGCTCCCTGACCTCGTCCAGCGCGGCGCGGAGGTCGGCGGCCGGGTCCTCCAGCGCGTCGAGCGCGGTCCGCCGGATGCCGCCGACCCGCCCGGACAGGTACTCGACGACCCGGTGCGAGGTGAGCGCGTCCGCCACGTCCGCGCCCGGTCCGGCCAGGTCTGCGAGGGCGGCGCGGTCCTCGTCCTGGCGCACCAGGACCCGCGCCAGCACGCCGGTCAGCCACTCGCAGGCGCGCACCGCCTCGTCGCCGTAGACGTCCGGGGTGTAGCTGTGCAGGGACACCATGCCGATGACCGAGTCCGGGGCACCGCGCTCGGGGCGCAGCATCGGCGCGGTGACGACGTCGGCGGAGCGGCGGGTGACGTCGCCGAACGAGGTCCCGGCGCGCAGCACGGCCCCGCCGTCGTAGCGGTGCCGGTAGGTCTGGCGGTGGCGCAGCAGCCAGGCGACGGGGCCGTTGGGGCCGTAGGCGTGCAGCACCGGGTCGTCGAACCGCTGGTCCTCGGTGCCGTAGACGTAGCGGACCTTGTGGCCGTGCAGGAGGCCGATGTAGGAGGAGTCGACGTGGGCGACCTTGGCGAGGGTGCGGACGACCTGCTCGTAGACGGCGAACCGGTCGTCGCCCATGGCGAGGATCTTGTGGTGGGCCTCGCGCAGGATCGCGGTCGTGGCGGGGCCCATCCTCGGCGGCAGCTCGGACATCCCACCTCCGCGCTCGGTGCCCCAGGATGTCCGGCGGCGGGTGGCGGGCGACAGACTCCACCTGGGCGAACGCCGCCCGGCCGCTTCCCCGCGCGGGTGAGGCGCGGGGAGGCAGCGGCTCGCGGGGGTCACACCAGGACCACGACCTTGCCGGGCAGGGTGGTGGACTCGGCGTGCACCGAGGGCAGGTCGGCCAGCGGGACGCGGCGGGCGATGTCGACGCGCAGCTCGCCGCGGTCGACGCGCTCGCCCAGCTCGGCCAGCTGGGCGGCGTCGCTGCGGACGAACAGGTTCACGCCGCGCACGCCGCGCGCCTCGTCGGTGGGGGCGGGCATCCAGACCGTGGTGTTCACGACGATCCCGCCGTCGTGGACGAGGTCGGTCAGGGCGGCGAGCTGCTCCGGGGCGACCGGGGCGAGGTTGAGCACGAGGTGGACGCGCTCGGTGACCGCGTCGGCGAGCGCGGTGGTGGTGCGGTCGACGACCTCGTCGGCGCCTGCGGCGCGCACGCGGTCGGCGGTGCGGGGGCTGGCGCTGGCGATCACGTGGGCGCCTGCGGCCTTGGCGAGCTGGATCGCGTGGCCGCCGACCGAGCCGCCTGCGCCGTTGACCAGCACGCGCTGACCGGCGACCAGGCCGCCGTGGTCGAACAGGGCCTGCCAGGCGGTCAGGCCCACCACCGGGAGGGCGGCGGCGTCGGCCAGCGGGATGGAGGTCGGGGCGGGGGCGAGCGCCTCGGCGGCGGTGACGACGTGCTCGGCGGAGGCGCCGACGCCGGTCATGGACAGGAAGGCCACGACCGCGTCGCCGACCCGGACGTTCGTGACGCCCTCGCCGAGCGCGTCGACGGTGCCCGCGACGTCGAGGCCGGGGGTGTGCGGGAGGGCCACCGGGATCGGGCCCTGCATGAACCCGGCGCGGATGTTGCCGTCGACCGGGTTGAACGAGGTGCCCGCGACCTTGATCCGGACCTCGCCCGCGCCGGGGGTGGGGAGCGGGGCGTCCTCCAGGACCAGGACCTCGGGGGCGCCGTACTGGTGGAAGCGCACTGCCTTCATGGGAGAGCCTCATCTCGTTCGATCTTTGCTTCGAGTTCGAAGCAACTGGGGAGAACACTAGCGTTGCTTTGAATTTGAAGCAAAGTGACCTGCGCCACGGTCCTTTGAATTCGAAGCAGTACACTCGGCGGCATGGCCGACACCCCGCCGTCGCTCGACCCCGTGCAGCTCGGCGCCTACTTCGACCTCATCGAGGTGACCAGCCTGCTGCGCCACGCCGTGGAGCAGCAGCTGCGCGAGGCGGGCGACCTGAGCTACGTGCAGTTCCAGCTGCTCGCCCGGCTCGGCGACTCGCCCACCGGCAGCCACCGGATGACCGACCTCGCCGACGGCGTCGTCTACAGCCGCAGCGGACTCACCTACCAGGCCGGACTGCTGGAGAAGGCCGGGCTGGTCACCCGCGCCCCGTCCCCGGACGACGAGCGCGGCGTCACCGTCACGATCACCGACGCCGGGCGCGCGCTGCTGGCGCAGGTGCTGCCCGGTCACGTGGAGGTGGTCAGCGGGCTGCTGTTCGAGCCGCTCTCGCGCGAGGACGTCACCGCGCTGGCCAGGCTGCTCGCCCCGGTCCGCGACCACATGCGCGCGGTGCCGCCCCGCTCGGCCGCGCCGCGCAAGCGCAAGGGCTGACACCCAGGGGCTGACACCTCAGGGGCGGGCGGGTGAACAACCGGGGGTTCGGCGGGCGGGGCGCGCCGGGGCCGTGGTGCACTCCCCCGCCGGACCCCGACCCGAAGGGCGCACCCCCATGACCCCACCGCAGCTGGCCCGCCGCCTCGGCCTGGGCGGCGCGACGCTCACCGGGCTGGGCGCGATGCTCGGCGCGGGCGTGTTCGCGGCCTTCGCGCCCGCCGCCCGCGCCGCCGGGACCTGGCTGCTCCTCGGCCTGGCGATCGCCGCCGCCACCGCCTGCTGCAACGCCGCGTCGTCGGCGCGCCTGGCCGCCCGGCGACCGGTGTCGGGTGGCGCCTACGCGCACGGGAGCGAGCGGCTCGGGCCGTTCTGGGGGCACCTGGCGGGGTGGGGGTTCGTGGTGGGCAAGACGGCGTCGTGCGCGGCGATGGCGCTGACCGCCGCGGCCTACGCGCTGCCCGACGCCGGGCGGGGCGCCCGCACCGCGCTCGCCGTGGCGGCCGTGCTGGCGGTGACCGCGCTGACCTGCTCGGGCGTGCGCCGGTCGCTGGCGGCCACGGCGGTGATCGTGTCGGCGGTGCTGCTCGTGCTGGCGCTGGTGGTCGCCGCCGCCGCGTCCGGCCCGAGCGCGACCGGCTCGAACACGCCGTGGACCTCGGACGTCGGCCCGCTGGACGTGCTGGAGTCGGCCGGGCTGCTGTTCTTCGCGTTCGCCGGGTACGCGCGCGTCACCACGCTCGGCGAGGAGGTGCGCGACCCGGCCCGCACCATCCCGCGCGCGGTCGGGGCCTCGCTGGTGATCGCGCTGCTGGTGTACGCGGCGGTCGCGGTGGCCCTGCTGGGCGCGCTCGGACCGGTCGGGCTGGCTTCGGCGGCGGACCCGCTGGCCGCCGCCGCGTCCGGGTGGCCGTGGCTGACGCCGGTGGTGCGGGCGGGCGCGGCGCTGGCCGCGCTGGGGTCGCTGCTGGCGCTGGTGCTCGGCGTGTCCCGCACCGCGCTGGCCATGGCGCGCGACGGCCACCTGCCGCGCGCGCTGGCCGCCGTGCACCCGCGCCACGGGGTGCCGCACCGCGCCGGGATCGCCGTGGGCGCGGTGGTCGCGGTCCTGGTGTCCACCGTGGACCTGCGCGGGGCGATCGGGTTCTCCTCCTTCGCGGTGCTGGTGTACTACGCGGTCGCCAACGCCTCGGCGTGGACGCTGGGCGGCAGCCGACCGGTCCGCGCGGTGGCCGCGACCGGGCTGGCAGGCTGCCTGCTGCTGGCGTCGGCGCTCCCGGTCGGCTCGGTGGTCGCGGGCGCGGTGGTGCTGGCGGTGGGGGCGCTGGCCTTCCGGTGGCGCCGGGAGAGCGGGACCGCGTAGGCGTTCACGTCGTCCCGGCAGCCGAGAGAGGACGCCTGCGCCCGGGAAGTGCGAGAGAGTCCTCAGTGGACGGTCCGAGGATTTCCGGAACCGCCCGGTGCCGAAAACTTTTTCGGCTGCGACAGCGGTCGGCAGGGGGAGCACGGAGACCGCCGCCGCCGCGGAAGACCCGAGCGGATGTGAGGACGCGATGACGCGTGTGCGAAGGTGCTCGTCCCGCTGCCAGCCCTGGTGCTGACCGGCGCGCTGGCCGGTCCACCCGCCGCGCAGGCGGACCCGGTGGGCGCGCCGGCTCCCCCGACCGGCACGGTGCGGGTGCACCTGCTCGTGCCGTCCGACGTGGCCCCCGACCAGCGGTACGCGGACGGGATCGCGCGTGGTGGTCGAGGCGCAGCGGGACTACAAGCAGGAGCTGCTGCGGCGACTCGGCCTGGGCGCGCCGGACAACCGGTGGTTGACCGTCGGTGAGATCCGGGCCGAGGGTCCGGGCGCGGGTGGCGGCGGCTGGGTGATCCTGTCCGGGCACGACGCGGACGGGGCGGCGGGCGTCAACGGGCCGGTGAACCGCTGGCACGGCGGGGTGGTGCACGAGCTGGGGCACGCCTTCGGTCTGCCGGACTCCGGCTTCACCGACGGCACGCCGATGTCGGCCTCGTTCTACGACTACCCGAACACGCACTTCAACCAGGGCCAGAAGACCGGCATCCTGAACGGCCCGTACCGGAACTTCCTGCGCTGAGCGCGGTCCCACCCGGCGTCGACGGCCGTCCGCGCGGTCGTCGGCGCCGCCGCGCGCGCCCCGCGGGAGCGCGCCTTGTGCCAGACTGCGCCCATGCGGGTCACGTTCGTCCTCCCGGTGTTCTCCCGGCTGCCGAGCGGTGGTTTCCGCGTGGTCTACGAGCACGCGAACCGGCTCGTCCGCGGGGGCCACGAGGTGACCGTGGTGCACGAGCGGTGGCGCGAGGGGCTGCACCGCCCGGTCAAGCACTGGTGCGAGATCGCGCGGGACCGCTGGCACAGCGCCAGACCCGGCGGCCTGACCCGGTGGTTGCGCTGGATGCGGGTGGACCCGGCCGTGCGGATGACCATGGTCGGCGAGCTGACCCCCGACGCGCTGCCCGACGCGGACGTCACCGTGGCCACCTACTGGACCACCGCGCGGCTGCTCCTGTCGGCGCAGCCCCGGCACGGCCGTCCCGCGCACCTGGTGCAGGGCTACGAGGTCTGGGGCGTTCCGGACCCCGGCGAGGTGGACGCGGTGCTGCGCTCGGCGCTGCCGAAGGTCGTGGTGTCCGAGCACCTGGCCGGGAAGCTGCGCGGTCTCGGCGTGCCGGACGAGCGGATCTCGTTGGCGCGCAACGGCCTGGACCACGAGGCGTACCGCCCGCCGGACCCGGACCCGCCGAGGGGCGCGAGCGTGAGCGTCCTGCTCGGCACGGGCCCGCAGAAGGGCTCGTCCACCGCGATCGCCGCGCTGCGGGCGGTGCGCGAGCGGTGCCCGGAGCTGCGGGTGCACGCGTTCGGCCCCGAGCGCAGGCACCCCGAGCTGCCCGCGTGGGCGCGCTACTCCCGCGCCCGCAACGGTCCGGAGCAGGCCAGCCGCGCCTACCGGTCCAGCGCGGTCCACCTGTGCTCGTCGGTGCACGAGGGCTGGGGGCTGCCGGTCGCGGAGGCGATGGCCTGCGGCACGGCGGTGGTGAGCACCCGCAACGGCGGGGTGGAGGACTTCTGCGCGCACGGCCGCAACGCGCTGATGGTGGACGTCGGCGACGCGGACGCCATGGCCGGGGCGGTGCTGGAACTGCTCCGCGACGGGGCGCTGCGCGCCCGGCTGGTCGACGCGGGCAGGCGCACCGCGGCGGGCATGGACTGGGAGCGGTCGGCGCGGGAGTTCCTCGCCGCGCTGCGCAAGATCCGAAGCAGCTGACGAACCGGAAGGGCCCATGCGCACGATCTCGGTGATCACCGCGGCACACGCCCCGAGCGCCCACTACCTGGTGGAGACGGCCAGGAGCGTTGCCGCGCAACAACTCCCGCCGGGCTGGGCGTGCGAGTGGCTGGTCCAGGAGGACGGCGAGGCGCCCGCGCTGGCCGACCGGGTCGGCGGGGCGCGCCACGCGTGCAACGGCGCCAGGCTCGGCATCGCCGCGACCCGCAACCTGGCGCTGGCGCGGGCGACCGGCGAGATCGTGCAGAACCTGGACCACGACGACGTCCTGCTGCCGCACGCCCTCGCCACCCTGATCTCCCGCTTCGAGGAGCACCCGGTGCACTGGGCGGTGATGTCGGCGGACGACCTGCTCCCCGACGGCACGCGCCGCCCGTTCCCGCCGGACCTGCCGCACGGCCCGGTGCGACCGGGCGAGGTGAACCGCTGGGCCGAGGAGCGCGGCGGCAACTGGCCCCTGCACGGCGGTGGTCTGGCGGCCAGGACGGAGACCCTGCGCGCGCTGGGCGGCTGGACCGGCGTGCCGGTGGACGACGAGCTGGGCGCGCTGGTGGCCCTGTCCGAGCTGACCCGGGGCTGGCACGACCACGAGGTGACCTGGCTCTACCGCAAGCACCCCGCGCAGACCACGAACAGCTCCCTCTACCCCGGTCTGGAGGACACCGGCCGCCGGATCGCGCTGCAACGGGCGAAGGCGTTGCGCAGCACGGGGTTGCGGGTGTCCGTCGAGCGGCCGGGGACGGGCAGCCACGAGGTGGACCTGGGGCCGAACATCCGGTTGGCGCCGGGGGTCTGACCGGTTCTCGGCCGACGGGTGGACCCGGTGGCCGTTGAGACCGTTCGCGAAGCGCTTGAACGCGGCCCAGGCGCCAGAACCGATGACGGCGACGGTGACGAGCGTCCGACTAGCAGGATTACCCGTGATGAGGAATTCCGCAGCGCGACTCGACGCGTGTCCGACCGGCCGCGGAACCGCCGCCCACGCGGCACCGCCCACCGGGGAACCGCCCGCGAGTTCGGGCGCACGACGTCGGACCCCGCGCCACCGCGACCGGGTCATCCCGGCTCAGCCGGGGGCGGGCCTGCGGCGCCGCCGCTGTGGCGCGCCCGGAGCACGTCGGCGAGCGTGGCGCGCACCCGGTCGATCGGCACCGGCAGGGCCTCGCCCAGCTCGGGGCGCGACTCGACCTCGTCGAGCATGGTCAGCAGCCGGTGGACCTCTTCCTCGAGCATCCCGTCCTCGACTGCCTGCCCCTGCTCGGCCCTGCGGTAGAGCCCCACGACCAGCTCGATCTGCGCGGTCAACCCGGTCAGCTCGTGGCGGCCGGACGCCGCGTGCTCGCCCCGGACCGTCTCGCGCAGCAGGTGGGCGGTCACCTCGTCGTCCCTGTCCCGGGAGCAGATCCAGGCCAGGTCGTACCGGCAGGCCAAGGTCACCTCGTGCGTGTCGCCCAGCCAGCGCGCGCAGTCGTGCAGCAGGTCCGCGAACTCGGACTCGTGCCCGGCCGCGAGCCCGCCCGCCTCGGCTTCCCAGCGCAGCCACGCCAGGTCCCGGCGCAGCCCCAGCACATCGGGGTGGCGCGGTCCCAGGTGCCTGGTCCTGACCTCCAGCGCGTGGGTGAACAGGGACTCGGCGCGCGGGTGGGCCTGGGTGAGCTGGGCGAGCACCGCCATGGAACGGGTCAGCTTGGTGCCCAGCAGCTCGAAGTCGCCGGACAGGCCGAGCGCGGCGATGCGGTCGACCAGGTGCTCGCAGTGCGGCCCCACCGCCGCCCAGCCGGACAGGTGTTCCCGGTCCGCGGCCGACAGGTGCGAGGTCATACCGTCCAGCACCGCGATGCCCAGCGCCAGGTACGGGCGCGGGTCGGCGACCAGGTCGGGCTGGTGGCGGTTGGCCTCGCGGATGACCGGGTGCACCAGCACGCACTCGGTGCTGACCGGGGAGAAGCGCGGGTCCTGGAACAGCACCCGGTCGACGAGGCCGAAGTCGGCCAGCTTGGCCAAGGTCCGCACCAGCTCCAGGGGTGTCATCAGGTCGAACAGCCGGGACAGCGTGAAGATCCGGACCTCGAGCGCGCGCACGGGCAGCGGAGCCTGCGCGAGGGAGGACAGCCAGCGCAGCAGGGCACGGGCCCAGCGCACCCCCAGTTCCTCCAGCAGCTCCAGCGACAGCTCCCAGGTCCGAGCGAGCACCTCGCGCTCGTCCAGGCCGCCGACGAGCTCGTGCAGCTGGTCGACCTGGGGGAAGTGGTCGAGGAAGACCCGCCGGTAGTGGTCGAAGTCCGCGGGCAGCTCCGCCCCCGCCACGCGGGGCAGCCGGGCTGCCGCGCTCAGGTAGCGACCCGCCAGGTGCAGCGCCAGGGGAAGCTTGCCCAGGGCGCGGGCGAGCAGCAGCGCCTGCGCGCGATCACCCGCGTCCGGGGCCAGTTCGCGCAGCATGTCGACCGCGTGCCGCTCGCCCAGCGGTTCGACCTCGCGCAGGGCGGCGCCCCGCGGCAGGGGGTCGGTGGCGCCGTGCCGGGTGGTGATCACCACCGCGCCGTTGGACGGGGGAAGCGCGGGGAGCCAGGGGCGCAGGGCGCGCGCGTCGTCGGCGTTGTCCACCACGAGCACCCACCCCACCGCGCGCGCCAGGGCCTTGGCCACCACGGGGACTGGCGACCTCGCCCCCGACCAGGCCATGACCACCTCCTCGACGGAGGCCTGCGCGGCCAGGGCGACCTCGCGGAAGCCCGCTGAGAGCGTCCGGGGGTCGGAGGCGTCCAGCCACCACACCGTCAAGCCCGAACCGGTGCGCCTCAAGGCGTCGGTCAGCTCCAACGCCACCGCGGTCTTGCCGCTGCCACCGGTCCCGTGCAGCGCCAGCACCGAACCGTCCTGGCGCAGGGCGGACTCGACCGCCTCGGCCAGCAACTCGTCGCGCCCGTGCAAGGTGGGAGCCGACCGGTCCACCGGTGGCGAGATCGACACCAGCGCGACGCCCGCGTCCACCGCGTCGGCCTCCCGCAGGGTCAGGTCGCCGTGGAACTGCCCGATCTGGAGCACTGTGCGGTGACGGCCGCCGGAGAGCTGGTTGGACACCGACAGGCCAGGGTCGCGTTCGACCCCCATGAGGACAACCTCCGGGAAGCAGCGGGGACGGTGCCGGGGCGGCGCGGTGCGGCCGACGCCACCGGGCCTGTGATCAGGAGCGGCTCGTCGCCATGCGCGGTTCCGCGCGACCACCGGCCCTCGGCTTGGGGGCGTGCGGGATGTCGGCGAACTGCAACCGCACCCCGTGCCTGCGCAGTTCGGCGTCCAGCCGCAGCAGGCCCACCATCGACAGGGTGAACAGCTGTCCGACCTCCCACTCGCGTCCGGCAGCAGCCAGGACGAGCACCTGCGGCTGCCGCGCGATGCCCCTCGTGCTGTCCAGCGCCCGGACCTTGGCGTCCAGCTGCCGCAGGGCCTCGGCCTCGAACCGCAGCGCCCACACCGCCACCTGGGCCTGGGTGAACAGGTGGCTGGCGGCGGTGGCCCTGGCCAACCACTTGACGTGGATCAGCTCGTCGCCCGGCCCCACGAGGTCGGCGAACTCGAACCTGCGGTGCATCGGCGTGCGGCCGAAGTCCTTGTCCAGGCACAGGAAACCCGGCTGCTCCGCCACCAGCTCGCAGTAGCGGTGCTCGTCGTCGGTGCGACCGGTGGGTCGCCACAGCGGGAAGACCAGTTCGCTGCGGTCGGACAGCAGCTCCCGCACCTGCTCGCGCACGCGCTCCACGGCCGCCCGCCCGAGCTCGTACCAGCCGCCCTGGTGCAGGCAGTAGGTGCGCCCGTCGACCAGCGCCTCGAAGGCGATCCACTTGTCCAGCGTGATCGCCCTGGTGAGGAACTCCTCCCCCGCGTCGTCGGCGCACGGGGTCAGCCGCGCGTCCCGCAGCTCGCTCACCCGCATCGCGACCGGCATCTGCGCGAACCGGGCGACGAGGTCGTCGACGTCCGGGAAGCCGTCGAAGAGCATCGGTCCGGCGCCGCCGATGTTGTTGGTGGCGAAGGAGTTCACCTCTTCCAGGTGACGCAGCGCCGCGGTCGGCCAGCACACTCCCAGCGCTCCGGAGCCCTCTTCACCGCCGAGGGCGCGCGCCAGCCTGCCCTCGAGCTCCGGGAGCACCGGGTCCCGGTCGGACAGCGGGCGGACGTCGGTGATGAACCTGAGGGGCGAGTCCTGGTCGGTCTCCTCGGTGATCGCGCAGATCGCCCGGAGGTCGGCGATGAAGTGCCGGGGCGTGGCGCCGACCCTCAGCGACAGCGAGTCCCCGGCGGTCACGCGCAACCTCTTGCCACCGGTCGCCACCCGGTAGGTCATGCCGGTCATGTCGGCCATGCCCGAGACGCGGGTCACCAGCTCCCCCGCGGGTTCCAGCCCGAAGCCGATCGGGGAGTTGCCGGAGGGGAAGTTGGTCCGGGTGCTGCGCGCGGACACGTCGAGCAGGCTGCTGGTGACGGCCCTGAGGTCGGCGGGGTCCACGCGGCGGATGGCGAACAGCAGCCCGAAGCCGTGCTCGAGCTTGAGGTCGTCGAGCAGGTGCCGACCGCTGCCGAAGACCGCGGCCACGACCCAGCGGTCCACCCGGACGAGCAGGACCGCGAAGGGGGCGCCGCGCACCAGGGACGGCCGCACCCCGGTCAGCGCGGTGACCGTGCCCGCCCACTCCGGGGCGCCCGCGGTTCGGGTCCCCGCGACCAGGTGCGCCACCGCGTCGGCGATCTCGACCGGGCCGTTGTGGCTGACCGCGCTCACCCCGGACAGGTCCAGGTAGTCGGCCAGCCGCGTTCCCGGCACGACGGGGAAGCGGTAGAGGGTGGCCTGCGCGGTAGGAGGTGTGTGACGAGGCAAGGGGTTTTCCTTATCGACAAGGCTGAAGAGCGCAGCGCAGAGCAGGACCGCTCGAGCAGGAGCGGACCGGGGGGCGTGGTCGCGCGTCGGAGGCGGCGGACCGTCGAGGTCAGCCGGCGGCGCCGGTCGTTCTGAGCCGGTAGGCCGCTGCCGGGCAGGTCAGCGCGAGCGCGAGCGCGAACCCGAGGGCCGCGGGCGACGTGGAGGCCCTGAGCAGTGCGACCAGGACCAGGAAGCCCGCTGACGTGGCGGCGAGCAGCACCCGCACCGCCCTGGCGGGGGCGGCGCGGAGCGGGGGCGCCGGGGAGTTCGGGACGCGCGCGGGGGCGCTCCCCGTGCGGGGTGGCGGCAACCGGTGCAGCGCCAGGGAACGGCGAACCGCGAGCGGGCCGATGTCACTCACTTGTGACGGCTGGCTCTCTGGTCGCGGACGTGTCTGCGGATCTAGACTCAACAGGTTCCTAACTTCGCGTTCTGCGGTGGCTAGCCCAGGCACACGGGGTGGGGACGTCACGCGGTCTCCTGTTGGCGCAGGAGGCCGCGTTCTTTATTCCAAGATATTCGTTTTGGTGGGAACGAGGATGCCAGTCTGGTTGACCCGCCCCTGACCAGCTACCGCGCTCGCGCGGCGAGCGGCATCCACGCTGCGCCGAACGGTATCCCCAGGACGCGTTCAGCAGTATGGGTGCACCGGCGCGCCGAAGTTGCACCACAGATACTTTGAGGTGACCTACCGAGCAGTTTGATCACTTGTTCGCACCAGCCGTCACACGAAAGGGCTATCCCTCGATCGTACGGAAGCGTGACAATTCTGCGTAGTAAAGAATTTTTAGGCCAAGTAGTTGATGTAACGGACGACACCCCTCACCCGATCGGGGAATCGGGTAGGCCGGTTCCCGAAACCGGAACCTTGCGCCCAGCGGTAGTCGCGCCCCCTCGCGCGCCCGGCACGACCGTCGACCGCCGGGGCGCCCCGTCCTCGGACCGTTGGCCCACTGGCCCGCCGGCCCGCTGGACCGCCGAACGTTCGCGCCCCGACGGGAACCGTCAGCCGACCGGCGCAGGGCCTGCCGGTGACGGGCTCGGCCTGTGCAGCAGGAACAGCGCCGCCACGAGCGCGCTCACCACCACGAACACCACGATCTCCAGCGGGATCGCGATGCTCCTCGGCACCAGGGTGCCCGCGCCCAGCGCGGCGAACAGGCCGGCCGCCGCGCCCGCCGCGCCCTTGCGGACCCAGGACGCCGGGATCAGCAGGGACAGGCCGATCACCGCGATGCCGCACATCAGCAGCTTCGCCGACGAGCCGTCCGCGACCGGGGACACCGTGACGCGCTCGCCGTCGGCGCCGAGCACGTCCAGGGTCCGGCCCGCGAAGCGCACCAGGACGACCTCGGCGGGCGGGCTCGGGGCGACGCGGTTGGCGTCGTCCCAGCTCGGCAGGCCGGCGATGACGTGCTCCACGCCGTCCCCGTCCTTCGACTTCAGCTGCGCCGAGCCGTCGTAGTCGCGGAAGGCGCTCGACACCGTGACGCGCTCCTCGAACACGCAGTCCTCGCGCTCGACGGCGCCGCACTCGGGCGCGAAGGCGAACGCCCAGCCCTCGGCGACCGCGCCGCCCCACAACCAGGCCGACCCGATCGACACCAACGCCAACATCGCGGCCACCGCGATCGCCCTCATGGCGCAGGAGAGTAAGCCGAGGTGAGCGCGGGAACCAAGCACTACTACGCAGGGTTTACACACAGGTCCCGAATGATCGCGGAAGGTGTTCACAACCGCGTTACGGTTCGTGCGGGCCCCGCACGGAACCGGATCGATCAGGTGTCCGCAGACCAGGCGCGGGAGACGCCGCACTGCTCCGGTTTCGCCAGCCCGCCGCCCGCCGCGACCTCCTCGTGCGTGCGCACCGGGTCGACCGCCCAGGACGCCAGCAGGTCCCGGTCCACTTCGGACAGGTGACGCCACGGCAACCCGGGGTAGTCGCCGGGCACGGCGGTGATCGTGGGTACCGGCAGCCGGTCGCCGTACAGCCTGCCCGCCCACAGGTCGCCGCTGCCGTCGAGCACGCCGACCCGGTCGTGGTCCAGCAGCGCGGCCACCGACAGGCGCGGCGGGAACCGCAGGCTGTTCTCCGCGCCGGGCAGGTCGTGGCCGGCGATCCAGTCGACCAGCGCGTCCTGCCTGCGCCCGAGCCGCCCGTCGGCGTAGCGCGAGCTCATCACCACCGGCACGGCCACGCCGCCCGCGTCCCGGTAGGCCAGCAGCCCGCCGAGGCGCTGCCGCAGCTGCCCCGGCGTGTCCAGCGCGCTCACCGACACCCGCAGCTCCGCGCCCGCCGCGACGAGCCCGGCCAGGACGTCCGGCGGAACCGGGTGGAAGTGCTTGGTGACGAACACGGTGCAGCGCCCGGACTCCCGCACCAGGTCGGCCAGCTCGCGCGCGCCGCGCCAGTCCCAGGACGCGTCGCTGTTCCACCCGTTGCGCAGGAAGCGCTGCCCGGCGGGCAGGGCCGCGAGGTCCGCGCGCAGCACGTCCGCGTCCAGGTGGTTGCGCACGCGGACGCCGAAGTCGAACCCGGCGCCGAACGCGGCGCGCGCGGCGAAGCAGCTGCCGTAGCAGACCTGGGTGATCGGCAGGCAGCCCAGGTGCAGGTCGGTGGTGAGGCCGTCGAACGGCAACCCGCCCCGACGACCGGCCCGGACCACGATCGGCTCGGGGGCGCGCAGCGGCCGGACCGGGGCCATGCCCGCCGTGCTGCGCGCGACCAGCGAGCGGACCTCGCGCAGCGCCTCGGGGTCGTGGCCGGGCGGGTCGGTCGGCACGGCTCCTCCTCACCGCGCCCGCGCGGCACGGGCGCCACGCCCACTGGACCCGGTGACGCGGAGGGGCGAGCGGGCGGGGGTCCCGGCGCAAGCGCTGGTCAGGGCGGCGGGGAGGGGCGCGGCGGCGGTTCGGGGCACGCGGGCGGAAGTGGGGGCTCGCTCACAGCGGACCACGGGCGCGCGGCGGGCGGAGACGCCGCGCGACCAGTCGGGCAGCGCTAGCCCGCGCCGCCCAGCACCACCACGCTGCGCAGCACGTCGCCCCTGCGCATCGCCTCGAACGCGCGTTCCACGTCGCCGAGCCCGATCCGCTCGGACACGAACCGGCGCAGCGGCAGGCGGTCCTGGAGGAACAGCTCGACCAGCGGCGGGAAGTCGCGGGACGGGAGGCAGTCGCCGTACCAGCTCGTGCGGTACGTGCCGTTGCGCAGGAACGCGTCCAGCAGCGGCAGCTCCAGCCTCATCGACGCGTCCGGCCTGGCGACCAGCACGAACGTGCCGCCCAGCGCCCGCGCGTAGAACGCCTGCCGCCAGGTCTGCTCGGACCCGGCTGCGTCGACGACCACGTCGGCGCCCAGCCCGCCGGTCAGCTCGCGGACGCGCGCGACCACGTCCACGCCCTCGGCCGCGTGCACGAAGTCGGTGGCGCCCAGCTCGTGCGCGACGCCGCGCTTGCGCTCGTCCCGGTCCACCGCCACGACCGTCGTCGCCCCGGCCAGCCGCGCGCCCGCGACCGCCGCGCCGCCGACCCCGCCGACGCCGATCACCGCGACCGTGTCGCCGACCCGCACGCCGCCGGTGTTCATCGCCGCGCCCAGCCCCGACATGACCCCGCACCCGAGCAGGCACACCGCGGCCGGGTCGGCCGCCGGGTTCACCGGGGTGCACTGGCCGCTGTGCACCAGGGTCAGCTCGGTGAACGCGCCGATGCCCAGCGCCGGGGTGAGCGGCGTCCCGTCGAGCAGGGTCATCGGGGTGGTGGCGGTGCGGTCGTCCACGCACGCCTCGGCCCGCCCGCGCCTGCACGCCCGGCACTCGCCGCACACCGCCCGCCAGTTGAGCACCACGAAGTCGCCGGGCGCGACGTTCCGCACGCCCGGCCCCACCCGCTCCACGATCCCGGAGGCCTCGTGGCCCAGCAGGTACGGGCCCTCGGCGGCGATCACCCCGTCCCGGTAGTGCAGGTCGGTGTGGCACACCCCCGACGCCAGCACCCGGACGGTCACCTCGTCCGGACCGGGGTCCGGCACCACGACCTCCACCAGCTCGGCGGGCTTGCCGCCACCCGGCGCCACCACAGCACTGACCGTCCTGGACATCCGCTCGCCTCCACGAAGCTCGTGCGCCCGCGCGGGCGCCCAGCCGGATACCCGCCGCAACCCCCTCCGGCGTTACCCCTGAAACACTTCGCCCGAAGGTCTTGACGGGCGACCGACAGGGCCAGCCGATGCGATTTGCGCACTTTTCCCCAGCATTCCAGCGCGCTCCCCGCGGATCCGCGCCCGGAGGTGGCAGCGGTTTCCCGATTCGCCCGGATCGCGCATTCCGCCGCCCGACCCCGGCGTGCCAGCATGTCCCCGCGCCGGGACGCGCTGGAGCTGTCCGCGGGCACTTCGGGGAAGTGGTGGAGCAATCATGAGCGGCACTCCCAGGATCGCGGGGGGCATCACCGCGTTCGCGATCTTCGCCACCGCGGTCAGCTTCGTGATCTCGATGGCGGGCTCGTCGATGAAGAGCACCGTGCAGGTGCTGTTCCTGCCGATGGTCGACAGCTTCGACGTCACCAGGGGCACCCTGGCGGTGGGCACGACGCTGTTCGCGGTGGTCACCGCGCTCGCCTCGTCGGCGGTGGGGCACCTGGCGGACCGGATCGGCGCGGTGCCGGTGCTGGCGATGGGCGCCGGGATCGTCGGGTGCGTGCTGCTGGTCTGCGGGACGGTCACCGACATCCGGCTGTTCGTGCTGGCCTACGGCGTGCTCGGCGCGATCGGCTGCACGATGCTGTCGTTCGTGCCGCTGGGCGTGCTGGCCGACCAGCTGTTCGCCGGGCGCAACGCGGGCGTGCTGTACGCGGTGCTGACCAACGGCGCGGCGGTCGGGTTCATGGTGCTGGTGCCGCTGTGGACGTACCTGGGCGGCATCACCGACTGGCGGCAGATCCTGCTGGGCGCGGGCGCGGTGTTCCTGGTGGTGCTACTGCCGCTGTCGCTGCTGCTGGTGCGCTCCTCCACCCGCCAGCCCAAGCCGCCCGCCGCGCCCGCCGAGCACGGGTTCCTGGCCGGGGTGCGCACCGCGTTCGCCGACCGGCGGGTGCGCGGGCTGATCCTGCCGTTCTTCGCCTGCGGCACCACGATGGCGTTCGTCGACGTGCACCTGTTCCCGCACATGCACGACCACGGCGTGGCCCCGGTGACCAGCTCGGTGGCGTTCGTGCTGCTGGGCGCGACCGAGATCGCCGGGTCGCTGGTGGCGGGCAGGCTGTGCGACCGGGGCCGGATCAGGGCCACGCTGGTCGGCGGCTACCTGATGCGCGCGGGCGCGATGGTGCTGACCCCGTTCTTCTCCGCCGAGTTCACCGTCCTGGTCTTCGGCGCGGTGTTCGGGGCGAGCTACCTGGTGACCGTGGTGGCCACCACGATGTGGATCGCGAAGATCCTGCCGCGCGGGCGCAAGGGCACCGCGATCGGCGTGCTGTGGGCGCTGCACATGGTGGCGGTGGCGGTGAGCAGCCAGCTGGGCGCGGTGATCGCGGACCGGTTCCACAGCTACCTGCCGGTGATCGCGCTCAGCGCGGTCATGACGGTCGGCGCGGCGCTGCTGGTGTCGTTGCAGCCGGACCCCGACGCGGTCGGCCCCGAGGTGAGCCGGACGCCCGCCGCGGCGTGACGGCGGCGCGGGCCATCGGGTTTCCCGATGGCCCGTTCGGCGCAGCGGGGCGTTCCGCAGGGCGGGAAGGGGCATTTCAGGGACCGGGTTCTTTTTCCGGTGCGAGTGCAATCAGCCATACGGTGTTCCGACTCTTCTTCGATTGCCCCGCAACACCGGGGTGTGGCACTGTTTTTCCCAGCCGGAGCGCGATGTCGCGGCACCGCGGCTGCTTCCCGCGCGGTGGTCCGCCACGGGGCGACGCCGCCTGCCCGACCGTCCCGCGCCACCGCCTCCGCGCGGCACTCGGCACGAACACCGGGCACGGAAGCACAGGGGGATTCCCGCAGTGAGCGAAAAGCGGCTGGTCGTCATCGGCAGCGGTGGTCAGGCGTTCCGGGAATACGCGCTGGAGGCGATGGCGGGCGAGGCCGACCTCGTGCTCCTGGAGAACCGGGAGCCCACCTGGCAGAAGCCGCACATCACCGACTTCCGGGTGGTCGACCCGGCGGACGTGCCCGCGCTGGTCGAGGCGGTGCGGGAGGTCGCGCCGGACGGGCTGCTGACCTACGACGAGAGCCTGGTCGGCACGGTCGCGCGGGTCGCCGCCGAGGTCGGGATCGCGCACACCTCGCCCGAGGCGATCCGGTTGTGCAAGGACAAGTCCGCGCTGCGCGGGCACCTGGCCGAGGCCGGGCTGAGCCCGGTGCGGTTCGCCGTGGCGCACACCGAGCAGGAGGCCGTGGACGCGGCGGGGCGCGTCGGGTTCCCTCTGGTGTGCAAGCCGCTCGCGCTCGGCGGGAGCATCGGCGTGGTGCGGGCCGACGACGAGGCGGGGCTGCGCGAGGCGTTCGCGATCGCCGCGACCGCCAAGGCCGGGGACGGCACCGCGTCCAAGCTCGCGGGCGTGCTGCTGGAGGAGTACCTGGAGGGGCCCGAGTTCAGCGTCGACTGCGTGGTGTGGGACGGGGTCGCGCACCCGCTGGTGGTGGCCGAGAAGGTGCTGGGCTTCCCGCCGTACTTCGAGGAGCTGGGGCACGTGGTGCCCGCCGAGCCCTCGCCCGCGATCGACGAGGCGGTGCGGCTGGTGCGCGAGGCGCACCGGGCGGTCGGGCTGGACCGGCTGGTCACGCACACCGAGTTCCGGCTCACCCCGGACGGGCCGCGCATCATCGAGATCAACGTGCGCCTGGGCGGCGACCTGATCCCGCTGCTGGGCAAGCTGGCCAGCGGGGTGGACCTGGCCGCGTCGGCGGCGCGGGTGGCGGTCGGGCTGGCCCCGGAGACCGAGCCGCTGCGCTCGGAGGTGGCCGCGATCGTCATGGTGTACCCGGACCGGGCCTACCGGGTGGACGGCGTGCGGTTGCGCCGCGACGAGGCCGAGTACCCCGGTCTTGAGCGGCTGACCACGTTCCTGCCGCCCGGCACCGAGGTGCGGCTGCCGCCGGAGGGCTTCCTGTCCCGGCTGGGCTTCGCGATCGTCACGGGCGCGGACCGGCGGGAGTGCCTGGAGCGGCGGGACGCGGTCGCGGCCGACCTGGTGGTGGACGGGACGCCGCTGTGAGCGCGGGGACCGGTGGGGCCGGGACCGGTGGGGCCGACGAGCAGCGGTCGGTGCTCAAGGTCATCCTGAGCTCGCCGCGCCCGGTCTGGATCCTCGTCGCGGGCGTGTTCGTCAACCGGTCCGGCTCGTACTTCGCCACGTTCCTGACGCTGTTCCTGGAGCAGCTCGGGTTCACCCTGGCCCAGATGCCGCTGATCCTGCTGGCCGTCGGCGTCGCGATCCCGTGCGGGTCGATGCTGGGCGGCTGGGTGTCGGACCGCTTCTCCCGCAAGGCGTCCCTGGTCGGGTCGACGCTGCTGGCGGCGGTCGGGCTGGCCGTGATCGGCTTCGCGCCGACGAAGGCGGTCGCGCTGGTCGGGGTGTTCGCGGCGGCGCTGTTCGCGCAGTCGTACCTGCCCGCGGCCTCGGCGCTGCTGGTGGACCACACCCGCGAGCGGGACCGGGTGCCGGTGTTCGCGTTCTTCCGGTTGGCGCTGAACGTGGGCGCGGCGGTGGGGCCGGTGCTGGCGATCGCGATCACCCCGTACGGGCTGGAGTCGCTGTTCCTGGTGAGCAGCGGCGCGTACCTGCTGTTCTCGCTGGTGCTGTGGCTCGGGTTGCCGAAGCCCGCGGCGCGGGTGGCCGAGGAGGCGTCCGCGGACGAGGTGGCGGCGGGCGGCAAGCGCTTCCCGGTGCAGCTGGCGCTGTTCTTCACCGGCGTGCTGCTGATCACCGCCGTGTACGTGCAGTACTCGTCGACGGTCCCGCTGGCGGTGGCGGACTTCCACGACGCCAAGGTGTACGCGGGGCTGCTGACGCTCAACGCGGTGCTGGTGATCGTGTTCGAGGTGCCGCTGAGCGCGTGGACGCGGACGCTGCCGTGGCGGCTGCCGCTGGTGCTGGGCACGGCGCTGATGGCGGTGGGCATCGCGGCCTCCGGGTCGTTCCCGTCGTTCGCGCTGCTGATCGCGAGCGTGGTGACCTGGACGATCGGCGAGATCCTGTTCTCCCCGGTGGTGGCGAGCGCCGCGGCGTCGCTGTCGCCGAGCGGGCGGGTCGGGCGGTACCAGGGGTACCTGGCGGCGGTGCAGTCGACGGCGTTCGCGCTGGGACCGGCGGTGGGCACGTACGTGTACGGGCGCGGCGCGCCGCTGCTGTGGGTCTCCTGCCTGGTGGCGGGCCTGCTGGCGGCGGTGGCGTTCACGGCCGCGCACAAGCCGCGCGGCGAGCGGGGCGCGGAGGGTGTGGGCGGCGCGACCGAGGGCTCGGAGCGGAGCAGCGGCGCGGCGGTCTGAGCGGTCGGAACGGGCACGGCGGTCGGAACGGGCATGACGGCCGGTTCGGGCGCGGCGGTCTGAGCGACTGGACCGGGCACGGCGACTGGACCGGGCACGGCGGCCGGTTCGGGCGCGGAGGTCCGGGAGCAGGACCGGGCGCGGCGGTGGGAGCCGGGCACGGCGGGGCGGCGCGAGGGGGCGCCGGTCCCGAGCGCGGTCGTCGCGGGGCGGCGGGCGCGCGGCGAGGATTCAGGGGAGGAACACCGGATGGGCGGGGAAGATCCCCGGATCGTGCTGGAGTGGCTGCGCGCGGCCACCACCGGCGGGGTGCACCGGGTGGAGCGGGGCGGGACGCGGTTCGCGCCGTGGAGCGAGGTGCTCGGCGACGTCGAGCGGGTCGCCGCGCACCTGCGGGAGCGCGGGATCGCGCCGAGGGCGCGGGTGGGCGTGCGCGGGGACAACAGCTACGAGTGGCTGGTGCTGGACCTGGCGCTGCTGGAGCTGGGCGCGGTCCCGGTGGCGATCCCGGTGCCGGACTTCAAGGGCCGCCCCAACTCCGAGGTGGCGCGGACCTACGGGCTGGTCGCGGTGTTCGCCGCCAAGGCCGCGCGCTCGGCCGACGACGGCCCGGCGGTGGCCCCGCTGGAGGACCTGCTGGGGCTGCCGGGGTTCACCCCGGACGCCGATCCCCCGGCCCCGCTGGGGAAGCGGCTGCCGGAGAACGACCGCGAGGTGTTCACGCTGGCGTTCTCCTCCGGCACCGCCGGGCGGGTCAAGTGCCTGCTGCTGGCGTGGCGCGGGGTCGAGGCGCTGGTGCGGGCGCAGGGCGCGGCGTACCCGATGACGCCCGAGGACCGGGTGCTGATCGCGCTGCCGCTGTCCACCTTCCAGCAGCGGTACCTGTGCTACCTGGCGATCCGCAACGCCTGCGGGATCGTGCTCACCACCGCGTCCCGGTTCCTGGCCGCGCTGGAGCAGGGGAGGCCGACGATCCTGCTGGGGCCGCCGAACTTCTACGAGTTCGCGCACAGCCGGTACGAGAAGCTGCCGCCGCACGAGCGCGAGGCGCTGGACCGGGCCGTCGAACCGGCCGACTCGCTGCCCCGCGAGGAGGCGCTGCGCCTGCGGCGCGAGGTGTTCCGCTCGTTCCACGACTCCTACGGCGGCCGGGCGCGGCTGATGCTGGTCGGGTCGGCCCCGGTGCGGCCGGAGATGCTGGAGTTCTTCGCCCGCGCGGGCTTCGAGCTGTACCAGATCTACGGCATGACCGAGATCGGCTACCTGACCTGGAACCTGCCGGGCGACAACCGGATCGGCTCGGTCGGCCGGGAGAACCAGCCCGGCAGCGTGCGGATCGCCCCGGACGGCGAGGTGCTGGTGACGCACGACGTGCACCTGTGCGTCGGCTACGAGGGCGAGGAGCCCGAGGACGTCGAGCAGGTGTTCCGCGGGCCGCGCACGATCGCGACCGGCGACCTCGGCGAGTTCGTCGACGGCCACCTGTTCCTCAAGGGGCGCAAGAAGAACGTCGTGATCACCAGCGGCGGTGAGAAGCTCCAGATCGAGGACCTGGAGTTCGACATCGCCAAGGCGGGCGGGGTCAACCGGGTCGCGCTGTACCCGGCGCCGGACGGCGACGGGTACGCCGCCGCCGTCTGGTACGACGGCGACCGGGAGGCCGCGCGGGACGCGGTGCGCCCCCGCATCGGACTGGTCAGCTCCCGACTGGGGGCCGGGCGGCGGATCAGCCGCATCGCGCTGCTGCCCGGCGAGCTGACCCCGGAAAGCCCGCTGCTGAACCGGAACCTGAAGGTGAACCGGGACGCAGTGCGGGTGGCCACGTCGGCCGCCCTGGAACCGCTCGACGCGTGAACGGCCCGCGCCGCCGGGCCGCGAGAGGGACGGAGCACTCACCATGACCATCCAGAAGATCACCGAGGACGCCGCGGCCGAGCGGGTCGCGCTGGTGTGGGAGCGCGCGCTGAAGGTGTCGCCGGTCGCGCACGACGCGGACTTCCTGAGCCTGGGCGGGAACTCCCTGCTGCTGCTGTCCATCATCACCGAGGTCGAGGACGTGTTCGACGTCGAGCTGGACGTGGACGAGGTCGTGGAGGACCTGACCGTGGCGGGCATGGCGCGGGTGGTCGCCAGGACCGCCGGGTGACCGCGCTCGGGCACGACTGGACCGCGCTGGTCGACCCGGAGCTGGTCGACTCGGCGAGGGCCCAGCCGTACGTGTCGTTCACCGACCCGCTGAAGGCGCGGCGGAACTTCGCCCGCGCCTGCAAGCTGTCGCGGGCGCTGCTGCGCGGCGCGCCGGACCCGGTCGGGGTGGAGGTGGTCGACACCTCGTTCCCCGTGCCGGGCGCGGACGTCGGGCTGCGGGTCTACCGGCCCGCCGCCGCCCCGACGCCGCCGGGGGTGCTGGTGTACTTCCACGGCGGGGCGTTCGTCGCGGGCGACCTGGACTCCGAGCACCACCGCTGCCTGGGGTTCGCGGCGGCCGGGGTCGCGGTGGTGTCGGTGGACTACCGGCGACCGCCGGAGCACCCGTTCCCGGTGCCGGGCGAGGACTGCTACGCGGCGGTCGAGTGGGTGGCGGGCGCGGCGGCCGGGCTGGGGTTCGCGCCGGAGCGGATCGCGGTGGGCGGCAGCAGCGCGGGCGCGACGCTGGCCGCGGCGGTGGCGCTGATGGCGCGCGACCGGGGCGGGCCGGAGCTGGCGCTCCAGGTGCTGCTGTACCCGGCGCTGGACGACCGGCTGGTGAGCGGGTCGATGCGGCGCTACCCGGAGACCTCGTCGTGGAAGGTCGCGGACAGCGCGCTGATGTGGCGGCACTACCTCGGCGACTCGCCGGAGGCGGCGACGTCGGAGTACGCGGTTCCCGCGCGGCGCGCGGACTTCACCGGGGTCGCGCCCGCGTACGTGCTGGCGGCCGAGGTGGACGCGCTGCGCGACGAGGCGGTGGACTACGCGGTGGGGCTGTCGCGGGACGGGGTCCCGGTGGAGCTGCACCACGTGGCGGGCGCGTTCCACGGGTTCGACGCGGCGGTGCCGACCGCCGGGGTGTCGGCGCGCTCGCTGGCCTCGCAGGCGGCGGCGCTGCGGCACGCGCTGCTGCGGTGAGCGCGGGGTGGTCCGGGGCGGCGCGCCGTCCCGGACCACCCAGTTTCAGCGGCAGCCCCGCTCGGCGAGCAGGGCGGCGGCGCGCTCGACGTCGGCCGCGTCCGGGCCGCCGGGGCGCCCGGTTCCCGCGCGCAGCCGGGCCACCGGGGCGAGCAGGTCGTCGAACGCCAGCTCGGTGACGGCGGCGGCGAGCGCGTCGGCGCTGCGGGCGGCCCAGGGCTCGGTGACCACCACGACCCGGCCGGTGCGGCGGGCGGACGCGACCAGCGTCCCCAGGTCGAGGGGGAACAGCGAGCGGACGTCGACCACCTCGGCGTCGACCCTGCGGGCGGCGAGCGCGTCGGCGGCGCGCAGGGCGGGGTCGACCGAGGCCGCCACCGCGAGCACGGTGACGTCGACGCCCGGCCTGAGCACTGCGGCACGTCCCAGCGGCGGCACCACCTTGTCCACTGTGGACAGCCGGGGGTGGCGGGGGTCGGGTGGTTCAGCGGCTCCGCGCGGCGGTGGGCCTGCGCACAGCTCGGGTGCCGCGCGCTCCGGCGCGGTGGGCGCCCGCACCGCGGACGCCGGGACCACGAGAGTGGTGGGAGCGGGCGCCGGGACCACGAAGCCGCCCGGAACTGCGGGGTCCGGGACCACGAAGCCGTGTGGTTCGGCGGGAGTCGGGGCCGGGAGGCCGCGCGGTTCGGCGGGGTCCGGGATCGCGAAGCCGCGCGGTTCGGCGGGAGCCGAGGCGAGGCCGCGCGGCCCGGCGGGGTCCGGGACCGCGAAACCACGCGGTTCGGCGGAAGCCGAGACCGGGAACCCGCGCCGTCCGGCGGGGTCCGGGATCGCAAAGCCGCGCGGTTCGGCGGAAGCCGAGACCGGGAACCCGCGCCGTCCGGCGGGGTCCGGGACCACGAAGCCGCGCGGTTCGGCGGGAGCGGTCCGGGGTTCGGGTTCGACCAGCACCACCGGCTCCCCCGCGCGCACCGCCTCGGCCAGCAGCAGCCGCGAGTCGGCGGGGGTCGCGGGCGCGACGAGCCGCACGCCCGGCAGGTGCGCGGCCCAGGTCCCGGTGGTGCGCAGCACGACCGGGTTCCCGGTGCCGACCAGCAACGCCTGGTACGCGGGCAGCTCCTCCGGGGCCACCGCCACCACGGGGTGCAGGCCGCCCGCGACCAGCGCGGCCACCGAGCCCGCGTCGCCGGAGGCCAGCACCCGCTCCCGGCCGAACTCGGCGGCCAGCTCGGGCTCGTCGCCGACCACCACCACGCGCCGGTTCCCGGCCAGCGCCTCGCGCAGCCCGGCGACCGCCTCGCCCCGCCTGGTCGCGGCGCTCACCCGCGCTCCCCGACCGCGCGCCAGCGCTCGACCGCGCGGTCGACCAGCGCGCCGGACGCGCCGGTGTAGCCGCGCGGGTCGCACAGCGCGCGCAGCGCGTCCAGGTCGGGTCCGGCGCCCGCCAGCCTGGTGTGCAACCAGTCCGGCAGCTCGTCCGGGCGGCCCGAGGTGGCGGCGGTGGCCTCGGTGAGCAGCCGCTTGGTCTCCACCTTGCCCAGCACCGGGGTGAGCCGCGCGCCCAGCCGCTCGGACACGACCGCGCCGCCGGTGAGCGCGAGGTTCTCCCGCATCCGGTCCGGGAACGCGCGCAGGCCCGCCGTGAGCGCGGCGGCGTTGCGGGCCGCGCCCAGCACCAGCCGCAGCGCCTCCCGCAGCGGCTGCCACTCGGCGTGCCAGCCGCCCGCCGACCGCTCGTCCTCGACCACCAGGCACTGGTGCAGCACCGAGACGAGCGCGGGGACCTGCCTGGCGGCGGTGAGGATCGCCGTGGCGTGCACCGGGTTGCGCTTCTGCGGCATGGCCGAGGACGCGCCCCGCCCCGGTTCCGCGGGTTCGGCGACCTCGCCGATCTCGGTGCGGGACAGCACCGCCACGTCGGCCGCGAGCCTGCCCAGCGCCCCGGAGGCGAACGCCAGCACCGAGGCCACGTCGGCGATCGGGGTCCGGGAGGAGTGCCAGGGCAGGGCCTGCGGGGCCAGGCCCAGCTCGGCGGCGAACGGCTCGACCAGGTCGAGCGGGTCGCCGTCGGCGAACTCGCCGTAGGCGGCCAGGGTGCCCGCCGCCCCGCCCAGGGAGACCGGGAGGCCGCCGTCCAGCACCGCCTCGATCCGCTCGACGGCGTCGAGCACTTGGGCCAGCCAGCCCGCGGCCTTGAGGCCGAAGGTGATCGGGACGGCGTGCTGGGTGAGGGTGCGGCCCGCCATGGGGGTGTCGCGGTGCCGCCCGGCCAGCGCGGCGAGCGCGGCGGCGGTGGCGAGCAGGTCGGTGCGGAGCCTGCGCAGCGCGTCCCGGCACAGCAGCATCGTGGCGGTGTCCAGGACGTCCTGGCTGGTGCTGCCCCGGTGGACGTGGTCGGCGGCGGACAGGCCGGTGGCGGGCGCCTCGGTGTCGGCCGCGCGGACGATGGCGGTGAGCTGGGAGACGAACGCGACCACCGGGTTCCCGGTGGCGTGCACGCCCTCCACGAGGCCGGGCCAGTCGAACGCGTCGGGGTCGGCCGCCGCCGCGATGGTCTCGGCGGCGGACTCCGGCACGACGCCCAGCCGCGCCTGCGCCCTGGCGAGCGCCACCTCGGTGGTGATCATGGCGCGCAGCCAGGCCCGGTCGTCGAGCAGGGCGTCCACGCCGGTGCGGGCCCAGCCCGGCGAGAGCAGTCCGGTGTCAGCGAACACGGTTCCCCTTCCTCCCGACCGCGTCGGCGGCGCGGGCGTCGGCGGCGAGGACGCTCGCCCTGGCCACCGCGTCGGCGTCGCCGAGGATGACGGAGTTCACGCCGGGGCGCACACCCGCCGCGGTCGCCCAGTGCACGGACTCGGTGGGGATGCCGAAGGCGAACCGCCTCGGGTGGACCGCGCCGGAGCGCTCGACGAGCCGGTAGGGGCGGCGGGTGACGGCCAGCCCGCCGGTCTCCAGGTGCCCGCCGCCGTCGACCGGGATGCGGTACGGGACACCGCAGCCCTTGCGCAGCAAGGACTCCACGAGCGGGTCGAGGGTGCGGCGCACGTCGCTCTCCGGGAGGCGCGCCTCCAGCAGGACGCGGGCGCGGTGCCGGGAGCCGGGGACGGCCGGGCTGCCCATGACCCACTCGCCGCGCCGCTCGTCGCGCTCGACGGTGACGCCGGGGCCGACCACCTCCAGCACCCCGGCCTCCAGCAGGGCGATCATCTCCTCGATCCGGCCGACCGGCGGGCCGATGGACAGGTAGGCGTTGAGGGGCGTGTACCAGCGCTGGAGCTCGGCCTCGTGCGAGTCGCCGCTGAGGCTGCCGTGGTCGACCACCAGGCGGACCTCGTTGCGCAGGTCGCGCAGCACGTCCAGGGCCGCCTTGAGGGGGCCGCGCACGTTGCCGAGGCGGGCCTCGCGCACGTCGGCGCGCAGGTGGTCGAGCAGCCAGGCGCGGAACTGCTCGGGGTGGGCGAAGTCGCGGCCCCGGTGCGGGGCGGCGAGCGCGGCCCAGTCCCAGCGGTCGGCGCGGGGCACGGACCAGGCGTCGAGCAGCTCGCCCTCGGCCTCGGCCAGCGCCACCGGGGCGGCGTGCGGGCCGGGTCGCGCGGTCACCGGGTCCCGCGACTCCGCGGCCAGCTGTGAGAGCGCTCCCACGGCCTCCACGAGCGGCCGGTACTCGGCGAGGAAGCCCGCCGCCGCGCCGGGCCCACCGCGCTCGGCCAGCAGGGCCGCGTAGTAGACGGCCCGGACCTCTCCGTCGATCCACGGCCACACGTCGTCCAGGAACCGCAGCGGGCGACCGGCCCCGGTCAGCGCGGCGATGCGCTCCTCGGTGAGGAACAGCGGCACGTGCCTGCCGCGCGGGCCCTTCTGGTTCTCGCCGCGCGCGTGGTGCGGCACGCCCCTGCGGGCCCCCGCGACCAGGATCGGCTCGCGGCCGGACGGGAGGTAGGCGAGGGCGCCGTCGGCGCGGCGGGTGAACCGGCCGCCGCGTCCGGCGGTGAGCAGCGCCACGTGGTCGAAGAAGTTCAGGCCCAGCCCCCGGACCAGCACCTTCTCGCCGGGTTCGATGGCGCCGTGGTCGGTCTCGGCCGGGTTGTCCGGCGGCAGGTAGCGCAGGCCGTGGGCGCGGGCGAACTCGGCGTGCGCGCGCTCCTCGCCGGTCGGGCGCAGGTCGGCGTGGCCGGTGGTGAGCACGACCGCGTCCAGCCCGGTGATCCGCTCGCCGCCCGCGAGGGTCAGGTGCTGGACGCCGTCCGGGTCCTCCTCCAGGTCGACGGCGAGCCGCCGGTGCAGCTCGATGGTGACGTTGGGCGGCGCGGTGCGCAGCAGGCGCCGCAGCACCCAGTCGAGGTAGTGCCCGTAGAAGGCCCTGGTGGGGTAGTCGTCGGGCCCGAGCGCGCGGGCCTCGGCGCGGACCGCCTCCGGCAGGTCGTCGAACTCGCCCGCGAGGGCGCAGAACCCTGCCCATTCGTGCAGATCCGGTCCGGGCGCCACCGGTCCCGCGCAATCGACGGTCTCGTCCGTGAACAGGGTGACCTGCGAGGCGATGGTGTTCATCAGCAGCTGCGGCGACTGGTCGGTGCGCCACACCCGGCCGCCCCTGCCCAGGTGCGGGTCGACCAGGCGGACCCGGAGGCGCAGGTGGGCGAAGTCGGCGCCCGCGTTGGCGCACAGCCGCTCGAGCACGGACAGGCCGCGCGGGCCGACGCCGACGACGGCGATCTCCAGGGCGTTCGCGCTGCTCGCGCGGGGTGCGGCGGTGGTGCTGGGCGGCGCGGACTCGGTCCCGGTCATGTGGTTGGCCTCCGTGTCGCGGCTCTCGGCGGACCACGCCCGAACGGCCGCGTCCGCGCCCTGCGGCCGGTCCGGCCGCGAGGGCGCCCACGCGGGCGGCGGCGTGCCCGGTGAACCCAAGGTTCATTTATGGGGGAAATTATCTTCAATAATCGACCGAACGGGTGAACGGCCTTGTCCACCAGAACTGCGCGCAACTGGTCGACTTGGTCGACCCAGCCCGAGATTGCCACGCGCACCCGCCACCGCGAAAGGTATTGCGACGGCGCGCGGGGCTGACGTAGATTGTGCCCGCCAGGAGATCCCACCACATGCCGGAGTGATCGCACCAGGTCATCGGCGGTATACGCGGTACCGAAGCGTCTCACCAGCTCAGAGGCGTACGGCTTGCCGCATTGCCGCCGGGTGTCACAGTGCGTAAACTTCCGGTAATTCGACTCTCCCCATTTCTCGAACGGGACCGCAAGACACCCCGCAAAACCTCGGGAAAATTGCCCGCTCCGCTCCCGCAACGATGCGCGAACGCGACACGCGATCGGCTCGGATCGCGCGCCTGGAACGGGTGACCCTCACCTAAGCCACCAGCCATGGGGGAATTGTGTCGGAATTGACCACCGCGACCGTCGACGAGCACATCGCCGCGCACCTGGGTTCGCTGCCGGACGAGAGCTACGCGATGTCGCGCAAGAGCTTCGAGGAGCTGGGCTTCGGCCTGATCCCGTACGTGCTCCCGGACTCGGTCAAGCAGGTGCTGTCGGACGAGATCCAGGAGCTGGTGCGCACCGGTGGCATCCGGCGCGACCTCCAGCTCAAGGAGACCGGCAACAGCCACCGCAAGATGCGCAACGTGAACGCGGCGGAGATCAGGGAGCACGACGGGTGGGTGGACGCGGTCTACCGCTCCCCCGCGCTGCGCGAGGCGCTGTCCAAGGTCGCGGGCGAGCCGGTGAAGATCTGCCCCTACCTCCCGGAGCAGTACATCATCACCTCCCTGGAGAGCAGGGGCGACACCCACGGCTGGCACTGGGACGACTACAGCTTCGCGGTGATCTTCGTGGTGGAGGTGCCGCCGCTGGAGCTGGGCGGCTTCGTGCAGACCGTCTCCGGGACCTCGTGGGACAAGGAGGACCCCAAGGTCTTCCAGAAGCTCGTCGACGGCGTGATCCGCTCGCACGAGCTCAAGCCCTGGGACCTCTACCTGCTGCGCACCGACACGACCCTGCACCAGGTCCACCCCCTGCTGGGCGGCAAGC
Organism: Actinosynnema pretiosum; assembly: GCF_002354875.1. Taxonomy (GTDB): domain Bacteria; phylum Actinomycetota; class Actinomycetes; order Mycobacteriales; family Pseudonocardiaceae; genus Actinosynnema; species Actinosynnema auranticum. The sequence continues at coordinate 5,487,201 of NZ_CP023445.1, forward strand.
GCACGATCGTGAACATGTCGTACGCGGCGAACCGCGACGACGACAAGAGCATCTCGCACGAGACGATGGAAGAGCTGTTCAAGGTCTGACCGCCCGGTCGGGCCTCGCGGGTCCGAGTCCTCGCGCAAGCGTCCTGCCCCCACCCGCCCCACCCCGGCGCGCCCGGCGCCGGGGTCCGGGCCGGGAACGACCGATAGAGGAGTAGTGGACATGGACCTGACCACAGCGCTGGTCGTCGACGCCTTACTGGTGGCCGGATTCGGCGTGCAGCACTCCGTGCTGGCCACCCTGCGCGTCAAGCGGGTGGTGAAGGCCAAGACCCGCATGGAGTCGCTGGCCTGGCGCTCGGTGGAGTCGCTGTCGAACGTGGTCTACATCCTGGTCGCGGCCTCGCTGTGGCAGCACACCCCGGACGCGGTGGTGTGGGAGACCAGCGGCGCGCTGATGTACGGGATGTACGCGGTGACCGTGGTGTCCTGGCTGTGGTACTGGCAGCTGCACCTGTTCGAGTACGACTGCGGGCTCGCGTTCGGCTCGACCACGCTGGTGTCGCAGGTGACGAACTCGCCGGGGCCGAAGCTGATCCCGTGGAAGGTCGGCAGCAGGCGCTGGATCCGCTTCCCGGTGCACACCGCGTTCTTCGGCATGTTCCTGCTCCTGCCGACCATGACCGCGGACCTGCTGGTGCTGGGCGTCGTGCTGAACGTCTACAACGTGATCGGCAGCATCCTGTACGACAAGCGCCTGCTGGCGCTGTCGGCGAAGTCGTACCAGCCGTACGTGGACGTGACCGGCCTGATCTTCCCGCCGGTGTACCGGGCCCCGCGCGGCGCGGCCGACGTGGCCATGCCCAAGCCCGCGCACTGGCGCTCCCCCGCCGCGCACCTGCCCGGCCTGGTGGTCGGCATCGGCCTCGGGGTGCTGTACTACGCGGTGCTGGGCGGCAACGCGACCACGCCGCTGGACATGCTCAAGGTCGCGGGAGTCGGCCTGCTCGGCTCGCTGCTGACCGGGCTGCTGCTGGGCGCGGTGCTCAAGCCCCGCTCCGAGGACTGGGGCCAGCGGCAGACCGACCTGTCGACGACGGTGGCGCTCAACGCCGCGGTCGGCGTGATCACCTGGGCGACCATCGCGTGGGTGCAGACCGGGTCGGCCCCGTCGTTCGCGGCGTTCCTGCCGCTGTGGTTCACCGTGCAGTACCTGGGCCACGTGTTCGCGGCGCTGACCAGCAAGACCAAGTGGGCTGCCGCTCCCGCCGACGAGGCGGTCGCGCCGAAGGCCGCCCCGAAGACCGCGCAGCCCGCCTGACCGAAGGCGCGCGGCCAGGAAGGCGGTCCCGCGCGCCGAGGACCGGCGAGACTGCTCGCAGGGCGACGCGGGGCACGACGACGACCGGGCCGCGCACGTGGGGACCACCCCCGCGTGCGCGGCCCGTCGCGCCGGGCCCCGGCCACGCCCGCCGCACCCGCACAACCGTGAGGAATCCGCACCATGCGCACTGTCGTCATCTCCGGGGCGTCGTCCGGCATCGGGCTCGCCACCGCCCGGCGCTTCGCCGAGGCCGGGGACCGGGTGGTCAACCTGGACCTGAAGCCGCCCGCACCCGCCGACGAGGTGGGGCGAACGGCGCTGGTGGACGTCTCGGACTGGTCGGCGGTGCGGGCGGCGGTCGACGCGGTCGCGGCCGAGCACGGCGGGGTCGACGTGGTGGTCGCCAACGCGGGCATCAGCCTGCGCAGGCTGTTCCTGGACATGACCGAGGAGGACGTCACCGGGCTGCTCAAGGTGAACGTGCTCGGCGTGATGGGCCTGTGGCAGGCGGCGGCCAGGCACATGGTCGCGGCGGGCGGCGGGGTGCTGCTGGCCACCGCGTCCACGAACGCCTCGGTCGGGTACCCGTACTACGCCGACTACAACGCCTCGAAGGCCGCGGTGCTGGCGCTGACCAGGACGTTGGCGCTGGAGTACGCACCGCTGATCCGCACCGGCTGCGTCAGCCCCGGCTACGTGATGACGCCGATGCAGCGGGCCGAGTACACCGACGAGATGCTCGCCGAGGTCAACGCGCGCATCCCGGCCGGGCGGCACGCCGACCCGTCGGAGATCGCCGACGCGTTCTTCTTCCTCGCCTCGCCGCAGGCGAAATACCTGACCGGGCAGCAGCTCGTGGTCGACGGCGGCGAGCTGGCGGGCGGCACGGCCTCCGGCTACCGCACGGTGTTCGGCGACGGCGTCCTGGGCGCGGGTCGGGACGGGAGCGAGCAGCGGGGCGTCCCGGAAGCCGGTGGGCGCTGAGCGGGTGACGCCCTTTCGGGGCTACGCAAAGGAAACCTCCGGGGCGTAAGGTCCCGGTCCGTGCCGGTGGCGGCCTCGCCACCGGCACTCCCCTTCCCAGGCCGAGGCCCACCCGCGCCGCGCTCGTGCGAGCGCTTCCGGGAGCGGGTCCGACGATGAAAGCAGGGCAGTACCATCAGCATCGGAGCCCCCACCACCGCAGCGGCCCTCCCGCTGGTCGCGGACGTGCTAGGCGACTCGGTGTCGCACTACCGGACCTTCCCCCAGGAGGGCGGGCTGACCGCGTTCGTGGTCGACCGGCCGGGCCGGGTCCTCACGCTGTCCGCCCAGTGGCGGATCTACGACGCGCTCGTCCCCGTCACCACCCGGTCCTTCGGCGCCGACATGACCCCGTACTGGGCGCAGCGCTCCAAGGAGGGCTACCTGGAGCGGCTGGCCGAGTTCGTGCTGATCGCCTCGCCCGAGGGGCGCATGATCGGCTGGACCGGGTTCCACGTGCTGCCCTACGACCGGCGCACCCTGGTGTACCTGGACTCCACCGGCATGGTGCCCGAGCAGCAGTCGCGCGGGGTCATGCGCAAGGTCATGCGGGAGCGCATCCACGAGGCGGTGCTGCCCGCGTGCCGCCCCGACCTGCCGGTGTACCTGACCGCGCGCAGCGAGAGCCCGGTGTTCTACCGGTTGATGCGCGGGCTGCTCCAGGAGGAGCACCACGTGCTGCACCCGCACCCGAGCCTGCCGGTGCCCGAGGACGTGGCGGACAGCGCGCTGGACATGGCCACGTGGCTGGGCCAAGGCGCGATCCTGGACCGGACGACGCTGGCGATCCGGGGCGCGTACGACGGGCTGGACGAGCTGTACGGCGAGCTGCCGACGACCGGTGACGCGGACCTGGACAAGCTGTTCCGGGGCCAGCTCGGGCCGCTGGACGCCTACCTGCTCGCGGGCAGGGTCCGCTGAGCGCGGGGGGCGGGGACCGGGCGGCGCGCCCAGCGGGTCAGGACCCCGCCGGTCGGGAGTTACCGGTGGGGCAGGGCTTCTCTGGCACGCCGGGCGGTTCGGTCGGTTCCGGCGGCTCGGGCGTTCCGGGCTCCGACTGGTCGGACGGGCGGCTGCTGCGCGCGGTCCTGCTGCAGGAGGCCACCCCGGCGGAGCTGTCGCCGCGGGAGCGGGTCGAGCGGGTGTGCGAGCGCGTCGCCGCGCTGGGCGACGCGGACCTGGTGCTGCTGCCCGAGCTGTGGGCCACGGGGTTCTTCGCGTTCGACGACTACGCGCGCACCGCGCAGCCCCTGGACGGCCCGGTCGTGGCCGCGCTGGGCGAGGCGGCCCGCGCCGCCGGGGTCCACCTGCACGCGGGCAGCGTCGTGGAGCGGGCGCCGGACGGGCGGCTGCACAACACGAGCCTGCTCCTGACCCCCGACGGGGAGCTGGCGCACACCTACCGCAAGGTGCACCTGTTCGGCTACGGCGCGCGGGAGAGCGAGCTGCTCGCGCCCGGCGACGGGGTGGGCGCGCACGCGGCCCCGTTCGGCCGGGTCGCGCTGAGCACGTGCTACGACCTGCGCTTCCCGGAGCTGTTCCGGGCGCAGGTGGACGACGGGGCCGAGCTGCTGCTGGTGACCTCGGCGTGGCCCGCCGCGCGGGTGGCGCACTGGCGGCTGCTGACCAGGGCGCGGGCGCTGGAGAACCAGTGCTTCCTGCTGGCGGTGAACGCGGCAGGGACGCAGCACGGCACGGAGCTGGCCGGCCGCAGCGTCCTGGTCGACCCGTGGGGCGAGGTGCTGGCGGAGGCGGGCTCGGAGCCGGGTGAGCTGCGGGTGGCGTTCGCGCCGTCCGCGGTGGCGGCGGCCCGCGCCGAGTTCCCGGCGTTGGCGGATCGAAGGTTGTTTCCCGGCGAGGAAAGCGGTGGAGCACGGTGAGCGAGCACGACCTCCACGGGATCGACCGGGAGCTGCTGGAGTCCGCCGGGATGCAGCCGGTCGTGGACTACTCGGACCCGAAGTCGGTGCGGACCACGCTGCGGCGCGGGTTCCGGCTGGCGCGGGCGCTGCGCGGGGCCGGTCCGCACGACGCGGCGCTGGAGGTGGCCGAGCGGGCGGTTCCGACCCGCGAGGGCAGCCCGGACGTCCCGGCGCGGGTGTACCGGCCGGTGCGGCGGGCGGACCCCGCGCCCGCGCTGGTGTTCTTCCACGGCGGGGCGTTCACCGCGGGCGACCTGGAGACCGAGGACGCCCGGTGCCGGGAGATCGCGGCCAGGACCGGGGTCGTGGTGGTGTCGGTGGACTACCGGCTCGCGCCCGAGCACCCCTACCCCGCCGGGTTCCACGACTGCTACGACGCGCTGGTGTGGGTCGCAGGCGCGGGCGCGGCCGAGCTGGGGATCGACCCGGCGCGGGTCGTGGTGGGCGGCAGCAGCGCGGGCGGGGCGCTGGCCGCCGCCGTGTCGCAGGCCGCGCGCGACCTGGGCGGACCGGCGATCGCGCTCCAGGTGCTGCTGTACCCGGTGGCGGACGACCGGCTGGAGACCGCGTCGATGCGCGCGTTCACCGCCACCCCCGGCTGGAACCAGCCGAACAGCGTGCACATGTGGCGGAACTACCTGCGCGGCTGGGAGGGCGGCGCCCCGTCGTACGCCGCGCCGAACCGGGCGTCGGACCTGACCGGTCTGCCGCCCGCGTACGTGATGGTCGCCGACCGCGACCCGCTGCGCGACGAGGGCGTGGAGTACGCGCGCAGGCTGATGTCGGCGGGCGTGTCCGTGGAGCTGCACCAGTTCGCGGGCGCGTTCCACGGGTTCGACGCGGCGGCGCCGCAGGCCGGGTTGTCGCGGCGGTCGCTGGACGAGCAGTGCGCGGTCATCGCCCGGCACACCGGCGTCGTGGTGGACGAGCCGGTCGCGGTGGGCTGATCGGCCCCGGTCCCGGCCCGCCCCCTCGCGGGTGAGCCGGGACTCGGTCGGCTGACCCGCGCCCCGGCCGGGGACGCTGACGTTCCGGGAGCCGATGACCGTGCGGCGGTACGGCGACGCCGGGTTGCGCGGACGGCAACACCTTCCAGGCCATCTCCGGCGACCCGGTGCGGGACAACGTGTTCCGCTCGGGGACGGCGCACGACGGGGGGGCGGCGCGGCGCCGGGCGGTACGGGATATCTCCGGCTACTGGTCGTTCGAGCGGGCCGACGTGTGCGCGCGGGCGGTGAACCCCTTCCGGCCGTGACCGGGTTTCCCGGCGGGACGCGCGTCCCGCCGGGAAACCCCGGCCGGTCGAAGAGGGCTACTGCACCGGGTTCCAGCCGTCGCTGCCCGCGAGGTACTTCTGCGCGGTGTGGTTCGCGGCGGTGGAGGCGCTCATCTGCGGGCGGTCGCCCGTCCCGGTCGTCGCCCCGGCGCCCGAGTTGTTGTGCTCGGTGAAGCGGCAGGTCTTCCACGAGAAGCCGCCCATGTCCTGCCACGCGCCGGTCTGCCGGATGTGGCCGCCGAGCGTGGAGTCGCGCACCAGCACCTGGCCGATGGCGTCGGCCGCGCCACCCGCGTGCCAGCAGCGGCCGAGGGCCACGGTCTTGGCCGCCGACGGGCCCTTCAGGGTGGACCGGGTGATCAGGATGCCGTACGGGTTGGAGGAGTGGGTGGCGGCGGCGGTGATGTAGCCGTTGTTGCTGCTGCCCCGGTCCAGGGACTGGATGGTGGTCGAGTCGACCACCAGCGCGCCGTTGCCGTAGATGAAGTCCACGGCGCCCTCGATGTAGCTCTTGTAGACGTACTGGCGCACCTGGGAGCCGCCCGTGCCGCCCCAGGACAGGAACGTGTCCTGGTAGCCGAGCATCCGCACGTTGCGGTACACCTGCCGGTCGCCGCCCGCGTACAGGGCCAGCGCCTGGCTGTCGTGCGCGGCGTAGGTGTTGGCCATGGTCAGGCCGGTGACCGAGGTGTCCTTGGCCTTGTTGAGGACGGTGGCGCTGCCCTCGGTGCCCGCCGTGGACGCCGGGGTGCTCCCGGTGATCACGACGTCGGCGGAGTTGCCGGACGTGCCCTGCAGGATGAGCCCCGGTTTGCTCGCGGGGATGGAGACCTGGCCCCTGTACGTGCCGGGCTTGATCTTGATGGTCGAGCCGGGGGACACGGCGGCGATGGCGGCCTGGACGGTGGTGTAGTCGCCGGAGCCGTCGGCGGCGACGGTGACCGTGGTGGCGGCCTGGGCCGGGGTGGCCATGGCGAGGGCGAGCAGCGGGGCCGAGAGCGCCGCCGCGCCCCTGGTCAGGCGGGTGCCGTGCGGTGACATGCGTCAACTCCTCGTTGAGTCGCGGTGCGGTCGACGGCGGCGGTTCCGGGCTCAGTGGGGCGGCGTGGTGGGCCAGGTGATCGCGCTCGGCGGGACGGTCGCGGTGAGCTGCCGGAACTTCCCGGACGGCACGATCCCCTGACCGCTCAGCGCGGTCGCGACGAGCCGGGCGACCTCGATCGCGCCCGCGCCCTGGAAGTGCGTGTTGTCCTCGATCCCGCCGGGGTAGTTCGGGGACTGCCCGGCGGCCAGGTGCAGGAAGTGCTCCTTGGTGCCCTCCACGCCCGCGCGGTTCCACAGCGCCGTGCTGGACGTGGTGAGGTCGATGAGCGGAACTCCCCTTGCCGCGGCCAGTTCCCGCATCGCCGCCGGGTACGCGCCGTGCGAGGGAGCCGCGGCCCCGGAGCCGGTGAAGCGGCGGCGCTCGACCGGGGTGATCAGGACCGGTTTCGCCCCCTTGGCGCGGCTCTTGTCGACGTACTGCGACAGGTGCGACTTGTACGTCGTGGACGGCTCGGTGTAGCGGGTGGGGTCCTCGACCTTGGAGTCGTTGTGCCCGAAGGAGATCAGCAGGTAGTCGCCGGGCTTGATCCGGGCGAGGACGTGGTCGAGCCTGCCGAGGTCGATGAAGCTCTTGGAGCTGGCCCCGGACTTCGCGATGTTCGCCGCGACCGCGCCGGAGTTCAGGAACACCGGAAGCGCCTGCCCCCAGCCCGCCCTCGGCGACTGGGAGGCGGTGTAGGTGGAGGCGGTGGAGTCGCCCGCCACGTAGATCGTGACGGGGGCTGCCGCCGAGGCCGCCGGGCCGGTCAGCGCGCCCGCCGACAGGGCCGCGACGACGCCGAGGACGACGGCGGGCGCGCGGCGGCGCGGGGTCCTGCGGCGCCGGAGCGGGGGTTTCGGTGCCATGCGCGATCTTCCCCTCCGAGCGCGCGGACGCGCCCACGGGAGCTGCGGGGTGATCAGCGCGCGCCGGTCTGGCAGCGGCGGCGGGGTCGACGGGCGGCGCGTCGACGCGGTGCGAAGTGGATTCGACTGGCGCTGATCTTGGGTGTTCGCAGTATGGGAGGACTTCGGGGGCGCGGGCAAGGGCGGGTGCCGGTTTTGTCCCGCATTTCCCTGCGTTGCGGGATTTTGAGACGCGCGGCGGGTGCACGCGGTGGGGCGATCGGGGCATCGGGACCGGGGGTCGGGTGGGGGAAATCGGGGGGCGGTGGCGCGCGGCGACGGGTAGGTTCCGGACGCCGTTCCCCGCAACTGCTCCCCGCAGTCGACCCGTGGAGGTCCCCATGGCGTGCCGCATCAGCGAACTCGTGCTCGGCTGCCGCGACCCGGAGCTGCTGGCCCGGTTCTGGTGCGAGGTGCTGGACTTCGTCGTGCTGGGCCGGGAGGACGACGGCAGCGTGGAGGTCGGGCCGCGCGAGGGGTTCGGCGGCGCGCAGCCCACGCTGTTCCTCAGCCGCAGGGCCGAGCCGGAGCCGGGCAAGCCGAGGCTGCACATCGACGTGAACGCCACCGACCGCGACCAGGACGCCGAGCTGGAGCGCCTGCTGGCCCTCGGCGCGCGCCGCGCCGACGTCGGGCAGACCGGCGAGGAGTCCTGGCACGTGCTGGCCGACCCGGAGGGCAACGAGTTCTGCCTCCTGCGCCGCAGGCTCGACCCGCTCTGACCCCTGAGCCGCGCACGGGTTCCGCGCGGCTTCGCGCCGGGTTCCGCACAACCGGCTGCCACGCCCGGTCCCCGTGCGAATGCTGACAGCCGCGCGAGCGGGCCCGGCGCTCCTGACGGTGGGCGGCGCCCTGCCGCCCCGGCGGGACGCCCACAACCAGCCCCGCTCCCCCGCGATCCGCGCCGCCTCGGCGCGGTTGCGGGCGGCGAGCTTCGCCATCGCCTTGGACGGGTAGTTGCGGACCGTGCCCTCGGCCGGCACTACCCGGATCACCCGGCCGCCCCCGTCGGGACGGTGACGGTCAGCGTCGTGCCGCCCGTCGCGCCGCACCTCGCCGCCCAGCGCCGAGCACCGCCATCGGCACGATCGCGGACCAGATGCGACGCGGGGAACCGTTGGCGTGCGACGGCTTTCCCCACAGGGCGGTGGTGGCCGCGCACACCGCGAACGCGAGCGGCCAGGCGTGCAGGGCGCCCAGGAGCGAGGCGACGGTGATCACGCCGTGCGCGCCGAAGGTGGCGACCACGGCGGTTCCGGCGGAAAGTCCCTGGCTGGCCTGGCTCCCGTGGAGCAGGTTGAACAGCACGAGGATCCCGACCGGCATGACGACGCCGCAGAACAGCGCAGTGGGCTCGCGCACGACGCCGCGCAGCTCGTCCCGCAGTCCGACGCCGAACACCCTGAGCGGCAACGGGTTCACGCCGCCTCCCCCTCGTCACGGACCGCCGTCAGCGCGAGCACGGCCTCCTCCGGTCCGGCGTCCCGCACCCGCAGCACGACGCGCTCGCCGGGGTCGACGCGCAGGTCGACGCCGTCGAGCGCGACCACGTCCCCGTAGCGGCGCCGCAGCCCCTCGGCGGTGCGGACCGCCTGTTCGGTCGCCGTGCCGCGAAGGCTGCCGGGGCGGGGTCGGGCGCGGTGGTGATCTCGTGTCACCGATCGGCGGTGACACAGGTGATCACGGGTGATCACGGACCGCTCCCGCTGGTGGCAGGCCCGGCTTGCCAAGCGGAACCATGTTCCGTATCTTTACCGGAGCAACGTTCCGCTTAACCCCGCTGGAGTCCTCCCGTGCCCACCCCGATCGTCTCCGTCAAGCCCGTCGTGCTCCCCGCCCCCGACCGGGGCGCCGACCTGCACGTGCGCGTCACCGCGCCCACCGCGGGGACCGGCCTGCCGCTCCTGCTGCTCTCCCACGGCTTCGGCGAGTCCCTGACCTCCTACGACCCGCTGGTCGACCACTGGGCCTCGCACGGCTTCGCCGTCGTGCAGCCCACCCACCTGGACTCGCGCACCCTGGCCCTGCCGCCCGAGGACCCCCGCACCCCGCTGATCTGGCGCCACCGCGTCACCGACCTCACCCGCGTGCTCGACTCGCTCGACGCCGTCGAGTCCGCCGTCCCCGGCCTCGCGGGCCGGGTCGACCGCGACCGGGTCGCCGTCGCGGGCCACTCCTTCGGCGCGCAGACCGCCGGGGTGCTGCTGGGCGCCCGCGTCCTGGACGCCTCCGGCGCGCCCGGCGAGGACCTGTCCGACCCCCGCGTCCGGGCGGGCGTGCTGCTCGCCGCGGCGGGCCTCGGCGGGGACGACCTGAGCCCGTTCGCGGCCGAGAACTTCCCGTTCATGAACCCCGGCTTCGCGCAGCTGACCGCGCCCGCGCTCGTCGTGGCCGGGGACGCCGACCAGTCGCTGCTCACCACCAGGGGCCCGGACTGGTTCACCGACGCCTTCCACCACTCCCCCGGCGCGACGCACCTGCTGACCCTGGTCGGCGGCGAGCACACCCTCGGCGGCATCCAGGGCCGCGAGGCCGCCGCGACCACCGACGAGAACCCCGAGCGGGTCGCCGCGATCGCCCGGCTCACCACCGCCTACCTGCTGGCCGCGCTGGGCGGCGACGACGCGGCGTGGACCGCCGAGTCCGCCGCGCTGGACGCCGGGATCGGGCGGGTGACGGGGAGGTGAGGCCCAGCTTCGGGATCATGACCCCGCCGCAGCAGGTCGACTACGCGGACGTGCTACGGGTGTGGCGGGAGGCCGACGGGATCGCGGCGATCGAGCACGCCTGGCTGTTCGACCACCTGATGCCCATCGGCGGCCCGGTCACCGGCCCGGCCTACGAGGGGTGGACGCTGCTGTCCGCGCTCGCCGCGCTGACCACGCGGCTGCGGCTGGGCGTCATGGTGACCAGCAACAGGTTCCGCCCGCCCGCGCTGCTCGCGAAGATCGCCACCACGGTCGACGTGGTCTCCGGCGGGCGGCTGGACCTGGGCATCGGCGCGGGATCGCGGCCGAGCCACCCGGCGGCGCGGGCGGAGTACGACGCGCACGGCTTGCCCTACCACGACGCCGGGCAGGCGGTGGCCGCGCTCGCCGAGGCGTGCCGGGTGATCCGGCGGCTGTGGACCGAGGACGAGCCGTTCGACTTCCGCGGCGAGCACGTGCGGCTCACCGGGGCGTTCGGCAACCCCAAGCCGGTGCAGCGCCCGCACCCGCCGATCCTGATCGGCGGGGTGGCGTCCGCGACGCTGCGGGTGGCCGCCGAGCACGCGGACGTCTGGAACGCGCCGGGTCACGACCTGGAGGCCGCCGCGCTGCGGTCGGCGCGGCTGGACCGGTACTGCGCGGAGCTGGGCCGCGATCCACGGTCGATCACCAGGTCCACGGTGCTCAACGCCTCGTACGAGCACCCGGAGCGGACGCGGGAGGAGATCGGGCGGGCGCTGGAGCTCGGGTTCTCGCACGTGGTGCTGGGGCTGCCGGGGCCCTACCCGGAGCGGGTGGCGCGGTGGGTCGCGGACGAGCTGGTCGCGCCGTTCGCCTAGCCCGGCTCCCCCGGTTCGGCTCCCCCGGTTCGGCTCACCGGGGCCGGGACGCGGGCCGGGACGGCAGCCGATCGAGACGGGTGGTTGACGGCGGGCGCCCTGGGCTTGCATGGTCTGAGGTCCCAACGGATGCCGGTGGAACCGCCGCACACCGCGTTCTCGCGAAAGGCACACGCATGACAGCGACGTCATGGGGTGCGGCCAGGTCTGCGGCGGTCCTGCTGTCCGCCGCGCTCGCCGGCGCCCTGCTCGCCCCGACCGCCTCGGCGGCGGTGGACATCCCGGTGTCCGACCCGAACATCTCCTACGTCGGCCGCTGGGACGCCACCGGCGACCCGCGCGTGCCGCACTGGGCGGGCGCCTACCTCCAGACCGGGTTCACCGGCACCACCGTGAAGCTCAAGCTGCGGGACGCCGTCAACGTGTACACCAGCGTCGACGGCAAGCCCGACGTGTTCCACGCGGGCGTGCGCGGCACCGTCGACCTGACCCCGACACCGCTGGCGGCGGGCAACCACACCCTGCGCGTGGCGTTCCGGTCCGGGGACGCGGTGTTCGGCGGGCTGGTGCTGGACAGCGGGGCGCGGACGGTGGCGTTCACGCCGTCGGCCAAGGTGCTGGAGTTCGTCGGCGACTCGATCACCGCGGGCTACCTGGACTCGAAGCTGGCGCTGTCCTCGTACGGCTGGCTGGTGGGTGAGAGGCTCGGCCTGCCGCGCACCGTGATCGCCCGCGCGGGCTACTGCCTGGTGGCGCAGTCGGGGTGCGTGGGGCAGTCGGCGCAGTTCTTCCGCACGGACAGCACGGGCGCGGCGGGCTGGGACTTCGGCCGGTACCAGGCGGCGGCGGTCGTGGTGAACCTGGGCACGAACGACATCGGCCACGGCGTGTCGGAAAGCGCATTCCAGACGGCGTACGCGAAGTTCCTGCGGGACATCAGGGCGAAGTACCCGAACGCGGCGATCTTCGCGTTCCAGACGTTGAAGAAGCGGTACGCCGCGCAGACCAGGGCGGCGGTGGCGGCCGTCGGCGACGCGCGCACGTTCTTCGTCGACACCAGCGGCTGGCTGACCACCGGGACCGACTACGCCGACGGCGACGGGCACCCCAACGACGCGGGCCAGGCGAAGATCGCCGACCGGCTCGCCCCGATCATCGCGGCGAGGATCTGACATGGGCGCACGACTGATCACCGCGGCCCTGGCCGCCCTGCTGGCCACCGGCCTCGCCACCCCCGTCGCCGCCGCCGCGACCGGCGACGGCTCCCCGACCGACTCGAACGTGCGGTACTTCGGCCGCTGGAACACCGCCGACAGCACCGCCCACGTCTCGGAGTGGGCGGGCGCGTACGTGCTGGTCGGCTTCACCGGGACGACGGTGAAGCTGAAGCAGCGCAACGCGATCGACCTCTACGCGAGCATCGACGGCGGCGCCGACGTGCTGCACGCGAACGTGAGCGGCACCGTCAACCTGACCCCGACGCCGCTGAAGGCGGGCAACCACGTGCTGCGCGTGTCGTACCGGCCGATCGCGGGCTCGTACAAGGGCGACGCGGTGTTCCGGGGCGTGGCGCTGGACCCAGGGGCGCGCACCTACGCGCCGACGACGCCCGCGCGCACGGTGGAGTTCATCGGCGACTCGATCACCGTGGGGCAGCTGTCGTCGAAGCAGGCCCTGACCGGCTACGCCTGGCTGACCGGCGAGCGGTTGGGCGCGGCGCACACCCAGATCGCCGTGGGCGGCGCCTGCCTGTACCCGGCGGCGGACGGCTGCATCGGCATGAGCGACCGCTGGCTGCGCACCGGTCTCGCGGCGACCGCGCCCCTGTGGGACTTCACGAGGTACCGGGCGGACGCGGTGGTGGTGAACCTGGGCACGAACGACGTGGGCCACGGGGTGACGGGCGCGCAGTTCCAGGCGGGGTACACGACGCTGCTGCGGCGGGTGCGGGAGAAGTACCCGAACGCGGTGGTGTTCGCGCTGCGGGTGTTCCGGGGCCGGTACGTCGCGGAGACCCAGGCGGCGGTGGCGGCGGTGGGCGACCCGCGGATCCGGTTCGTGGACACCACGGGGTGGATCGTGGAGTCGACGGACACGGTGGACAACGTGCACCCGAACGACGCGGGGCACCGGAAGGTGGCGGACCGGTTGACGCCGTTGATCTCGGGGGCTTGGTGAGCGCGGCGGGGCAGGCTCGTCCTGCCCCGCGTTCCGCGTCAGCGGCTCGGCTTCGCGGCGAACGTCCCGCCGACCCAGGCCGCCCGCGTGCGCGGGATCGCGGGGTCGGCGCGGGCCCGCCGGGACGTCAGCCCTTCTCGACCGCCTGCTCGGCGACCTTCGCGTGCAACCGCTCCCGGATCTCCTCCGGCGTGTAGGCCCGCCGCTTGCGCTCGGCCCGCGCCACCACCACCCCGGTCGCCGCGACCCCCGCGACACCGGCAAGTCCAACCAGCCTCCAGAACCGCATGTGCCTAGGCTACCCGGATGGGCGAAACGCGTATCTCCCTGGCCGAGGCCGTGGACCTCACCCGGACCGGCGACGTCTGGCTGTTCCGGGGCAGCTCACCGGCCGACCGGGCGATCCAGATGACCACCAACAGCCCCGTCAACCACGTCGGCATGTCCGTCGTCCTGGACGACCTGCCGCCGCTGATGTGGCACGCCGAGCTGGGCCGCTCGCTGCCCGACGTGTGGACCGGGACCCACCAGCGCGGGGTGCAGCTGCACGACCTGCACGACGCCGTCGTGGTGTGGGCGCGCAAGTACGGGCAGCGGGCCTGGCTGCGGCAGCTCGACCACTCGCTGGACGTGGACGACGCCGCGCTCAGGACCGTGGCCCGGCTGGACGGGACGCCGTTCCCGTCGACCGCGCGCCTGGCCGGGCGGTGGCTGCGCGGGCGGTTGCCCAGGGTGCGCCGGTCCGCCGAGACGACGCTGGAGACCGCCTACTGCGCCGAGGTGGTGGCGGTGACCTACGAGGCCATGGGGCTGCTGCCGACCGGTCGCCGCGCCAACTGGTACGACCCCGGCCGGTTCTGGAGCGGGGACGAGCTGGAGCTGCTCGCGGGCGCGCGGCTCGGCGCGGAGATCGCCGTGGACATCCCCGCCGACACCACCGAGGACACCGCCCCGCGCAAGCCGTGACTCAGGTCTGCACCGGGTAGACCGCGCCGACGGTGAAGCGGTCGCCGCAGACGACGGGCTGCTTGGTCCTCACCGTCATCGTGGACTTGGAGGCGGGCGGGAAGACGACGAGGGAGACGGGTTCCTCCCAGCAGCCCTCGTCGTCGTCCCCCGGTTCGCGCACGCTGGCGATCACGTCGGCCTGCACGGCCGTGCCGGGGACCAGGGTGACCGGTTCCTTGGGGCCGCCCACGCGACCGGCCGCGTCGCCGATGATCGCGTTGTCGCCGTCGCGCAGGGACACGCCGGGGAAGCCGTTGAGCACGCACTCCTGGTTGGAGGTGTTGGTGAACACCAGCCGGTAGCTGGCGACGCGCCCGCCGCGCTCGACCTCCTCGAAGGCCATGGTGAGCTGGGCGGTGGTGCAGCGGTTGCCGTCGGGGACGTCGGAGGCGGAGGCGGGCGGTTGGCCCGCGTCGCCGGGCTGCGAGGTCGCGGAGGTCGGCGGCTCGCCCGCCTGACCGGCGCCCTTGCCCTTGGTCACCAGGTAGAGCCCGCCGCCCGCGAGGGCGAGCACGGCGACGGCCGCGACGGCGGCGAGCGCGCCGGGACGGCGCTGGGCGGGCTGCGGGCCGGTGGGCACGGGGTGGTGGACCTGGTGCGGCTGGTCGGTGCGGTGCTGGTAGGCGGTGGGCGGCTGCTGGTAGCCGGTGGGCGGGAGGCCCGCGAGGGTGGGCTGCGGGCCGGACCGGGGCAGCTGCTGGGGTCCGGACGACGGGCCCTGGTGCAGGCCCTGGTGTGCGCCCTGCTGCGGGAACTGCGCCGGGTGCGGCCGGGGCGGGGTGTGCGCGGGCGGGACGGGCTGCGACGGCGCCGGCGTGGGCGGTCCGACCAGCACGTCGGTGCGCTCGTCGCGGGCCGCCGCGCTGCGGGCGAGTGCCCGCCGGTACGCCGGGTGCTCCACGAGCGGCGGCGCGGGCTGGCAGCGCTCGATGATCGCGTGCGGGTCGGGCCGCCGCGCCGGGTCGCGGTCGGTGCACGCGGTGATCAGCGCGGCCAGCCCCGGCTCGACGCCGTCGAGGTCGATGTCGGCCTGCACGGTCCGGTAGGTGATCGCGTACGCGTTGCCGTCGCCGAAGGGCGGCCTGCCGGTGGCGGCGCGGGCGATGGTCGCGCCGAGCGCGAACACGTCGGCGGCCGGGCCCACCGCGTCGTCGGTCAGCACCTCGGGCGCGATGTAGCCGGGGCTGCCGGTGGCCAGGCCCTGCTGGGTGAGCGCGGTCTGCTCGGTAGCGCGGGCGATGCCGAAGTCGATCAGCTGCGGGCCGGTCGCGGACAGGATCACGTTCTGCGGCTTGACGTCGCGGTGCCACACGCCGTGCGCGTGGATGTCGGCGAGCCCCTCGGCGAGGGCGGCGAGCAGCGCGCGGCACAGGTCGGGCGGCAGGCCGCCCTCGTCCTTGATGGCGCTGGCGAGCGTGGGGCCGGGCACGTACTCGGTGGCGAACCAGCAGGGCGGGGTCGTGGTCTCGGAGTCGATGAGCGCGGCGGTGTAGGCGCTGCGCACGGTCCGGAGCGTCTCGACCTCGCGGCGGAACCGCTCCAGCGCGTTCGGGTCCTCCTGGAACCCCAGGTTGATCACCTTGACGGCGGCCAGCCTGCCACCGGGTGAGCGCCCCAGGTAGACGCTGCCCATCCCACCGGAGCCGAGCCGCCCGGTCAGGCGGTAGCGGCCGATCTCCACCGGGTCGGAAGCGTGAAGCGGCTGCACGGGGAACCTCTCTGCGGGCGCTGCGTCCCAGGCAGCGTACTGGGCAGCGGACGGGCGCTCGGGCACCGGCCGATCGCGCTCCGGGCTCCCGCCGCCGGTCGTCACTCGCCGTAGAACGTTGACAGCACAGGGTTTTCGGACGTGACGGCGGTCACGGTCGCACGGGTGGTCCCGGCGCTGTTGTTGCGCGGCAACGGTTCCGGGCCCGGTCGCGGGACGTCCCCGGCCGACGCGCCCGCGCCCCGGAACGTGCGGCGGCAGGCCCGCGGTGACACCCCGGTGGCGGCGCGCAGGTGCTCGCGCGGCGACGTGCCGCCCGCGAAGCCGACCGGCGCGGCCGCGTCGTCGACCGGCAGGTCTGCGGACCCCGGCGGGTCGCGCGCCCGGTCGACCCGCTGGCGGTGCCGCGGCCGGGCGGGGCGCTGCGCCGACCAGGTGGACCCGCCCGCGCGGCACTGGCGTCCGGGCTGGCCGGGGCGCTCGCCCTCGCCGGGCTGGTCGCCACCAGCCCGCGGGCGGGAGCCGCCGCGGTGCCCGCGTTCCCCGGCGCGGCCGGACCCGCCACGCACGCCGGCGGCGGGCGGGGCGGGGACGTCCACGACGTCACCAACCTCACCGACAACGCCGCGGGCCCGCAGCCCGGTTCGCTGCGGCACGGCATCAGCACCGCGCCCAGCTCCGGGCGGACCATCGTGTTCGACGTCGCGGGCACCACCAAGCCCTCCCCCGCCGGACGCCAGGGCCGGCTCGGGATCGGCGCGAGCAACCTGACCATCGCGGGCCAGACCACGCCGAGACCCGGCGTCACGATCATGGGCTGGGCCACCAAGACCACAGCGGCTGGTCGGCGGGCTGGACGCTCGGCAGCGGGCAGTCGGTGCCCCAGGTGGAGCGGAAAGCCCAGCACCAGCGGGTCGAGCGCCACCGTGACCAACGAGTCCCACAACGGCGCGCCGGCGTCCTCAGTGGACGGTCAGAGCGCGGTCCCGCAGGGCGACGCGGTGTTCGAGCCGAGGTCCGGAGGGCCATCGGCCGCACCCCGGTTGCCGCTGCACGAGCCGGTGGAGAGCACCCCGTCGTAGGAGGTGGCGAACAGCAGGTAGTCGACCCCGACCCGCAGGTCCGTCCCGCACAGCGACCCGTGGACGGTGCTCTCGACCGTGACCGGGGCGGGTGGGACCGAACCCTTGTACTCGACCCCGACCTGGAGGGTGAAGCGGTACTTGTCGTCGTAGACCGAGCTGGAACCACCGGGGTCCAGGACCCGGTCGAGCACGACGGCGGTGAAGACGTTGTGGGCCCGCGCGTAGCGCGCCGCCTCGGTGTCACCGGGGAAGCAGCTGCACGCGCTGGCGGCTCCCGCGAGGACCGAGGTCGACAACCCCGCCACCAGCACCACAACGCCCGCGGCACGTGCCAGGAAACGCACCAGCATGAAGTCCTCCCCCTGACGGCGAGCAGCGGCGCGGCGGCACTCGCAGGGTAGCCGCGGGCGGCGAGGCCGGGCCAGGGGTCGGTCGTACGACTGCGACCTCGGCGAACGGCGCAGTGCCCCAGGGGCAGGGCGTCCCCCGGCCAGACGGGCAGCCGGGTCGGGGACAGCCGAGGACGTCCCGGCGCACCCCGGCGCTACACCCCCAGCGCCCCCACCAGCAGCGCCGCCACCACGTCGCGGTTCTCCGGCACGTCCCGCCACCGCAGCCGCCGCCCGGCCTCCACCACCACGCCGAACCCGGCGTGCACCAGCACCCTCGCCTGCCGCGAGTCCAGCTCCGGCCGCACCGCCCGCAGCTGCTGCTCCCACAGCGCGATGTGCTCCCGCTGCGCCACCACCAGCGGTCGCCGCAGCTCCACCGGCAACCCGACGATCTCGGCGCTCGCCACGCTGGTCAGCGCGGTCCGCTCGAAGTTGTACCCCACGTACGTCGCCGCCAGCGCCGCCACCGCCTCGCGCGGCTCGGTGACGCCGCGCAGGTTCTGCGCCACGGCCTGCGCGAACAGCTCCGCGTCCTGCAGGCACGCCGCGGCCAGGATGTCGGCCTTGCCGGGGAAGTAGCGGTAGATCGCCGACGGCACCACGCCGACCGCCTCGGCGATGCGGCCGTTGGTGACGTTCGCGAACCCGTCGCGCTCGAACAGCGGCACGGCGGCGGCGAGGATCTCCGCGCGCCGGGTCCTCGGCTCGGGCTGCGTCGGCAGCCGCACCCGGCGCCCGCCGCCCACCGCCGGGTCGGTCGCCACGACGCGGGACGCCGCCGCCTGCAGCAGCTCCGCGGCCCTGCGGGGCGCGATCGACGTGCGGTGCATGGTGATCGACCCGATCGCGCCCAGCGCGGCGGCGGCCCGCAGCTGCTCCCGAGGCAGCGGGTGCTCGCGCCGCACCGCGCCGGTGACCCGCTCGACCACGTGCCCGAACTTCGTCCTGAGCGCCTGCCGGTCCTCCCGGCCCAGGTACCGCGCCTCCCACCGGTACAGCCCGCCGGACGCCCGGTGCGCCACGGTGACCCGCGTCCCGGCCGCGAGCAGGTCGGACAGCGGCGCGCCGGGCGGGACCTCGTCCAGGGCCGCGACGAGCCGGTCCACCATCACGTGCGCGCACTCGGCGAACAGGGCGTACTTGTTCGGGAAGTGCCGGTACAGCGCGGCGGCGGTGATGCCGACGCCTGCGGCGATCTCCTCCATCGACGCCGCGTGGTACCCGCGCTCGGTGAACGCCCGGCCCGCGGCCTCGACGATCAGCTGCTTGCGGTTGCGCGGTCGGACGGCCGCGGTCGACTCGGCGGTCACCGCGGCACCCGTGCGCGCACGCGCGGGAACAGGGCCATGTGCGCCAGTCAACCACGAAGCGGAGCAAGCCAAGGCCAACGGCCCCGCGCGGATCGGCCGCCGCGCCCGACCGCGCCGCCCAAGGTGTGAATTCCGGTTAACTTACCCCTTCTCAACCAGCCACGCGGGTCGGCATAATGACGCCGCAACCGCTCGCCGCCCCGGTCAACGAGGAGTGGTCAATGCCGACCCCCGCGGTTCCCCCCTGGTCCTTCCGCCACCACTGGATGGCGCACACCGCCACCCACGCGGCCACCCGCCCGGACAAGCCCGCGCTGCGCTACCTCGGGCAGACCACGACCTGGTCGCAGCTGTCGGACCGCTCGCTGCGCCTGGCCGCCGCGCTCGCCGGGCGCGGCGTCGCGGCGGGCGACCGGGTGGCCACGCTGACGCTGAACCACCCGTGGTTCGTGGAGACCGTCTTCGGCGCGAACAGCCTGGGCGCCATGGCCGTCCCGCTGAGCTTCCGGCTGGCCCCGCCCGAGCTGGACTACATCCTGGCCGACTGCACCCCGTCCGCCGTCGTGGTGGACGAGCGCCTGTTACCCCTGTTGCGCGCCGTCCCGGCCGCCTCGCGGGTGGGCGCGGTCGTCGTGGTCGGCGGCGCGCTGCCCGAGGACGCGCCGGAGAACTTCCTGGCGTACGAGGACTTCCTCACCTCGCACGAGCCGCTCGACCCGCCGGACGTGCCCGAGGACGCGACCGCGCTGATCATGTACACCTCCGGCACCACCGGCCGCCCCAAGGGCGTGCTGCTGTCGCACCTGAACATGCAGGTGCAGGCGATCACCTGCGTGCGGGCGATGGAGATCTTCGACGACTCCGACGTCGGCTTCCTCACCGCGCCGTTCTTCCACATCGCCGGGCTCGGCTCGATCGTGGCGAACATCCTGGTCGGCGGCACGGTGGTGATCCACCCGCTGGGCGCGTTCGACCCGGAGGCGGTGCTCGACGCGTACGAGCGCGAGGGCGCGACGGTGGTGTTCAACGTGCCGCAGCAGTGGGACCTGCTGTGCGCGCAACCGGGCGTGGCGGAGCGGGACCTGAAGCTGCGGATCATCAGCTGGGGCGCGGCCCCCGCGAGCGACGCGACGCTGCGCGCGATGGCGAAGGCGTTCCCGGACGCGCTGAACGTGGCGGTGTTCGGCCAGACCGAGACCTCGCCGATCACGTGCGTGCTGCGCGGGGAGGACTCGCTGCGCAAGCTCGGCTCCGTCGGCAAGCCGATCCCGACCATCCAGTACCGGGTGGTCGACGAGCTCATGGCGGACGTGGCGCCGGGCGAGGTCGGCGAGATCGTCTACCGGGGGCCGACCGTGACGCGCGGGTACTGGCGCAAGCCGCAGGAGACCGAGGAGGCGTTCGCGGGCGGCTGGTTCCACTCCGGCGACCTGGTCAGGCAGGACGACGAGGGCTTCGTCTGGGTGGTGGACCGCAAGAAGGACATGATCATCAGCGGCGGCGAGAACATCTACTGCGCCGAGGTGGAGAACGCCGTCGCCGAGCACCCGTCGGTGTTGGAGGTCGCGGTGGTCGGGCGGCCGGACGAGCGGTGGGGGCAGGTGCCGGTGGCGTTCGCGTCCGTCGCGGGGTCGCTGTCGCTGCCGGAGCTGACCGGGTTCCTGGACGGTCGGCTGGCCTCGTTCAAGATGCCCAAGGACCTGGTGGTGCTCCCGGCGCTGCCGCGCAACGCGGGCGGCAAGGTGGTCAAGGGCGAGCTGCGCGCGCTGGACGCGGGGCGGTCGACCGGGGGCTGAGCGCGGTGCGGGGGAGGCGGGTCGGGGCTTCCCGGCCCGCCTCCCCTCAAGTCCGAAGAGGACGGTCAGCGCACTCGGAACCGCTTCAGCAGCGCCAGTTGCCGGTTGGTGCTGCGGATGAAGTCGGACACGGGCGCCTTCGGCGATGGCCCGAGGGGCCTCAGCCGCTGCTCGGCGATGGTCTGGCTCTCGGTGTACTTGCGGATGCCCTCGGCGCCGTGCCGCCTGCCGAGCCCGCTGTCCCCCATGCCGCCCATGCCCGCCTCGACGCTGCCCGCCGCCGCCATCGCGCCGTCGTTGACGTTGACCGACCCGGACCGGATGCGCAGCGCCATCCGCTGGGCCGTGCGGCTGTCGCGCGACCAGATCGACGCGGACAGCCCGTAGGTCCCCTGGTTGGCGAGCGCGACGGCCTCGTCGTCGGTGCGGAACGGGTAGAGCGAGAGCACCGGCCCGAACGTCTCCTCGCCGTGCACGGCCATGTCGCGCGTGACGCCCTCCAGCACGGTCGGCTCGTAGCACAGCGGCCCGACGTCCGGCCGCGCCCTGCCGCCCGCGAGCACGGTCGCGCCCTTGGCCACCGCGTCGCCCACGTGGGCCTCGACGGACGCGAGCTGGGCGGGTGAGACGAGCGGGCCGAGGTCCGAGGCGTAGTCGTAGCCCTGGCCGAGGCGGAGCGCGTTCGTCGCGCGCACGAGGGCGTCGCGGTAGGCGCCGTAGACCTCCTCGTGCACGTAGACGCGCTCGACGTGGACGCACATCTGCCCGCTGTTGGCGAAGGCGGCGGGGATGGTGCCCGCCACGGCGGCCTCCACGTCGGCGTCCGCGCGCACCACGAGCGGGTTCTTGCCGCCCAGCTCCAGCGACGCGCCGATGAGCCTGCGCGCGGCCCGCTCGGCGACCGCGCGGCCGGTCGCGGTGGAGCCGGTGAAGCAGACGAAGTCGACGTTGTCGACCAGCGCGGACCCCACCACCGGGCCGGAGCCGGTGACGATCTGCCACAGGTCGTCGGGAAGGCCGGCCTCGGCCATCAGCCGGCGCGTCCACAGCAGGGTGAGCGCGGTCTGCGAGTCGGCCTTGGAGACCACCGCGTTGCCCGCCACCAGCGCCGGGATCACGTCGCCGACGCCCAGGTACAGCGGGTAGTTCCACGGCGAGATGATCCCGACGACGCCCTTGGGCACGCGCACCTCCCTGACCTTGGTCAGCACGGGCACCATGCCGCGCACCCGCTTGGGCGCGAGGTAGTGCCGGGCGCGGCGGGCGTAGTGGCGGGCGATCGTGGCGACCTGGGCGACCTCCTGCCAGGCGTGGTAGCGGGCCTTGCCGGTCTCCCACTGGATCAGGTCGAGCACCTGGTCCTGGCGCGCCAGCAGCAGGTCGTGGAAGGCCAGGACGACCTCGGCGCGCAGCGCGAACGGGGTCCCGGCCCACGCGCGCTGGGCGTCGCGGGCGGTGACGACGGCGGACGCGACGTCCTCGGGCGCGCAGGCCGGGACGGTGGCGACCGGCGCCAGGTCGTAGGGCGCGGTGGCGGCGACCGGCTCGGGCGCGCCGCCGCCCCGCCGGGTCACGTCCCCGCGCACCAGCCCGCACCACCGGGCGACCACCTCGTCGGTGACCCAGGCGGGGCGCTCGCCCGTCGCCGCGTGCTCCGAGACCCGGCTCTGCTCCGTGCTCATGCGGACTCCTCCTGGGGTGGCGGACCGGTTCAGGCCCCCTTGCCGACCAGTGACGCGCGTCGCTATGTTAACGAAGAATCTCTCCACGGATCAAGGGAGAACGCCGCCGCTCCGCTCCCCCGCTACGCCGCTTGAGCGGCAAATTTGCCTATCGAGGAAGCTAGGTAAGTAAATGAGCGATCTCAGCAGAAGGCACATGCTGTCCCTCGGAGCCGCGCTCGGTCTGGTCGGCGTCGCGGGCGCGGTCCCCGCCTGGGCGTCGACCGCGGCGGGCACGGTGGGCGCGGCGGCGGGCGCCGACCCGTGGTGGGTGTGGGACGACGAGATCGACGGCATCATGGCGTCGGTCCTGCGCAACGGCCAGGTGCCCGCCGTCAACGCCGCCATCAGGACCTGGGTGAACAACAACGACCCGCTGCCCGCCGGTCTGCCGCCCGCGCTGTCCACCTGGCTGGGCAAGGTCAACGGCCTGCCCTCGTGGGCCGACCGGTCGAAGCTGCGCCTGGCGGCGGACTTCAACCGCCGCAAGGACACCTACCTGTTCATGCTCTACGGCCTGGGCAGCGGGATCATGAGCACGGTCATCCCGCGCGAGGCCAAGTCGGTGTACTGGTCGGCCGGTGGCGCGGACATGAAGGACCGCGCGGCCAAGACGTTCACCTTCGGCTACGACCTGAGCGAGCTGACCGCGTACGAGCCGTCCGGGCAGTTCCTGGTCACCTCCAACAAGACCCGCCTGGTGCACGCGGCGGTCCGGCACCTGCTGCCGCAGTCGGCGCGCTGGCGCGCGGTCGCCGACGAGCAGAACGGCATCCCGATCAGCAACGGGGACATCCTCGTCACGTTCCACAGCCTCGGCACCTACGTGCACCGCAAGCTGGTGGACTGGCGGGTGCCGATGACGGCGGCCGAGGAGGAGGCGTTCCTGCACATGTGGCAGGTCGCGATCCACATGCTCGGCGTGCGCGACGAGTTCATCCCCAAGTCGTGGGCCGAGGCGGAGGCGCAGTCGGGGCGGGTGCTGACCCCGATCATGGCCCCGTCCACCGAGGGCAGGGAGCTGGCGAAGGACCTGCTCGGGCTGACGGCGCAGATCGACCTCGGGGTGACGCGCGGGTTCCTCAACGAGTTCGTGCGGTACGCGCTCAGCCACGAGGTGGGCGACTGGCTGAACCTGCCGAGGGACTACGCGGCGGCGGCGCTGATCCGCACCGGGTGGCCCGCGTACATCGCGTTCCGCGAGGGCCTGCTGCCGGTGATGCCGGTGGGGTTCTACACGTTCGACCAGTTCATCCGGGCGATCGCGATGCTGTTCCTGAACAAGGGCAGCTCCGGCACGACCACCCTGATCACCATCCCCACCGGCAACCGGCCGGGGGCCTGAGCCGCCGTCCTGCCCGAACACCCGGCCGCCCGTCCGCCACGCCGTGGTGGGCGGGCGGTCTCACGGGGGTACGGCCTGCTGCACCCTGGATCGGTCAGCCAGCGGGATGGAACGCCGCTCTCCGCGTCGAGATGCTCGTGGCACAGGCGGAATCGATGTGGAGGAGACGACGATGCGGGTGCGGAGGGTGGTCGCGGCCGTGCTGGCGGCGGTGTGCGCCGGGGCTCTGGTGGGCGTGCCGCAGGCGAGCGCCGACGCGGAGCGCGGGAACGCCGTGCAGCGCGGGCTTGACGTGCTCGTGCGGGAGGACGGGTTCCCGTCGGCGCTCGCCGCCGTCCGCGAGCCGGGCGGGCGGACCAGGCACCACACCGCGTCCTCGGTGGGGCGGGTGCCGCGGAACGGGCAGGTGCGCCTCGGCAGCAACACCAAGACGTTCACCGCCGTGGTGGTGCTGCAACTGGTGGGCGAGGGCAGGCTCGGGCTGGACGACCAGGTCGACCGGCGCCTGCCGGGCATCGGGTTGGACGGGCGCGGGATCACCGTGCGGGACCTGCTCCAGCAGACCAGCGGGCTCGGCGACTACGACCAGGCGCTGCTCGGGGACCTGTTCGGCGCGCTGCACCGGCACTTCGAGCCGCGCGAGCTGGTGGACGCCGGGCTGGCCGAGCCGTCCGGGACCGAGCGCGGGCAGTGGGGGTACGCCAACACCAACTACGTGCTGGCCGGGCTGCTGGCGCAGCGGGTGACCGGGCGGCCGATCGGCGAGGAGATCACCAAGCGGGTGATCGAGAAGCTGGGGCTGCGGGACACCTACTGGCCCGCCGTGGGCGAGCAGCGCATCCGGGGCGCGCACCCGCGCGGGCACCTGGCGCTCAAGCGCGGGGACGCGTGGCAGGACGTGAGCGAGCTGGACACCTCGGCCGCGTGGTCCGCCGGGGCGCTGGTGGGCACGCCGACCGACCTGAACCGGTTCATGACCGGGCTGCTCGGCGGTGAGCTGCTGGCGCCCGAGCAGCTGACGCAGATGCGCACCACCGTGGACGCGCCGGGATTCGACCTCACCGGGAGGGCGCGCTACGGGCTCGGGCTCGGGACGCTGGCGCTGAGCTGCGGCGGCGAGGCGTGGACGCACGGCGGGCTGACGCCGGGGTACGCGGTCTACAACGCGGTGACCACGCGCGGGAAGGCCGCGACCGTCGCGGTCACCGGGCTGCCCAGGGACCTGGAGGACGTGCGGCACATGGAGTCCGCGCTGGACGCGGCGCTGTGCGCGTGATCGACCGCGCCGCCGCGCCCCGGTCCCGCTCGGGACCGGGGCGCGGTCTGCCGCGCGCCCCGGTCGACGGGCTCCGGTCGCTGCTGGGCGCGCTGGGCACGGCCGTCCCCGCCCTCGGGGTGCTGGTGCTCGCGCTCGTGGTGGCGGTGCTGTGCCTGGTGGGGCTGGGGATCCCGCTGGTGCCGCACGTCTCGCGGGCCGTGCGGGCGGTCGCGGACCGGGAGCGGGGGCGGTTGTCGCGCGCGGGGGCCGCGGTCGTGGAGGCCGAGCCGCTGCCGGGCGGGGTGGCGCCGTCCGTGCGGGCGACCGCGCGCGAGCTGGGGTGGGCGGCGTGGCACGGGACCTGCGGGCTGGCGCTGGCGGTCGGCGGGGTGGCGCTGCCGCTCAACGCGGTGCACGACCTGGCGTTCCCGCTGTACTGGGACGCGCTGCCGCCCGGTGAGATCACCGCGGCGATCGGCTTCCCGGCGGCGCACGACGGTCGGGAGGCGCTGCTGGTGTCCGGGATCGGGCTGGGGTGGGCGGTGCTGGCGCTGATCGCGCCGCCGGTGCTGGCCAGGGCGCACGCGGCGGTGGGGCGGGCGCTGCTCGGTCCGGCGCCGGGCGCGGACCTGGCGCTGCGGGTGATCCGGCTGACCGCCACGCGCGCGGCGGCGCTGGACGCGCACGCCGTGGAGCTGCGGCGGATCGAGCGGTCGCTGCACGACGGGGCGCAGAACCACCTGGTGGCGGTGAACCTGCTGGTGGGCGCGGCGAGGCGGGTGGTGCACCGCGATCCGGCGGCGGCCGACGCGGTGCTCGACCGGGCGCAGGAGGCCGCTGAGCAAGCGCTTGCCGAACTGCGGGCGGTGGTGCGGGCCATCCTGCCGCCGGTGCTGGACGACCGGACGCTGGACGACGCGGTCGCGGCGCTGGCGGCGAACTGCCCGGTGCCCTGCGCGGTCGTGTCGGACGTCCCGGCGCGCGGCGCGGCGTCCGTCGAGGCGACGGCGTGCTCCGTGGTGGCGGAGGCGTTGACGAACATCGCCAGGCACAGCGGCGCGCGGCGGGCCGAGGTGCGGATCGAGCAGCGGGAGGGGCGGTTGCGGGTGACGATCAGCGACGACGGGCGCGGCGGCGCGGACGCGCGGGGCGGCTCGGGGTTGGACGGCATCCGGCGGCGGGTCGAGGCGCACGACGGGGTGCTGCTGGTCAGCAGCCCGGTGGGCGGGCCGACGGCGGTGGGGGTGAGCCTGCCGTGCGGATCGTGATCGCCGAGGACGACTCGCTGCTGCGCGAGGGCCTGGCGCTGCTGCTGCGCGCCGAGGGCCTGGACGCGGTGGCCACCGCCGACCGCCCCGAGCCGTTCCTGGCGGCGGTGGACGGGCACCTGCCGGACGTGGCGATCGTGGACGTCCGGATGCCGCCCACGCACACCGACGAGGGCGTGCGGGCGGCCGTGGAGGCCAGGAGGCGCAGGCCGGGGCTGGCGGTGCTGGTGCTGTCGGCGTACGTGGAGCGCGCGTTCGCGGACGACCTGCTGGCGCAGGGCGGGGCGCGGCTGGGGTACCTGCTCAAGGAGCGGGTGGGGCGGGTGGAGGAGTTCATGGTGGCGCTGCGCCGGGTCGCGGGCGGCGGGACGGCCATCGACCCGGAGGTGGTGGCGCAGCTGGTGACGCGGTCGCGGGCGGACCGGCGGCTGGAGCGGCTGAGCCCGCGCGAGGGGGACGTGCTCGCGCTGATGGCGGAGGGCCTGGGCAACGGCGCGCTCGCGGAGCGGCTGGTGGTCACGGAGGGGGCCGTGCACAAGCACATCCGGATCCAGCACGTTGTTGACCGCCTCGACCTGCGCGTCGCCGTCCGGCAGCGCGGTCACCACCACGGTCGCCGCGCGGCCGTCCTCGGTGACCGCGTCGCGGGTCTCGTAGCCGTCGATGTCGCCGCCGTGGCCCCAGGCGTGGCCGCCGCAGCTCAGGTCGATCTTCATCAGGCCCAGCCCGCAGTGCCAGGTCGACGGGAACCTGTCGGCCTCGACGGTGCGCTGCATCCTGGCGAGCTGCTCGGGGGCGACCAGCCGCCCGCCGACGAGCGCGGCCAGGAACTCGTTGAGGTCGCTGGGGGACGCCACGAGGTTGCCCGCCGACCAGGCCCACGACGGGTCGAGGTCGCTGATGTCGGTGCGCGCGCCGTCCTCCACCACGTACCCGCGCGGGTGCGCCTCCCGGATGCGCTCCTCGCCGACGCCGGGCCAGCAGGTCTCGCGCAGGCCCAGCGGCTCGA
The DNA here is from genome assembly GCF_002354875.1 of Actinosynnema pretiosum. Classification (GTDB taxonomy): domain Bacteria; phylum Actinomycetota; class Actinomycetes; order Mycobacteriales; family Pseudonocardiaceae; genus Actinosynnema; species Actinosynnema auranticum. Next base: position 5,514,347 of record NZ_CP023445.1, read on the forward strand.
TGACGCGGCGGGTGATCTCCTCCCCCAGCGGGCGCCCGGTCACGCGCTGCACGAGCAGGCCGGCGAGGACGTAGTTCGTGTTGCTGTAGTGGGCCTTCTCGTTCTGCGGCGCGGTTCGCGGGCGCGCGAGCGCGACGTCGAGCAGCTCGTGCGGCTCGTAGTAGGTGTGCCGGATCGCGAGGACGTCGTCGGCGACGACGTCGGTGTGCTCCGGGATGCCGCTGGTGTGCTGGAGGAGCTGGTGGACGGCGATCCCGCGGCCGTCGAAGCCCTCGCCCCTGACCAGTCCGGGCAGGTAGGTCTCCACCGGGGCGTCGAGGTCCACCTCGCCCTCGGCGACCAGCTGCATGATCACGGCGCTGACGAACATCTTGCTGGCGCTGCCGATCCGGACCTGGCCGTCGACCGGGACGCGCTCCCCCGCGCGGGGCGCGAGGAAGCGGGTGCGGCCGTCGCGCTCGCGGACCGAGGCCATCGCGGACGGGAAGCCGTGCGCGGTGACCAGCCGCTCCAGGCCCTGGCGGACGGCGCGGTCGCTCTCGCGGGCCTCCTGGTCGGCGAGCGCGACGGGGGTGGCGCCTGCGGCGAGCGCGGTCGTCGCGACCAGCGCGCCGAGCAGGATTCGGTTGCGGGACAAGGGGTTTCCCCTCTCGATCGGCTTGTTCGACACCGCACAGCGTGCCGCGCGCGGCCGGTCGGTTCGATCCCGCAGGCGGGCCGGATCGCGGTAGTGCCTGCTGCACCGCGGGAGCAGAGGGGTTCAGCCGCGCGGGCTGTTGCGGCAGGCCTCGGCGCGGGTGCCCAGGAACGCCGAGCGCCTGGTCGGCCCGACGTGGTCCCACACCGGGGAGTCCGCCCGCCTGCCCAGCGCGCGGAACTGCTCGACGGCGTCGGCGTGCCCGCCGGTGCGCACCAGCGCCAGCGCCAGCGCGGCCCGGTGGTGGCGGGCGTCCGGCGCGTCGCCGCCGCCGTCGCGCAACCAGCCGGTGGTGGCGGAGATCGACGCGGCCACCGCGGGCTCGTCCCAGTGGCCCGCCTGGGCGGCCACCAGCAGGCGCAGCCAGGACAGCGACGGGGAGGAGTCGGCGGCCTGGTCGGCGAAGTCGAGCGCCTCCGGGTAGGAGTCGGCGGGGTAGAGCGCGGCGTCCGGCGCGGGCTCGGGGGCGCGGGCGCCCGGCGCCCGGCCGGTCAGGTGCGAGTCCCAGCGGTAGCGCAGCGCCAGCGCGTGGCCCGCGCGGTGCAGCGGGTCGCGGTCCAGGAGCTCTTTCCAGACGCGGGCGAACCTCTCCTCCGGCAGGCGCAGGCCGTGGACCACGGCGAGCTGCTGCGCCCACGGCGTCGGGTCGTCGGGGGCCAGCCGGGCGGCGTCACCGGCCCGGTCGCCTGCGGCCACCAGCGCGCGGCGGAACCCCCGGAGCCTGGTGGCCACCGGGACCGCGCGGTCGCGGCGCAGGACCTCGGCGTGGGCGATCAGCCAGCCGGTGTGGGCGGTGATCGCGTCCGGGGAGTGCGGCTGCTCCAGCAGCCAATCCTGCATCCAGTCGCCGTCGGCCTCGTCGGCGTGCGCGGCGAGCGCCTGCACCGCCTCCCAGCGGCGCTCCCAGTTCCAGCCGGTGGTGGCGAGCAGGCGGGACGCCGGGCGCCACGAGCCGTCCTCGGCCGCCTCGACGGCGGTGCGCAGGACGTCGTCCAGGAGGGGGCGGGCGGTGACCTCCGCGTCGTCCACCAGGCCCCTGCGGGCGGGCGCGTGCGGGGCGTGGCGCGCGAGCAGGCGGTGGAGGGCGGAACGGGCCATGGCAGGGTTCCTGGTTCGCCGAGCCGAGAGGTGCCCGGTGGACTGTAGTGGATCTTCCGACGCACCCCCGCCACCTGGGACGCGGAAAGAAAGCAACTTGATCACTCAGTGTTTCGTTGAAGTTTCGCTCTGTGACGGATAGGCTCGTCCGTACCCGCTGGGAGCGCTCCCAACATTCGCCGCCGCCACACCTACGGAGAATGGAGGATCAACCATGCGCATGCGAACCACCTCGGGGTCCGCGGCCAGACGGCGTGGCTTGATCGCGGTCGTCGTCAGCGTTCTCGCCTGCGTCTTCGTCGCCACGCCCTCGGCGTCCGCGCACGGCACGATCGTCGGCCCGGCCACCCGCGCCTACCAGTGCTGGCAGGACTGGGGTTCGCAGCACACGAACCCGGCCATGCAGCAGCAGGACCCCATGTGCTACCAGGCGTACCAGGCCAACGCCGACACCATGTGGAACTGGATGAGCGCGCTCCGGGACGGCCTGAAGGGCAACTTCCAGGCCGCCACCCCGGACGGGCAGCTGTGCAGCAACGCCCTGGCGCGCAACAACTCCCTGAACACGCCGGGCAAGTGGCGGACCACCAGCGTGGGCAGCAGCTTCACGATGCGGCTGCACGACCAGGCCAGCCACGGCGCGGACTACTTCAAGGTCTACGTGAGCAAGAACGGGTTCGACCCGGCCACGCAGCGCCTGGGCTGGGGCAACCTCGACCTCGTCGCGCAGACCGGGAAGTACGCGCCCGCCACGGACATCTCGTTCAACGTCCAGACCAACGGCAGCTACCGGGGGCACCACGTGGTGTTCACGATCTGGCAGGCCTCGCACCTGGACCAGGCCTACATGTGGTGCAGTGACGTGAACTTCGGCTAGACGCGCCACGAGCACGACCGACCAGCGCCCCGCCCCCGCGATGCCGGGGGCGGGGCGCTGGCGCGTCGGGGCCCAGGCGCCTCACCCGTTGGTCGCAGCCGGACGGGCTCGACGCCACCGGAGCGGGAGCGGCGCGGCGGAGAACCGGGTGAACGGGTGACCCGAATTCGCGAAAAATGCGGCCACAAGCGATCACGACAAGTAGCAGAACCCCGATTCTGGCTTACTGGGAAAATCCCACGACAACCCTGGTCGAGAGCTGCGTCAAATCCACCTTTCGGCGGCACCCGCGGTACTGCAAAAGGTAGGGGCGCAGCCACTCCGATGCGGATACCCGCACATGCCGCAACCTCGGCGAACCCCGGTTGGCCCAGTTGTCCGGACACGCCGGGTCACCACCCATATGCGATGTTTACGCACTTGGAAGCCCTACCGGCGGAGAATCGCGTAGTACGGCAAACGGTACGGGAACCTCCCCCGCCCAACCCGAAAGATCATTTGACTCCTCGCCTTCCCGAGAGCCCCTTGGGTAGGCTCAAGAGGACCGATAAATACCTCCGCACCCACCCCCGTGACCCTCCCGATATCGGAAACGGAACGGGCAGGTAAAAATTTCGGCCGACCACCCGAGCGAGCCGGACCATTACCTTCAGCAATAGCGGTATCAACCGATTCAATCGAGCGACCACCGCCCCTGGAACGCACCGCCGCCAGCGGCGTCACGGGACGTCCGCGCGTGGACGGCGCAGCGGCGGACAAGAGCAGAACCGGACCTGGGGGAATACCGAGATGTTCTTTAGGATGTTAGGGCCGCTGGAGGTCCTCGACGGCGACCGCGCGGTGGGCCTGGGCGGCACCCGGCAGCGGGCGACGCTGGGCTTCCTGCTGCTGCACCTGAACCGGGTGGTGGCCACCAGCCAGCTGCTCGGGGCCCTGTGGACCACCGAGGCCCCCGCGTCCTCGCGGAAGATACTGCAGAACGCGGTGTGGGGACTGCGCGGCGCCCTGTCGTCGTCGGGGCGCTCGCCGGAGTCGGCGACCCTGGTCACCCAGACCCCCGGCTACATGCTCAGCGTCGACCCGTCCAGGGTCGACCTGCACAGCTTCCACCAGCTGGCCGAGGAGGGGCAGACCAAGCTCGCCGCGCGCGAGTTCGAGGACGCCAGCCGGGTGCTGAACCGGGCGCTGGGCCTGTGGCGCGGGCCCGCGCTGGCCGACCTGGTGGAGACCGGGCTGGCCTGGTCGGAGCTGAGCGTGCTGCAGAACCTGCGGCTGGACGTGCTGGAGGACTACTTCGAGGCCGAGCTGTCCTGCGGGCGGCACCACGCGGTGCTGGGCGAGCTGGAGCGCACGGTGGAGGCCAACCCGGTGCGCGAGCGGGCCTGCGGGCAGCTGATGCTGGCCCTGTACCGGTGCGGGCGCCAGGCCGACGCGCTGACCGTGTTCAGCCGGGTCAGGGGCGCGCTGGTGGAGGAGCTGGGGCTGGAGCCGTGCCGCGAGCTGAAGTCGCTCCAGCACGCGATCCTCACCCACGACCAGACCCTCACCTACCCCCCGGCGGGGGCGCTCACCACGATCCCGGCGCAGGTCGGGCGGTCGGCGGAGGCCGAGCGGGGCGCGCGGGCGGTGGTGCTGCCCGGCTCGGGCCGCCCGGTGGCGCCCCTGGCGGGGCCGCACCTGGTCGTGCCGGGCGCGGTCGCGCTCTCCGGGGCGGCGACCGCGCTGGCCACGCCCGAGGCGCCCGCGCGACCGGCGCCGGACGGCGGCCAGGACGGGGACGAGCACGGGGACGGGCGCGCGAGGGCGGTCGAGGCCGCCCCCGTCGAGGTGGGCGGGGTCGACGGGCCGCCGCCGGACGACGAGCGGTTCCGGCCGTCGGTGGTGCCCGCGCAGCACCGGCACGTCAGCGTGCTCATGGTGCACAGCACGATCGAGCTCGACGACGACGCCAACCGGTTCGACGTGCTCGACGGCATCGCCGCCACCATCCGGGAGGGCGTCGAGTACTTCGGCGGCGTGGTGGCCGCCTGCATCGGGTCGGTGACGATGGCGCTGTTCGACGTGCCGCGCCGGATGGACAACAACGCCGAGCGGGCCGTGCGGGCGGCGCTGGCGATCCGGGACTGCCTGGCCCCCGAGCTCCAGTCGGTGGCGGGCGCGCGGGTGGTGGTGCGCTCGGCGGTGACCACCGGGGAGGCGCTGGTGCGCTACCAGAGCACCGAGCAGGGCGCGCAGCTGAGCGTGAACGGGCCGCCGGTGGAGGAGTGCCAGTCGGTGCTGCTGGGCGTGCCGGTCGGCGAGACCTGGGTGTCCGAGACCACCCGCCGGGAGACCGAGTTCACCGTGCTGTGCCACCAGGTGGTGACGCCGGTGCGGTTGTGGCAGGTCGAGGGGGTGCGGCCGGAGGCGTTCCCGCACCAGAGCGTGCCGGTGGTGGACCGGGAGCCGGAGCTGGAGCTGCTGCGCGGGCTGATGAACCGCACCCGGCACCGGACCTCCCCGTACCTGGTCACGGTGCTCGGCGAGGCCGGGGTGGGCAAGACGCGGTTCCTGGTGGAGTTCCAGCGGCGGATGGTCGGGCACCCGTCGACGGGGCAGTTCGTGCTCGCCCACGCCTGCTGGTCCGAGCAGGAGGCGGTGCGGGGGGTGCGGGCGGAGATCCTGGCCTCGTGCTGCGGGATCCAGCACCGCGACGACGTGGCGTCGGTGCGGGAGAAGCTGGGCGCCGCGGTGCGGCGGCACCTGCCGCCGGGGCGGGCGAACGAGGTGTTCGACGCGCTGCTGCCGCTGGTGGCGCGGGGTGTGGGGCCGTGCGGGGAGCTGGACGGGCCGTGGCGGGAGCTGATCGGGGCGGTGGCGCGCGACCGGGGCATGGTCATGGTGGTGGACGACCTGCACTGCGCGGGCGAGGAGCTGCTGTCGTTCGTGGAGGGCCTGGTCGACTCGTTCGGGCAGGTGCCGCTGCTGGTGATCACCGCGGCGCGGCCTGACCTGGTGGAGCGGCGGCCGGACTGGGGCGGCGGGCTGCGGCACGCCACCACGTTCACCCTGGACCCGCTGTCGGACGAGGCCATAGACCGGCTGCTGGAGCTGCTGCTGACCAGCTCCGACACCGAGGGGGAGCAGGGGGCGACGACCCCGCGCAACGGCAACGAGCTGGACGCCCGCCGCGAGCACATCCGGATGCTGCTGTGCCTGGACCGCCGGATGCTCACCGACACCTCGGCCCAGCTGCGCACGAGCTGAGCGCTTCCACCGCCGGGTAATCGGCGGCTCATCGGCCGGACACGCGCGGACCATTACCGCGTCGTGCCCGGCCGATTCTTCTGCGCTCGTTAGCATCGCCTCGAACGGGCGCTGACCTGCTCGTGCTGCGCGCTGGAAAAGTAGCGAGGGACGGGGCGATGGGCACTGCGGAAGTGGAATTGGCCGAGCCGACGATGCTCGGTTGGCTGAGCGATTACGGATTGGACGTCGAATACGTCCGGTCGAGCGGGAACACGTTGTTCGCCAAGCAGTCCGACGGCTCGGAGAAGCCCGTCCTGGATTTCGCGGGCGGCTACGGCTCGGTGCTGCTCGGGCACAACAACCCGGAACTGGTGGAACTGGCGCGCGAACTGCTCGCGGACGGCACGCCCATCCACGCCCAGTTCTCCCGGCACCCCTACGCGAACCGGCTGGCGAACGAGCTGAACGCGGTTCTGCACCGCGAGTTCGGGGTTTCCGAGCCGTACTACGCGGTGTTCGCGAACTCCGGCGCGGAGGCCGTGGAGGCCGCCGTGAAGCACGCCGAGCTGGACCGGGGGCACCGGGTGCGCGCGGTCGTGGAGGCGGTGGGGTCGGCGGTGGCGGCGGCCAGGGCCGCGGTGGACGGCGGGGCGCTGGTCGACGAGGAGGCGTACCGCGAGTTCGGCGTGGCCTCCGGGGACTTCGGCGCGCTGGCCGACCGGCTGGTCGCGCTCGCCGGGGAGGCGGCGTCGCGGCGCCCGGTGTTCCTGGCGCTGGAGGGCGGGTTCCACGGCAAGCTCGTCGGCAGCACCCAGCTGACCCACAACCCCGGTTACCGCGAGCCGTTCTCGGCGCTGGCCAGGCCGACCCGGTTCGTGGCGCTGAACCGGCCGGAGTCAGTGCGGGAGGTGCTGGAGCCGGAGCGGGTGTGGCTGCGGGAGCCGGTGGTCGTCGACGGCGTGGTGCGCCTGACCGACCGGGAGCTGCCGGTGGTGACCGCGTTCCTGCTGGAGCCGGTGCAGGGCGAGGGCGGCATCCGCGAGGTGGAGGCCGAGTTCGCCAAGGAGATCGGTGCCGCCTGCGAGGAGGCGGGCGTGCCGGTGGTCGTGGACGAGGTGCAGAGCGGCATGGGCCGGTGCGGGGCGTTCTTCGCCAGCTCGCAGATCGGGCTGCGCGGCGACTACTACGCGCTGTCCAAGAGCCTGGGCGGCGGGATCGCCAAGGCCGCGGTGATGCTGGTGCGCGGCAAGCACTACCGGGGCGACTTCGAGCTGGTGCACAGCTCGACCTTCGCCAAGGACAGCTTCTCCTGCACGGTGGCGCTGCGGGCGCTCGCGCTGATGGAGGCCGACGGCGGGCGGGCCTACCGGGTGGCCGCCGAGCGCGGGCGGCGGCTGGCCGGGGTGCTGGAGTCGATCAGGGCCGACCACCCCGACCTGGTGCTGGAGGTGCGCGGCCGGGGCCTGATGCTCGGGTTGGAGCTGCGCGACCAGTCCGGCAGCGCGAACGCGGCGGTGGCCGGGCAGGCGGCGGCCGGGATGCTCGGCTACGCGGTCGCGGGCTACCTGCTGCGCGAGCACGCGATCCGGCTGTTCCCCACGGCGAGCGCGACGAGCACGCTGCGGTTCGAGCCCTCGCTGCACGTGTCCGACGAGGAGATCGCGCGGCTGGAGAACGGTCTGCGCGACGTCATGGCGGTGCTCGGCGACCCGGCGAGGAGGCTGGTGTGACCACGGCCGTGGAGTTCGCCGAGGCGCGGGAGCGGGTCCGGGAGTTCGTGCGCGACGAGCTGCTGGGCGAGCGCCCGGAGCTGGACGTGCTGGGTGACATGCCGCTGCCGCTGTACCAGGGGTTCGCCAAGACCGGGCTGTCGAACTGGTGGCTGAGCCCGGAGCTGGGCGGGCTCGGGCTGACGCTGGAGCAGAGCGTCGACCTGGTGTCGGAGCTGTCGTACGGCGACGCCGGGGTGGCGTTCACCCTGCTGATCTCGATCATGGCCACGAACATGGTGTGGCTGTACGGGTCGGACGAGCTCAAGCAGCGGCACCTGCGACCGCTGGCGGAGTCCGGCGGGTTCGCGGCGACGCTGGGCAGCGAGCAGGCGGCCGGGAGCGAGCTGGGGCGCACCGCCACCGAGGCGCGGCGCGAGGGCGCCGAGCTGGTGCTCGACGGGGAGAAGTGGTTCGCGACCAACGCGGACTTCGCGGACTTCCTCGTGGTGGTGGCGAAGTCGCCGGACAACCCGTCGGGGCACGCCGCGATCGTGGTGCCGAGGGACGCGCCGGGCGTGCACGTGGTCAAGCGGTGGGACGTGGTGGGCGTGCGGGCCTCCGGCACCTACCAGGTGTCGTTGCGGGGCGTGCGGGTGCCCGCGTCGAACGCGCTGTCCGGGCCGGGGCTGCGGGTGCTGGAGGTGGGGCTCAACGCCAGCCGGGTCCTGATCGCCTCCACCGCGATCGGGGTGGCCAGGCGGATCAGGGACCTGTCGATCGAGTACGCCAGGCAGAAGCCGCTGCGGGGCTCGACGCTGCTGTCCAACGCGGTGTTCGGGGCGAAGATCGGGCAGGCGGAGATGGGCATCGGCGTGATGCTCAACCAGTGCAGGGCCGCGGGCCGCGACTTCGACTCGATCATGCTGGGCGGCGCGCCGGGCGCGGACTTCCTGCGGCACGGGACGTTGAAGTCGGCGCTGGAGACGAAGATGTTCACCGGGCAGATGGGCTGGTCGATCGCGACGACCGGGTCGGAGATGTTCGGGGCGCTGGGCTACACCGGCGAGTCGCTGATCGGGAAGCTGGTGCGGGACATGCGCTACATCTCGATCGTCGAGGGCGGCGACGACGTGCTGCGGGACCTGATGTTCAACCGGTACGCGCTGCCGGAGGGCAAGCGGTACTGAGCGCACGCGGAAGGGGCGGGACGGCCGTGCGCCGTCCCGCCCCTTCCCGGTGCTCCCGCCCGGCCGCGGGGCTCAGTCGTCCGCGCCGCCGTAGGCGTTGTCGATGATGTAGCGCCAGCGGCCGTCCCTGCCCCGGCGCAGCACGTCCGTGCCGGTCCCGCCCAGGTCGATCCGCTCACCGGTGACCGAGGTGCCCCTGATCTCCCAGTCGACGATGAGCAGGGCCGTGTCGCCGTTGACGTAGATCCCCTTGGTGCGGGCCCGCATCGGCACCCGCCAGGAGAGGAACTCGGCGACGTTGGCTCTCCTGGCGTCGCCGCCGACCGGTTCCTCGCCCGGCTTCCACACCGACACCGCGTCGGGGCTGTACATGCGCTCGATCGTGTCGTGGTCCCAGGAGTTGAAGGCCCGCAGGAACAGATCGGTCTGCCTGGTCAGGTCGTCGGTGGGGATGTCGTGCACCATCAGCGGTTCGGTCATCACTGGCTCCTCGTCGGCTTGCTCGGTCCGCGCCCCGCCCCGGCCGGGTCGGGCGACCCGGCCGGGGCGGGAGTCGTGCGGCTAGTTCAGGCTGTCCGCGCCCGCGCGGGGGAAGTAGCCCGCGTCGGTGAAGAAGCGCACGTACCTGGTGAACAGCTCGCCGGTCATCGGCGGGCAGGTCAGGCCCGCGTCGCGCAGCGCCTCGTCGGTCCCGGTGACGTCGAAGTCCGGGTAGGCGCCCTCGCCCGCGGCGGCGATGGCCTCGAACGAGTCGAGCAGCGGTTGCAGGGCGTTGTCCCGGTCGGCGCGCACCCGCGCGCTCCACTCGGCCGGGGGCAGCTCCTCCAGCTCGTGGCCGAGCGACCTGAGGTGGCCGATCATGTCCCGGTAGGTGATCGGGGCGGGGTTGGAGACGTGGAAGGTGCGGCCCGCCGCCTCCGGCCTGGTGGCCAGGTGGGTGATGGCGGCGCTGGCGTAGTCGACCGGCACCAGGTGGAACCGGCCTTCCAGGCCCTCGGGGACGGCTCCGCTGCGCAGGATGCCCTTCAGGCCCAGCCACACGAAGTCCCTGGTCTGGCAGGCGCCGTTGACCTGGTCGCCGGAGACCACGTCGACCCGGTACACCGACACGGGCAGGCCGCGCTCGCGGGCCTGGTCGATCATGCGCTCGGCCACCCACTTGGACTGGCGGTAGCCGTTGGACAGCACCTCGGGCGGTCCGGGGATGTCGTCGGTGGTCAGCGGCACGCCGGGGGTGACGGGCTGGTCGAACACGCCCGTGGAGGACACGAAGTGCACGGGCACCGTGCGGTGGGCCGCGGCCAGGCGCAGCACCTCCTCGGTGCCCGCGACGTTCACCGGGCGCAGCGCCTGGTAGGGCTGGAGCCAGTTGACCTCGGCGCCCGCGTGGAACACCACGTCGGCGGTGCGGGCCAGCAGGTCGCGCACCTCCTCGGGCAGCCCGAGGCCGGGCAGGCCGAGGTCGCCGGGGTGCACGACGACCCTGGACAGGTCGACCTCGTCGTCGAGCCGGTACCAGCGCAGGTTCTCGGCGATCCTGGCGAGCCCGGCGGCGGCGTCGGGGGCGCGCACGACGGCGTGCACGCGGGCCCGCGTGGTGCGCAGCACGTCCCTGAGCAGGAACGCGCCCAGGAACCCGGTGGCCCCGGTGAGCAGCACCTCGTCGGGGTCGGCGGCGTGGGTCGCGGTGGTGGCGGCGGGGACGACGTCGTCGGCCAGCAGCGCCTCCCGCGCGAAGTCGACCTCGGCGCGGGCGGGCGCCTGCGGGGCGCCGAGGTCGCGCAGGAAGTCGGCGACCGCGTCGGGGGTGGGGTGGTCGAACACGAGCGAGGCGGGCAGGGGCGAGCCGAGGGTCGCGGCGAGCCGGTTGCGCAGCTCGACCGAGGTGAGCGAGTCGAAGCCCAGCTCGGGGAACGGGCGGTGCGGCTCGGGCGGGGCGGGCAGGCCGAGGACGGCCGCGACCTCGGCGCCGACCAGGTCGAGCAGCAGGGCGCGCCTGCGGGCGGGGTCGGGTTCGGCGAGCGGGTCGGGGGCGGCGGAGGTGTCGGTGTTGACGGCCCTGCGGCGCAGCGGGGTGCGCACCAGGTCCGCGAACAGGGGTTGGGGCGTGCCGGAGGCGCGGATGGCGGTGATGTCGAGCGGGGTGGCGACGACGGCGGGCAGGCCGCTGTCGAGGGCCGCGTCGAGCAGCGCCGGGCCCCGGTCGGGGGTGACGGGGCGGAAGCCTGCGCGGGCGATGCGGGCCAGGTCGACCTCGGAGAGCGCGCCGCCCATGCCGGTGGGCATGGCCCACAGGCCCCAGGCGATCGAGGTGGTGGGCGCGCCCCGGTCGGCGCGCAGGTGGGCGAGCGCGTCCAGGAACGTGTTGGCGGCGGCGTAGTTGGCCTGGCCGGGGCCGCCGGTGGTGGCGGCGATGGAGGAGAAGTGGACGTGGTGGGCGTCGGGGAGCAGCCGGTGCAGGTGCCAGGCGGTGTGCACCTTGGGGCGCAGCACGGCCGCGAGGCGCTCGGGGGTGAGGGTTTGCAGCGCGGTGTCGTCCAGGACGCCCGCGGTGTGCAGGACGAGGTCGACCCGCCGGTCGCGCAGCACCTCGGCCAGCGCGGCCGGGTCGGTGGTGTCGGCGGCGAGCACCTCCACCGCGGCGCCCGCGCGGCGCAGGTCCGCGCACAGCTCGCCCGCGCCGGGGGCGGCGGGGCCGCTGCGGCTGACCAGGACGACGCGGGCCGCGCCGTGGGCGGTGACGAGGTGGCGGGCGAACAGGGCGCCGAGCGCGCCGGTGCCGCCGGTGACGAGGACGGAGCCGCCGCGCGCCCGGCGCCGCCAGGAGTGGTCGGCGATCGCGGTGGGGGCGCGGCGCAGGCGGGGCGCGCGGACGTCCGCGCCGAGCGCGAGCAGCGGCTCGCCGGTGGCGACGGCGGCGGGCAGCAGGGCGGGGTCCCAGTCCTCGGCGACGTCGACGAGGGTGAGGCGGTCGGGGTTCTCGGCCTGGGCGGACTTGAGCAGGCCCCACAGGGGGGCGGTGTGCGGGCTGGTGAGGGCGTGCGCGTCGGTGGCGCCGGAGGTGAGCACGACGAGCCGGGAGGCGGTGGGTCGGGGCTGGGCGAGCCAGTCGCGGACCAGGTCCAGGGCGGCGGTGGCGTCGGCGAGCACCCGGTCGGGGACGTCGGTGTCGGTGGCCCCGGTCAGGAACGGGGCGACGAGCAGGTCGGCGTCCGGGGCGTCGGCCGGGGTGCGGACGACGGTCGCGCCGGGCAGGTCGGGCAGACCTCGGCCGGTGTCGAGCACGGCCGTGGTGCGGGTGGTCGGCGGCGGGACGGGCAGCGGCTTCCAGACCACGTCGAACAGCGCCCTGCGGGCGGCGGCGGTGCGGTCGGGGGTGAGGGGGTCGCCCGCGTGGAGGGTGATCTCGTCGACGGTGGCGACGGGGCCGCCCGCCAGGTCGGAGAGCCGCAGCGCGAGCCGGTCGCCGTCCAGGTCCGCGCGGACGACGACCGAGGTCGCGCCGACCGCGTGCAGGCGCACCCCGCTCCAGCGGGTGGGGACCCGGCCGCCGGTGGCGGCGCGCACGGCCTCGGCGAGCAGGGCCGGGTGCAGGTTGTAGGCGGCGGCGTCGGCGGCCGAGCCCTCGGGCAGCGCCACCGGGAAGGCGTCGCCGTGGGTGTGCTCCGGCGGGTCGGCGTGGGTCGGGACGGCGCGGGTCGGGACGGCGCGGGTCCGGTCGGCGTGGGTCGGGGCGGCGTGGGTCGGGGCGGCGTGGTCGGCGGACAGCGAGCCGCTGGCGGCGAACTCCCACTCCGCCTCGGGGTCGTCGTCGGGGCGGGTGTGCACGAGCAGGGAGCGGACGCCGTCGGGGTCGGCCGCGCCGAGGACCAGCTGGATGGCCAGGCCGCCGTCGACCGGCAGCGCGGGCGGTCGCGGCACCACCAGCTCCCGCAGCAGCGTGCAGCCCAGCTCGTCGCCCGCGCGCCCGGCCAGCTCGACGAGCACCGCGCCGGGCAGGGCCAGGACCCCGTCGACGGCGGGCCCGGCCAGCCACGGGTGGCTGCGCACCGAGACGTGGCTGGTGACCACGAGCGCGTCGGAGCCCGCGACCGGGACGGCCGCGCCGAGCAGCGGGTGGTCGACCGGGGTGAGGCCGACCGAGGACAGGTCGGCGCGGGACTCCTCGTGCTCCAGCCAGAACCGGGTGCGCTGGAAGGCGTAGGTGGGCAGGTCGAGCGCGGGGTGCGCGCCGCCGAGGAACGCGGCCCAGTCGACCGCCGTGCCCCTGGTGTGCAGGCGGGCGACGGCGCGGACGACGCCGTCGGCCTCGGTGTCGGCCTGGCGCAGCAGCGGCACGGCCAGAACCGCGGCGTTCGCGTCCAGCGCCTCCTGCACGAGGGCGCTGAGCACCTCGCCGGGGCCCAGCTCGGCGAAGGTGGTGGCGCCCAGCTCGCGCAGCGCGCGCGCGGCGTCGGCGAACCGCACCGCGCCGGTGACGTGCCGCACCCAGTGGCCGGGGTCGGTCAGCTCGGCGGTGACGAGGTCGCCGGTGGCGGTGGAGACCACCGGGATGGTGGGCTCGCGGTACTTCAGGGTGGCGACGACCTCGGCGAACTCGTCGAGCACGGGCCTCATCAGCGGCGAGTGGAAGGCGTGGCTGACCGACAGCGCCTTGACCGAGCGCCCGGCGGCGGTCAGCCGGGCGGCGGCCTCGTCGAGCGCGTCGGCCGCACCGGAGAGCACGACGGAGGCGGGGCCGTTGACGGCGGCGATCCCGAGCACGTCCTCGCGACCGGCCAGCAGCGGCAGCACCTCCTCCTCGGAGGCGCGCACCGCGAGCATCCCGCCGCCCGCGGGCAGCGCGGACATGAGCCGGGCGCGGGCGCTGACCAGGGTCGCCGCGTCGTCGAGCGAGAGCACGCCGGAGACGTGGGCGGCGGCGATCTCGCCGATGGAGTGCCCGGCGAGCAGGTCGGGGCGCACGCCCCAGGACTCCAGCAGCCGGAACAGGGCGACCTCGATCGCGAACAGGGCGGGCTGGGCGTTGCCGGTGTCGCGCAGCGCCTCGGCGTCGGGGTCGGCCAGCAGCTCCCGCAGCGGCGTCCCGCCGTGCGGGGCCAGCGCCCGCTCGACGTCGGCGAGCGCCTCGGCGAACGCCGGGAACGCGGCGGCGGCGCGCAGGCCCATGCCGGGGCGCTGGGCGCCCTGGCCGGTGAACAGGAACGCGGTCTTGCCCGCGGCCGGCGAACCGGTGACGACGGAGGCGGACTCGCCCGCCGCGGTGCCCCGTTCGGCGAGCGCGGTCAGGCCCTGCTCCAGGTCGGCGCGGCTCCCGCCGAGGACGACGGCCCGGTGGGACAGGGCGGAGCGGGTGGTGGCGGCGGCCGCGGCCACGGCGGCCGGGTCGGCGTCGGGGTGGTCGGCCCACCAGCGCAGCAGCCGGTCGGCCTGCGCGGACAGGGCCCGCTCGGAGCGGGCCGACAGCGGCAGGGCGTGCGCGGGCAGCGGCGGCTGCGGGTCGGTCGGGGCGGTCTCGGCGGGCGGCGGGGCCTGCTCCAGGATCACGTGCGCGTTGGTGCCGCTCACGCCGAACGCGGAGACCGCGGCGCGGCGGGGGCCGTCGGTCTCCGGCCAGTCGCGCTGCTCGGTGAGCAGCCTGACCTGCCCCGCCGACCAGTCCACCACCGGGGTGGGCCGGTCGACGTGCAGGGTCGCGGGCAGCACGCCGTGCCGGATGGCCAGCACGGACTTGATGACGCCCGCCACGCCCGCCGCGGCGACGGTGTGGCCGATGTTGGACTTGAGCGAGCCCAGCCACGCGGGTCGGGCGCGGTTCTGCCCGTAGGTGGCGAGCAGCGCCTGTGCCTCGATCGGGTCGCCCAGGCGGGTCCCGGTGCCGTGGGCCTCGATCAGGTCGACGTCGGCGGCGGTGAGCCGGGCGTCGGCCAGTGCGGCGCGGATGACGCGCTGCTGCGAGGGCCCGTTGGGTGCGGTGAGGCCGTTGGAGGCCCCGTCCTGGTTGACGGCGGAGCCGCGCAGCACCGCGAGGACCTCGTGGCCGTTGCGGCGGGCCTCGGACAGCAGTTCCAGCACGACCACGCCGACGCCCTCGGACCAGGTGGTGCCGTCGGCGGCCTCGGCGAACGACTTGCAGCGCCCGTCGGGGGCGAGGCCGCGCTGGCGGGAGAAGTCCACGAACGCCGACGGCGTGCCGTAGACGGTGGTGCCTCCCGCCAGCGCGAGGGTGGACTCGCCCTGGCGCAGCGACTGGGCGGCCAGGTGCAGCGCGACCAGCGAGGACGAGCACGCGGTGTCGACCGACACCGCGGGCCCCTCCAGCCCGAGCGAGTAGGACACCCGGCCGGAGGCGACGCTGCCGAGCCCGCCGGTGGTGAGGTAGCCCTCCAGGTCGGTGGGGCCGCTGAGCCCCAGGTAGCTCTGGGCGACGATGCCCGCGAACACGCCGGTGCGGCTGCCCCTGAGCGCGGCCGGGTCGAGGTGGGCGCGTTCGAGCGCCTCCCAGGCGACCTCCAGCAGGACCCGCTGCTGGGGGTCCATGGCGGTGGCCTCGCGGGGGCTGATGCCGAAGAACTCGGCGTCGAACGTGGTGGCGTCCGCGATGAACCCGCTGTGCCGCGAGTAGGACTTGCCGGGCAGGCCCGGTTCGGGGTCGTAGATGCCGTCGGTGTCCCAGCCCCGGTCGTCGGGGAAGGGCGCGATGGCGTCCCGGCCGTCGGCGACCAGCCGCCACAGGTCCTCGGGTGAGGACACGCCGCCGGGGAAGCGGCAGGCCATGCCGACGATGGCGACCGGCTCGCGCTTGCCCGACTCCAGCTCGGCGAGGCGCTGCTTGGTCTTCTTCAGGTCGGCGCTGACCCACTTCAGGTACTCGACGAGCTTGTCTTCCTTGTCCTGGGACATGCGGGTTCCCGCCCTCCTTGGCACGTGCGTCGTCGGTGTCGGGCGGTCAGCCCGCGGTGCGGCCCAGCTCGTTGTCGATGAACGCGAACAGGTCGTCCGCGGTGGCTTCCGCCAGCTGCCCCACCGGGTCCTCGCCAGGGGTGTTCGCGGCGGCGGTGGGTTCGGTGAGCCGCGCGAGGATGGCGCGCAGCCGGTCGGCGACCTCGGCGGTCGACTCGGCGCCGTCGCCGCCGCGCGGGGCGGTGGCGAGCAGCGACTCCAGCCGGTCCAGCTCGGCGTGCAGCGGCGCGGCGGGTTCCGGCCCGCCGGGCGCGAGCAGCCCGAGCAGGTGGTCGGCGAGGGCGGCCGGGGTCGGGTGGTCGAAGACGGCGGTGGCGGGCAGCGCCGCGCCGGTGGCGGCGTTGAGCCGGTTGCGCAGGTCGACCGAGGTGAGCGAGTCGAAGCCGAGCTCCTGGAGGGCCCGGTCCTCCTCGATGCCGTCGGCGTCGTCGCGGTGCAGCACCGAGGCGACCTCGGCGAGCACGGCCGCCAGCAGGATCGTCCGGTGCTTGGCGGCGGGCGCGGCGGCGAGGTCGGCGAGCAGCCGCGAGGTGACCGGCTCGGCGGTGGGCGCGCCCTCGCGGGGCGGGACCAGGAGCCGGTCGCCGCGCGCGGCGGCCAGCGGGACGCCCGCCGCGAGCAGGGCCGCGAGCACGTCGGGGTCGGGCCGGTCGGTGTCCAGGTCGACCAGCAGGACCCGCCCGTTGTGCTCGGCGGCGGCGCGCAGCAGGTTCCAGGCGAGCCTGGCGTCCTCGCCCGCCCGGTCGCCGCCCAGCGCCGGGGCGATCCCGGTGGTGGTGACGACGAGCCGGGGGCCGTCCCAGCCCCGCACCAGGTCCAGGGTGCCCCTGGTGCGGGCGTAGCGGGCCTCGGGGGTGTCCGCCGGGTCGGCGGCGAGGTGCACGGCCAGCGGCAGCAGCACCGCGTCGGCGTCGGCGGGCACGTCGGCGGCGGTGGTGACGACCGGCAGGCCGGGCAGGTCGGCCGCGCCGTGGTCCAGGTCGAGCACGACGAGGGACCTCGGCTCGGCGGGCCGGGTCGGGTGGATCTCCTCCCAGTCGGGGGCGGCGGCGGTCCGGCCCGCGCCGGGGGCGACGACGAGCGCGTACCGGTCGCGCTGGAAGCCGTAGGTGGGCAGGTCGACGTGCCTGGCCCCGGAGCCGTCGAGGAACGCGGCCCAGTCGACGGCCACTCCCCTGGTGTGCAGCAGCGCCAGGGTCTCGGCGGTGGTGTCGACCTCGGGGCGGTCGCGGCGGGTGGAGGCGAGGGCGGCCCGGTCGCGCCGCTCGGGCAGCGCGTCGAGCACCTGCTCGGCCATGGTGGCGAGCACGGTGTCCGGCCCGACCTCCAGGAACGTGGTGGCGCCGAGCGCGACCAGCGCGGTGGTGGCGGGGGCGAACCGGACGGCGCCGCGCACGTGCCGCACCCAGTGGTCGGGGGTGTCCACCGGCGCGTCGGCGGCGCCGGTGAGGGTGGAGACGATCGGGGTGGTCGGCCGGTGGTAGGTGACGGTGGCGGCGACCTCGGCGAACGCGTCGAGGACCGGCTCCACGAGCGGGGAGTGGAAGGCGTGGCTGACGTTGAGCCTGCGGGTGCGCCTGCCGAGGGCGCGCCACGGCTCGGCGGCTGCCAGGGTGGCCTGCTCCTCGCCCGCGAGGACGACGGCGCGCGGCCCGTTGACGGCGGCGATGTCGACCAGCCCCGGCTGGCCTGCCAGCTTCGCGCGGACCTCCTCCTCGGTGGCCTCCACGGCGACCATGGCGCCGGTCGCGGGCAGCTGGTGCATGAGCCTGCCGCGCGCGGCGACCAGGCGGGCCGCGTCGTCCAGGGAGAACACGCCCGCGACGTGGGCCGCGGCGAGCTCGCCGATGGAGTGCCCCGCCAGGAAGTCGAAGCGCACGCCCCAGGACTGCCACAGCCGGAACAGGGCGACCTCGACGGCGAACAGCGCGGGTTGGGTCAGCCAGGTCTCGTCGAGCGCCTCGCCGGTGGTGACGGCCTCGCGCAGCGAGCGGCCCAGGTGCGGGTCGAGCGCGGCGCACACCTCGTCGAACGCGGCCTCGTAGGCGGGGTGGGCGTGGGCGAGGTCGATGCCCATGCCGACGCGCTGGGCGCCTTGGCCGGTGAACAGCGCGGCGAGCCTGCCCGCGCCGGTGGTGCGGCCGGACGCGGCCGGGTCGAGCGCGGTGAGGCGGGCGCGCAGGTCGTCGGCGTCGGAGCCGACGAGGACGGCGTGCCGCTCGTGGGTGGCGCGCCGGGTGGCCAGGGTGAGCGCGACGTCGGCGGGGCGGGTGTCGGGGTGCTCGGCGAGGAAGGCCGCGAGCGCGTCGGCCTGGGCCTTGAGCGCGGCGGGGGTCTTGGCGGACAGCAGCCACGGCACGACCGGGTCCGCGCCGCCCTCCCCCGGCTGCCCGTGCTCGGGCGCCTGCTCGACGATGACGTGCGCGTTGGTGCCGGAGATGCCGAACGAGGAGATTCCCGCGCGGCGAGGCCTGCGCGCGTCGGGCCACGGGGTGGCCTCGGTCAGCAGGGTCACCGCGCCCGCGTCCCAGTAGACGTGCGGGGACGGCTCGGTGACGTGCAGGGTCTTGGGCATCAGGCCGTTGTGGATGGCCTGGACGGACTTGATGACGCCCGCGACGCCCGCGGCGGCCTGGGTGTGGCCGATGTTGGACTTGAGGGACCCCAGGTACAGCGGGGTCTCCCGGTCCTGGCCGTAGGTGGCCAGCAGGGCTTGGGCCTCGATCGGGTCGCCGAGGGAGGTTCCGGTGCCGTGCGCCTCCACCAGGTCCACATCGGACGGACGCAGGCCCGCCGCTCCCAGCGCCCGCCGGATGACCCGCTCCTGCGAGGGACCGTTGGGCGCGGTCAGGCCGTTCGACGCCCCGTCCTGGTTCACCGCCGTGCCGCGCACCACCGCCAGCACCGGGTGCCCGTTGCGCCGGGCGTCCGACAACCGCTCCAGCACCAGCAGACCCGCGCCCTCCGACCACCCCGTGCCGTCCGCGTCGGCCGAGAACGCCTTGCAGCGGCCGTCGGCCGACAGCCCGCGCTGGCGGGAGAACTCGATGAACGGGTTGGGCGTGGACATGACCGTGACGCCGCCCGCGAGCGCCAGGTCGGCCTCGCCGGAGCGCAGCGCCTGCCCGGCCAGGTGGATCGCGACCAGCGACGACGAGCACGCGGTGTCGATCGTCAGCGCGGGGCCCTCGAGGCCGAAGGTGTAGGCGAGGCGGCCGGACGCGACGCTGCCCGCCGTGCCGCTGGCCAGGTAGCCCTCCAGCTCGGCCGGGAGCTGACCGGACTGCTCGGTGTAGTCGGTGTACATGACGCCCGCGAACACGCCGGTGCTGCTGCCGCGCAGCGCGGCCGGGTCGATGCCCGCCCGCTCGAACGCCTCCCACGCGACCTCCAGCAGCAGCCGCTGCTGCGGGTCGGTGGCCAGCGCCTCGCGCGGGGACATGCCGAAGAACTCCGGGTCGAAGTCGTAGGCGTCGTGCAGGAAACCGCCGCTGCGCGTGTAGGTGCGGCCCGCCCGGTCCGGGTCCGGGTCGTAGAGGGCGTCGGTGTCCCAGCCCCGGTCGGTGGGGAAGTCGCCGACCGCGTCGACCTCGTCGCGCACCAGCTCCCACAGCTGCTCCGGGGAGCGCACCCCGCCGGGGAAGCGGCAGGCCATGCCGACGATCGCGATCGGGTCGTCCTCGGTGGCGGCGGCGACCCGGTCCTGCCGGGTCTCGTCGGGCGCGGCGGGGCCGGAGACCTGCGCGGACAGGTAGCCCGCGACCGCCGAGGGCGACGGGTAGTCGAACACGAGCGTGCTCGGCAGCCGCAGCCCGGTGGCGGTGTGCAGGTGGTTGCGCAGCTCGACGGCGGTCAGCGAGTCGAAGCCCAGCTCCTTGAACGCGGCGGCCATCTCGACGCGGGAGCCGTCGGCGTGGCCGAGGACCTGCGCGACGGTGGCCCTGACCAGCTCGGCGACGGCCGTGTCGCGCTCCCGCTCGGACAGCCCGGCCAGGCGGCGCTCCAGCGCGGACCCGCCGCCCGCGGACGGCTCGGCCTCCCCGGCCGCGGCGCGGCGGGTGGCGGCCGGGGTGATCAGGCCGCGCAGCACGGCGGGCAGCCGCTCGCCGAGCGCGCGCAGCGCCGCGTGGTCGAGCGCGGCGGCGGTCACCTCGGGCAGGCCGGAGGCGGTGGCCGCGTCGAGCAGGGCGAGCCCGGCCTCGCCGGTCAGCGGCAGGACGCCGTTGCGGGCCAGGCGGGTGCGGTCGGTGTCGGTGAGCGCGCCGGTGATGCCGCTGCTGTCGGCCCACAGGCCCCAGGCGATCGAGGTGGCGGGCAGGCCGAGGTGGGCGCGGTGGCGGGCCAGCGCGTCCAGGAACGCGTTGCCCGCCGCGTAGTTGCCCTGGCCGGGGTTGCCCAGGACGCCCGCGACCGACGAGTACAGGACGAGCGCCGCGCGGTCGCCGAGCAGCTCGTGCAGGTTCCAGGCCGCGTCGACCTTCGGGGTGAGCGCGGTGGTCAGGCCGCGCGCGTCGAGCGAGGTGACGACGCCGTCGTCGACGACGCCCGCCGTGTGCAGCGCGACGCGCACGTCGTGGCCGCGCAGGGCGTCGGCGAGCGCCGCGCGGTCCTGGGCGGCGACGGCGGTGACGGTGACGCGCGCGCCCTCGGCGGTCAGCTCGGCGACCAGGTCGGCCGCGCCGGGCGCGTCGGGGCCCCGGCGGCTGAGCAGCAGCAGGTCGCGGACGCCGTGCTCGCGCACCAGGTGCCTGGCGGCGAGCGCGCCGAGCGCCCCGGTGCCGCCGGTGATCAGGACCGTGCCCGCGTCCCACGCGACGGCGGCGGCCCGCTCGGGCTCGGCCGCGACCAGGCGGGGCACGAGGACCTCTCCGGCGCGCAGCGCCAGCTGCGGCTCCCCCGTGCCCAGCGCCGAGGGCAGCGCGGCCCACGACTCGGCGGTCCCGTCGTGGTCGACGAGGAGGAACCGGCCGGGCTGCTCGGACTGGGCGCTGCGCAGCAGGCCCCAGACGCCCGCGTGGTGCGGGGACTCGTCGGGGCGCGCCCCTCCGCCGCCGGTGGTCACCACGGCCAGCGCGGTGTCCTGGAGCCTCGGGTCGGCCAGCCACACCTGGAGCAGCTCCAGCGCGGCGCGGGTGGTGGCGTGGGCGGCGCGCGCCGGGTCGCCGTCCGGTTCGGGCAGCAGGACGACCGCGTGGCGCGGCACGTCGTCGCCGCCGAGCGCCTGGGCCAGGTCGGGCAGGTCGTAGTAGGCGCGGGTGGGGTTGGCGTCGCCGGGCAGGGCGAACACGTCCACGAAGCCGTCCGCGCCGACCGCCGACCACGGCACGGGCTCGCCGGTCTGGGCGGGCCGCCACTCCGGGCGCAGCAGGGCGGCGCCGCCGCTGTCGCGCAGCGCCGCGCGGGACACCGGGCGCAGCACCAGCGAGCGGGCGGTCAGGACCGGCGCGCCCGAGGTGTCGGCGGCGGTCACGGACACCACGAGGGTGTCCTGGTCGGGCCGGGTGACCCGGTGGCGCAGGCGCAGCGACCTGGCGCCCTCGGCGTGCGCGGTGACGCCGGACCAGGCGAACGGCAGGACGGTGGTGCCGCCGTCGTCGGCGACGCCGGGCAGCAGCGGGTGCAGCGCGGCGTCGAGCAGCGCCGGGTGCAGCGTGAACGAGGCCGCGGCGGGCCACTGGTCGGCGGGGAGGGCGACCTCGGCGAACAGGTCGTCGCCCGCGCGCCAGGCGCGTTCCAGGCCGCGGAAGACCGGGCCGTAGCCGTAGCCGCGCTCGGCGAGCCGGGCGTAGGCGTCGGTCAGGTCGAGCTCGGTGGCGTTCGGCGGCCAGGCGCCGAGGTCGGTGTCGGTGTCGGCCGCGGGCGGGGTGGGGGTGAGGGTCCCGGTGGCGTGCTCGACCCACTCGGCGCCGTCGCGGTCGCGGCGGGCGTGCACGCGCAGCGCGCGGGACCCGTCGGCGTCGGGGGCGTCCACGACGACCTGGACGAGGGTGCCGCCGCGCTCGGCCAGCACCAGCGGCGCGGCCAGCGTCAGCTCGTCGACGTGGTCCGCGCCGACCCGGCCGCCCGCCCACAGGGCCAGCTCCAGGTAGGCGGTGCCGGGCAGCACGGTGGCCCCGGCGATGGCGTGGTCGGCCAGCCACGGGTGGCTGGTGGCGGCGAGCCTGCCGGTGAGCACGAGCCTGCCGCCCGCCAGGTCGACGGCCGCGCCCAGCAGCGGGTGCCCGGCGGGGGCCAGGCCCACCCCGGTGACGTCACCGCCGGTGGGGGCGTCGAGCCAGAACCGCTGCGGGCGGAACGCGTAGGTGGGCAGGTCGACGCGGCGCGCCCGGCCACCCCGGTAGGGGGTGGTCCAGTCGACGTCGGCGCCCGCGACGAACAGGGCGGCCAGCGCGGACAGCACCGAGCGGGGCTCGTCGCGGTCGGCGCGCAGCAGCGGCGCGGCGACCACGTCGACGCCCGCCTCGGCGGCGATGGCGGGGACCAGCGCGGACAGCACGGCCGTGGGGCCCAGTTCGACGAGCGCGGTGACGCCCTCGTCGAGCAGGGCGCCGACCGCGTCGGAGAAGCGCACGGCGGCGCGGGCCTGGCCGACCCAGTAGTCCGGGGCAGCCAGCTCGGCGGGGTCGGCGAGGCGGCCGGTGACGGTGGAGACCAGGGGCACGCGCGGGGCCGAGTAGGCGACGGTGGCCGCGACCTCGGCGAACTCGGCGAGCATCGGCTCGATGAGCGGCGAGTGGAAGGCGTGGCTGACCTCGAGCCGCTTGGTGCGCCTGCCGCGCGCGGCGAGCGCCTCGGCGACCGCGGTGGCGGCCTCGGTCTCGCCCGCGACGACCAGCGCGGTGGGGCCGTTGACGCCCGCGACGCCCACCCGGTCGCCGTGCCCGGCCAGTTCGGCGAGCACCTCGTCCTCGGTGGCCTCCACGGCGATCATGACGCCGTCGCGCGGGAGTCGCTGCATGAGCCTGCCGCGCGCGACGACCAGGCGGGCCGCGTCGTCCAGGGAGAACACGCCCGCGACGTGCGCGGCGGCGAGCTCGCCGATGGAGTGGCCCACCAGGAAGTCCGGGCGCACGCCGTGGTCGGCGAGGAGCCGGAACAGCGCCACCTCGACGGCGAACAGCGCGGGCTGGGTGAAACCGGTCTCGTCCAGGCCGTCGCCGCTCTCGACGACCTCGCGCAGCGGGCGGTCCAGGTGCGGGTCGAGCGCGGCGCACACCTCGGCGAACGCCGCCGCGTAGACCGGGGACGCCTCGGCGAGGGCGAGGCCCATGCGGGCGCGCTGCGCGCCCTGGCCGGTGAACAGGAACGCGGTGCGGGTCGGGGCGGCCTGGCCGGTGACGGCGGTGGGGCCGCTCTCGCCGCGCGCGACGGCGGCGAGCGCCGCGAGGAGGTCCTGGCGGTCCTCGCCCCACACGACGGCCCGGTGGTCGAGCGCGGTCCTGGTGGCGGCCAGGGACCAGCCGACGTCGGCGGTGGTGTGCCCGGTGGAGGTGGCGAACCCCAGGAGGCGTTCGGCCTGCGCGGCGAGCGAGCCCGCGCCCCGGCCGGAGAGCACCCACGGCAGCGGGCCGGTCGTGGTGTCGGGTTCCGCTGGCGCGGCGGGGGTGTCGGCCGGTTCGGCCTGCTCGACGATGACGTGCGCGTTGGTGCCGGAGATGCCGAACGAGGAGATTCCGGCGCGGCGCGGCCGGTCGGTGTCGGGCCACGGGGCGCTGTCGGTGGCCAGGCGCACCGCGCCCGCGTCCCAGTCGACGTGCGGGGTGGGCTCGTCGGCGTGCAGCGTCCTGGGCACGATCCCGTTGCGGATGGCCTCGATGGACTTGATGACGCCCGCGACGCCCGCGGCGGCCTGGGTGTGGCCGATGTTGGACTTGAGGGACCCCAGGTACAGCGGGGTCTCCCGGTCCTGGCCGTAGGTGGCCAGCAGCGCTTGGGCCTCGATCGGGTCGCCGAGGGAGGTGCCCGTGCCGTGCGCCTCCACCAGGTCCACATCGGACGGACGCAGGCCCGCCGCCCCCAGCGCCCGCCGGATGACCCGCTCCTGCGAGGGACCGTTGGGCGCGGTCAGGCCGTTCGACGCCCCGTCCTGGTTCACCGCCGTGCCGCGCACCACCGCCAGCACCGGGTGCCCGTTGCGCCGCGCGTCCGACAACCGCTCCAGCACCAGCAGACCCGCGCCCTCCGACCACCCCGTGCCGTCCGCGTCGGCCGAGAACGCCTTGCAGCGCCCGTCGGCCGACAGCCCCCGCTGGCGGGAGAACTCGACGAAGATGCCGGGCGTGGACATGACCGTGACGCCGCCCGCGAGGGCGAGGGAGGCCTCTCCCCTGGCGAGCGCCTGGCTGGCCAGGTGGATCGCCACCAGCGACGACGAGCACGCCGTGTCGATCGTCAGCGCGGGCCCCTCGAGGCCGAAGGTGTAGGCGAGGCGGCCGGAGGCGACGCTGAGCTGGTTGCCGGTGAGCAGGTAGCCGTCGTGGCCCTCGGCGCCCTGGTGCAGGCGCGGGCCGTAGTCCTGGGCCATCGCGCCGACGAACACGCCCGCGTCGGTGCCGCGCAGCGCGGCCGGGTCGATGCCCGCCCGCTCGAACGCCTCCCACGCGACCTCCAGCAGCAGCCGCTGCTGCGGGTCCATGGCGGTGGCCTCGCGGGGGCTGATGCCGAAGAACGCGGCGTCGAACTCGTCGGCGTCGTGCAGGAAACCGCCGTAGCGGGCGTTGGTGGAGCCGCGCTTGTCCGGGTCGGGGTCGTGCAGCGCCTCGGTGTCCCAGCCCCGGTTGTCCGGGAACTCGGAGATGGCGTCCACGCCGTCGCGCACCAGCTCCCACAGCTGCTCCGGGGAGCGCACTCCGCCAGGGAAGCGGCAGGCCATGCCGACCACGGCGATCGGGTCGTCGGAGGTGGGCGTCGCGCCGTCCACGACCAGCTCGGCGGCGGCGCCGCCCAGCTCGCGGTCGAGGTGCTCGGCGAGCGCGCGCGGGGTGGGCTGGTTGAAGGTCAGCGCGGCGGGCAGGGCCAGGCCGGTGGCCGCGCCGAGCTGGTCGCGGAACTCGACGGCGGTGACCGAGTCCATGCCGAGGTCCTTGAACGTGCGGCCCTCGGCGACCTCGGCCGGCCCGTCGAAGCCGAGCACCGGGGCGGCGTTGGCGCGCACCAGGTCGACCAGCACGCGCAGCCGCTCGCGGTCGGACAGGCCGGTGAGGCGGGCGCGCAGCGCGCCGGTGCGCTCGTCCTGCGGCGCGGGGGCGTTCGCGCTCGCGGGGGTGGCGGCGCGGGTGACCACGCCGTCGCCGGAGAACCAGAAGTGCTTGCGCTGGAAGGCGTAGGTGGGCAGGTCGACGAGCTGCGGGGCGTCGGTGAGCGGTCCGGTCCAGTCCAGGGCGATGCCGTGCGCGTGCGCCGCGCCCAGCGCGAGCAGGAAGCGGCGGGGGCCGCCGTCGTCGCGGCGCAGCGAGCCGAGCGCGGTGGCGCCCGCCACGCCCTCGGCCTCGATCGTCGACTTGACGGCGTGGGTGAGCACCGGGTGCGGGCTGGTCTCGACGAACGCGCGGTGGCCGTCGGACAGGAGCAGGCGGACGGTGTCGTGGAAGTTCACCGTGTGGCGCAGGTTCCGGAACCAGTAGGACGCGTCCATGCCGGTGGTGTCGAGCACCTGGCCGGTCAGGGTGGAGTAGAACGGGATGTCGGCGTGGCGCGGGCGGACCGGTTCGAGGAGTTCGAGCAGTTCCGCGCGCAGGCTCTCCACGTCGGCGGAGTGCGAGGCGTAGTCGACGGCGATGACCGAGGCGCGCACGTCCCGCGCCTGGTAGTCGGCGACGATCTCCCGCAGCGCCACGGGGTCGCCCGCGACGACGGTGTTCGCGGGGCCGTTGACGGCGGCGATCGAGACCCGGCCGCCGTGCTCGGCGATCCGCTCGGCGACCTGGGCGGCGGGCAGGGACACCGCGGCCATGCCGCCGGTGCCCGCGAGCGCGCGGATCGCCTTGCTGCGCAGGCAGACGACGCGGGCGGCGTCGTCGAGCGAGAGGGCGCCCGCGACGTGCGCGGCGGCGATCTCGCCCTGGGAGTGGCCGATGACCGCGTCCACGCGCAGGCCGTGGTGCTGCCACAGGCGGGCCAGCGACACCATGACCGCGAACAGGGCGGGCTGCACGACGTCCACCCGGTCCAGCCCCGGCGCGCCGTCGACCTGGCGCAGGACCTCGTCCAGTGACCAGTCGGTGAACGCGGAGAGCGCCCGGCCGCACGCGGCGAGGTGCCCGGCGAAGACCGGGGAGGAGTCGGCGAGCTCGACGGCCATGCCCGCCCACTGCGAGCCCTGGCCGGGGAAGACCAGCACGACCCCGCCGGTGGCCCCGACCTCGCCGCGCACGAGGTTGGCGGCGGCCTCGCCCGAGGCGAGGGCGGCGAGCCCGGCGTCCAGCTCGGCGCGCCCGGCCCCGACGACGACGGCGCGGTGCTCGAAGGCGGTCCTGGTGGTGGCGAGCGAGAGGGCCACGTCGACGGGCCGCTCGTCGGTGAGGTGCGCGGCCAGCGCGGCGGCCTGGGCCTGCACGGCGGCACGGCTGCGCCCGGAGAGCAGCCACGGGACGTGGGCGGCGGGCGGCGCCGGGACCGGCGGGGGCGCGGCGGCGGGCGCGTGCTCGGGCGCGGTGGCGGGGGTTCCGGCGACGGGGGTTCCGGCGGTGGCCTGCGCGCGCCCGGTCGCGACGGCGGGGGTTCCGGTGGCGGGCTCATCGACGGCGGGCGCGTGCTCGGGCACGGTGGCGGGGTCGCCCGCGACCGTGGCCTCGGCGGCGCGCTCGTCCCGGTCGGCCTGCCCATCGGCGGCCTGCCTGCGCCCGGCCTCGGCGGGCGCGCTCCCCGCGATGTGCCCGGTCACCGCGGCGGGCGGGTTCCCGGTGGTCGCCAAGCCCTCGGCGGCCCTCGGGCGTCCGTTCCCGGCGGCAGACCCGCCCGCAGCGGCGGGCTCGGTCGCCGCAGCCAGCTCGGTCTCCGCAGCCAGCTCGGTCTCCGCGGCGGGCGCGACCCCGCCCCCTGCCGGGGTTCCGGCAGCGGCTCGGCCCCCGTCCGGGTGCGCGGGGCGGCGGACCGGGGCCGGGGCCTCGGTGAGCACGACGTGCGCGTTCGTGCCGCCCATCCCCCACGAGCTGACGCCCGCCACGAGCGGCCGGTCGGGGTGGGGCCAGTCCGAGAGTTCCGCGTGCACGCGCAGACCCAGCTCCCCCAGGGGGATCTCCGGGTTCGGCGTCGCGAAGTTCAGCGTCGCGGGCAGCCTGCGGTGCCGGATGGCGAGCGCGGTCTTCACCAGGCCGACGATGCCCGCCGCGCCCTCCAGGTGGCCGACGTTCGACTTGGCGGAGCCGACCCGCAGCGGGTCGTCCTCCCGGCCCGCCATCGCGGCGCCCAGCGCGCGCGCCTCGATCGGGTCGCCCACCGGGGTCCCGGTGCCGTGCAGCTCCACGTACTGGGCGCTCGCGGGCGTCACGCCCGCGGCGGCGAACGCGGCGCGGACGACCTCGGTCTGCGCCCGCTCCCCCGGCACGGTCAGGCCCTCGGTGGCGCCGTCGCTGTTGACGGCGCTGCCCAGCAGCA
Organism: Actinosynnema pretiosum; assembly: GCF_002354875.1. Classification (GTDB taxonomy): domain Bacteria; phylum Actinomycetota; class Actinomycetes; order Mycobacteriales; family Pseudonocardiaceae; genus Actinosynnema; species Actinosynnema auranticum. Next base: position 5,541,704 of record NZ_CP023445.1, read on the forward strand.
CCGCGTGCACCGGGTCGCCGTCGGCCAGCGCCCGGTCCAGCCGCTTGAGCAGCACCACCGCGCCGCCCTCGCCCCGGACGTAGCCGTTGGCCGCGGCGTCGAGGGGGCGGCTGCGGCCGTCCGGGGACAGGGCGCCGAAGCGCTCCAGGCTGACGGTCTGCTCGCCGAGCAGGTTCAGGTTCACGCCGCCCGCGATGGCCAGGTCGACCGCGCCGTCGCGCAGCCCCTCCGCCGCCAGGTGCACGGCCACCAGCGACGACGCCTGCGCGGCGTCCACGGTGACGCTCGGGCCGCGCAGGTCCAGCGCGTAGGACACCCGGTTCGCGATGATGCCCCGGTGGGTGCCGGTCACGGTGTGCGGCGTGATCGCCGACGTGCCGTGCTGGTAGAGCAGGGCGGCGTAGTCGTCGCGGATGCTGCCGACGAACACCGAGGTGCGGCTGCCGCGCAGGTCGGCGGGGACGATCCTGGCGTCCTCGACGGCCTCCCAGGCCAGTTCGAGCACCAGGCGCTGCTGCGGGTCCATCGCCGCCGCCTCGCGCGGCGAGACGCCGAAGAAGTCCGCGTCGAACTCCGCGACCGAGTCGAGGAAACCTCCTCGGGTCACACCGGGTGACGCCTGCTCCCAGCGCCCGGCGGGAACGTCGGTGATGGCGTCCACGCCGTCGCGGAGCAGCGCCCAGAACGCGTCGGGGCCGTCCGCCGACGGCAGGCGCACCGCCATCCCGATGACGGCGACGGCGTCCTGCGGCCCGCCGGGAACCTCCTGCTGCCCGGCTGTGGGGTGGTCCATGCTGCCGACCGCCTTTCCTGACCAGCTAACCGAATGGGGGGCGTCCTGCTTTCCGGGCCGAAGGTAGGTCGGGGGCGGTAACGGGCCACTCTGGCCGGGCGCGGTGAGAATCCCGTTACCCGGCGGTGGAGGGGGTGGGCGGCGCTCGTGGTTACAGTCGGTCGCGTCCGACGAGTTGAGTCCTTTGTGGATCGCAGGAGGCGCGCGCGCCGCGACCACGCCGACCCGAGGGGATCACAGCATGTCCGAGCAAGCGCACGTCGCAGCCGGTGGAGTGGGCACCGCGGAACCCGCCGGGGCCGTGGACCCGAAGGAGCTGCGGTCGGTCATGGGCCGGTTCGCCACCGGCGTCGTGGTGGTCACCACCGGCGGCGAGCACGTCCACGGGATGACCGCGAACGCCTTCGGCTCGGTCTCGCTCGACCCGCCGCTGGTGCACGTGTGCGTGGCCCGCAGCGCGGTCATGCACCGGGCGCTGACCTCGACGGGCCGGTTCGGGGTGTCGGTGGCGGCAGCCGACCAGGAGCCCGCCGTGCGCCACTTCGCCGACCGCGAGCGCGTGCTGGGCGCGGCCCAGTTCGACGTGGTCGACTGGGCGCCGGGCCCGCTCACCGGGGCGCCGCTGCTGACCGGCGCGCTGGCCTGGCTGGAGTGCGAGGTGGTGACCGCGCACCCCGCGGGCGACCACACCCTGTTCCTGGGGCGGGTGCTGGGCTGCGGGTCGGGCGCGGAGCAGGGGGCGCTGGTGTTCCACCAGGGCCGCTTCCAGCGCGTCGGCTGACCGCGCGGCGCGCGACCCCGGTCGGCGCGCGGGCCGGTACGGCACCGCGGTGTGCCTCGGTAACTTCAAAGTGCGTTCTTACCCGAGCCCCCGCGCCGCGCCACCATGGATCCGGACCGGTCGAACCGGGTCCGTCAAGGCCGTCCGCGCGGCGCCCGCCGCCGGGACGGCACACCTCGCCGCCACGTGGCGGCGCCACTCCCACAGGGGGCCACGATGAGGAAGGTCGTCAGGTCGTTCGCCGACCTCCAGGACCCGTTCCTCGCCTACATCCAGGACATCGTCTACGCCACGATGACCACGGTGGACAAGAGGAACCGGCCGCGGGCACGGGTGCTGCTGCCCATCTGGGAAGTGCGCGACGGCGTCCCCATCGGGTGGATCGCGGCCTACCGCACCCCGGTGAAGGTCGCGCACCTCGCCCGCAACCCGCACACCACGATCTCCTACTGGAACCCCAAGCAGAACGCGGTGTTCGCCGACTGCCGCGCCGAGTGGGTGCAGGAGGACCAGGAGGTGCGCAGGGAGATCTGGGAGCTGTACCGCAAGGGCAGCCCGCCCGGTGTCGGCTACGACCCGGCGAACTTCTGGCGGCACGGCCCCGAGGACCCCAAGTTCGGGCTGATCAAGCTGGAGCCGTGGCGCATCCAGGTGCTGCGGGGCTTCGACCTGAGCAGCGTGTTCTGGGAGGCGCCCGACGCGGACGACGAGCAGGTCGACGCGCCCGCGCCCGCGGCCCTGGCGGTCGAGCACGACGTCTGACCCCCGCGCGACGCGCCCCACGGGGTCGGCTCGCCCCGGCCTCGGCGTCGTGCGGAAGGTGGAAAGGCCCGCCGGTTCCCCGGCGGGCCTTTCCACCTTCCGGCGGTGCTCCGGTCGTGCGGGGCGGGCGGGCGGTCCGGCTCAGGCCGCCGCCCACACGCCCCGGCTCGCCGCCTCCTTGGCGAAGTCCGCGAACGCGACGGGCGCGCGCCCGGTGACCTGCTCGACGGTGAAGGTGACCGCGCTGCTGGTGCCCTGGTCGATGCGGGCCACCAGGTCGCCCACGAAGGTGGCGTAGTCGGCGGGCACGCCCGCGCCCACCAGCTCGGCCTCGTAGTCCCGCTGGCTGACCGGCACGTACCGGACCTCGCGGCCCGCGGCGTGCCCGATGACCTCCACGGCCTCGGCGAAGGTGAGCGCGGCCGGGCCGCTGAGGTTGTAGACCCGGCCGTGGTGCCCGTCCTCGGTGAGCGCGACGGCGGCGACAGCGGCGACGTCGGCCACGTCCACGAACGCCTCCGCGCCGTCGCCTGCGGGCAGCGGCAGCTCGCCCGCGCGGACGCCGTCCAGGAGGACGCCCTCGTCGAAGTTCTGGTTGAACCAGCTGGGGCGCAGGACCGTCCACTCCAGACCGGAGCGCTCGGCGGTGTCGGTGCCCGCGTGCAGGTCCTTGCCGCCGATGGCCCCTGCGGGCCTGGCCTGCAGGGCGACGACCCTGGTGACGCCGAGGTCGGCGGCGCGGGCGTAGAACCGCTCGATCATGGTCTCGGCGTCCCACTGGCCCGGCTTGTCCTGCTGGTCGACCAGGTAGACCGCGCCCACCCCGGTGAGCGCGCGGCCCCAGGTGGTCTCGTCGTCCCAGTCGAACCGGACCTCCCCGCCGCGCGAGGCGGCGCGCACCGGCACGCCCCGGTCGCGCAGCAGCGGGACCAGTCTGCTGCCGGTCTTGCCGGTGGCGCCGAGCACGAGGATCGGCTTGGTCTTCTTCGGCATCGCACAAGCCCTTCTGGGGGTCGGGGTGGCCGCGCGCGGGAACCCGCCTGGCGGGCGCGCGGGGGCCGGGCGGGTCGGGGGGAGGTTCGGGGTGGCGGGGCCGCGCCCGTCCCGCCGCCGCGCGGAGGGGCGCGGGCGGCGGGACGGCGGGCCGGGTCGTGCTCCGCTTCCGGGACACGACCTAGGGATTGCCCCGCGTCACAGGAAGGGGGTGTCGGGCGACAGGCCCAGCAGCACCCGGCCGTGCAGCTCCATGTTGGTGTTGAACAGGAACAGCGCGTGCAGCGACAGGCCGAGCATGTCGCGGTGGAAGCGCTGGAACGGCACGTCCCGCGAGATCGACGACGCGCCCGACGCCTCGTGCAGCGCGACCACGGCCTCCTTCGCGAGCTGGATGGCCATGCCGACCTCGCCGCGCGACTGGGCGCGCTCCTCCACCGACGGGTAGGTGCCCGCGTCGGCGTGCGCCTGGAGGCCGGCGGTGATGCGGTCGGCGAGCGCCTCGGCGGCGGCGATGCGGTTCTTGGCGGTGGCGACCTGGATGTGGGTCAGCGGCGACTCGCTCTGGTTGGTCCAGGGCGTGTAGGTGATGCCGCGTCCGGGCAGCCGGTCGAGGAAGGTCTCGTAGGCCCCCTTGGCGATGCCGATGTAGGCGGCGACCGCGCCCACCATGATGTAGGGCAGGAAGGCGTAGTTGCTGCCGGTGGCGCCGCTGTTGGCTCGGTCGGCGGCGCCCGCGCCGAGCAGCTCGGGCAGGAACAGCGAGCGGTGGGTCGGGACGAAGACGTCCTCCACCGTGGCGGAGGCGGAACCGGTGCCCTCGGCGGCGCTGGTGTCCCAGTCGTCGTTGATCGTCACCTCGGAGGTGGGGACCACGACCACGTAGGGCAGGCCGCCGTCCTCGGTCACGTGGACCGCGGCGAGGGTGACCCACTCGGCGGCGTGCACGCCGGAGAGCCACTTCCAGGTGCCGTTGACGGTCCAGCCGCCCTCGGCGGGCACGATCGTGCCGGTGGGGGTGAAGCCGGTGGAGACCTTCAGGTCGGGCTTGGTGAAGATCTCCTGCTGGGCCTGCTCGGACAGCGTGGTGTGGATCCACGCGCTGGCCTGGAGGATCATCGCCGCCCAGCCGGTGGCGCCGTCGGCCTTCGCGACGGCCTCGAACACCTTGGCCTGGTCGGCGAGCGGCAGTTCGAGGCCGCCGAAGCGGCGGGGGGTGGTGAGCCGGAAGACGCCCGCCTGCTCCAGCAGGCTCAGGCTCTTCTCGGGAACGCGGCGCTCGCTCTCGGCGTCAGGACCGTTCGCGCGCAGCGCGGGCGCGATTTCCGCGACGGCTCCCAAAACGGTCGAGACATCGACAGCGAGGTCGGTCGTCGTCATTACTGCCTCCTGATCGGCACTGGCTCTTGACTGGCCGCGACGGCGCTCTTCCCGTTCAACGGCAACGAATTCGACCCTAGTGCGGCGAGCGCGGAAGGCGTTTTTCCTCCGGTAATCGGGCGGTTGCGGTGGTCATCGCGCGGTAATCGCGGACGCGGGGTTCCCGGTGGGGCGCGGGTAATCGCGGGCGAATCGCCGGGCGCGGGTTCGCCCGCCGCGCGGGCACGAACGCGACCGGCCCCGGTCGCGGGAGGCGACCGGGGCCGGTTGCTCGACGTCGGGGAGGGGCCCGACGTCGGGGGGAGCCGCGGGGGATCAGCCCGTGGTGGGCTGGGTCTGCACCGCGACGGGCTCGGCGGAGGCGCGGGAGCGCAGGCCCGTGGCCACCACGACGAGCGCGACGAGCGTGGCGACGAACGGCACGAGCAGCGCCTTGTGGTAGCCGTCGAGGGCGGTGCCCGCGGTGGCGGTCAGCGAGGCGGCCACGGCGAGGCCGAGCGCCGCGCCGAACTGGAACGAGGTGTTCCAGATGCCGCCCGCCAGGCCCTGCTCCTCGTCGGCGATGCCCTCCACCGCGACGATCGTCAGCGGCCCGTAGACCAGGGTGAAGGCGATGCCGATGAGCAGCATCGTCGGGAACATGCCGGTCCAGTAGTTCGCGTCGGCCGGGACGTCCAGGAACAGGAAGTAGGCCAGCGCCAGCGACACGAAGCCCGCGAACAGCACGACGGGGTTGCCGAACCGGTCGACCAGCTTGGGCGTGAGGGTCGGCGCGAGCACCGAGTCGATGCCGATGACCAGCAGCGCGATGCCGGTCTCCAGCGCGCCCCAGCCGCGCAGGTCCTGCATGTAGAGCACGGTGATGAACTGGAACCCGAAGAACGAGCCCGCGAACAGCACGGTGGCGATGTTGGCGCGCACCAGGTTGGCGCTGCGGAAGATGCCCAGGCGCACCAGCGGCTCCTTCGAGCGCCTCTCCGCGATCACGAACGCCACCAGCAGCACGGCGCTGATCGCGGCGGTCAGCACGGTCCGGCTGACGGGCACCTCGGGCGCCATGACGACGGTGTAGACCGCGCCGACCGCGCCCAGGGTCATCGTGGCGGCGCCGAACACGTCGTACTTCTGGCCGGGGACGCGCGGCGGCGGGGTGTCGTGCTCGATCAGCTTGACCGCGAAGCCGAAGATGATCGCGGCGAGGATGACCGGGGCGAAGAAGACCCAGCGCCAGCCGATGGCGGTCAGCAGGCCGCCGACGACCAGGCCCAGCGAGAAGCCGCCTGCGGCGGTGCCCGCGTACCAGAGCAGCGCCCGGTTGCGCTTGGGGCCCTCGGCGAAGCTCGTGGTGATCAGCGACAGGCCCGCGGGGGTCATGAACGCGGCGGCGAGGCCGGTGATGGCGCGGGAGACGATGAGCATCCAGCCCTCGGTGGCCAGGCCGCCGAGACCGGAGAACACGACGAAGACCGCCAGCCACAGCACGAACATCTTGCGGCGGCCCAGCAGGTCGGCGGCCCGGCCGCCCAGGAGCATGAACCCGCCGTAGGCGAGCACGTAGGCGCTGACGACCCACTGGAGCTCGCCCGCCGACATGCCGAGCTCGTCCTTGATGGAGGGCAGTGCGACGCCGAGCATGGAGATGTCGACGCCTTCGAGGAAGATCGAGCCGCACAGCACGAAGAGCAGTGCGGCGTCGCGCGCGGTCATGCGCACGGGCCCGTCTAAGGATGGGCTGTTCGGGGTCGCGGACACGGTCAGTCAGCTCCTTGTCGAGGGACGCGCGAGGGATCAGTGCCCGCGCCGCCGGAGGCGGTTACCTTTCGGCACGTCGGTTCCCTCTTGTACGTAAAGGCATGATCAGTCACCATGCAGAGCTGTGGAAGAAGGCACTTTAAAGTCACTGAGTCTCTGCGGTGATACCGAGGACTACGGGGCCCGGCAGTGGGACACGAGGGCGGACTGCGAGGTGCGCCAGATCCTGGACCGGATCGGCGACAAGTGGTCCCTGCTGGTGATCGCGCTGCTCGACCGCCGGATGCTGCGCTTCTCCGAACTGCGCAGGCTCATCGACGGGGTGAGCCAGCGGATGCTGACGATCACCCTGCGGCACCTGGAGCGGGACGGCCTGGTGAAGCGGACCGTGCACCCGGTGGTGCCGCCCAGGGTCGACTACGAGCTCACCCCGCTGGGGGTGAGCCTGCACGCCACGATCCAGGCGCTGGTCGACTGGACCGAGGACCACCAGCCCGCCATCGCCTCGGCCCGCGACGAGTACGACCGGCGCGAGGGCGCCCAGGAGCAGGCGGTCGCGGTCGACCGCTGATCCGGGTCCGCGCCGGGTCGCCCCGCCGCTGGGGCGGGGCGACCCGGCGCGGCTGCCCGGCCGGTCGGCCGCGGGGTTGCCGGTCAGGCGGGCTCGTTGCCGCCGAACGCGTCGTCGACGGCGTAGCGCCACTTGCCGTCGGAGCCCTTGCGGACGACGTCGACGCCGACGCCCTCCAGGTGCTCGGGCTCACCGTCGACGCCGGTCATGTCGATCTGCCAGTCGATGATGAACAGGACCGTGTCGCCGGTGACGTAGCGCTCGCGCTCGACGGCGGTCATCGTGGGCGTGCGGGAGAGGAACTCGCGGGCGTACTCGCGGCGGGCCTCGCCGGAGAGCGGCGCGAGCGGCTCCCACACCGCGACGGCCTCCTCGGTGTAGAACAGGTCGAGCACGTCGGGGTCGTTGGAGTTGAACGCCTCGACGTAGTGCTCCAGGTGCTTGTCGACGTCCTCGGTGGGGCGGATGGTCGTGCTGGCGGTCATGGCGCTGTCCCCTTCAGGAGGTGCGGTGGTCGTGGTCCGGCCGGGGTCCGGCAGGAGGGATCAGAGGAAGAACGTGTCGGGTTCGAGGCCGAGCAAGACCCGCCCGTGCACCTCGAGGTTGGTGACGGGGGCCATCAGGCCGTGCAGCGCGAGGCCGACGGTGTCCCGGTAGACGCGCTGGAGCGGCACGGACTTCTGGATGACGGAGGCTCCGGAGAGGGTGTAGAGGATCTCCACGGCTTCCCTGGCGAGCTGGATGCCGTAGCCGACCTGGCCGCGGAAGGCCGCCTTCTCGGCGGTGGTGACCGCGACGCCGCTGTCGGCCCGGTCCTGCATGAGGCCGGTGATCCGGTCGCGCAGCCCCTCGGCGGCGGTGATCTTGTTGGCGGCGGTGCCGACCTGGATCTGCACGTGCGGGTGCTCGGACTGCTCGGTCCAGCCGGTGTAGGCGATGCCCCGGCCGGGCGCGCGGTCCTGGAACAGCTCCAGGGCCTGCTTGGCCAGGCCGATGTACACCGCGAGGGACGGGACCATGACGTAGGGCAGCAGGCCGTAGTCGCGGCCGCGCAGGCCCTGGTTCCAGCGGTCGCCGGTGGTGCCCTCGACGATCTCGGCGCCGTCCACGACGAAGTGGGCGGGGACGAACAGGCCGCGCACGGACGAGGTGGAGCTGCCGGTGCCCGCGGCGGAGGAGACGTGCCAGTCGTCGGCGACGGTGAACTCGGAGGCGCGCACGAGCGCGTAGCGCTCGTCGTGCGACTCGCCCTCCTGGTCGGGGTGGACGACCATGGCGGCGACCATGTTCCAGTCGGCGCCCCGGATGCCGGTGTTGAACCGCCACGTGCCGTCGAGGGTGAAGCCGCCCTCCACGGGGGTGAGGGTGGCGGTCGGGGTGAAGCCGCCGGAGACGCGGACCGAACCGCCCGCGTACACCTCCTCCTGCGCGCGGTCGGGGTAGGCCGCGACGAGGCCCGCGCTGGACATCCAGGCGTTCACCGTCCACGCCGTGGAGCCGCAGCCGCGCGCGACCTCCTCGACGATGGCGACCTGCTGGGCCACGTCCAGGTCGAGGCCGCCGAACTTGGCGGGGACCGGCGCGCGGAAGACGCCCGCGTCCTCCAGCAGCTTGATGTTCTCCTCGGGCAGCCACCTGCGGTCCTCGGCGTCCTGGGCGTTGGCGCGCAGCCTCCCCACCAGTTCGCGGACCGCCTCTAGGGTCGCGCGACCGCTCCGCTCGGTCTCCTGCATGACACCTGGCCTCTCGTCGCTTCGGCTGTCGGCTCGCTCGGTCCGGAACACTAACGACGGATTCGGGAATTGTTCTCACCCATTGGTAATCCGCCGCTCCGGAGAAATCCGGTTACCGTCTCGTGAGCGGTCGGTGAAAGGGGTTGGGTTAGTTTTCCAGGGCGTTGCAGGTGCTGCCTGAAAGATGGTCACGCGGACCCGATCCGCCCAGAAGGAAGCAGGACGGAAAAGATGTCCACCGCACTCCGGGTCGACCCCGACTTTCCCGACCTCACCGACGACATCGACATCCAGAACGACATCTTCATCGACGTCTTCAACTCCGGTGACGGCGCGCTGTTCGACAAGCTGTACCGGCCGGACGCGATCTCGAACTTCTCCGGCGGCCAGCTGACCGGTGCGCCGCGCAAGGCGTGGTTCGAGCAGTTCCTGGCGCCCAAGCCGCACCTGGAGGCGACGCTGACGCACGCCTACGTGGCGGGCGACGTGTCCCTGATCGGGGTCACGTTCATCATCCTGACCACCGACGAGGAGGGCAGGAAGGTCAAGATCACGGGCCGCTGCACGGACGTGCTGCGCCGCGGTGACGACGGCCGCTGGCTGATGTGCATGGACCGCCCGGTGATGGACCCGCCGGAGTTCGTGGACTAGCGCGGAGCCCGCAGGGCCGAGGTGACCACGCCCCACGGCTGTCGGTCCCGACGGGGCGGGCGCGCCCGGTGGCCCCCGCCCCGCCGCGCGGGCGGGCGGCCACCGGGTCGCGGGGCGGTCGGGTGCGCGGGGTCGCTGCTACGATCGCGGCCCCGTACCCGACCGCGAGGTGCCGCCGTGCCCGAGCCCGCCGACGCACGCTCGCCGTCCTGCGGAGACCTGGCCGGTCTGCTGGCCGAACCCGCGCGCCTGGCCGCGTTCGCCGCGCTGGTGCTGGGGGCGGGGACGGTGGACGAGGTGGCGGAGGCGGCGCGGTTGACGCGCGCGGACGCCACGCGGGCGCTGCACCGGCTGGTCGACGGCGGCCTGGTGGCGCGCGAGGGCGGGCGGCACGCGCCGGTGGCGGAGGTGTTCCGGACCGCGGTGCGCGCCGAGGCGCGGCTCGGCGGGGCGTCCGGCGACGGCGCGGGGGCGTACTTCCGGCGGGGGCGGTTGACCGCGGTCCCCGGTGAGGCGGGGGTGCGCTCGAAGGTGCTGACCGTGGTGGCGGACTCGTTCGCGCCGGGTGAGGTGTACCCGGAGGCGAAGGTGAACGCGCTGTGCGGCGAGTGGTTCGACGACTGGGCGACGCTGCGGCGGGCGCTGGTGGACGAGGGTCTGCTGACGCGCTCGCACGGGGGCGAGGCGTACCGGCGGGCCTGAGGCGCGCTCCCCCGGCGCACGTCCGCGGCACGTGCCCGCGCCGCGCGCCGACTCCCGCGGGGTCGACGCGCGGCGCTTGGAGCGGTGCGGGGTTACCCGATCACGCCGGTCTCGGCCGGGGCCTGCTGCCGCGCCGGGGTCTCGGCGGCGCACTCCACGTCGCGCGCCGGGAGCTTCCCGCCGAGCAGGTAGGCGGTCACCCTGTCGTTCGCGCAGGCGTTCCGGCCCACCAGGTACGCGCCGTGGCCGCCCTGGTCGACGGTGATCATCGCGGCCCGGTCGCCCAGCGCGCGGCGCATCGAGTTCGCCAGGGCGAGCGGGGTGGCGGGGTCGCGCTCGTTCTGCACGACGAGCACGGTGCGCGGGCCCTTGTCGGTGATCTTCACGGGCTGCTCGACCGGGTCCGGCCAGAAGGCGCACGGGGTGATGTTGCCGCCCGCCGCGCCGAACATCGGGAAGCGCTCGCGGTCGGTCTCGACGTTGCGCTCGTAGGTCTTCACGGACTTGGGCCAGCGGGAGTCGCCGCACACGATGTGCAGGCGGCCGGAGATCAGGGCGTCGACCTCCGCCGGGGTGGGCAGCTCGCCGGGCGGCAGCGGGAGCGGGTCGCCCGCGGCCAGGGTCTGCCAGGTCGTGGCGAGGGCCTGGTTGGCGGCGTCGGTGGTGCGGTACAGGCTCACGAAGGTGAGCAGGCGGAAGAGGCCGCCGTCCACGCCGTGGACGGGCTCGCGGTCAAAGCGCTCGGCCAGCTCGAAGTACTTGGCGCGCACCTGCTCCCCGGTCGCGCCGAGGCCCAGCTCGGGACGCGCGGCGACCCACTTCGCGAAGTCCGGGAAGGTGTCCTCCACGCCCTGGCCGTACGCGCGGGTGGCCCCGATGTCCCAGCCCTGCGCGCCGAGGTTGCTGTCGATCACGACGCGCTCGGCTCGGTTCGGGAACAGCGTGGCGTACACGGCGCCCAGGTAGGTGCCGTACGAGTAGCCGAGGTAGGAGACCTTGCGCTCGCCGAGCGCGGCGCGGACGGCGTCCAGGTCGCGGGCGGCGTTCGCGGTCGTGTTGTGCGGCAGGGCTTCCGCGCTCGGCGAGGCGAGGCACTGCTTCGCGATCTGCTCCACCTCGGCGGCGCGCTCGCGCACCGAGCCGGGGGTGACCGCGTACGGCGGGATGCTGCCGTCCGCCTGCTGCTCCTCGGTGAGGTCGCAGCTGACGGACGAACTGCTCCCGACGCCGCGCGGGTCGACGGCGACGACGTCGTAGGCGTCGAGGACGCTCTGCGGCATCTTGAGCACGTCGCGCAGCTGGGCCGGGAACGTGAGCGCGACGGACGGGCCGCCGGGGTTGGTGAGCAGGACCCCCTTGCGCCGCGCGGGGTTCTTGCTCGCGACGCGGGACAGGGCGATCTCGGTCTTGCGCCCGCGCGGGTCGCGATAGTCCAGCGGGACCTGGAGCGTGCCGCACTCGACGCCCTCGGCGGCGACGTCCTCGGGGCAGTCGGCCCAGGCGACGGCGGGTGTGGCGGCGGCGCCCGGTTCAGCCGAGGACACCCCCGCGACCAGCAACGACGCCGCGGTGGTGAGCACCGCGGTCAACGACAACGTCCTTCGCATCAACCGATCCCCTCGTCGTGGCCGACGCGGTGGCGCCGACGGGGACCAGTGGAAACCATGCCGTTGGGGCACGGTCAAGGACGGCGGGGAGCTTCCGACCGGCGGTGGGGGTGGGGGTCGACTTTCGTCGGTGCGGGGAGGGCTGGTGGTAGGACGTGGTCGGCGACTTGGGAGAACCCCGAGGGCGCGGCCCCCGGAAACCGGGAACCGCGCCCTCGGGATCGGTCGTCACGCCTGGCGCGGCGGCAGGACGACCCGGTGGACCTGCGAGGTGTTGCCCGCCCGGTCCGTCGCGGTGAACTCCAGGACCTGGGGTTCGTCGTGCAGCGCCCTCGTGAACGGCTCCTGGTAGACGCCCCAGAAGGTCTCCGCCGTGCGCCAGCGGATCCGGTCCACGCCCGACACGTCGTCGGTCGCGTCCAGGGTCACCTCGACGTTGCTCGGGCCCAGGGACCTGACCTTGGACTTCGGCGTCGGGGGCTCGCTGTCCACGGAGACCTCGGCGCGCGCGTGCACCACGCGGCCCAGCGAGTCGGTCGCCCGTGCGCGGAGCACGTGCCTGCCCTCGCCGGGGGCCTGGACCTCCGCCGTCACCGGGGACCAGTCGGCGTCGCCGAGCGCGGCTTCCAGGTCGGCGGGCTGGACGGTGCTCACCTTGAACGCGGGCGCGCTGGTGTACCAGCCCGACGGCGCCCGCTCGCCGAGCACGTCGACCCGCAGCACGGGCAGCGGCTCCTGCGCGCCGATGTCACCGGGCAGGGACCACTCGACCACCCCGTCGCGCAGGACCGGACCCGCGTCCGAGTCCGGGAGGAACGCCGACGCCCTCGGACCGGAGCCGTCCAGGGTGCTGGACGCCGCCGCCTGCAGGACCGCCACGGCCTCCTCGCGGTTGAGCAGCCCGGCCCGTGCGGCGCGCACCGCGTTGGCGTGCGCGGAGAGGAGGAACTCCTCGTAGGTCGCGTGACCGCCCGAACCCCACAGGCCGGTCAGGAACGACCAGCCCGTCCCGTCCTGGCGGTTCGGCACGCCGGGATCGCTGCCCGCGAACGCGATCTCCTCGTCCGACAGCCGCAGGTACAGGTGGTAGCGCGCGTCACCCCCGGACCACGCGGGCTCGAAGGTCAGGCCGCCGAACGACACCAGGTCGCCGTCCCGCTCGTAGCCGACCAGCGAGCCGTCCAGGCCCCGGAACGCCGCGGGCGACACCGGCAGGACGGTGGCCGACTCGTCCCTGGCCAGCAGCACGGTCGGCCCCAGCTCCGCGCTCACCAGCGTCGGGTCGTCCACTGTGGACACCAGGCGCAGCGGCAGCGGGAGGTCCAGCGCGACCTCGTCGCCGGGGCGGAAGTCGCCGGACACCACGGTGAAGCCCTCGGCGGTCAGGTCAGCCGGAGCGCCGTCCACCGAGAAGCCCGCCGCGGCCCACGACGGCACCCGCAGGTGCAGCTCGCCGGAGAAGTCCGCGTCGAACTCCACCACCACCCGCCCGTCGCGCGGGTACCCGGTGCGCAGCGCCACCGTCCCACCGCCGGGCAGCGTCACCCGCGACGGCACGTGCCGCGCCACCACGAGCTTGCCCGGCGCGTGGAACCACACCCAGTCCTGGTGCTTGACGTGCGTCTCCAGACCCGTTCCACCGCAGCAGGTCCCGACGTTGTCGTACTCGCGCACCGCCCCCGCGTCGACCGGGTACATGTACACGACCTCGGGCGAGACGTCGGACGAGACGTCCGCGCGCGAGCCGACCATGTGGTTCAGCCACGCCCGCTCGGCGTACTCCGGGTACCGCGCGTGACCGGTGCGCGCGAACAGCGACCGGGCGATCTTGAGCAGGTTGTACGTCGCGCACGACTCGGCGTTGCGCCTGCCGATGAACCCCGCGACGGTGTCCGCGGGCCCCCACAGCTCGCCCTCGCCGGTGCCGCCGTGCGCGAACGCCCGCCCCGGCACGACCTGGTCCCACAGCGCGGTCACCGCGTCCAGGTACCGCGCCTCGCCGGTCGCGTCGTGCTGGTCCAGGTGCCCGAGGAGCATCGGCAGGTGCTGGTTCGCGTGCATCCCGTCCAGCAGGTCGCGGCCCTGCGCCGCGCCCTCCAGCAGGTGGTCCAGCTCGAAGGCCGCCGCCGCGCGCAGGAACACCCCCTCGCCGGTGATCCGGTGCAGCGCCGCCAGGCTCTCGTTCATGCCGCCGAACTCACCGGCGATGTACAGCGACCACATGCGCTGCAGGTGCGCGCGCTCCAGCCGCAGCACCCGCCCGGCGACCCAGTGGCCCATGCCGACCGCGAGCTCCAGCGCCTGCTCGCTGCCGGTGTGCTCGTGCGCGTCCAGCAACCCGGCCATGATCTTGTGGCAGGTGTAGTACGGCGCCCAGATCTCGCCGTACGGGGCCAGGTCCTCCAGCCGGGAGAACTGCCACTCCCCGTACGCCGCCAGGAATCCGGGGTGGCTGTAGCGGCCGGTCGCGGCGAGCGCGTCGCGGACCTCCGCGAGCCCCGCCACGATCTCCCACGCCTTGGCGCGCAACGACTCCTCGCCGGTGGACGCGTGCGCGAGCGCGACCATCGACAGGAAGTGCCCCGCGTAGTGCCCGCGCAGCAGGCTCGCCGTGGGGGCCACGCCCGCGCCGGGGTACTCCTCGGCCGACCACGGCTGCTCGTCCGGGTGGCCGAAGTCCTCCCAGTTGCCGGGAGGGAGCGCGCCGCGCGTGTCCAGCCCGGCGTTGGCGCGGAACACCGCCAGCACCCGGTCGACCGGGAACACCCGCGCCAGGTGCAGCATCTGCCCGGCGGCGCGCGACTGCACGCCGTCCAGCAGCTCCACGTCCCGCAGCGGGAACGGCTCCAGCGCGAACGGCGCCGGGCCGGTCACCGGGCGGCCCACCGCTCGATGCCCGCCGCGTCGATCGGCAGCGCCCCGGACAGCACGTCGCTGCCGGTCGCGGTCACCAGCAGGTCGTCCTCCAGGCGCACGCCGATGCCGCGCAGCTCCGGCGGCACCGTCTCGTCGTGCGCGTGGAAGTACAGGCCCGGCTCGACGGTCAGCACCATGCCGGGGCGCAGCGGGGCGCCCTGGTACTGCTCGTACGCGGACGAGCCGCAGTCGTGCACGTCCAGCCCGAGGTGGTGGCCGACGCCGCACACCAGGTAGCGGCGGTGCTCCTGCCCGCCGGGGGCGAGCGCCTCGTCGACGGACACCGGCAGCAGGCCCCAGTCGTGCAGCCCGCGCGCGATGACCTCCATCGACGCGAAGTGGAAGTCGCTGAACGTGTTGCCGGGCTTGACCTGCGCCATGCCCGCCCGGTGCGCGGCCTCGACCAGGTCGTGCACGGAGCGCTGCTGGGGCGTGAACGCGCCGCCGACCGGGATGGTGCGGGTGACGTCGGCGGTGTACAGGCTGCGGGTCTCCACGCCCATGTCCAGCAGCAGCGTCTCACCGGGCAGCACGGGCCCGTCGCAGCGCACCCAGTGCAGGATCGGCGCGTGCGGGCCGGAGCCGACGATCGTGCTGTAGCCGGGGCCGTTGCCGAAGGTGCGGGCGTGCCGGTCGAACGTGCCCTGGAGCCACCGCTCCCCCAGCCCGCGCGCGACGGCGAGCGGCACCTCGTCGGCGACGGCGGCGAAGCCCACGACGGTCTGGTCGACCGCCTCGCGCAGCTGGCCGATCTCCCACTCGTCCTTGACCATGCGCAGGTCGGACAGCACGACCCGCTGCCGGTCGGCGTCCTCGGCGGCCGTGCCGTCGTGGTCGGCGATCGGGCGCACCGGCAGGCCCAGCGCGCGCTCCCAGGCGGCGATCCCGGCCGACGGGCCGACCCACAGCTCGCCGTGCGCGGCGCTGGCGTAGAAGTCGCGCTCGCCGGGGCGGGCGGGCGGCGGCAGGTACAGCACCGCGTCGTGGCCACCGGTGCGCGGGGTCATCACCAGCACCCCGCCCTCGACCTGGCAGGAGGTCGCCCACACGAAGTCGCTGCCCGCGCGGAACGCGTAGTCCGCGTCGCCGTTGCGGTTCGGCGCGCGCCCGGCGGCGAGCACCACGGTGCGGCCGGGCAGCGCGGCGCTGATCCGGTCGCGGTGCTCGGCGGCGGCGCGCGCGGCGGCCTCGTCGACCGGGGCGGGAACCTCGCGGTCGGCCCAGCCCTGCCCGATGCGGGACAGGAAGCCGGGGCTGTCGTCGGCCAGGCGCGGCGGCTTGGTGCCCGCGTGCGGCGGGACGGTGGCCTCGGTCATCGGTTCTCCCTCATCGCTGTTCTCCACCGGAATCCCGGACGATCTCGCGGAGCCTGCGCAGCACCTTGCCGTCCGAGATGCCGTCGTGCTCGTACTCGTTGGTCACCCACGCCCGCGCGTTGCCGAGGCGGGAGAGGGTGTCGCGCTGGAGCTCCTCGTCCACGAACAGGTCGTCGTGGTAGACGACCGCCGCGAGCGGGACCTCGTTGGCCGCCAACCTCTCCGGGTCGTACAGGTCGGTCCAGACCCGCACGTCCGCCAGCTCCTCCATCGCGGCGGCGAACGGCCGCAGCGCGCGGATCTCCTGGAACATCCAGGGGAAGGCCATCTCGGAGGTGAGCAGCAGCGGCCTGCGGTCCTCGGCGAACTGCGGGCGCAGGTCCCGCTCGCGCTGCGCGGACCAGCGGAACGGGCCGTTGTCGCCGTCGCCGTAGATGCTCTCCTGGAGCACCCAGAACAGCGGGTTGCCCGCGTAGGAGGTCTTGGTCAGCGCGGTTTCCAGGAACTTGCCGGTGAACCGGCCGTCGCGGTGCAGCGCCTCGGACACCAGCCAGTGCAGGCGCTGGTGGCCGGTGGTGAAGCCGAGGTCGCCGCCGAGGGTCTGGAAGCGGCGCACGGACAGCGGCGAGCCGTCCGGCAGCTCCACGCCGCCCTCGGCCAGCCGGTCGGCGATCGCGGCGATCGCGTCGACGTCCTGCGGGTAGCGGCGGTAGAAGTCGGCGGTCTTGGCCTCGGCGCGGGTGAAGGTGCGCCGGTAGACCTCGTCCGGGTCCGCAGGGGTGCCGGGGATCCCGCCGCACACGTAGCACGCGGCGAGCGCCTGCGGGGCGTGCGAGAGGTAGGCCAGGGTGATCCAGCCGCCGAAGCTCTGGCCGAGCGTGGCCCACTTCCTCCCGCCGTAGCACCGGGTTCGCACGTGCTCCAGGTCTCGCACGATGGAGTCGGCGCGGAAGTGGAGCAGGTGCTCGGCGGCGGCGCGCCCGTCCGGGAAGCCCGCGATGACGGCGCCGTCGACCGGGGTGCTGCGGCCGGTGCCGCGCTGGTCGACCAGGACCACGCGGTAGGTGCGCAGCGCCTCGGCGAGCCAGCCGTCGACGCGCTCGGGGCGCGGGTTCGCGCCGCCGGGACCGCCCTGCAGGTAGGTCAGCAGCGGCAGGTCCTCGCGCCTGCGGTCCGGGTCGGCGAACTCCCGGACGAACAGCTCCACGGTCCGCTCGTCGGGGGCGCGCCAGTCCAGCGGCACGTCGACGGTGAACTCGCGCACCCACGCGCCGGGCACGGGGTACTCGACGGGGGTGGTCTCGGCAGGGCTCATGCGGTGACCTCGGTCGGGTTGTCCTCGCCCGCCGGGCCGTTCCCGGCGGACGGCCCATTGTCCGCGTCCGTTCGGTCGACACCGGCGGCGGCCTCGTGCTCGGTTGCCCCGCGCCCGGTTGCCCCGCGCTCAGCGGCCTCACGCTTGGCCGCGTTGCGCAGCCGCGCCTGCTCCCACTCCGGCCGGATGCGCGGCACGGCGGCCAGCAGCGTGCGGGTGTACTCGTGCCGCGGGTCGTCGAACACCGCGTCCCGCTCCCCCGCCTCCACCACCCGACCGGCGGTCATGACCGCGACGGTGGTGGCGATCTGCCGCACCACCGCCAGGTCGTGCGCGATGAACAGGCAGCCGAAGCCCTCCTCCCGCTGGAGGTCCCGCAGCAGGTTGATGATCTGCGCCTGCACCGAGACGTCCAGCGCCGACACGGCCTCGTCGCACACCAGCACGCGCGGCCCCACGGCGAGCGCGCGGGCGATGCCGATGCGCTGCGCCTGCCCGCCGGAGAACTGCGCCGGGTAGCGGCCGACGTGGTCCGGGTCGAGCCCGACCCGCTCCAGCAGCCCCTGCGCGAACGCCCTGGTCCCGCCGGGCACCGGCCGCTTCTGGTACCGCAGCGGCGCGGTCACGATCCGCTCGACGGTGTGCCGGGGGTTGAGCGAGGAGAACGGGTCCTGGAACACCACCTGGACCTGCCGCCGCACCTCCAGCAGCTCCGCCCCGGTGACCGAGGTGATGTCGCGCCCGTCCAGCCGCACGGCGCCGGAGGTGACGTCGATCAGCCGGGACGCCAGGCGCGCGGTGGTGGACTTGCCGGAGCCGGACTCGCCGACCAGCGCGAGGGTCTGGCCCGCGTGCAGGTCGAACGAGACGTCGTCCACCGCGCGGAACCTGCGCGCCGGGCGCAGCAGCCCGGCGGTGCCCGCGACCGGGAACTCCTTGACCAGGCCGCGGGCGCTGAGCAGCGGTTCGGTGCTCATTCCCCTCCTCCCGTGGTGCGCAGCGCGCCGATGCTGTCGTCGATGCGCGGGACGGCGTCGAGCAGCGCCCGCGTGTACGGGTGGCGGGGGTCGGAGAAGACCCGCTCGGTCGTGCCCGCCTCCACCACCTCGCCCTTGCGCATGACGACGAGCTCGTCGGCGACCTCGCTGACCACGGCGAGGTCGTGCGTGATGAGGACGAGCGCGGCCCCGGTGTCCCGGCGCACCTCGGTGAGCAGGTCCAGGATCTGGGCCTGCACGGTGACGTCGAGCGCGGTGGTCGGCTCGTCCGCGATGATCAGCTCCGGTTCGGCGCTGAGCGCCATGGCGATCATGACGCGCTGGCGCATCCCGCCGGAGAACTGGTGCGGGTAGTCGTCCACGCGCCGACCGGCCTCGCGGATGTGCACCCGCTCCATGGCCTCGACCGCGGCGGCGCGGGCGGCCCGCCGGGACACGCCCGGCCGGTGCGCCCGGTACGCCTCGGCGATCTGCGCGCCGACCGCGTAGTAGGGGTTGAGGGAGGACAGCGGGTCCTGGAACACCATGGCGATCCGGTCCCCGCGCACCGCCCGCATCCGCCGGTCGGACAGCTGCGCGAGGTCCTGCCCGCCGAAGGTGATCGAGCCGGAGCGGACCGCGCCCTTCGGCAGCAGGCCCATGATCGCCAGGCTGGTCATGGACTTGCCCGACCCGGACTCGCCGACGATGCCGAGCGAGCCACCGGCGGGCACCGAGAAGTCGATGGCGTCGACCACCGGCACGCCCTTGAAGGACACGGTCAGCCCGCGCACGTCCAGCAGCTCGCTCACGCCCTCGCCCCCGCCCTGACCCGAGGGTCGATCACCGAGTACAGCAGGTCGACCACCATGTTGCCGACGACCACGAAGAACGCGGCGAGCAGCGTGACGGCCATGATCACCGGCTGGTCGTTCTTGGTGATGGAGTCGGCGGCGAGCTTGCCGACGCCGTTGATCCCGAACACGGTCTCGGTGATCAGGGCGCCGCCGAGCAGTCCGGCGAAGTCCATGCCCGCGATGGTCACGACGGGCGTGAGCGCGGGCCGCAGCGCGTGCCGCCGCCACACCAGCGCCGGTTGCAGGCCCTTGGCGCGGGCCGTGCGCACGTAGTTCTCGCCGAGCGTGTCGAGCACGTTCGCGCGGGTGAGCCGGGTGTACGAGGACGCGTAGCCGATCGCGAGGACCGTCCAGGGCAGGATGAAGTTGAGGAACCACTGGACGGGGTCGTCCAGGAACGGCACGGCCTGCGGGAACGGCAGCCACTGCAACCAGATCACGAACACGTACTGGAGCGCGAGCGCGAGGACGTAGTTCGGGATCGACATGCCGCCCAGGGTCAGGCCGGTGATGAACTTGTCCGCGAACTTGCCCTCGCGCACCGCGCTGACCAGACCGCCGATCACGCCCATGGACAGCCACAGCACGGCGGCGCCGATCGCGACGACGGCGGTGACCGGGAGGCGCTGCGCGATCATGTCGGTGACCAGCTGCGAGGTCTGGAACGAGTAGCCGAGGCACGGGGCGGTGCAGTCGATCAGCGACGGCCCGCTGCCGTACTCGCGGCCGACGAACAGGCCCGCGAGGAACAGCCCGAACTGGGTGAGGAACGGCGCGTCCAGGCCGAGGTTGGCGCGGATCTGGTCGATGCGCTCGGGGGTGCAGTTCTTGCCGCAGATCTGCACGGCCGGGTCCGGCGAGAGCGCGAAGAACACCAGGTAGGTGAACAGGCAGACCAGGAACAGCACCACGACCATGCCCAGGACGCGGTTCACGACGTAGCGGGTCACCGGTGGCCTCCGGGGTCGACGGCCGCCTGCACCCGGTCGCCCAGGACCATGAAGGACAGCACCAGCAGCGCCAGGAACGCGCCCGGCACCAGGAAGTACGCGGGCACGACCGAGTACCAGGTCACCGAGCTGGAGATCATCTGCCCCCAGGACGGGGTGGGCGGCACGACGCCCACGCCCAGGAACGACAGGCCCGCCTCGGTGCCGATGTAGCCGGGCACCGCCATGGTCGTCATGACCAGCACGGTGGAGCGCAGGTTCGGCAGGATCTCGGTGAACACGATGGTGGCGCGCGAGGCGCCCGACGCGCGGGCGGCCTCCACGAACTCGCGCTCCTTGAGCGAGAGCGTCTGCGCCCGCACGATCCGCGCCAGGTACGGCCAGCCGAACAGGGCGATCACCACGACCAGCAGGTACTGCCGGTTGTCGGCGGGCAGCGCGGACAGCACCGCGATCATGAAGATGAGGGCGGGGAACGCCATCAGGAACTCCATGAGCCGCGAGACCAGCATGTCCACGCGGCCGCCGAAGTAGCCCGCGAGCAGGCCGAACAGGATTCCGAGCGTCGTGGTCAGGGCCGTGGCGGCGAGCGCGATGAGCATGGAGGTGCGGGCGCCGTAGACGATCCGGGCGAAGATGTCGCGCCCGGTGCCGGGCTCGACGCCGAGCCAGTGCTCGCCGGAGATGCCGCCCCAGTCACCGAGCGGGATGCCGCCGAGGTCCGGGTCGATGGCGGACTGGTCGAACGTGTACGGGTCCCAGCCGCTGACCTTGACGATCAGCGGCGCGAACACCGCCATGAGCAGCACCAGGGCGATGTAGCCGAGGCAGGCCACCGTCGCGGGCTGGCGCAGGAGCGTGCGGGTGACGCTCCAGCGCGGGTCCGGGGTCGTTCCGACGGTGTCCTGCTCGGCCGCCACCGGCGCCTGGAGGGCGGGGGGCGTGATGGTCATCGGGTCAGGCCTTCCCCGCGTCCTTCAGGCCGAGGATGGCGTAGTCGACGTCGCCGCCGGGGGCGTGGAAGCCGGTGACGTTGGAGCCCGGCAGGTAGATCCGGTTCTCGACGTTCAGCGGGACGATCGGGGCCAGCTCCATGACCTGCTTGTCCAGCTCGCCCCAGGCCTTGGTGGCCTTGTCCAGGTCGGTCTCGGCGATGTTCGCGTCGATCGCGGCGTTGATCGCCGGGTCGTTGATCTGCGAGAGGTTCTGGTTGCCCTTCTCGGTGATCTTGCGGCCGTCGAACAGCGGCGGCAGGAACGTGGAGGCGCTGGACGCCCAGTCCGGGCACCAGCCGGTGATGGCCGCGTCGTTCTGGACGGCCGGGGTGGCGATGGTCTCGTAGTAGGTCGCCACGTCGATGACGTTCAGCTTGACCTCGATGCCGATCTTCTGCAGCGACTGCTGGATCGACTCGGCCTGGCGCTGGGCGACCGGGTTGGAGCGCACGTCCAGGACCAGCGGGAAGCCGTTCGCCTGGCCCGCCTCGGCGAGCAGCTGCTTGGCCTTCTCGACGTCGCCGGCGTTGTCCTTGCTCGGGTACAGGTCGAACTGGGTGTGGCCGGTGACCGAGGACGGCAGGATCGTGGTGGAGACGGTGGCGAACTGGTTGCCGCCGGTGGCGTTGAGCACCGCGCTCTTGTCCACCGCGTAGTTGATCGCCTGGCGCACCTTGACGTCGGCCAGCGGGCCCTTGGTGGTGTTCAGCCCCAGGTAGGTGGTGCAGGTGGAGGGCTCCTTGACGGTGCGCTCCTTGAGCTGCGGGGTCTGGATGCGGGCGATCGTGGCGGTCTGCACGGTCGCGGCGACCGCGTTCACGTCGCTGCCCTGGCCTGCGATGAGCCGCTCGTCGATGGTGGCGCGGTCGACGCCGATGACGAAGTTCCAGGCGTCCGGGTAGGCCTTGCGGGCGGTGTCGGTGGCGGCGTCCCAGTTGGGGTTGCGCACCAGCTCGATCTTGCTGCCGGGGGTGAACGACTTGACGTCGTACGGGCCGGAGGCGATGACGTCCTTGATGAACGAGTCGCCGCCGCCGGTGCCGACCGGGAACGGGGTGCCGGTGGGCATGGACAGGACCGCGTCGAACTCGGGGAACGGGGCCTTCAGGCGGAACACGATGGTGCGCTCGTCGGGCGTCTCGATCGTGGGCAGGTCGCCGGAGCGGTAGGGGCCCTGGTAGTCGGCGGGCGCGTCCACCAGCTGCTTGAGGTAGGGGGCGCCGATGCCGATCTCCGGGTCCCAGCTGCGGGTGATGCCGAACTTGACGTCCTGCGCGGTGATCGGCGCGCCGGTGTCGAACTTGATCCCGTCCTTGAGCTTGTACGTCCAGGTCAGGCCGTCCGCGGACGGCGTGCCCAGCGACTCGGCCAGGTCCGGGACCATCTCGTTGGGGTTCGCGGCGTCGGCGGGGGCCTTGGTGATGAGCTGGCGGTAGATCAGCCGGTAGAACGAGTTGACGCCGCCGTCCCAGCCCCGCGACGGGTCCAGGTAGGAGAAGTCGGTGGCCTGGAGGACCTGGACGGTGCCGCCCTTGACGGGGGCGCCGTCCGTGCCACCGGAACCGGTGGACTGGCCAGGCGTCCCGGAGCACGCGGACAGGACGATGGCTCCTGCCGTGAACCCGGCGATCGCCAGGGTGCTGGTGGTTCTCCTCACGGGGTCCTACCTTCCGTCGGGTGCAGCCCTTGAGCCGTCCCCACGAGGGGGTGGACGGCCTTGCGGACTGGCGACTGAGTGCGGCGTTGCGGTCAGGCGCACCGGGGAGGCGGTGGCGCGCGGCGGGCCGTTGAGCGTCAGCGACGGCTGGCCACGCAGAGCGGGTGAATGAATGACCGCGATCACTTGGAGGGGACAGTAGTATGTCACACCTCGCATCTGAAGAGCTTGGCGCGATATTTTTCCTGGCCGAAACGAACGGGCCCGGACAACGCGACCAGCCCGTCCGGCTGCGCCGGACGGGCTGGTCAAGGCTGCTCCCGGCGCGCGCGGAGGTGCGCGACGGCGGGGTCTGGCCGCGTCGGATCGATTCAGAGCCGGCTCGGGCCGGGGCTCGCCAGCACCGGTCAGCGCGGTTGCACTGACCCGCTCGGGCTGGACCGCGGCGGGCGGCGCTGGTCGGTGTCAGTCGGCGCTAATCCTCGGAGTTGCCGCTCCACCACCCGAGCACGTGCCCGATGTGGTCCGTGAGCAGCGCTTCCGCACCCCGCCCGTCGTGCGCCTCCAGCAGGTCCACCAGCAGGTGGTGCTCGGCGGCGGACCTGGCCAGCTCGGCGGTGCCGATCATGTCGGCCAGCCCCACCATCCGGGTCTGCTGGCGCAGGTCCTTGACGATCGCGATGAGCCTGCGGTTGCCGTGCAGCTCCAGCAGCCTGAGGTGGAAGTCCAGGTCGGCGGCCAGGTAGGCCGCCAGGTCCGCCACCTCGGCGGCGTCCACTATGGCCTGGGCCTTGACCCGCAGCTCCGCCGCGATCGCGGGCTGCATCGTCCTGGCGATCCCGCGCATCGGCGGGGCCTCCAGCTGCTGCCGCAGCCGCACGATCTCCCACAGGTCCTGCTCGCTGACCTGCGTGATCCGGAAGCCCTTGTTGCGCACCACGTCGACGAACCCGCGCTTCTGCAGGTTCAGCATGGCCTCCCGCACCGGGGTGGCGGACACCCCGAAGCGGGCGGCCAGGGTCGGCGCGGTGACCAGGGTGCCGGGCGCCAGCTCTCCCGAGACGATGGCGGCGGCGACCGCGTCCTCGACGGTGCCGCGCAGGCTCGCGCCCACGGCCACCGGGTTGATGGTGGATGGACTACTCACCCGTGCCTCCCGTGTTGTGAGGCGTGCGGTCGCCCCGCACTAAAATGTCACACAGCGCTGGACTTTACCGACACTCCGCACCGAGTGTCCCACCGGTCGGGACGCGCCGGGAGCGGTTCACAGCTCTCCCGGCAGCGCGGACTCCGGCGTGCCCTGGTAGGTCACCGGCCGCTGGAACCGCGAGATCGCGTGCAGCCCCACCGACGTGGTCGTCGGCGCGGTGCTCGCCGGGTACGGGCCGCCGTGGTGCTGCGCCCCGGACACGGTGACCCCGGTGGGCCAGTCGTTGTAGACCACCCGGCCGACCACGTCGGAGAGCAGCTCGACCACCTCGGCGGCGAGCGGGTCCCCGTCGGTGGCGGCCTGCACGGTGCCGGTGAGCTGGCCGGGCAGCGCGCGCAGCACCGCCGTCAGCTCCTCGGCCGACGCGTACTCGACCAGCAGCCCCGCCGGGCCGAACATCTCGGTCTCCAGCAGCTCCGGGTCGGCCGCCGCCACGTCCGCCCGCACCCGCAGCACGCTCGCCCGCACGCCCTCGTCGTTGGCCGGTCCCTCGGCCGCGACCGCGACCTCGGGCCGACCGGAGACGGCGGTGACCGCGTCCGCGTAGCCCTGCTCCAACCCGGAGGTCAGCATCCGGCCGGGCTTGGGCAGCTCGACAGACTTCAGGAACGCGTCGGCGTCCGGCACCAGCACCACACCGGGGTTGGTGCAGAACTGCCCGGAGCCCAGGGTGAGCGAGCCGACCCAGCCGGTGGCGATGTCGCCGCCCCGCTCGGCCCACGCGGCGGGCGTGACCACGACCGGGTTGACGCTGCCCAGCTCCCCGTAGAACGGGATGGGCTCGGGCCGGGACGCGGCGATGTCGAACAGCGCCCGACCGCCCCTGGTGGACCCGGTGAACCCGACCGCCTTGATCCGCGGGTCGCGCAGCGCGGTCACCCCGGCCTCGACGCCCTCGATGAGCCCCAGCGCGCCCTCGGGCAGCGCGGCGGCCACCACGGCGGCGGTGCGCCGGGACAGCTCCGGGTGGCCGGGGTGCGCCTTGACCACCACGGGGCACCCGGCGGCCAGCGCGGAGGCGGTGTCGCCGCCGAACACGCTGAACGCGAACGGGAAGTTGCTGGCCGCGAACACCAGCACCGGCCCGATCGGCACCAGCGCGCGTCGCAGCGCGGGCTTGGGCCCCATGCCCCAGTCGGGGTCGGCGGGCTCGACGTGCACCGGCGCCAGCTCGCCCGACCGCAGCCCCTTGGCGAACAGCCGCGCCTGGAACGTGGTGCGCTTCAGCTCCCCGGTCAGCCGGGGCAGCGGCAGGTGCGTCTCGGCGTGGGCGAGCGGGATCAGCTCGTCGGCCGCGCCGTCGAGCGCGTCGGCGGCGGCCTCCAGCCACCCGGCGCGCTGCTCCAGCGAGGCCCGCCGCAGCGGGGTCCTGGCCGCCGAGGCGGCGGCGAGCACGCTCTCGACGTCAGCGGCGTCTTCCTGCAAAGCCTTGTCCGACAAGTGCTTCCCCTCAGAACTCGAAACCGGCGGGGTACGGGTCGGTCGGGTCGAGCAGGTACTGCCCGATCCCGGTGACCCAGGCGCGCCCGGTGATGGTCGGCACCACGGCGGGCTTGTCGCCCACGGTCGTCTTCCCCACCAGGCGGCCGGTGAACCTGCTCCCGATGAACGACTCGTTCACGAAGTCCTGCCCCAGCGGCAGCTCGCCGCGCGCGTGCAGCTCGGCCATCCGGGCGGACGTGCCGGTCCCGCACGGGGAGCGGTCGAACCAGCCGGGGTGGATGGCCATGGCGTGCCGGGACAGGGTCGCGTCCGAGCCGGGGGCGATGAACTCCACGTGGTGGCAGTGGTCGACCCCCTCGATCTCCGGGTGGTGCGGCGGAGCGGTGGTGTTGACGGCGTCCATGATCGCGAGCCCGGCGGCCAGGATCTCGTCCTTGCGCGCCCGGTCGAACGGCAGCCCGACCTGGTCGAGGTCGACCATGGCGTAGAAGTTGCCGCCGAAGGCGAGGCTGTACCGGATCGGGCCCAGCCCCGGCACGTCCACGACCTCGTCCAGCCGGTCGCAGTAGGACGGGACGTTGCGCAGGGTCACGCCGTCGGCGTGCCCGTCGCGGACGGCCACCTCGGCCACCACCAGCCCGGCCGGGGTGTCCAGCCGGATCGTGGTCACCGGCTCGACCACCTCGACCATGCCCGTCTCCACCAGGACCGTGGCCACGCCGATGGTGCCGTGCCCGCACATGGGCAGGCAGCCGGACACCTCGATGTAGAGCACGCCGAAGTCCGCGTCCGGCCGGGTGGGCGGCTGCAGGATCGCGCCGCTCATCGCCGAGTGCCCGCGCGGCTCGTTCACCAGGAGCTTGCGCACGTGGTCCAGGTGCTCGATGAAGTGCAGCCTGCGCTCGTTCATGGTGGCGCCGGGGATGACCCCGACGCCGCCGGTGACCACGCGGGTCGGCATCCCCTCGGTGTGCGAGTCGACCGCGGTGTACATCCGCGACGCGCGCACGTCAGGCCACCTCGGCCGCGCGCAGCGCCTCGATCCCGGCGACGGCGCGGCGCATGTCGGCGCGCACGCGGGCGACCTGGTCGGCGGTCAGCGGGCCGCGCGGCGGGCGGCACGGGCCGCCGTACCGGCCGACCTCCTCCATGCCCAGCTTGATGGCCTGCACGAACTCGGTGCGCGAGTCCCAGCGGAACACGGCGACGAGGTGCCTGTACAGCTCCCTGGCCTCGGCGAGGCGCCCGGCGAGCATGTGCTCGTAGATCGCGACGGACTCGGCCGGGAAGGCGTTGGGGAAGCCCGCGAACCAGCCGACGGCGCCGTCGGCCATCAGCTCGAACAGCACGTCGTCGGCGCCCGCGACCACGTCGATGTCGCACAGCTCGGCGATCTCGAAGAGCCTGCGGACGTCGCCGCTGAACTCCTTGATGGCGCTCACGTTCGGCAGCTTCGCGAGCTCGGCGACCAGCTCGGGCACCAGGTCGACCTTGGTGTCGATCGGGTTGTTGTAGACCATGATCGGCAGGCCGACCTCGTCGATCTTGGTGTAGTGCTCGACGACCTGCTCGGCGGTGGCCCGGTACATGGTGGGCGGCAGGGCGAGCACGCCGTGGGCGCCGTCCTCGGCGGCCAGCTCGGCCCAGTGCTTGGCCTGGTGCCAGCCGGGGCCGTGCACGCCCGCGACGACCACGCCCCGGTCGCCGACGGTGTCGACGGCGACCTGGACGACCTTGCGGCGCTCGGCGTCGGTGAGGGCCGAGTACTCGCCGAGGGAGCCGTTGGGGCCGACGCCGTGGCAGCCGTTGGACATCAGCCAGTCGCAGTGCTCGGCGAAGCGGTCGTAGTCGACCTCCAGACCGGCGGGCGCGGAGGGGTTCTCCTTGAACGGCAGGGCGGTGGCGACGATGACCCCGCGCAGGGAAGCCGGTGCGGAACTCATGGGACGTCCTCTCGGTTGCAGGTGCGGCCGTGCTCGGCGAGCTCGCCGAGGCGGAGCGGTGCGGCGATGGGGCGGTTGGCGGTGCGGCCGGGGTCCAGGACCCCGGTGAGCAGCTCCTCGACGGCCCGGCCGCAGGTGCGGCCCTGGCACAGGCCGAGGCCTGCTCGGGTGATGAGCTTGAGGGAGCGCAGGCCCTGGGAGCAGGTCAGCTCGGCGGCGCTGCGCA
The DNA here is from genome assembly GCF_002354875.1 of Actinosynnema pretiosum. Classification (GTDB taxonomy): domain Bacteria; phylum Actinomycetota; class Actinomycetes; order Mycobacteriales; family Pseudonocardiaceae; genus Actinosynnema; species Actinosynnema auranticum. The sequence goes on from NZ_CP023445.1 coordinate 5,569,234, forward strand.
GCGCCCCTGCGGTGACGTCCTCGCAGCGGCAGACGACGGTGCCGTCGTCCACCCAGGAGCGCCAGCCGGGGCGGACGCCGTGGGCGGCGGTGAGGCGGGTGGCGAACTCGCGGAAGACCGCGCGGCGCTTCACGTCGCGGGCGTCGGGCTCGGCCCCGGCGGCGACGGCCCCGGCGATCCGGCCCTCGGCGAGCGCGAGGTCGACGCCGCCGATGCCGGTCAGCTCGCCCGCCGTGAGCACGCCGGGGACGGTGGTGCGCTGCCGGTCGTCGACCTGGACCGAGCCGTCCCCGGTGAGGGCGCAGCCGGTGGAGATGGCGAGTTCGGTGCGGGGGACGAAGGCGTGGCTGACGCAGACCGCGTCGACCTCGATCCGGCGCTCGGTGCCGGGGATCGGCGACCAGTCCGGGTCCAGCCTGGCGACGGTGACGGCCTCGACGCGGTCCGCGCCGTGGGCGGCGATGACGGCCGAGCCGGTGCGGTAGGGGACGCGGTTGGCGGCGAGCACGCGCAGGTAGCCGACCAGCTCGGCGGCCTTGTGGCCCGCCCTCGCCAGCCGCCACGGCTTGGTTGCCCAGCCCCTGGCCAGGCGCTTCGCGCCCGCCGCCTCCACGACGCCGACGACCTGGGCGCCGACGCGGACCAGGCTGGCCGCGGCGGTGAGCAGGAAGGGGCCTGCGCCCGCGACCAGCACGCGGCGGCCGACCGCGACCCGCTCGCCCTTGGCGAGGGCCTGCGCGGCGCCCGCCGTGAAGACGCCGGGCAGGTCCCAGCCGGGGAACGGGAGGGTGCGCTCCTGCGCGCCGGTGGCCAGGACGAGGGCGTCCGGGTCGAAGGTGCGCGGGGTGCGGTCGCCGCCGTCGGGCGGGCCGACGAGGGCGTGCACGAGCGGGGGGCGGCCGTCGCGGCGGTCGACGGACCAGACGTGCGCGGTGGTGACGACCTCGCAGCCGGGGTCGTCGACGAGCGCGGCGCGCAGGTCCAGGAAGCGCTGCCAGCCGTGGTGCCACTCGCGCTCGTCGGGGTCGCTGCGCTGGGCGGGCAGGTGCCGCCAGTACTGGCCGCCGAGGTCGTCGCCGGACTCCAGCAGGGTCACGGTCGCGCCGCTCCGGCGGGCGGCGTGCGCGGCGGCCATCCCGGCGGGGCCGCCGCCGACCACGAGGACGTCAGGCACGGTCGTCCTCCTGGGTGCGGACGCGGTCGCCGTCGGCGGCGCGGCGCTGGCAGGCGCGCACGTCGCGCAGGTCGTTGACGGTGACGACGCAGTCGAAGCAGGTGCCGATGCCGCAGAACACGCCGCGCGGGCGGCCCGCGCGGGTGCGGCGCCAGGAGGTGCGGCCGGTGGCGAGGAGGGCGGCGGCGATGCTCTGCCCCGCCACCGCCTCGACGGGCTGGCCGTCGACCTCGATGCGGATCTTGCTCATCGGTCGGTCCCCTCCAGGTGCGGGAGCAGGGTCGGTCGGTCGAGCCGGAACTGCGCGGCCAGCTCGTCGCGCGTCCCGCGCAGCAGGTCGTCGCGCAGGATCTCGGCGGTGGCCAGGCTGAGCCCGATGCCCGCGCCCTCGTGGCCGGTGGCGTGCCACAGGCCGGGCAGGCGGTGGTCGGGGCCGATGACGGGCAGGTGGTCGGGCACGAACGGGCGGAAGCCGCCGTAGGCGCGCATGACCTGGACGTCGGCCAGGAACGGGAACAGCAGCAGGGCCTTGGCGGCGAGCGCGGAGAGCACGCGGGCCTCGATGCGCTCGTCGAAGCCGCGGCGCTCGCGGGAGGAGCCGATGAGGACGGTGCCCGCGGCGGTCGACTCGACCACGCTGGACACCTGGAGGTCGGCGGCGCCGGAGCCGACCGCGCCCACGTAGTCGGCGTCGTAGACCTTGTGCCACACGCGCTGCGGCATCCGGGAGGTGACCAGGACGGTGCCCCGGCGGGGCGCGACCGGGAGGCGCACCCCGAGCCGCTCGGCGACCGCGCCGGACCAGGGGCCCGCGGCGAGCACGACGGCGTCGGCGGTGATCGCGCCTTCGGCGGTGGCGACCCCGACGAGCCTGCCCTTGTCCAGCACGGGCCCGGTGACCTCGACGCCCTGCCGGACCCCGGCGCCGTGGCGGCGGGCGGCGGCGAGCAGCGCCTCGGTGGCGGTGACGGGCTGGACCTGCATGTCGTCGGGGTAGAAGACGGCGGCGGCGCGGTCCGGGGTGAGGTCGGGTTCGAGCTCGCGGACGCGGTCGTCGTCGACGGCCTCGGCGGTGACGCCCGCGGCGCGCTGGGCGGCGGCGAACCCGCGCAGCGCGGTGGCGCCCGCGTCGGTGGTGGCGACGACGAGGCCGCCCTTGCGCTCCAGTTCGAGGTCCGGGAAGCCCGCGGGCAGCTCGTCGCGCAGCTCGTCCTCGACGCGCAGCCAGGAGGCGAGGGAGCGCTGGGCCAGCCGCAGCTCGGGGCCGGGCTCCTTGTCGGAGACCAGCAGGTTCCCCTCGCCGCTGGCGGACGTCCCGCCCGCGCTGGGCCCGCGGTCGACGACGGTCACCGCGCAGCCCTCGCGGGCCAGTGCGCGGGCGATCGCCGAGCCGACGATGCCCGCGCCCACCACGACTACTCGAAGAGGAGTGGACACGCCGGTACCATGTCACATGGCCCTTGGTTTGGGAAGAGTGCGAGTCAGCCAGGCGCGATCCGAGGGGTTAGCGCGGCTGTAACATTTTACCGAGCCGGTTTCATGTCGCAGGTCACGCGCGGTCCGGGGCGGTCGCCCACGCGCGCCCCGCACGGCAGGCGGGTATTCCAAGCCGCAGCAACTCTTACCGCCTGCCCCCCGCACGCGCCACCACCCGCACCGGGGCGCCGAAGCGGCCCACCCGATCGGGCGGAGCGACGCGGTCCCTGGCTCGATTCCACGCGCGCCGCGCGCCGCGCCCGACCAGCAGGCGGCCCCGCGCCCCGACCTCCCGCACCCAGGGCCGCCGGGGCGCGCTCCAGCCCTTCCCACCCCGCGGCACCCGGCACCGCCCGCGGCGCCCGGCCCTGCCTGCGGCCCCGAAGCCGCGCGAACGGGTCCCGCCGCCCCCAGGTCTTTCGTATGACCTACCCCAGGTTTATCGTATGACCTGCGGCAGTCACCCGGCTGCCCCGCTCCCGCTCGTCGGCGAAAGGGATCACCGTGCCGGACCTGGCCAGCGTCATCGACCACACCCTCCTCAAGCCCGAGGCCACCCGCGCCGACGTCGCCCGGTTCGTCCAGGAGGGCGTCGAGCTGGGCGCGTACTCCGTGTGCGTCTCGCCGAACATGCTCCCCCTCGACCTGCCCGAGGGCGCGTCGATCAAGGTCGCCGCCGTCTGCGGCTTCCCCTCCGGCAAGCACGCCTCCGAGATCAAGGCCCTCGAAGCCTCCCGCGCCGTCGCCCAGGGCGCCGACGAGATCGACATGGTCATCGACGTCGGCGCCGCGATCGAGGGCCGCTTCGCCGACGTGGAGGCCGACGTGCGCACCGTCCGCGAGTCCGTGCCCGGCGCGGTCCTGAAGGTCATCATCGAGTCCGCCGCGCTCACCGACGAGCAGATCGTCGCCGTCTGCGAGGCCGCCGTGCGCGCGAAGGCCGACTTCGTCAAGACCTCCACCGGCTTCCACCCCACCGGCGGCGCCACCGCGCACGCCGTCGCGCTCATGGCCAAGACCGTGGGCCCGACCGTGGGCGTCAAGGCGTCCGGCGGCATCCGCACCGCCGAGGCCGCGCGCGAGATGATCGCCGCGGGCGCCACCCGCCTCGGCGTCTCGGGCACCCGCGCGCTCGTCGAGGGCGCGGACACCACCCCGTCCGGTTACTGAACCGGACCGCCGGGCGCGGCGGTGCGAACCCCCGATCGCGCCGCCGCGCCGCGCCGTGGCGCGGGACCGCGGACCGGTACCCCCGCGGTCCCGCGCCACAGCTCCCCGCGCGCCCCTCTCCCCCACCCCGCCAGGAAGGCGCCCCATGGCTGAAGCGAAGCGCCCCTGGCGCGCGGTCACCGGCAGCGACGTGGCGCGCCTGGCGGACGTCTCGCAGTCCGTGGTGTCGCTGGTCTTCTCCGGCAAGGCGGGCACCCGCGTGTCCGAGCGCACCGCCGAGCGCGTCCGCGAGGCCGCCGCCCGGCTCGGGTACGTGCCCAACACCGCCGCCGCCCGCCTGAAGACCGGCCGCGTGCCGATCATCGGCCTGGCCGTGCGCGACGTCAGCCAGCCCTTCTTCGCCTCCCTGTTCCAGCACGCCGAGCGCAGGGCCCGCGAGCGCGACCACTCGGTCATCCTGATCACCCGCGACGACGGCGAGACGTCCTGGACCGACCGCCTCGCCGACCTCATCCGCGCGGGCCACCTCGGCGGCGCGATCGCCTACGGCCCGACGGGGGCGGAGGCCGCCGCGCTCGCCGCCACCGGCCTGCCCGTCGTGGCCTGCGAGCTGTACGGCGACGAGCTGCCCACCGTCGGCTTCGACTTCGCCCCCGGCATGGCCGAGGCCGCCCGCCTGCTCCGCGCGGCCGGGCACACCCAGGTCGCCTGCCTGAACACCCGCAACGCGCACCCCACCTACCTCGACCGCCGCACCGCGTTCGCGGACGCGTTCTCCGCGCTGGGCGGGCAGGTCACCGCCGTGGCGCAGACGTCCGCGACCGACTTCGACGCCGCCTGCTCCGCCGCCACCGGCCTGCTGGACGGCGCGCGCCGGTTCACCGCCGTGGTGTGCGACGACGACCTGCTCGCCCCCGCCGTGTTCCGCGCCGCGCGCGCGAGGGGCTGGCGGGTGCCGGAGGACCTCTCGGTCGTCGGGGTCGGCGACCTGGACCTCGCCCGGATGCTGGGCCCCGCGCTCACCACCGTGCGACTGCCCGCCGCGGACCTCGCGACGGCCGCCGTGGCCACCGCGCTCGGCGTGATCGACAACCAGCGGCCCGCCGGGACCCGGCTGGCCACGGCGCTGGTCACCCGTGACACGGTGGCCGCCGCCGCTACGGGCGGGCGCTGACCCCGGTCCCGCCGAGAGGAGCACCACCTTGCCGAAGGTCGAACCCTTCGACGCCGTCGACGTGCTGCGCGCCAAGCGCAACGGGCAGCGGCTGTCCACCGAGCAGATCAACTGGATCGTCGACGCCCACGCGCGCGGCCGGGTCGCGGACGAGCAGGTGTCCGCGCTGCTGATGGCGATCTGGCTCAACGGCATGAGCCGCGAGGAGACCCGCGACCTGACGCTGGCCATCGTCGCCTCGGGCGAGCGGATGTCCTTCGCGGACCTGGGGAAGCCCACCACCGACAAGCACTCCACCGGCGGGGTCGGCGACAAGATCACGCTGCCGCTGACGCCGCTGGTCGCGTCGTTCGGCGTGGCGGTGCCGCAGCTGTCCGGGCGCGGCCTCGGCCACACCGGCGGCACGCTGGACAAGCTGGAGTCGATCCCCGGCTGGCGCGCCGATCTGTCCACGGAGGACATCCTCGCGCAGCTGCGCGACGTCGGGGGCGTGGTGGCGGCGGCCGGGTCCGGCCTGGCGCCCGCCGACAAGAAGCTGTACGCGCTGCGGGACACCACGGCGACCGTCGACGCGATCCCGCTGATGGCGTCCTCGATCATGTCGAAGAAGATCGCCGAGGGCACGGGCGCGCTGGTGCTGGACGTGAAGTTCGGCTCGGGCGCGTTCCTGACCGACCTCGCGGACGCGCGCGAGCTGGCCAGGACCATGGTGGAGCTGGGCGAGGACGCGGGCGTGGCGACGAGCGCGCTGCTGACCAACATGAACGTGCCGCTGGGGCGGGCGATCGGCAACGCGAACGAGGTCGCCGAGTCGGTGGCGGTGCTTCAGGGCGGCGGTCCGGCGGACGTGCGGGAGCTGACCCTGGCGCTGGCGCGGGAGATGCTGGCGCTGGCGGGCAGGCCGGACGAGGACGTGGCCGCCGCGCTGGACGACGGGCGCGCGCTGGCGACGTGGCGGCGGATGGTGCGCGCGCAGGGCGGCGACCCGGACGCGGCCCTGCCGACCGCGCGCGAGCACGAGGTGGTGCGGGCCGACCGCGACGGCGTTCTCGTTGAGCAGCAGGCGCTCCCGTTCGGCGTGGCGGCCTGGCGGTTGGGCGCGGGCCGGGCGCGCAAGGAGGACCCGGTGCAGCACGCGGCGGGCATCGAGCTGCACGTGAAGCCGGGCGAGGCGGTCAGGGCCGGGCAGCCGCTGTTCACGCTGAGCGCGGACGAGGAGGCGCGCATCCCGCGCGCGCTGGAGTCCCTGGTGGGCGCGTGGCGGATCGGCGACGCGGGCGACGAGGTGCAGGGGGGCGGTCCGCTGGTCGCCGAGCGGGTCGGCCGCTGACGCGCCGGGGCGCCCCTCCGCGCGGAGGGGCGCCCCGGTGCCCGCGGGGGCAGAACCCCTGCCCGAAAGGTCCTCCTCCCCCACCCCGCGCCTCCGCCGGGGTGACGATCGCGGTGACGTCACCGACTCGACGGGGAGGACACGTGACCGAGGACTTCCAAGCGGGACAGGGGTTACCGGCCGACAGCGGAAAGCCCGGCAGCCGGTACCTGGTCAAGGGCGGCGCGGTGCTGTCGCTGGACCCGGCGGTCGGCGACTTCGAGCGCGCCGACGTGCTGGTCGACGGCGCGCGCATCGCCGCCGTGGGACCGGACCTGCGCGTCCCGGACGCGGCCGTGCTGGACGCGCGCGGCCGGATCGTCCTGCCCGGCTTCGTGGACACGCACCACCACCAGTTCGAGACGGCGCTGCGCGGCGCGCTCCCGGACGCGCTGCTGTTCGACGACGGCTCCGGCTCGCCGTCCGCGAACCCGAACTACGGGGACTTCGTGCTCGGCCGGACGGCCCCGCTCTACCGGCCGGAGGACGTGCGCCTGAGCACGCTGTTCGCCGGTCTGGCGCAGTTGGACGCGGGCGTGACGACGGTGCTGGACATCTCCCAGATCCACCACACCCCCGAGCACACCGACGCGGCCGTGACCGCGCTGCGCGAGACCGGCAGGCGCGCGGTGCTGTCGTACGCGGGCGGTGACGGGCGGCCGGGCTCGACGTACCCGGAGGACGCGCGGGCCGTGCTGGAGCGGTGGTTCGCCTCGGACGGGCTGGTCACCATGGCCATGGGCGGCGAGATGTACCTGGACTACGAGGCGCGGTACTCGCGGGCCTGGGAGCTGGGCCGGGAGCTGGGGCTGCGGATCGTCGCGCACGCCGTGTCGGGCGCGGGCACGAACCCGGTGCTGGACCGGGTGGCGCGCGGCGAGGGCGGGGTCGGCGGGAACCTGGGGCTGGGCCCGGACAACCTGTTCATCCACATGACCGGCGTCGGCGAGGAGACGTGGCGGCGGGTGCGCGACGCGGGCGCGCGGGTGTCGATCGCGTTCCCGATCGAGATGGCCATGCGGCACGGCACCCCGCCGATCCTGACGATGCAGGCGCTGGGGATGGAGCCCTCGCTCAGCTCGGACGTCGAGACGACGATGCCCGCCGACCCGTTCACGCTGATGCGCTCGGCCTTGACCATGCAGCGGATGGTGGTGAACGAGCGGGTGCTGGCGCGCGGCGACGGCCACCCGCCGAACCACTGGCCGACGCCCGCCGAGGACGACCCGCCGCTGCTGACCGCGCGCGACGTGCTGCGCTTCGCGACCCTCAACGGCGCCGGGGACCTCGGTCTGGCGCACCGGACCGGGTCGCTCACGCCGGGCAAGGACGCGGACGTGGTGCTGCTGGACGCGACGGCGCTGAACGTGGCCCCGCTCAACAACGTTCCCGGCGCGGTGGTGGCGCTGATGGACCGCTCGAACGTGGAGACGGTGATCGTCGCCGGGCGGGTGCGCAAGTGGCGGGGCAGGTTGCTGGACGTGGACGTGGACCGGTTGCGGCACGAGCTGGAGGACTCGCGCGACCACCTGTTCCACGCGGCCGGTCTGCGGCGCGACCTGTTCGGCCGGGGCTGACCGGAGCGCCCCCGCGGTTCCCGCCGGATGACGGGAACCGCGGGGGCGCAGCGGTTTCAGCCCTGTTCCCCGCTCACCCCCTGCTGCAGGTGAGGCTGGGCCAGTTCCAGTTCCCGTTGTGCTGCACGGTGAAGCCGAACGAGTTCCCGTTGCCGTTGGGCCGCGCGGTCATCACGTTGCCGCTGGAGTCCCAGGTGGCGCTGGTGTTCCAGGTCGCGATGATCCGCTGCGGGGAGCTGACGGTGACCGTGACGACCCAGTTGTCGGCTCCCGAGACCGCGACCTGCCCGTTGAAGCGGTCGTTCCACTTCTGCCCCTCCGAGTAGGTCGCGGTGCAGCCGCCACCGCCGGGGTCGGGGTTCGTGGTGGTCGTGGTCGGCCCGGTGGTGGTCGGCTGCTGCCCGCCGCCCTCGTTCAGCACGGCCAGCACGGAGTTGTAGGCGGCCTTCTTGTTGCCGCTGCCGTCGAACAGCAGCGGGGTGCCGGAGGCGCGCCAGGAGTCGGTGTCGCGGATGCCCCAGACGGTGATGCCGGTGCAGCGGTCGACGGACAGGCAGGCCTGCGTGACGCCCTGGTACTGCTGGGCCTGGCTGGACCCGGAGCCCTCGATGTCCAGCTCGGTGATCTGCACGTCCACGCCCAGCGCGGCGAAGTTCCCGAGCGTGGTGTGGTAGTTGGACGGCACCGGGTTGCCGCTGTTGAAGTGCGCCTGGAACCCGACGCAGTCGATGGGCACGCCGCGCGACTTGAAGTCCTGCACCATCCGGTAGACGCCCTGGGTCTTGGCGTGCGACCAGTTGTCGGTGTTGTAGTCGTTGTAGCAGAGCTTGGCGTTGGGGTCGGCGGCGCGCGCGGCGCGGAACGCGGCCTCGATCCAGTCGTTGCCGGTGCGCTGGAGGTTGGAGTCGCGGCGGCCACCGGAATTGCCGTCGGCGAAGGCCTCGTTGACGACGTCCCAGGCGTAGATCTTGCCCCGGTAGTAGGTGGCGACCTGGGTGACGTGGTTGAGCATGGCCTGCCGCAGCGAGGAGCCCTCCATGCGCTGCATCCAGCCGGGCTGCTGGGAGTGCCAGGCGAGCGCGTGCCCGCGGATTCGCTTGCCCTGCCCTCGGGCCTGGTTGACGATGCGGTCGGCGTTGCCGTAGGAGAACTGGCCCTGGTTGGGCTCGGTGGCGTCCATCTTCATCTCGTTCTCGGCCGTCACCATGTCGAACTCGCGGTTCAGGATGCCGGTGTAGGTCGAGTCGGAGAGCTTGTTGGCGGCCACGGCGGTCCCGAAGTACCGCCCCTTCTGCTGCGCGGCGGCGGCGAGCGTCGAGGCGGCGCCACTGGCGGGCGTGGCCACGAGCACGACCGCTGCGGCGGTGAGCACGGCGAGCGTGGAGGCGAGTGCGGCTCGGGAGACTGACTTCGCTGTCAGCGTCATGTCCGGCGCTTTCTGGGAGAACCCGCGCGGGGCGGGCGAGCGGAAACCGGTTCGAAAGTTTCGCAGTAGATCCCGATCGTTATCAGCGCCTGACGCTAAGCGGCGCGACGCCGGGCGTCAAGGACGGGACCGCAGCAGCGCGCCCGCCCGCGGTCCTCGGCCCCCGGCTTCGGGGACCTTCGCCCACCACTCCAGGGCCGACGACCGCGATCAGCCCCGTCGGAGAGCGGTACCAGGTCGGCGTGTCCTCCGCGAGCAACCGCAGCACCTGGTGCGCCTGCACGAACGTCACGCTCCACCGCGACTGGACCCACCCCGCAGCGGGCGTCCAGCGACGACGACCGCGGGGCGACCGGCCTCACCGGGGCGACCGGTCGCCCCCCAGCGCACCCGATCTACCTCAGTCCCACCAGAACGTCCACGAGTGATCCCCCACCAACCGCTCCGCGTACGCCATCAGCGGGTGCGCCTCGTCGGACTGCCACACGTTGTCCGGGCACACCGCGAAGTGCTCCACCGAGATCGCCAGCGCCTCGGTGAGCGTCGTGGGCGGCGCCGCCACGCTCAGCAGCAGCGTCGAGGAGCCCACGCCCACCACCCGCGCGCCGAACCGGGACTCCCAGGACCGCAGCACCGCCGACAGCTCCGCGGTGTCGTCCACGTACCCCGCCGCCCCGCCCCACCCGGCGACGGTCAGCGCGTCCGCGCCGCGATCGGCCGCGACCAGCCCGAGCCGCAGGGAACCGTGCCCCCGCAACAACTCCCCCGCCAGGTCGTCCGCGACGCGACCGGGGTCGTTGGTCGGCACCCGCGCGGGCGCGAGCCCCGGCCACGCGCGGCCGAACGGCGCGGTCACGGCGAGCCGCTGGGCGGGCGTCAGCTGGTCCTCGGGGTCGTCGCCGGTGTGCGCGGCCCACCACCGCTCCAGCACCACCGCCGGGTCGTGCGCGCCTGCCGCCGCGGCGGGCGCGGGCGTCAGCTCGCCGCTGCCCCACGGGCGGTAGGCCGGGTCCTCGTCGTCGAGCGCGTCGAGCAGCAGCGGCCACAGGCCGGACGACGAGTGCTCGGCGCGCAGCCGCGTCCACAGACCCGCGGGCGCCGGTCCACCGCTGAGCCAGAGCGCCGGGAGCGGGCTCTCCGGCCGCTCGCGGGAGCGCACGGGCCGTCCCGGCGGGAGCGCCGAGCTCAGCGGGCGGTGCCGGGCGGCGTCGGGGAACAGGCCGAGCAGGTCGGGGTTCGGGGAGATCACGAACCAGGATCGTAAAGCGTGCCCCGCACCGCGCCCGGCGTGCCCCGCGCACTGCTCCGAATGCCGGAAAGCCAGGCGCAGCGGGGAGAACCGGGGGCGCGGCGACACCGCCGCGCCCCCGCGATCACCTGCGCGTGCCCCGCAGCGCGTAGGCGACCACCCCGACCGCGCCGAGCGCGATCGCGGTCCACGTCGACACCCGGTCCTGCGGCACGCGCAGCGGCCACCCGAGCACCCGCGCGAACCCGGACCCGTCGGTGTCCGGCACCAGGAACGCGGCGACCCACCAGAGCAGCGGCAGCGTCCACCCGAACTGCCCGCCCGCGGCGGTGGCCGCGATCCCCGCGAGCCCCAGGAACCCCACCCCGGCCCACCCGACGGCCCACGGGTCCACCGCGGACTGCCCGAGCCGCTGCGCCACCAGCAGGGCGCCGGTGGCGACCACGCCGATCAGCAGCAGGTGGGCGAGCCTGCGCACCGGCCACGGCAGCGCGGCCGTGCGGTCGAGCGCCGGGTCCTGCCCGCTCAGCCCGATCGCGGCGATCGAGACCCCGGAGACGCAGGCGAGCGTGGTCAGCACCGGCGTCCACGCCGTGCCCGCCACCGCCCACAGCCCCGCGACCGCCAGCAGCAGCCCGCCGAACGCGGACGGCGCCGACCTGGAGCGGGCGTACAGCACCGCCCACCTCATCGCGCGCCCTCCGGCAGCAGGACGTCCAACGCGGTCCCCTCGCAGGCGAGCAGCGCCTTCCTGGTCGCCACGACCCGCTGCTCCCGCACGTCCTCCGGGTGCGAGCGGAACCTGTGCCACGCGGACTCGACCACGGACTCCATCCCGGCGAAGTGGCCGGGGTAGTCGGCGGGCGGCCGGTCGGCCCCGGTGAGGTGCGCGACGGTCAGCGCCGAGATGATCGGCTCGTCGGTGCCGCCCTCGTTGGCGGCGTGGCAGCGGGGCACCCCGGCGCCCGCCAGCAGCTCGTCGCGGGTGCGCGTGACGTCGGCCTCCAGCAGCCCGGAGTCCATCTGGTAGTTGATCCGCACCACGTCCGCCGACCGCTCGGGAACCTGGTCCGACCACTGCGGGGTGGTGTCCTCCACGACCCTGGTCGGCGCGTCCGGCAGCCGGGAGAGCAGCCGCAGCGCCTCGCGCCCGGCCTCGGCGAGCACCGGCAGCCGGTCGGCGTGCATCCGGGAGACGCACACCGGCCCGTCGCACACCAGTTCGGCGGCGGCGGTGTCGGTGGTGAACGCGTCGGCGGGCCTCGCGGGCAGCAGCGGCGCCGCGACGGCGGCGGCGAGCAGCGCGGGGGCGGCGGCGATCAGCTTGGCGCGCGGGGACCTCGCGGCCAGCAGCAGCACGCCGGTCGCCGCGAGCCCGGCGAACCAGGCGGCCTGCACGAGGTCGAACGACCACGTGGTGGTCACCATCGTGCCGCGCGGGTCGCCGATCACGGCCGTGAGGTAGGCCAGCCGCGTCGTGAACGAGGGGACCCGCGCCTCGGCCAGCCCGGTGCCGGCCAGCGTCAGCAGCACCAGCGAGAGCACCGCCGCGGCGGGCGCGACCAGCGGATGCGGGGCCACGCGCCCGACGGCCAGGCCGAGGACCCCGCCCGCGACCACCGCGAGCGCCCCGACCACCAGCGCGGGCAGGAACGCCGCCGAGGTGTACCCGCCGCCCAGCAGCACGTTCACCACGCCCACCACCGCCAGCGCGCCGAACCCGACGACCAGGCACACCGCGAGCGCGGCGGCCAGCGCGCCGGTCCGCTGCCCGACCGGTCGGGGCGTGCTCCCCAGCAGCTCGGTCATGCCGGACCGCCGGTCGCGCATCCCCTGGACGGCGCCCGCGCCGAGGGCGACGGGCCAGCAGAACACCAGGAACCAGCGCAGCCACAGGACGGCCGTGGTGGTGCTGCTGCCCCAGTCGGCCGGGTCGTGGCTCCACGGGCCGGACAGCAGGAGCAGCAGCGGCAGCGGCAGGAGCAGCACCAGCAGGCCGGCCCACGGCGCGACGGAGCGCCGCAGCTCGATCCTCAGCGCGCGCATCACCAGCCCCCCTTGCCCGGCTCCTGGCCCAGCAGCGCGGAGTAGCCGCGCTCGATCGGGCTGTCGCCGACGTGGTCGGGCGTCCCGGCCGCCGCGACCTCGGCCGGGGTGCCCTGGAACACGAGCGACCCGCTCGCGATCAGCACCACGTCGGTGCAGGCTGCGGCGACGTCCTCCACCAGGTGCGTGGAGATCAGCACGCAGGTCTCCCGCCCCAGCTCCGCCACCAGCTCGCGGAACCGCACGCGCTGCGCCGGGTCCAGTCCCGCCGTGGGCTCGTCGAGCAGCAGCACGGCCGGGTCGTTGACGATGGCCTGCGCGACCCCGACGCGGCGCACCATGCCGCCGGACAGCGTCTTCATCTTGTCGTCGGCCCGGTCGGCGAGCCCGACCCGCTCCACGGCGCGCTGCACGGCTCCGGGGATCTCGGCGGCCGGGACCTCCTTGAGCCAGGCCAGGTACTCGACGAACTCGCGCACCGTGAACCGCTTGTAGTAGCCGAAGTCCTGCGGCAGGTAGCCGAGCCTGCGCCGCAGCGCGCGCCGCCCGCCCAGCCCGTCGACCCGCTCGCCCAGCACCGACAGCTCGCCGGAGGTGGGCCGCAGCACGGTGGCGAGGGTGCGGATCAGCGTGGTCTTGCCCGCGCCGTTGGGCCCGAGCAGCCCGTGCACCCCCTTGCCCAGCTCCAGGTCGAGCCCGTCGACGGCGTTCTTCTTGCGCCCGACCCGCACCACCAGCCCCTTGGCCTGGATCTCCCAGGCGTAGGCGGTGGGTGAGACCTCGTCGGCCCCCACTGCGCGCATGTCGCTCCTCATTGGACGTTCCTCATCGGACTTCCCCGGTTGTTCCGCATCGAGAAGTTCTTGTCTCGGAAGGTTTTCCGGACGGCCGCGCCCCCGACCGCGGGGCGCGGCGGGTGGTTAGCGGTGCGCGCCCAGCTGGTCGAACCGGCCGCGCCGCAGCACCACGACCACCGAGGCGAGCAGCAGCACGGCACCCCAGACGGGCAGCGCGCCCGTGAAGACGTCCAGCGGCGCGGCCTCGGCGGCGTGCGGCAGGACCACCAGCGCGGCCCACGTCCCGCCGAGCGCGAGCGCGGCGGGCAGCACGCCGATCACGCTGCCCAGCGCGAGCGCGCTGGTGGTCAGCGCCAGGCACGGCAGCAGCCACAGCACCACCGACGCGCCGGTCACCCAGCTCCCGACGCCCAGCAGCGGGGCCAGGACGCCGAGCACGGCGGCGGTGCGGCGCAGCACCAGGTTCAGCCCGGACCTGGGGGTCGCGGCCACCGCCTCGTAGGCCGGGTCGAGCCCGCGCGACCAGGACACCGCGACGCCGAGCACCGGCAGCACCGGCGCGAGCAGCTGCACCCAGGGGGTCCGCAGCGCGGACGGCCCGCCGAGCAGCAGGTCCGCCACGACCACGCCGACCACCAGCAGCGCGACCACGACCAGCCACGGCGCCATCACCGGCGTGAGCCACGCGGTGACCGCCCGCCGGACCGGGCGGCGGCGCCGGGGCGGCGCGCCCAATCGCGGTTCGACGCCCGCCCACACCGCGTCCAGCAGCGGAAGGGGCGGGGCGGCGCCGGCGAGCCTGCCCCGGCAGTGCCCGCACCGCTCCAGGTGCCCCTCGACCGCCCACAGCCGGTCGTCGGCCAGCTCCAGCCCGGCCGCGTAGGCGCGGACCAGCTCGTCGCTCGGGTGTGTCACGACAGCGCCTCCCGCATCGCGATCCGCGCACGGCGCGCGCGGGTCTTCACCGTTCCCTCCGGCACCCCCAGGACCACGGCCGCCTCGGTGACCGTGAGCCCGTCGAGCACCATGGCCCGCAGCACGTCCCGCAGCTCGGGCGAGAGCCGCCGCAGCGCGTCCCCGACCTCGTCGCCGAGCACGCCCGCGAGCACCTCCTCCTCCACCGCCGGGACCGGCGGCGCGACGGCGGAGGCGGGCGGCTGCGCGTGGTGCCCGCGCCGCCGGAAGGCGTCGACCAGGCGACGGGCCGCGATGGTCCAGATCCAGCCGACCGCGCTCCCGTCGACGGCCGAGCCCGCGAACGAACCGGCGGCGCGCCAGATCGCCAGGTAGGTCTCCTGCATGACCTCGGCCACGACCTGCTCGTCGGCGCACCTGCGGCGCAGCCGCACCGCGAGCCAGGGCGAGGTGCGGCGGTAGAGCTCCTCGAACGCCGCGCGGTCGCCCCTGGCGGTGCGCCGGACGAGGAACTCCTCGTCGACGCTCTCCAGCCGTTTCCGCTTCACACCCGGCTAGACGGCCGGACGGCGCTCGAGGTTCTCGAAAACGAGTGATGTGGGTCACTTTCCATGGCGGTGTCCTCAGCGGAAACCAGGGGACCGCAGGACCGGGGCGGCACCAGCCTTCCGGCCGTGCGCATCACCCTCACCGCGCCCTGCGACGAGCGGCGCACGCGCACGCTGCCGTGACGCGGAAGAGCCGCCGCGCCCCTTCCGGGACACGACGGCTCCCACCGCGCGAACGCCGATCAGCAGGCGTCGTACACGTAGTTCTTGTTGTTCTTGCTCGGCACCGTGAGCTTCACGTCGCGCAGCACGACCGACACGTCGTCGCCGAACTCCGCGCAGGTCTGCTCGAACGCCTCGCGCTGGTACTCCACGATCAGCACAGAGTTGCCGTACGCGTCGGTGTAGTCGCCGCACTCGCTCCACTCGCCGCACTCCTCGGCGACGGCGAAGTCGAACCCGGCCGACTTGCCCTGCGCGGTGATCTCGGCGGCGTTCTTCTGCCCGATCGCCAGGTCGGCGTCGTGCGCGACCTTGATCAGCCGCTTGGCGTAGTCGAGCGCGTCGGCCTGCCCCAGCAGCCCGGAGAACCGGTGGAAGGTGTCGAAGTTGTCGATCTCGACGGCCTGGAACCCGTCCTTCGCGCACTGCTCGATCCAGCCGCCGACGATCCCGGCCAGCTCGGCGCGCTTGGCGTCGGTGGAGATGTCGAGCACCAGCTCGTCCCACTCCAGGTCGCCGACGTAGGCGCCCTTCTCGTCGCGCAGCAGCAGGTTGTCGTGCTGGGACTTCCACCAGTCGATCTCGTCGCCCGGCTGGGTCTGGAAGCCGTTGACGTAGCAGACGTTGTACAGCCCGTCGGCGGGCTCGTCGGTCCGGTCGCGGACGACGATCTCCGTCTGGCCGGGCGGGGTGTAGCCGCCGCCGAGCTGGTAGTCCGCCTGCGCGTTGTCCGGGAACGGGAGCGCGTCCGCCGACGCCTGGCCGGTGTACAGGCCGGCGGCGAGGGCGGTCGCCGCCGCGAGGGTGATCGCGGCGATCTTCGTGCGGCGCTTGGACTTCGGGGGCATCTCTCTCCAAACCGGACGGACAGCTCACTCGTTCGCCATCCGACCTAACCGCCGAGGACACGACGGGGTCAACCCCTGTGGTCTGGACTACAGGGGTCGACCACGCCGGGTGCCCGCGCGGTGACTTCCGGTGCGCTAGAGCGCCTTGAGCTCCTCGATCACCTCGTTGACCGACTTCTTCGCGTCGCCGAACAGCATGGACGTCCGGTCCGCGAAGAACAGCGGGTTCTCGATCCCGGCGTACCCGGACGACATGGACCGCTTGAGCACGATCACCGACCGGGACTGGTCGACGTTCAGGATCGGCATCCCGTAGATGGGGCTGGACGAGTCGGTGCGCGCGGACGGGTTGGTGACGTCGTTCGCGCCGATGACGAGGGTGACGTCGGTCCGGCTGAACTCGTCGTTGATGTCGTCCATCTCCCTCATCGCGTCGTACTCGACGTCGGCCTCGGCCAGCAGCACGTTCATGTGCCCCGGCATCCGCCCGGCGACGGGGTGGATGGCGTACTTGACCTCCACCCCCTTGGCCTCCAGCAGCGCGGCCATGTCCTTGACCGCGTGCTGCGCCTGCGCGACGGCGAGCCCGTAGCCGGGCACCACGACGACCTGGGACGCGTAGGCCATCCGGATCGCGGCGTCCGACGCGGAGGTCGCCTTGACCACGCCCTGCGGCCCGCCCTCGCCACCGGCGGTCGCGCCCGCGCCGAAGGAGCCGAACACGATGGCCGGGATGGACCGGTTCATCGCGACGGCCATGAGGTTGGTCAGGATCGCGCCGGACGCGCCGACGATCATGCCCGCGACGATCATCGCGGTGTTGTCGAGCGCGAGCCCGGCCGCGGCGGCGGACAGGCCGGTGAGCGCGTTCAGCAGCGAGATGACCACCGGCATGTCCGCGCCGCCGATGGGGAGCACGACGAACAGCCCGGCGAGGCCGGAGGCGAGGAGCACCAGCACGATCCACCAGGCGGACGTCCCGCCGTCGCCCGCGCCGACCGCGATGCGCCCGCAGGCGGCGAGGATCACCAGCACCAGCAGCGCGTTGAGCACCTGGAAGGCGCGCGCGGACGAGACGAGCCGGCGCTCGACGCCCTTGCCCAGCAGCTCCTGGAGCTTGAGGAACGCCACGAGCGAGCCCCAGAACGAGACCGACCCGACGACGGCCGCGAACAGCGACCCGGCGAGGAGCACGGCGGGCGACCGGTCCGCGCCGAGGTGGCCGAACCCGTCGGTCTCGAGGAACTCGGACCAGGCGATGAGCGCGACCGTGCCGCCGCCGACGCCGTTGAACAGCGCGACGAGCTGCGGCATGGCGGTCATCCTGGTGCGCCTGGCGGGCACGACGCCCAGCACGGAGCCGAGGGCGAGCCCGGCGACGACGAGCACCCAGTTGACCGGGGCGGTGTCGCTGATCTTGACGAGGGTGGCGACGACCGCGACGCCCATGCCCGCCGCCGCGATCCAGTTGCCGCGCACGGCGGTCTTGGGCCCGGTGAGCCCGGACAGCCCCAGGATGAACAGCGCGAAGGCGACGATGTAGAGCCCGTTGACCAGGTAGCTCACCTGCCCGCCTCCTTCTCGTCGGCGGAGTTCCCCGCAGGCTTCCCCTCGGGCGCCCCGACGGCCTTGCGCCCCTTGAACATCCCGAGCATCCGGTCGGTGACCAGGAAGCCGCCGACGACGTTGAGCGTGCCGAAGACCAGCGCGACGAACGCGATGGCGCGCGGTCCCCACCCGGCGTCGGCGGGCAGCTCGCCGAGCACGATGAGCGCGCCGAGCACCACGATGCCGTGGATGGCGTTGGTGCCGGACATCAGCGGCGTGTGCAGGGTGTTCGGCACCTTGGAGATGACGGCGAACCCGACGAACCCGGCCAGCACCAGGATCGCCGCGTTGGCCAGCAGCTGCTCGTGCATCAGCCCTCCTTCCCGGTGACGAGCGCGCCCGCCACGATCTCGTCGTCGAGGTCGGGCGCGAGCGCGCCGTCGGTGATCAGCAGTTCCAGCAGGGAGGTGACGTTCCTGGAGTACAGCTCGCTGGCGTGCTCGGGCATGGTGGCGGGCAGGTTGAGCGGCGAGGCGACGGTCACCCCGTGCCGCACGACGGTCCGGCCCGGCTCGGTCAGCTCGCAGTTGCCGCCGGTCTCCCCGGCGAGGTCGACCACGACGCTGCCGGGGCGCATCCCCTCCACGGCGGCGGCGGTGACCAACCTGGGCGCGGGCACCCCCGGCACGAGCGCGGTGGTGATGACGACGTCGAACCCGCTGATCGCCTTCTCCAGCTCCTTCTGCTGGGTGTCCCGCTCCTGCTCGGTCAGCTCCCGCGCGTACCCGCCCTCGCCTGCGGCGTCGATCCCGAGGTCGAGCCACCTGGCCCCGACCGAGCGCACCTGCTCGGCGACCTCGGGCCGCACGTCGTACCCGGTGGTGCGGGCCCCGAGCCGCTTGGCCGTGGCGAGCGCCTGAAGCCCGGCGACGCCGACCCCGAGCACCAGCGCGGAGGCCGGTTTCACGGTGCCGGCGGCGGTGGTGAGCATGGGGAAGAACCGGGTGGAGAGCGAGGCGGCGAGCAGCACGGCCCGGTAGCCCGCGACGTTGGCCTGCGAGGAGAGCGCGTCCATGGCCTGGGCGCGCGAGATCCGGGGGATGGACTCGACCGCGAACGCCCGCACCCCGGCGGCGTCCAGCTCGCCGATCCGGTTGTCCGCGGCGCGCGGGGCCAGGAACCCGATCAGCACCTGGCCGCGCCGCAGCCGCGCGACCTCCTCGGCCGTGGGCGGCGCGACCTTGACCACGACGTCGGCCGCCCAGGCGTCCCCGATGGCGGCGCCCGCGGCGCTGTAGAGCCCGTCGGGCAGCAGCGAGCCGTCCCCGGCCCCGCTCTCGACGACGACGTCGACCCCCCGCCCGACCAGCTCGGCGACCGCCCCCGGCACCAGCGCGACCCGCCGCTCACCGCCGGTGGACTCCCGCACGACCCCGACGCGGACGGCGGCGCCGGACGCGCCGCCCTCTCCGGTACTCAGCGCTGTGTCCAACTGTCCGCCCTTCTCGCAAGGCTGGTGGGTGCGATTCAACGCCCGGCGCCGCCCCGTCCCGGCACGGCCCCGGAGTCCCCGCCGGCGCCCCGGACCGGCCCGAACGCCGCCCGCCCCCCTGGGAGGTCAGCACGCGGCACCCGCGGCGCGAAGTGTGACGCAGCCCACTGGACCGCGTCGAACCGGGTCACGCCGGGCGGTCGAGCCGCCCCACCATCTCCGCCAGGTGCCCGGACTCGGCGGCGTGCGCGTAGTAGCCGAGGTACAGGTCCCGGAGCACCAGCTCGACCCCGTCCGCCTCCAGCACCGGCTGCGCGACACCACCACGCCACAACAACACCATGGGCACCCGCTGTCCGGGCTCCGCGAGATCGGGCATCTCGTACCCGCTGATCGCCGTAACGACCCGTGCGCCCCACCGCTCGTAGAACCCGATCCGCCGCGCGGGCAGCTCGCCGGGAGTGCGCGCGGGGTCCTCGACCTCCAGCACGATCCCGGCCACCGCGGGATCGCCCAGCACGTCCTCGGCGACCGCCGCGAGCAGCGCGCCCCCGGTCCCCGAGCCGCGCGAGGAGGCGGAGACGGCGAGGTACTCCAGGTACACGGCTCCGGACTGCGGCAACCGCAGCGCGGTGGCGAACCCGACGAGCTCGTCCCCGAGGTGCGCGGTCCACAGGAAGTCGCTGCTCCGCGTCGCCACGCTGTCCCGCTCGCCGCGCTCGGAAGGCGGAAACGCCTCACCCCACACCGCCTCGACCCGCCGGACCTCCCCCTCCCCGAGCCCGGCCCACTCCCGCCGCCGCACCAGCACCCGATCACGCCCGCTCATCCGCCGACCCCCGTCACCCCACCGCCACGACCAGCACCAGCGCGCTGGCGACGATCTCCGCGAGCCCCACCTGCCTGGGCGTGAGCGGGTGCCCCGGCAGCACCCAGGCCCGTGCCAGCAGACCCGCGAACACCACCGCGGAGAGTAGACCGAACGGCGCAACCGCGCCGAGCGCCACGACGTGGAACGCCACCGACGCCACCAGGTACGCCCGGTTGCCCCGCTCCCGGATCATCGTCTTGACGTAGAGCACCGTCCCCGTGAAGTACAGCAGCGTCACCAGGAACGGGACCAGGGCGCCGGACAGCGGCGCGTCCGCGACCACCGCCACGACCAGCACCATCAGGCAGCTCTGCACCACCGACACCAGGTCGTTGACCAGCGCCCGCTCCCGCCGCCGGTAGGCGTACCAGCAGTTCACCCCGATCAGCGCCCCGTACGCGGGCGCGAACAGCAGCAGCCGGGGGCACGCCACGAGCACCGGCAGCGCGAAGGCCGCCGTCACCGCCCCGTACCAGGTCAGCTGCTCCCGGAACTTCCCCGGCCGCCGCGTCTTCACCGCCTGGAGCGCGAAGTACGACAGCAGGTACCCCGACAGCCACGCCCCCAGCAGTGGCAGGTCCCACCACCGCCACCCCGCCGAGAGCACCCCGGCCAGGTAGGGCAGCAGGAGCATCGCCCACGCCCCGTGCTGCGGCGGCAGGAACTTGCGGACGACGCGCCCCGACGGCCCGCCCATCAGCCCGTCACCTCCACGATCCCCCGCGCCCCGCGCTCGGCGTCGACCACGGCGTGGCTGACGAACGGGTAGTGCCCGGCCTCGGGGAACACCGCCTCCACGAACCCGCCCTCCGCCGGCGCCAGCGGCAGCACCTGCGAACCGCCCGGATCGCCCGGCTGCAACCGGTAGGCCCCCTCGGCGTACACCCGGTCGAACTGCGCGCCGACGACGTGGAACGCCCCCGACCGGTTCGGCCCGACGTCCAGCAGCCAGAACCGCACCCGCTCGCCGACCCGCGCCGTCAGCGGCCGGTGCGCGTACTGCGCCGCGCACCCGTTGAACGCCACGGCGTCCGGGTTCTCCGCGCGCATCTTCGCCTGGTCCCCGCCCAGGTACAGCTCGGACTGCACCAGCACGTACTCGCGGTCGACGGCGGGCAGGTCCGGCGGGTCGACGATCACCGCGCCGTGCATGCCGTTGGCGATGTGCAGCATCATCGGCGTGGTCGAGCAGTGGTACATCCAGATGCCCGCCCTGGTCGCGGTGAACCGGTAGGTCAGGCTCTGCCCCGGCTCGATCGGCCGCATCGGCCCGTCCGGCGCGAGCGCCCCGGCGTGGAAGTCGACGCCGTGGTCGACGCTCCCGTCGTTGTGCAGCTCGACCTCGAAGACGTCGCCGACCTTGCCGCGCAGCACCGGTCCCGGCGCGGTCCCGTTGTAGGTCCACATCACCTGCCGCACGTTCGGCGCGATCTCGACCTCCACCTCCTGGACCCGCAGCACGTACCGGCGCACCCGCTCCCCGGACGCGGCGGGCAGCGCGGCGTCGCGGGCCCGGAAGTCGGCGGACGGCACGGCCATCGCGTCGATCGACCGCGGCGCCGAGCCGTGATCACCGTGCGCCTCGGCGGAACCGCCGTGCTGCGGGTGGTCTGCGGCGGCCTGCCCGCCTGCCCCGGTGGTGGTGATGGTGAGCGTCATCCCGGCCTGCCGGTGCCCCGGCAGCGAGCACCACCCGTCCACCGCCCCGCCGATCACCCCGGCGTCCAGGGTCACCGCGGCGCCCGCGCCGACCGGCCCGGTCCTCTGCCCGGTGGCCAGCACCAGGTCGTGCCGCCGCCGGTCGGAGTTGGTCAGCTCGATGACGAGCCGGTCCCCGGCGGGCACGCTGATCACCGAGGGCCGGTACCGCATCTCGACGACGCTCACCTGGACCGTCGTGGTGTTCCCGGTGGGCGTCACGGCGGCGGCGACCTCGGTCGTGGCCGGTCCGCCGTCCGCGACGCGCTGCGCCGCGATCCCGGCGAGCACCGCCACGAGCACCAGCGCCACCCCCGCCGCGACCCCGCCCAGCGGTCGGTCGTTCTTCTCGGACAAGGCTTTCACCTCCGCTTGAGCAGCACGCGGGCAGCGGGCAGCAGGAACTGGAGCAGCGCGACGACCAGCAGCAGCGACACCGCGATCCGCACGTGCGGCCCCGTGGGCAGCACGAACACGACCAGCGCGGTGTTGCCCATGGCGACCCGCTGGGCCCAGTGCCGGTCGAACAGCTCGCCGCGCTCGCGCACCGCACCCGGTCCGCCGCCGAGCACCACCGGCATGAGGTAGGCCAAGGCCCCCAGCAGGATCTGCGCCACCGCGCCGACCAGCAGCGGCGTCAGCACGTCGCCGAACCCGCCCACCGCCTCGTGCGCGTCGGCCGCCGACAGCACCACGACCGCGTCGACGCCGAGCGCCACGAGCAGCCACCCGACCCCGGCCGCGATCGACCACGCGGCGAAGGACCGCGGCGGTTTCCGCCAGGCGGTGCGCAGACCGGGGACCGCGGTGATCACCACGGCGGCCCCGAACACCCCGAGCCCGGCCGCCGCGAGCACCGGCCACCAGGCCAGCGCGCCGATCCCCAGCAGCACCACCCCGGTCACCGCCGTGGGCAGCGCGGAGCGGGCGGCGGCGGGCGCGCCGTCGTCGAGCCGGGTGCGCAAGACCGTGGGCCACAAGGTGAACAGCGTCCCGACGATGGTCAGCGCGACCCAGCCGAGCACGTTCACGTGCGCGTGGAACAGGATCAGCCGGTCGCGCGCGGCGTCGTCGACGACCAGCATCCAGGCGCCCACCGGGATGCCGGTGAGCAGCGCGCAGCAGGCGGCGACGTAGTAGTGCGCGGTGACCGCGAACCGGGCGGGCAGCGCGGCGCGCAACCGGGCCACCAGCCAGCACAGGTGCCAGGCCGCGGCGGCGAACACCGCCCCCGCGCCGACGACCCCGGTCCACGGCCAGTCGGTGGTGCCGCCGACCAGCACCAGGACCACCCCGGCGTTGAGCACGACCAGCCGGATCGACTCGCCCCGCCGGTGCGGCAGCGCGGGGACCCGCAGCACCGCCGACGTGAAGTGCGCGCTCCACACCAGGATCGCGTTGGTGGCCGCGCCGAGCGCGAGCAGGTGCACGGCCAGCCAGTACCAGGAGGCGAGGAACGCGTGCGCGAACGAGAGCACGACGAGCGCGGCCAGGTAGAGCGCGGGGACGAACCCGACCCGCCAGTGCCAGTTCGCCCGCCCGGTCGGCGTGACCGGCGTGATCGGGATCGCGGCCCGTCCGGGCTGCGGGGAGAGGGGGATCATGCCGTGACCCGCTTCCTGCTGGCGGCGGTCGAGAGCGCGGCGGCGCAGCCGGGGAAGCCGAGCACCGCGACGGACCCGCCGCGCCTCCACAACCCCCGGTAGATCCCGAGCAGCACCAGCCCACCGGCCCCGGACAGCAGCAGGGCCGCGCAGAGCCCGCAGAGCAGCGTGAGCGCGGCCCCCACCAGCACCGGAACCCGCAGCCCGACCCCCATCACCACTCCCCGTCACGGGGAAGCCGCACCACGCAGGCCCGAGGCGCCCCGAAGGGCTCCAGCACAGCCGCGTCCCCGTCGGCCCCGCGCTCGTCCAGCACCCCGCGCACCACACCGGCGTGCAGCGCGCACATCGCGTCGGGCGCCTGGTCGACGAGTTCCAGGAACGGGCAGGTCCTCAGGTGCAGGTCAACCGCCCCACCCGCTTCCCCGTGCACCACCGGGCTGAACCCGAGCCCGTCGAACACCGAGCCGACCGTCTCCACGGCCCCGCGGGCGCCGGACTCCCCGGCGAGCTGCCGCCCCCACTCCCGCCCCACCCGCTCAGCGGCGACGGCCGCCCCGTCCGCGTCCTTCCGGAGCTGCCCCAGCAGCACCGCCGCGAGCGTCCGGTAGGGGGCGGGCGCCGGGTCGTCGGCGGCGGCGCGGTACCGCCAGGCGGGACGCCCTGGCTGCCCGCCGCCGGCTCGCGCCTTGACCGCCAGGCCGGCGCCGACGAGCCGTTCCAGGTGGGCGCGCGTGGTCGACAGGTGCTGCCCCGTGGCAGCCGCGACCTCGGCGGCGGTGAGCCCACCCCCGGCAGCCCGCACGAGCCCGAGGATGGCCACCCGACTCCCGGACCCGAGGGCCCGGTGCTGCGGCGTGTCGATGGCCCCACCGCTGGGCCCAGCACCCGTGGTTTCCACGATGGAAGACGTTATAACGTCGGTTGACAGCAAAACCGGTCGGGGTGGCCACCACCCCGCCCAGAAGCCCCTGACCTGTGCTTTCACCAACGCAGCCAGCACGGCGAGCAGCGGCAGCGCCGCCACGAAGTCCTCGCGCTCGTTCGCCACGGGCATCCCCGTTCCGCCGACGTGACGCCGTGCCCGTGCGGGTCGGGCGGTACCGGAGGGGCAGCGGAGAACGATCTCCGCCACCGCGTTCTCGCAGCCGAAGCAGTTCCGGAACACGGCGTTCACCCCACCCGGCGCAATCACCGGAATGCCGCAGCGACACCAACTTCCGGGTATGGCCGCCACCCCCGCCCGCCCCCTAGCGTCGATCGCCTGTGCGCTCGACGAAACGGAGCCCCGCATGAGATCGAGATCCGCCCCGGCCCTCCTGCGAGCGGGCCTGGCGCTGGGTGTGACCGGCCTGGCGCTGTCCGCGCTCACCGCCCCCGCCGCGACCGCCCAGGACCGCGTCCTGCGCGCCGACCGGGCCGTGACCAGGGCGTGCTTCGACTCCCCGCTCCCCGCCAGGACCCCCGGCGTCGACCGCCGCGAGGTCACCTCCGGCGTCGACGGCCTGGTCCAGGCCCGCCTGTCCCCTGGGACCGGCGCCGAGGGCGACTGGGACCTCGCCGTCTTCGACAAGGCCACAGGGGCCGTGGTCGCGGCCTCCTCCGCCCTGCGCAGCCGCGAGCTGGCCGAGAGCTTCGTGACCAAGGGCCAGGTGCTCGTGGTCCAGGGCTGCCGCTACGCCGGTCCGGCCAAGTCCGCCGTGCTGGGCGTGGACTTCCTCGCCCTCACCCCGCAGGGCACGCCCACCGGAACCGAGCGCGCCGAGGTCGTGCGCGTGAACACCCCGGAGCAGAAGGACAAGACCGCCCTCCTCGGTCTCGACCTGGACCTCACCGAGAAGGGCGACGCGACCGGCGTCGAGGTGGTGCTGGCCGGTGACGCGGACCGGAAGGTGCTGCGCGACAGCGGGTTGACCTACTCCACCGTCGACGCCGACCTGTCCCGGACCTCCCGCGAGCACGCGGCGCGCGACCGCGAGTACGCCGCGTCCCGCGCGTCCACGGGCCTGCCGTCCGGCCGCACCTCCTACCGCCACCTCTACGAGCACGACCACGAGCTCAAGGAGCTCGCCCGCGCGAACCCGAAGCTGGTCAAGGCGTTCACGCTGGCCGAGCCGTCCGTCGAGGGCCGGGACGTGGTCGCCGTCGAGATCGCCGAGAACGTGGAGGACACCCACGACGGCAAGCCGGTCAACACCGTCATGGGCGTGCACCACGCGCGCGAGTGGCCCGCCGCCGAGCACGCGACCGAGTGGGCCTACGAGCTGGTCAAGGGGTACCGGGACGGGTCGCTCAGGTCCCTGGTCTCCAAGACCCGCAACGTGATCGTCCCGATCGTCAACGTGGACGGCTTCTCCATCTCCCGCGAGGCCGAGCCCAAGGGCGACTTCTCCCGCTTCGACTACGAGATGAAGCGGAAGAACTGCCGCGCCTCCGACTCCCCGCCCGCGCTGGGAACCGGTGTGTGCAAGGCGAATCCCGGCGGCAGCGCGCGGGGCACCGACCCGAACCGGAACTACGCGGGCTTCTGGGGCGGCGCGGGCGCGAGCACGTCGTGGAGCGGCGAGACCTACCGTGGTTCCGCGCCGTTCTCCGAGCCGGAGACCCGCAACATCCGCAAGCTCGTCTCCGAGCGCGCCGTCACCAACCTGATCACCCTGCACACCTACGGCAACCTCGTCCTGCGCCCGCCGGGCGTGGCCGACGTGCGCGCGCCGCTGGAGGAGCCCGTCGTCAAGGCGCTGGGCGACAAGATGGCCTCCCGCAACGGTTACGAGAGCATCCCGTCCTGGGGCCTGTACGACACCACCGGCACCACCGACGACTGGTCCTACTGGACCACCGGCGGTTTCGGGTTCACCTTCGAGATCAACCCGGAGGGCTTCCACCCGGCGTACGAGAACGCCGTCGTCGCCGAGTACCTGGGCACCGCGCCCGCCGCAGGCGCGGGCAAGGGCGGCAACCGGGCCGCGTTCCTGGACATGCTGGCCAACGCCGCCGACCCGGCCGCGCACGGCACGCTGACCGGGACCGCGCCGAAGGGCTACGAGCTGAAGGCGCGCAAGACCTTCCAGACGCCGACCTCGCCGGTGCGCCAGGCGGACGGGACCACCACCCCGCCGATCATGGTGACCGAGACCCTGGAGTCGAGGCGCACCGCGCCCGGCGGCCGGTTCTCCTGGTCGGTCAACCCGTCCACGCGCCCGTACGTCGCCGGTCGCTACGGCCGCGAGCCGCAGGCGCCGCCGCAGTCCGCGATCACGCTGGTCAACCCGCCCGGCGTGCCCGCCGAGAACCCCTCGTTCCCCGGCGACGGGACGGCCGAGGTCATCCCGTTCACCGTGAGCGGCCTGCCCTCGGCGGACAACGGGCGGTTCGACGTGTCGGTGTCGTGGGGGTCCGCCGCGACCGACTGGGACCTGTTCGTGCTGAACGCCGCGGGTGAGACCGTCGCGCAGTCGGCGGCGGGCGGCACGAACTCCGAGCGCGCCACCCTGGTCGACCCGCCCGCGGGCGAGTACCGGGCGGTGCTGGTGAACTACTCGCAGGCCGATCCGGCGAACCCGGACGACTGGACGGCGGGGAAGGTCGAGTTCGCCTCGCCGGTGCCGCCGACCTACGGCGTGAAGGAGGCGTACACGGTCACCTGCGCCGACAAGCGCGGCAGGCTCGTCGGGGTGACGGACGTGTTCGTCGACCGGGGGCAGAGCGTGGACGTGGGCGCGCTGTGCACCGACTCCGCGCGCGCGACCAAGCAGCGGCGCTGACCCGCCCGGCGGTCCGGCGGCCCCTCGTGACGGGGTCGCCGGACCGTCCCGGCCGCGCCACAAGCCCCACAAATCCAGAATCACCCGCCAGGGCAGCACTTCCCCTTTCAGGGGCTTCCGGGGATCACCGCGCAGTGATCACCCGCCTATTCCTGAGCGCCTGGGAGACCTCCCTCCCCACGTTGGTGTCGCACCCCCGCGACGCGTCGTGATCACCGCGCTGACCAGCGGGAACCGCCCCGGCCGCCCGCCCCCTCCCGTCCCCTAGCTTGGGAACCGGATCACCCGCACCGGGTGGCCGACCCGACCGGGAAAGGGGTGCGCGACCGTGCGGACCGAGGTGAAGCCGATGGCGCTGGCGAGGGCGGAGCTGATCTTCTCCCTCTTCGACGCCGACGCCAGCGGCGAGCTGGAGATGACCGACTTCGACCTGATGGCCGACCGCGTGGACGCGGCGGCCTCGGGCTCGGAGATGTCCGACCGGCACGCCATGCGCGCGGCGCTGGCGAGCTGGTGGGAGGTGCTGGCCGACCACCTGGACGTGGACCGGGACGGCCGGATCACCCTGGACGAGTTCTGCGGCTGCGTGCTGTCGCCGGAGCGGTTCGAGGGCGCGGTCGAGGTGTTCGCCCGCGCGCTGGCCGTGCTGGGCGACCCGGACGGCGACGGCATGATCGAGCGGCCGAGGTTCCACGCGCTGATGACGGCGTTCGGGTTCAGCCGGGACAACATCGACGCGCTGTTCGACGCCTTCGAGCCCACCGCCGACGACCAGGTCGAGGTGCGCACGTGGGAGTCGGCGATCAGGGACTACTACCGCCCCGACAAGGCGGGCATCGCGGGCGACCACCTGGTGCCCGCGCAGAGCAGGCGCTGACCCGTGGCCGCGACGGGACGGGCGGGGACGAGCGCCGAGCGGGTGATCGGCGAGGGCGTCAGCCGCACGGCGCTGCTGGTCGCGGCGGCGCGCGCGGTCGAGAGCACCCGTTCCGACGCGGTGGCGGTGGACCGGTACGCGGCGCACTTCGTCCGGGCGGAACCGAGCGCGGCGGGCTGGCCGCTGCGCGTCGAGGACGTGCCGGGCGGCGACGCGAACCCGTTGTGGAGCGGGGACGCCCGCTACTTCGGGCTGCGCACCAGGGTCTTCGACGACCACCTGCTGGAGGTGGCGCGGGCGGGGACGCGGCAGGTGGTGCTGGTGGCGGCCGGGCTGGACACGCGGGCGCTGCGGCTGGACTGGCCAGCGGGCACCTCGGTGTTCGAGGTGGACCGGGAGCACGTGCTGGGGTTCAAGCAGCGGGTGCTGGACGAGGTCGGCGCGCGCCCGACCGCGCGGCGGGTCCCGGTGCCCTCGGACCTGGAGGACGACTGGCCGTCGGCGCTGCTGGAGGCCGGGCTGTCCCCGGACCGGCCGACGGCGTGGCTGGTGGAGGGCCTGTCCATGTACCTGTCGCGGGCCGGGCTGCGGGCGCTGCTGCGCGACGTCACCAGGCTGTCCGCGCCCGCGAGCACGCTGGCGCTGGAGGTGAAGCCGGACTCGCACGACCTGGGCGTCCCGGCGGCCCCGTTCTACGCCGAGGCGCGGTCGGCGATCGACGTGGACCTGCCCGCGCTGTTCCACCACGACCCGCGCCCGGACTCCGAGGCGGACCTGGTCCTGCTCGGCTGGACGGCGACCAGCAGGGGGAGCGGCGAGTACGCCGAGGCGCACGGTCAGGCGGTCCCCGATCCGGACGGGGCGTTCGGCGAGAACCGCTTCGTGTTCGCCAGGAAGCCGACCGTGCCGTTACCCCGGCTTACCGGGCCGGACGCTCAGCGGTAGGCGCTCAGCTGGTGGGTGCTCAGCTGGTGGGCGCTCCGCAGATGGGCGCTGAGTCGGTAGGCACTCAGCCGGTGGGCACTTCGCCGTTGGGCACTTCGCCGTTGGGCGCTCCGCTGGTGGGCACTTCGCCGGTGGGCACTTCGCCGTTGGGCGCTCCGCTGGCGGGCGCTCAGCCGGTGGGCGCAGCGCGGTAGCCGCTCCACCGGTGGTGCGCGACCACGGCCACCGCGGCGGCGAGGAACACGACCTGGAGCAGGGTGCGCGGCAGGAGCTGGTCGCCGAACGAGGGCGACAGCCCTCGCTGGGCCGCGTGGACGTTCGCCGGGAACATCACCACCAGCAGCACGCCCAGCCCGGCGGCGGCCCAGGGCGCGGTGCGCGTCCAGAGCAGCCCGATCGCGCCCGCGAGTTCGAGCAGGCCGGTCACCGCGACCAGCAGTCCAGGCGCGGGCAGCGCGGGCGGGACCATGGCGATCAGCTCGTCGCGCATCCCGACGAAGTGCGAGATCCCGGTGACCAGGAACATCGCCGCGAGCCCGCACCGCAGGGCGAACGACCAGTGCCGCCGCAGAATCAGGAGGAGGAGCGAGACCACGACCAGGACGACGAACGGAACCACCACGACCCCCAGGGGCAATCCGACCGCAACACTGAACTTGTCACCGCAAAGATTGCTCCCGGCGGCCATATCTTGTCAATGACTAGATAGGCTGCGGGGCATGAGCCCGTACCACCACGGCGACCTGAGGCGAACGGTGCTGGCCGCGGCGGTCACCGCGATCACCGAGAGCGGTCCGGCGGCGATCAGCCTGCGCGACCTGGCCCGAAGGGTCGGCGTCTCGCACGCGGGTCCGGTGCACCACTTCAAGGACAAGGCGGGGCTGCTGACCGCGCTGGCGACGGAGGGCTTCGTGCTCCTGTCGGACGCGCTGGCGGCGACCAGGGACGCGGGCGGCGACTTCACCGAGATCGGCGTGACCTACGTGCGCTTCGCGGTGGAGCACCGGGCCCACTTCGAGGTGATGTTCCGCCCGGACCTCCACCACCCCGACGACGAGGACCTGCGAACCGCGCAGGCTCGGGCAGGCGAGATCCTGGCGAGCGGCGCGGACGCCACCTCCGCACCCGACCCGGACACCGCGAAGGTCGCCGCGTGGTCGCTGGTCCACGGCTTCGCGACCCTGTGGAACACCGGCGCCCTGTCCCGACCGGACGAGGACCCGGAAACCCTGGCCAGAGCAGCAGCCCGCCTGCTGTTCCCCTGACCCGAACCCCCTCTGCCCCAACCTCCCCTGACCAGGGCTCTCCCTACGCCAGCCTCCCCCTAGCCCAGCCCCTCTCCCGCCCAGCCTCTCCCTAGCCCAGCCTCTCTCTGACTCGCTTCCCCTTGCCCTGCCCTCCCCGCTCTGACGCTCCCGTCGGGGTCCTCCTGATGTGCTGATCGGCCGTACGGCGACCGGGCGTTCGAGCCGCAAGACACTGACGGTGATCTCCGCCCACGTGTCCTGGAGGCTCCGTGAAGGCCGAAGAACGGGTCGCCGAGTCACAGCCGGGGGCAGCGCACAAGCCTCAGGTCAAGCAGGCGCGCAGGCAGGGCAGTCGCGGCAGGCAAGGCGGTCGCGGCGGGCGAGGCGGGGAAGTCTGGTCAGCGGCACGGTGGGGCCGATGCGGTGCAGTGGTTGCAATTAGGCGTGCCCTGCGGATCTTTCTCATGATCGTGTGCAGATGATGGTGTGTGGTCGGACGTGGTGAGCTGACGGACAGGGCATGGGCGGTGATCGCGCCGTTGCCGCCCGCGCAGAGCGGGCAGCCTGGTGGCCGGTGGCGCAGCCACCGGCAGGTGATCGACGCGATCCTGTGGAGGGAACGCACCGGCGCCCCGTAGCGTGACCTGCCGCAGCGGTACGGGCCGTGGAGGACCGCGCACGAGCGGCTGCGGAAGTGGACCGGGGACGGGACGTGGGACCGGATCCTGGAGCACGTGATCGTCAAGGACGACTCACCGGGGACACTCGAGGACGATGTCGTGTTCGTGGTCGGTGTCGGCTCTACGAGCGTCCGGGCGCACCGGCACACGGCGGGCGCCCGGAAAAAGGAGGCTGCGCGGAGCGGGTCGAGGACCTCGCCGTCGGTGGGGAGTGCCTCGGACGCTCCCGCGGCGGACTGACGACCAAGCTCCACTTGGCCGTCAATGCCGCCGGGCTGCCGCTGGCGGTGATCCTCACCCCAGGTCAGGCAGGCGACAACCCACCACTGCTCCCGCTGCTGGGCGACATCTGCGGCATCGACGTGGACGGGCGGAGGGTGCGGGTCGGGCGGGTCGTCGCCGACAGGGCCTACGCCCACCCGAACCGCGCTGCGGCAGCGGCGGGTCAAGGCCACGATTCCCGAGCGCACGGACCAGATCGCCCGCCGCAAGGCCCAGGGCGCGGCCGGTGGCAGGCCACCGGTCTTCGACCCAGACATCTACAAGATCCGCAACGTGGTCGAGCGCTGTTTCAACCGGCTCAAGCAGTTCCGCGGCCTGGCCACCAGGTTCGCGAAACGAGCCGCCTACCACCGTGCCGAGATCGTCTTGGCCTGCATCGTCCTCCACCCACGGTGAAGATCCGCAGGCCACGCCCTAGGCCCAACGCCCCCGACCGGGCAGCACCTCGTCCAGCCAGCGCTCGTACCGGGCCAGGAAGTCCTCGTCGCCCCAGACCTGCGCGAAGTCGACGATGCGGGCGACGTCGACCAGCCTGCCTCGGCACCGGCCGGTCACGATGAGGAGGGTGCAGTTCTCACCCCCCTGGCTCACGACGGAGATCGTGCCCCGGAACGGGTGGTCGTCGTCCTCCCAGGTACCCGCCCACCACTCCGCGCGGTTGCGGCCCAGGTCGAAGGGGCTTTCCCTGGCGGGCCACTCCGACTCGCCAGGGGACCACTCGCGCAGGGGAAGCAGGCCGCAGTGCGGGCCCGTGCCGCCGTCGCCCAGTTCCAGCAGGAAGCGGCGGTACGCCTGCGGGAGGGTGACGCCCTGCTCGCGTTCGAACGCCTCGACCTCGGCTTCCGACGCCGGTGGGTTCAGGTGGCCGCGCAGGGCGGTGGGCTTGACGGTCGCGGCGAGGCGCTCGTCCGCCTGCAGGCGGGCCAGCTTGGTCCTGATCCGGGTGATGGTGTCGTCCACGTGCGCCCCTCCTCGTGCTGGAGGGATTGCGCACCCGGCGGGTGCTGGGTGGCAGCCCGCGCACCTGGCCGTTCGTT
This sequence comes from Actinosynnema pretiosum, assembly GCF_002354875.1. Taxonomy (GTDB): domain Bacteria; phylum Actinomycetota; class Actinomycetes; order Mycobacteriales; family Pseudonocardiaceae; genus Actinosynnema; species Actinosynnema auranticum. Next base: position 5,601,273 of record NZ_CP023445.1, read on the forward strand.
GAAAATGGTTGTCGTTTGTATTAGCTTCACGGGGGCCCGCCTGCTCAGGTGGGGCGTCTGGAGGTGTTCGAAGACATGCGCGTGCGTGCGCCCTCGCGCTTCGTCGCCGGGTTGCTCGTGGTGGGGCTCGCGGTCAGCGGGTGCTCCGCGGGGGCCGGGCGTGGCGGTGGGGACGGGATCGCTGTGGTCACCACCACCGAGATCCTCGCCGACCTGGTGCGGAACGTCGGCGGGGAGCGGGTTCGGGTTGACTCCGTGGTGCCCGCCGGTGGGGACCCGCACTCGTACGAGCCGACGCCCGCCGACGTCAAGAAGGTCGTGGGGGCCCAGGTCGCGTTCACCAACCACCTGCTGCTGGAGGAGCAGCGGCTGATCAAGGCCATTGACGCCAACCTCGCGGACGGGGCGCCCAACGTGTCGCTGGCCGAGTCCGCGGAGACGTACGGGGCCAACGTGATCCCGCTGGTCGAGGACGTCGGGCTGGACGTGCTGTGGCTCGGGCTCCGGGTTCGCGGCGACGGGAAGGAGCGGGGGGCCAGTCGGACTTCCGAGGTCCGGTTGAGCGCCGTCGGGGTTGAGGGGCCAGGGGAGTTGGCCGTTTACCTGACCGAGTCGCTGGGGAAGCCGGTTCCCTACTTCGACTCCGGCGACGGTCTGTCCGAAGTGGACGTGACCACGCTGCCACCCGCGGCGCACACGCACCTGAACTGGGCGTTCACCGCTCCCGGCGTTTACCGGTTGGCGTTGCGCGCCGAGCTGGTCAACGACGGGGGCGAGCCGATCCCCCTGGGGGAGAGCACGTTCACCTTCGCGGTCGGGGTCAACCCGGCCGAGACCGGGAAGACCGTGCTGCACAAGGGTCACACCGATCTGACCGTGGACCTGGACAGCGGTGAGCTGTACACGTTCAACGACGAGGGCGGCGGGACCGCGCAGCACGTCGTGGCGGCTCAGGACGCGGTGATCGAGGTGCCCAACAAGACCCTGAGCAGCGTTCCGGACGATCCGCGGTTCGGGTTCCTCGGCGCCCCTGGGGCGCAGGTGCACCAACTGCCGCAGGCGGTGCTCGGCAAGCACGTGCACGGGGAGATCGACCCGCACCTGTGGCAGGACGTGCGCAACGCGCGCGCTTACGTGGAGCTGATCCGCGACACGCTGCGCAGCGCCGACCCGGCGAACGCGCAGGAGTACGACCGGAACGCGCGCGAGTACGCGGCGGAGCTGGACGCGCTTGACGGCGAGGTCCGCCAGACCATCGCGGGGGTGCCCGCGGAGCGGCGGCAGCTGATCACCACGCACGACGGGTTCGGGTACCTCGCCAGCGCCTACGACCTCACCGTGGCCGGTTTCGTGGTGCCGAACCCGGCGCAGGAGCCCAGCGTCGAGGACGTGCGGAAGCTGACCGGGACGGTGCGGAACCTGGGGGTTCCCGCCGTGTTCACCGAGCCGAACCTCGCGCAGCGCGCCTCGGTGCTGAACCAGGTGGCGGCGGACCAGGGGGTCGAGGTGTGCCTGCTGTACGGGGACGCGTTCGACCAGCGGGTGCGCAGCTACGCGGACATGATGCGGCACAACGCGAAGGAGGTTGCGCGGTGTCTCGGCTGAGCGCGGCGGCAACAGCGGTGGCGGTGGTGGCAGCGGCGGTGCTGGCCGGCGCGCCTGCGGCACAGGCGCAGGCGCAGGAACAAGCGCAGGCGCAGGACGGCGAGCGGGTGGTGATCGCCGACGGGCACGTGGACCTGGGACCGCGCGTGGTGAACGGGAAGTGGGTCGTGCAGCTGCGCGACGACAGCGGCGCGGAGCCGGTGTGGCGGGAACCCGGTGACGTGGTGCTGCACGTGCCGGACTCGGTCAGGACGGCCGTCCCGGACGACCCGGCCTACGCGTTCCTCGGCGCGGCGGGCAGCCAGGTGTGGGTGCTGCCGCAAGCCCAGGGGGACGGTGTGGTCTGGCCCGGCTGGAACACGCAGGACCCGAGCATCGCCGGGCTGGGCGGGCGCGAGGTGGACTGGCGGCTGCACGGGGTGACCGGGCCGGGCGAGTTCCAGCTGTTCCTCAACGGGAACTTCGGCGAGCCCGAGGTGGTGTTCAGCGGCGCCAAGGGCTTCCCGCAGGAGACCGGGGTCGAGCTGGGCACGCACGCGCACGGCAACTGGGTGTTCAGCGCTCCCGGCTCGTACGCGCTCGACGTCGAGATGGCGGCGTCCGACGGGCGCGCCGACCGGGCGGTGCTGCGGGTGCACGTGGGGGCCGGTGACCCGAACGAGGCGTTCACGGTCTCGGTGCCGGCCGGCGAAACGCCCAGCAGCAACGAGAACGCGGGCGAAGAGCAGAACCAGGCCCCGTGGCCCTGGATCGCCGGCGCCGCGGTCGTGCTGCTGGCGATCGGGTTCCTGGTGCGGCGCAAGGTGGTGGGCTCCCGTGGGTGACCCGGTGGTCCGCGTGGCGGGCGCCAGCGTGCGCCTGGGCGGGCGGGAAGTGCTGTCGGGCGTGGACTTCGAGCTGCGCGGCGGTGAGCTGGTCGGGTTGATCGGGCCCAACGGGGCCGGGAAGACCACGCTGCTGCGCACCGTCCTCGGCCTGCTGCCGCTGGAGAGCGGGAGCGTGGAGGTGCACGGGCGCAGCGCGCGGCGGGCCCAGGGGTCGGTGGGGTACGTGCCGCAGCGGCACGAGTTCGCCTGGGACTTCCCCATCACCGTCGCGGGCGCGGTCGCCACCGGGCGCACGCACCTGCGCGGGCTGCTGCGCCGCCGGAGCGCGGACGACCTGGCCGCGGTGGAGCAGGCGCTGGAGCGGGTCGGCATGACCGACCTGGCGGGCAGGCCGGTCGGCGAGCTGTCCGGCGGGCAGCGGCAGCGGGTGCTGGTGGCGCGGGCGCTCGCGCTGCGACCGGGGACGCTGCTGCTGGACGAGCCGTTCACCGGCATCGACGTGCCGACGCAGGAGTTGTTGAGCGGACTGCTCGGGCAGCTCAGGGACGAGGGGGTGGCGGTGCTGATGACCACGCACGACCTGGCCGCAGCGACCGCGCTGTGCAGCCGGTTGTGCCTGCTGAACCGGACCGTCGTCGCGGACGGCGAGCCGAGGGCGCTGGCGGACACGGACATCTGGCTGCGCACGTTCGGCCTCGACCGGGCCGAGCAGCTGCTGCGGTCGCTGGGGGTGGGGAAGTGAGCGCCGTGGAGTTCCTGACCGCGCCGTGGGAGTACGACTTCTGGCGGCGGGCGCTGCTGGTGGCGCTGCTGTCCGGCGTGGTGTGCGGGGTGATCGGCAGCCACGTGGTGCTGCGCGGCATGGCGTTCATCGGGGACGCGGTGGCGCACTCGGTGTTCCCCGGCGTGGCGATCGCGTTCGTGCTGGGCGTGGACCTGGTGCTCGGCGGCGCGGTGGCCGGGGTGATCACGGCGCTGCTGGTGGCGGTGTTCGCGCAGAACCGGCGGCTCAAGGAGGACTCGGTCATCGGGATCTTCTTCGCGGGCGCGTTCGGGCTCGGCATCGTCATCCTGAGCACCGCGCCCGGCTACGGCGGGTCGCTGGAGTCGTTCCTGTTCGGCTCGATCCTGGGCATCAGCGACTCGGACGTCGTCGCGGTCGCGGTGATCGGGGCGCTCCTGCTGCTGTGCGCCGCGGTGCTGAACGGCAGGCTCACGGCGGTGGCGCTGGACCGGGAGCAGGCGCGCGCGGTCGGGTTCCCGGTGTTCTGGCTGGACCTCGCGCTGTACGTGATGGTGACGCTGGCGATCGTGATCTCGTTGCAGGCGGTCGGGAACGTGCTGGTGCTGGCGCTGCTGGTGACGCCCGCGGCGGCTGCGCGGCTGCTGACCGACCGGTTGGGCGCGATGGTCGTGCTGGCCCCGGTGATCGGCGCGGGCGGGAGCCTGCTGGGGCTGTACCTGTCGTACGCGTTCGACCTCGCCGCCGGTGGGCTGATCGTGCTGGCGCTGACCGGGATCTTCCTGCTGTGCTGGTTCTTCGCGCCCCGGCACGGCGTGCTCTCCCGGCTACGCCGGGGGAAGCGGCCCGCCTCGGTGTGAGGCGAGCACGGGCTCGGTGCGCTCCAGGGCCTCCGCGAGGTCCGCGAGCAGGGCGGGCGGGACGGCGCCCGCGTCGAGCCCGCACTCCCCCACCAGGGCGGTCAGCTCGGCGACCTGGCGGGTGGTGAGGTGCTCGCGGGCCCGCTCGTGCGCGAGCACCTCGCGGGCCGCGTAGCCGTCGCGGGTGGCGACCGGGAGCAGGCGGGCGGTGACCCCGGCCGCCGCGCGGTCGTCCACGTCGATCGTCGACAGGCCGAGGCGGGTGTGGAACACCGCGAGGCCGGGGGCCGTGACGTCCAGCGTCGGCACGGGTGTGCCGGGCAGGTGGCGGGCGGTGAGGCAGGCGGTCACGGCGGCCTCCCACCGCTCCCCCGGCTCGTTCGCCGCGAGCAGGGCCAGCGCGCCGTCCACGTCGCCGCGCTCGGCGCGCGCGAGGACGGCGACCTGGCGGTCCTCCAGCATCCGGGTCCCGGTGGGGCCCTGGAGCGCCAGCCACTCGTGCGCGTCCGCCCAGCGGCCCTCGGCGGCGTGCGCGCGGACGGCGATGGCGCGCAGGTTGCGGCGCAGCCACTCCACGATCTCGCGCCGGGCGCCCGGCGAGTCGAGCAGGTCGGCCGGGAGCGCGACGCCCCGCACGTCGGTCGCCGCGCCCGTCTCGACGGCGGTGACCAGGCCGTCCATCAGGGCGAACGCCGCCGCGCCCTCGCCTGCGCGCAGGTGCAGTCGGGCCAGGTTGGTGACCGGGGCCAGCGCGAGGCGGGCCGCCGGGGCGTCCAGCGGGTGCGGGCGCAGGCCGAGCTCGAGCTGCCGCAGGCACCAGCGGGCGGCCAGGTCGGGCGCGCCGCAGTCGGAGGCGATGAGCGCGGCCTGGTTGTGCACGGCTGCCGCGTCGACGGCCACGCCGGTGCGCGCCGCCTCGCGGGCCTGGTCGCGCAGCTCGGCGACCCGAGTGGGCAGCGGCGTGCAGGCCGGGCGGCGCTGGGCGAGCAGCGGGAAGCGGCGGGTGAGCGCGTCGGGCGCGGGACGCGCGCCGTCGCCGACGAGCGGGGGGCCGTCGGCGACGTTGTTGAGAGTCGTTGTCATCACGCGGACCCTAGCGGGGCGCGGTGGCAACCTCCGCGCTCAGGGGGCGCTGTCACCCGTCCAGGCAGTCAGTGCTGGTGGGAGTGGGCTTCGAGGTCGTCCCACGCGGGCAGCGGGTCGGGGTAGCGGCGCCAGGCGGTGGGCCCCTCGGCCAGTTCGGCGTCGGTGAGCAGCACCGGGTCGAGTCGGCGGCGCGGCTCGTCCACGTCCAGGTCGACGCCGATGAACACCAGCTCCTGGCGGGCGGTGTGGCCGTCGATCTGCTCGCCGGGCTCGATCGTGAGGTGCGGACCGGCCTGGGACCACACCGCGACGGTGTTCGGGCGGCTGGCCAGGTGGCAGAAGCCCTTGCTGCGCACCACGCCCTCCCAGTCGGCGAGCGCGTCGGCCAGGCGGGCCGGGTGGAACGGGCGGTCGGCGCGGTAGGTGGTCGAGCGGATGCCGTACTCCTCGGTCTCCGGGGTGTGCGAGCCCGCCAGCTCCTCGGCCCAGCCGGGCGAGGTGGCGGCGGTGACCGGGTCGTAGCGGCCGGTGTCCAGCACCTCGGCCAGGTCGACGGCGCCGCGGGTGGAGCGGACCAGGCGGGCGCTCGGGTTGAGCTTGCGCAGCAGGCCCTCGGTGGTGGCCAGCAGCTCGGGCGCGACGAGGTCGGTCTTGTTGAGCACCAGCACGTCCGCGAACTCGACCTGGTCGACCAGCAGGTCGGAGATGCCGCGCTCGTCGCCCTCCTCGGCCTCCACGCCGCGCTCGTCCAGCCGGTCGCCGCGCTCGACCTCGGCGAGGAACGTGGCGGCGTCGACCACGGTGACGGTGGTGTCCAGGCGGGCGTGGTCGGACAGGCTCGTGCCGTCCTCGAAGGTCCACTCGAAGGTCGCGGCGACCGGCATGGGCTCGGAGATGCCGGTGGACTCGATGAGGATGGTGTCGAAGCGGCCGTCGCGGGCGAGTTCGCCCACGCTCTCCAGCAGGTCCTCCCGCAGGGTGCAGCAGATGCACCCGTTGGTCAGCTCCACCAGGCGCTCGCCGCCCCGGCCCCTGACCAGGGAGGCGTCGATGTTGACCTCGCTCATGTCGTTGACGACCACGGCGACGCGGCGGCCGTCGCGGTTGGCGAGGACGTGGTTGAGGAGGGTGGTCTTGCCCGCGCCGAGGAAGCCGGAGAGCACGGTGACGGGGACGCGGGTGTCTGGGTGCGCGTTCATGGTCCTGAGTTCTTGGTGGTGGATCGGGGTTTCGCGGCGGCGACGCGCAGGGCGCGGATCTTGCGGCGGACGCGCCAGAGGGCCAGCAGGATGGCGGCCAGCAGGAGCAGGGTGGTGATCGCGGTCCAGGACCACGCCCACGCGGTGGTCTCGGCGGCGCCGGGCTCGACCGCGCCCGCGAGGGTCTGCCCCGCGGAGGCCACGGGTTCGGCGGTGACGCGCACGTCCAGGGGGCCGAGCGGCCACACCCCGGTGACGGTGCGGGTGAGCGTGATGGCGTTGCCGGGCAGCAGTTCCGGCAGCACGTCGTCGGCGGCGGTGACCTCGCCGAGGCCGAAGAGCCCTTCCACGGCAACGGAAGGGCGCAGGGTCAGGCGGACGTTGCCCCGGTTGACGACGGTGTAGGTGACGTCCAGCTCACCGGTCCCCGCCGGGTTGAGCGAGGCGCGGTAGGCAGCGGACAGCGACTCGACGCCGACCGCCGGGGTGACGGCGCCCGCCACGCGCGCGTAGACGCGGGCTCCCACGCGGCGCTCGACCTGCACGTCCGCGCCGGTGGTCAGCGCGGCCACGACGCCGCCGACGCGGTCGCCCGGCTCGGCGTCGGCGGGGACGGCGAGGCTGAACGGGACCACGACCACCTGGCGCGGCGGCACGGTGACCCGGTTGGCGGGCAAGGAGATCCAGCGGCCGACGGACGACGAGGGCTCGTCGCGGGCCAGCAGGTCGAACCCGCCGGTGTCGGTGTTGACCGCGTCGCCGGCGTACAGGTCCACGGTCAGCTCGGCGTCGCCGAGGTTGCGCACCGCGAGGTGGTCGTCGTAGCGCATCCCCGGTTCCACCACGTACTCGAAGCCGGGACGACCGTCCGGGCCGCCTGCCCCCGCGGGGCTGACCGACCAGGTCTGCCTGCCCGCGGGCTCGGGCTCGGGCGCGGGTTGGGCGTGCGCGGGCGCCGGGATCAGCGCGGCGGTCAGGAGGGCGACGAGCGTCGCGGCACGGGCGGGTCTCACCAGGTCTCCAGCGGGGGTAAGCACGGGCGCGGGCCCACCGGGGTCGGCGGGCCCGCGTCCTGATCAGTTGTCGTGCGCGGTGTTCACCCAGGGGCGGCTCAGATGGCCGTGAGGATGAGCATCGCCCGGTACGCGCCCGGAGTGGTGTCCACCGGGACGTCCAGCTTGAGGTCCGCGCCCAGCTGCGCGACGCCGCGACCGGCGCCCGCCGCCGCCTTGCCGAGCTCGGAGGTCGCGCCGACACCGTTGCCGCTGGTGAAGCCGGACTCCTTGGGCGCGCCGGGGGTCACCGTCTGGCCCTGGGAGGACGAGAGCACGGTGGGCGTCCAGCCGAGGTGGTAGCCGCCGAGGACCTGGCCGTCGACAGTGGTGAAGGACCGCACGCGGCCGGTGGCGCTCCAGCCGGGGTTCTCCGAGCGGGTGTCGGTGACCGTGATCGGCTTGAGGGCGCCGGTCGCGCGGTAGCGGTCGGCCTCCGCCGTGAGGGCCAGCTCGCCCAGGTCGACCTCGCGGTTCTCCGGGGCGACGCTGACGGTCAGCGCGCCCTGCTGCTCGGTGAGGGTGGCGGTGATGGTGGGGCCGTTGACCGGGTCGTTGCCGTGGTCGTCGACGTCGATGACGACCGGCGCGGACTCGGCGAGCACCTTGTGGTCGTGGTCGTAGAGCTTGACCATGACCTCGCGGTTGTCGTCGGCGGTGCGGACGACGAAGCCGTACCTGCCGGACAGCGCGCCGGGCACGACGCTCCAGTCGGTCTCGCCCTGGGCGCGGGTGAACCAGTGGTAGTGGTCCTCGCCCGTGGCGGGCTCCTGCACGGCGGTCAGGTTCGCGACGCCGCCCGCGTGGTAGTGCCCGGCCAGGCCCGAGATGCTGAGCTTGGTGGCCACGGGCTCGTCCGGCTCGGGCTGCTGGGTCGGCAGGTCCTCGGCGACCCGGAAGGTGTACGTCACCGGGGCGAGGTCGACCGGGGTGGCGTTGGGCGGGGCGACGGTGGCGCGCACGGCCACCGCGTAGTCGCCCTGCTCGGTGAAGCCCCAGTTGACGTGCTCGTGGTCGGCGGTGCTGGTGAACGACCTCGGGCCGCCGTCGGCCGAGGCGAGGAAGGTGTTCGGGCCGTCCTCGCCGTTCTGCCACAGCGCGAACGCGCCGGGGCCGGTCACGCCGTCCAGGGTGTAGGTGACCGAGGTGCCCTGCGGGACGTTCGAGCTGTAGCCGAAGCCCGCGAACACCTGGCCCGCCTGGGAGGTCTGCGGCAGCAGGTAGTAGGTCTCGCCCTGCGCCTTCCAGCCGGGCAGCGACGCGATGGCGGCGCTGACCGTGCGGGAGGCCACCGACGGCTTGGCGTGCACCACGAGGTTCTCGGGCGCGACGTTGCCTGCGGAGGTGTGGGCGCCCAGGGTGTAGGTCGAGTCCTGGGCGTCGATGTGGAACAGGTCGACGTGGCCGTCGGAGACGACCTGCTTCGCGTCCTGGGCGACGGCGACGCCACCCAGGGAGCCGAGGGCGAGGCCCAGGGCGGTCATCGACGCCACGGCCGCGTAGCGGCGCTTGCGGTGCCGGGTCTGCACTGCGTTCAAGTCCGTTTCCTTGGTTCTGGCCGGTTCTTCGGGGTGACCGGCGCGGTGGGGACGGGTGGTGCCGGAGGGGTCGTGCGCCTCCTCACTCGGGGGGACGGGGGGTGCTCAGCGACGCCTGGCGCGGGCCGTGGCCAGCGAGGACAGGCTGGTGAGCAGGAAACCGAGGGGGATCAGCAGGGCGGCGGCGACGGCGAGCCCGGCCGCGGCGGAGCCGTCGAGTCCCGTGCTGGCAAGGGTTTGCGGGTCGACCCGGCACTCGCGGCCGTCGGCGGTGCGGCCGGTCTGCTCGACCACCTGGGCGCCGGGGCGGGCGGTGGCCGGGTCGCCGGGGCCGACGTGGAAGGCGAGGGTGCTGCGGGCGGTGACCTGCGCGCCGTTCAGGGCGCCGCTGAAGGTGAAGGTGACCGCGTAGTCGCCGGGGGCGGTGAACGCCCAGGCGCCGTGGACGTGCACGCCGGAGCGGCCGACCGGGACCTTGGTGGAGCGCGGGAACCCCTCGGCGGTGCCGAAGTAGCGGTCGCCGACGCCGCCGAACGGGTCTTGGCCGTAGACGGCGAGCTTGCCGGGACCCTCGACGTTCTCCAGGGTCATGGTGATGTCGCCGGTGATGCCCGAGGTGACGCTGGGGTGCTGGGTGTTCCAGCCCAGCCACGGGATGCCGGAGCGCTGGGTCAGCGGGATCATCCACACCGGGCCCGCGCCGAGGAAGTCGTAGCCGGAGCCCTGGGGCGGGGTGGTGCGGGCGGTGTCGTCCAGGTGGAAGACGTAGCCCGCCGGGTCGCGGTAGACGGGTTCGCCCTGGCGGTCGTCCTTGACGCGGGCGGTCAGGCCGGCGCCCTCGACCACGGGGCCGTAGTCGAAGTGGCCGTCGCCGACGACCTCGACCTGGCCGGGTTCGGCGGCGCGGGTGACGGCGGTGGGGACGCAGCGGTCGGTCTGGACCTGCTGGGGCGCGGGGGTGTGCGGCTGCCGCACCGGGGTCTGCTGGGCCTGCGGCTGCCGGGGCGCGGGCTGCGCGGTGGTGGGCTGCGTCGCGGCGGGACGGGTCGTGGTGGGGCGCGTCGTGGTGGTCGTGGGCGGCGCGGTGGTCGGGGGCGCGGTCGTGGTGGTGGTCGGTGGGGTGTCGCCGCCGCCGACGACGAGGGTGTAGCGGACCGGTTCCGAGGTCAGCGGCTCGCCGGACGCGGTGGTCGCGGCGGCCTGGAACTCCAGCTCGTACTCGCCGGGCGCGGTGAACGCCCAGTTCGCGTGGGCGTGGGTGGGCACGGCGACCTCCAGCGCGGGCAGCTCGTCGTGCGAGCTGAAGACCCGCTCGGGGCCGTCCGCGCCGGACAGGTAGACCTCGACGCGGCCGGGGCCGGTGGCGGAGTTCAGGGTCACGTCGAGCGCGTCGCCCGCGAGCGCGCCGCGCGGCACGGACTCGGTGTTCCAGCCCGCCCAGAGCACGTCGGGCTGGAAGGTCTGCGGGATCACGTGGATCGGGGCGCCGCCGGGGACGCCGAGGAAGGCGTAGGCGGGCGCGGCCGGGGCGGGGCGGCGCACGGCGTCAGTGACCTGGAGCGTGGTGGCGGCCGGGTCGAAGCGGGTGGCGACGCGGTCGACGTCGGCCTTGCCCGCGACCACGAGGTCGCCGCCCTCCAGGAAGACCGCGACCAGGTCGACGTGCCCGGACGACAGGGTCAGGCGCTCGGCCGCGGCCTCGGCGGCCTGCCCGCCGCTGGTGGGCCCGCTGCCTGCCGGGGTGCTGCCTGCCGGGGTGCTGCCCGCGGAGGTGCTGCCCGCGGACTGGGCGAGCGCGGTGGCCGGGTTCGCGAGCACGAGGGCGAGCAGCAGCGCGGTGGCCGCGCGGGGCAGCCGGGGCCTCCCCCGGCGGCCGGTGCGGCGGTGCTCGGTCGTGCGCATGTGCCTCCCCCTCCTGGCTGTCAGGGGGAGACGCTAAAGCAAAGGACAATCATTTTCAATAACCCGGCGCGGACCACCACGGGCGGTGACGAGGGCGTGCGCTCCCCGACCTCGCCGCGCGGCCCGTTCGCCCTGGCAGGCAAGGGGAAGAGCGCGAAGGACCGGGGTGGCGAACCACTCCCGGCCCTACGCGCGGTCACCGAGGACTCAACCCCGAACGGCGCTCCCGGTGGCGAACGAGCGCGACGACGGGTGCAGCGCAGCGAGCGCCGGGGCCGCGAAGCAGATCACCGCGCACCCCGCCATCACCGGCGCCACGCCCACGTGCTCGATCAGCGGGGCCATCACCGACAACCCCAGCGGGGCGAGGCCGTAGGACAGCAGGAAGTCCAAGGAGGACACCCGCGCCAGCTTGTCCGGCGCCACCTCGTGCTGCGTCGCGGTGAACCACGGGACGTTGAACAGCTCGATGCCCACCCCCGCGACCACGTACGCCGCGATCACCACCAGCGGCGAGGTCGGCACGACCAGGCTCAGCGGGGCCAGGCCGTAGCAGCCGAGGCCCAGCAGCGCGGTCCAGCCCGGCGCGCGCGGCGACCAGCGGCTCAGCAGCAGGCCGCCGAGCAGCGCGCCCACCGTGTAGCCGGTGGTCGCCGCCGCCAGCACGAACTCGGTGCCGTAGTCGTCCCGGCTCACCAGCGGCAGCGCCACGCCGGTCGCCGAGTAGCCGGTGGCGATGACGGCCGTGAGCGCGCCGAGGCCCGCCAGGAACCACGGGTGCCGCCGCGCCTCGCGCACGCCCTCCAGGAACTCCGCCACGGGCGCGAAGCGGGTCCCGGACGTGGGCGCGGACGGCTTCCCGGCCGGGGGCAGCAGACCCGCGACCAGCCACAGCGCGCCGGTGGCGATGAGCAGCGCCCACACCCCGGCCACGGTCGCCAGCAGCGCGGTGAGCCCCGGCGCGACCAGCGAGGTCACCCGGACGGCCACGGTCATCGCCGCGTTGGCCCGCCTGCGGTCGGCGGCCAGGACCACCTCGGCGGTGAGCGCCTGGAACGCCGGCCGGCACGCGCCCTGGCCCGCGCCCGCGACGAGCGCGGCCACCGCCATGACGAGCGTGGAGCGGCCGAGCCCGTAGGCGATCACCGGCGCGGCCACGGCCGCCGCCAGTCCGGCCCAGAGCACGACGGCGCGGCGCGAGTACCGGTCGGCCAGCACGCCCGCCGCGGGCACGGCGAGCAGGAAGCCGACCGTGCGGGCGGCGAGCACCAGCCCGAGGACGGTCGGGGTGATCGAGCGCTCCAGGACCGCGAGGCCCAGCACGAACGGCAGGCTCCAGGTGGCCAGGCCGGACGCCGTGGCGCCGCACCACAGCCTCAGGAAGGCGGGGTCGAGCAGCAGCGGACCGCGGGGCGGGGCGTCCCCTCGCAGTTCTTCGGTGGTGGGGGGCATCGCGACCGCTCCTCGCTGAGGGGTGGGGACATCGGGGTCCGCACCAGGGTAGTGAAAACCGTTGTCGTTCTCACATCGACCCGACGTGAAGCCGAACCCCGATCACACCCCGTCGCCGAACCCGGACGCGGTTGACACGAATGGGGGTAGAAGAAAATGATTTTCATTGCATACCTTGGCGGGGCGCGGAGGGCCGTCCTCCGCAGGCGAAGCGCAGGAGAACGAGTGAACACGACCTCGCCCGGCCACCCGTTGATCGCTGAACTGCCCGACCTCCTCCCCGCCGAGCACATCGTCCGCATCAACACGCCGAAGGAGGACATCGGCTCGACTCGGTCGTACGAGTGGAACGGCTGGACCTTCCGGGTGCCGCCCGGCGTGTTCACCCCCGGCGCCACCAGCCGCATGGTCCACGAGCGGCTGCTGGACGGCCGGATCGCCGTGCGGGGCCTGGTGTACGCCGCCATGGGCGTCGGGCTCGGCGTCGAGGCCGTCGCGGCCGGGGTCGCGGGAGCGGCCAAGGTCTACGCGCTGGACGTGCACGCGCCCAGCGTCGAGTGCGCGGCCGGGCACTTCGCCGAGTTCGCCACCACGGGCGGCGAGCTCGTCCCCGGCGTCGGCGACCTGTTCGACCCGGTGCCCGAGGGCGAGCGGCTGGACGTGGTCACGTTCAACCCGCCCGCCGTGAGCCAGCGGGTCAGCGACGACCCCGACGTGGTGCGGAACGTGTGCGAGGGCGCGGTGATCGTCACCCGGTTCTTCGACCAGCTCGTGCGGCGGGACCTGCTCGCCGAGGGCGGCCGGGTGTACGTCGCGCTGTCGAACACCGCCGACCTCAAGGCGATCGTGTCGCACGCCGTCCACATCGGACTGTCCCCCGCGCTGGAGCACCGGCACGACTGGGAGGACGGGGTCGTCACCCACGTCTTCCGCTTCACCGAGGCGGTGACCGCGTGAGCGGCGCCGTGGACGGGCTGATCGCCGACGTGCTCGCGGGCCGCCTCGGCCCCGACCCGGCGGACGTCGTGGCCACCAGCGTGTTCTGGGCCCACCACGGCACCCGCCTCGCGGGCGGGAACGTCACCTACCGCAACCAGTACTTGCTCGCGCGGGTCGGCGCGGCGTTCGGTGCCTGCGCGTTCGAGGCCGGGGAGCTGACGCCGGAGGTGTGCGCGGAGCTGTCCGGGCAGCCGCTGGAGGAGCTGCTGCGCGACGAGCGGTTGCCGCTGCGGATCGCCGCCCTGGACGCCTACCTGGCCACCACCGCCCCGCACCACGAGGCGGAGCACGCCGAGCCGGTCGAGCTGCCCGCCGGGACGCCGGAGGTCAGGGCGGTCGCCAGGGACGCCGCCATCGCGGGCCTGCTCGACCTGCCCGCGGGCGCGAAGGTCGCGCTGATCGGCGTGGTCAACCCGCTGGTCGCCGCGATCCGGGCGCGCGGCGCGGAGTGCCTGCCGTGCGATCTGAACCTCACCACCACGCAGTGGGGCGACCCGGTCACGCGCTCGATGCACAACGTGCTGCCGGTCGCGGACGCGGTCGTGGCCACCGGCATGACGCTGAGCAACGGCAGCTTCGACGTGATCCTGGCCTCCTGCCGGGAGCGCGGCGTGCCGCTGGTGGTGTACGCGCAGACCGGCAGCGCCGTGGCCAGGCACTTCCTCGGCGCCGGGGTGACCGCGCTGTCCGCGGAGCCGTTCCCCTTCTCGCAGTTCAGCGCGGAACCGACCCGGCTCTACCGCTACCGGGCGAGACTGTCCGGATGAGGTCGTCCCGATGAGCCGAACACCCGCGCGCCCCGCGTCCGAGCCGAGGAGGCCCGTGCTCGACAGCTCCCGGCCGGACGTGCGGGCGCGCGGAACCGGTCACGCGCCCAGCCACCACGGCGAGCTCCTGCAGGGCTGCTTCGCCGACCCGGCGGGCGCGCGGCGCAACGGCCTGGTCACGCTGCGGTTGGACGAGCCGCGCACCCGCGCCGAGTTCCGGCCCGACCCGGCGCTGCGGCCCGGCGAGGTGCGCGTGGTCCCGGAGGACCGGGTGAACACCGCGCTGGCGGCGGAGACGGCGGTGCGGGTGTGCGCCAGGCTGACCGGGCGCGCGGTGGTGGGCGGCCGGGTGCTGCTGTCCGGCGGGGTCCCGGTGGGGTTGGGCATGGGCTCGTCCACCAGCGACCTCATCGCGGCGGTGCGCGCGGTCGCCGACGCCTACCGGATCTCGTTGGGGCCGCAGGAGGTCGCGGGCATCGCGGTCGGCGTCGAGTCGGCCAGCGACCCGCTCATGCTGGACGCGCGGCCGGTGCTGTTCGCGCAGCGGGAGGGCGCGGTGATCGAGGTGCTGGGCGAGCGGTTGCCGCCGCTGGTGGTGCTGGGCTGCCTGACCGGGGGCGGCGCGGCGGTGGACACGGCGGCGCTGCCGGTCGACGACTACTCCGACGACGAGGTGGCGGAGTTCGCCTCGCTGCGCGAGGAGGTCCGGCGGGCGGTGCGGCTGGGCGACCCGGTGCTGCTGGGCCGGGTGTGCACCCGCAGCGCGCTGCTGAACCAGCGCAGGCTGCCCAAGGCCGAGCTGCCGGACCTGCTCGGCGCGGCCGAGGAGGCCGGGGCGGTCGGCGTGCAGGTCGCGCACAGCGGCAACGTCGCCGGTGTGCTGTTCCGCGCGGACCGGGCCGGCTCCCGGACCCGCGCCGCCGAGTGCGCGCGGTTGTTGGCGCGCGACGGGATCCCGGTCACCGGGGTGTTCGACGCGCCGGGGAGCTGACCGGCGAGCAGAGCCGAACGATCAAGCGGAGGAGAACCGTGCACGACCACGTCGCGTCCGCCATCGCCCGACCCGATCTGATCAGCCTGGAGGACGGACTCGTCTGCGTGCGCTTCGAGACGATGAAGGTCGTCTCGGCGCTCGCCGCCGTGGAGGACCTGCTGGCGCGCGGGGTGATCCGCCCCGGTGACACGCTGGTGGACAGCTCCAGCGGGATCTACGCGTACGCGCTCGCGCTGGCCTGCCACCGGTTCGGCCTGCGGTGCCTGATCATCGGCTCCACCACGGTCGACTCGGTGCTGCGCGCGCAGCTCGCGGTCCTCGGTGCGGAGCTGGAGCAGATGCCGCCGTCGCGGAACCTGAAGCTGGACCAGGACCGCCGGGTCCGGCGGGTGCGGGAGGTCCTGGACGAGCACCCCGAGTACCACTGGATGCGGCAGTACCACGACGACGTGCACTACCTGGGGTACCGGGTGGTGGCCGAGCAGATCGCCGCCGAGGTCGGCGGCGGGGTGTCGCTGGTCGGCGGGGTCGGCTCGGGGGCGTCCACCGGGGCGCTCGCGACCTACCTGCGGCAGCTCCGGCCGGACACCGAGCTCGTCGGCGTGCAACCGTTCGGGAGCATCACCTTCGGCAGCGAGCACGTGGTCGACCCGGAGATCATCATCGCCGGGATCGGGAGTTCGATCGTGTTCGGGAACGTCGCGCACGAGCTGTACGACGTGGTGCACTGGTGCTCGTTCGACTCGGCGCTGGCCGGGTCGGTGGACCTGCTGCGGCGGCACGCGGTGTTCGCCGGGCTGTCCACCGGGGCCGGGTACCTGGCGGCGCGGTGGGAGCGGGAGCTGAACCCGCACCGCACGGCGGTGTTCGTCGCGGCGGACACCGGGCACCGGTACGCCGAGTCGGTGTTCGCCAGGCACCGCGAGGCCGCGGCGGTGGAAACCCTCGCGCCGCAGCAGGTGTCCAGCACGGACGAGCTGGCGCTGCCGTGGTGCCGGATGGAGTGGAAGCGGGCCCCCGCGCCCGCGACGCACGCCTGAGCGCGCCGCGCGCCGGAGGGGCCTCCTCCGGCGCGCGGGCCGTTCCCGGATCGGCGGTCAGCCGCGCGGCACGGTCCTCAGGTACTCGGCGAAGCCCTCCAGGCCGTCGACGTTGCGCGGCCCGCTGATGCCCTCGTTGTAGTCCAGGACGTGGAAGCGGTTGTTCACCACGGCGGGCAGCGTCGCGGTGGTGGGCGAGGACCTCAGGAAGTCGATCTTCTCCTGGGCGGGCTTGTCGCCGTAGTCCAGGATCACGATCACCTCGGGCTGCCGCTCGACCACGGCCTCCCAGCCGACCTTGGTCCAGCGGGCGTCCACGTCGGCGAAGATGTTGCGCCCGCCCGCGAAGGAGATGATCTCGGTGGGCGGCACCTGGGCCCCCGCGGTGAACGGCTGGTCGACGCCGGAGTCGTAGAGGAACACCGGGACCGGCTCGCCCCGCGGGGTCGCGGCGCGCACGGCGTCCACCCGCTTCCTGAGCCCGTCGACGACCTCGGTGGCCCGGTCCTCGACGTGGAAGATCTTCCCCAGGCGTTCGAGGTCGGTGTAGAGCGCCTCGAACGGGGTCTTGCGCTCGGGGAAACCGGGGTAGTTGAAGCAGGACTCGGTGTGCATGAAGCTCTGGACGCCCAGGCCGTCCAGGATCTCCGGGGTGATGCCGCGCTGGTCGCTGAACCCGGAGTTCCAGCCCGCGACCACCAGGTCGGCCTTGGCGTCCACGACCAGCTCGCGGTTGAGCAGGTCGTCGCTGAGGAACTCGACCTTCGCGTACTCGGCCGCCCACGGCGACTCGGTGACCGGCGGGTTGGCCGGGGGCATGACGTAGCCGTGGACGTGCTCGGTCAGGCCGAGGGCGAACAGCTTGTCCGCGCTGCCGCCCTCGTAGGCGACGGCCCGCTGCGGCACGCGGTACTCGACCTGCTCGCCGCAGCGGTCGACGGTGGCGGTGGCCGCCTCCCCGCCCCGCTGCTCGACCTGCGCGCCGCAGCCGGACAGCAGCAGCGCGGCGAGCGCGACGGGGAGGGCTCTGGGGGCGCTCATGGGGTTCCTCCGGGGTGGTGGGAGAGCGAGTGGAGCACTTGCGGGACGCGGTCGACGGGGTGCTCGACGATCGCGGCCCGGACGCCGAACACGGTGGCCAGCAACGACTCCGTGAGCACCTCGGCGGGTGTCCCGGAGGCGACCAGCTCGCCGCGCGAGAGCACGCAGAGGCGGTCGCACGCGGCGGCGGCGAGGTTGAGGTCGTGCAGCACCACCAGGACCGTCAGGCCGCTGGAGCGCAGCAGCCGCAGCAGGTCGAGCTGGTGGCGCAGGTCGAGGTGGTTGGTGGGCTCGTCCAGCACCAGCACCTCGGGCTGCTGCGCCAGGGCCCTGGCGATGAGGACGCGCTGCCACTCGCCGCCGGACAGCGACAGCACCCCGCGCCCGCGCAGGTGCTCGACGCCGACCTGCCGCATGGCCTCGTCGCACAGCGCGCGGTCGGCGGCGGTGAGCGGGGCGTTGCCGCGCAGGTGCGGGGACCGGCCCAGCGCCACGACCTCCTCGGTGGTGAAGTCGAGCTCGCCGGTGCTGTTCTGGGTGAGCGCGCCGATCCGCCGGGCGCGGTCGCGGGCGGACAGGGCGTCCAGGTCCGCGCCGCCGACGCGCACGACGCCGCGGGTGGGGCGCAGCGCCCGGTAGACGCAGCGCAGCACGGTGGACTTGCCGGAACCGTTGGGGCCCACCAGACCCACGACGGTCCCCGGTTCGACGTCGAAGGTGATCGCGTCGACGATGGCGCGGCCGGACAGCTCGACGGTGAGGGACTCGACGCCCAGGTCCACGGTCACCGCCCCCCGAACAGGTAGCCGCGGCGGCGCATCAGCGCGAGGAACACCGGGACGCCGATGAGCGCGGTGAGCACGCCGAGGGGCAGTTCGCGCGGGGCGACGAGGACGCGGGAGGCCAGGTCGACCCAGACCATGAAGACCGCGCCGAGCAGCGGGGCGATCAGCAGCACCCTGGAGTGGCCCGCGCCGATCGCGATGCGCACCAGGTGCGGGACGACCAGGCCGACGAAGCCGATGGCCCCGCTGGTGGCGACCATCGCGCCGGTGGCCAGCGCGGTGATCGCGAACAGGCGGGTGCGGACGCGGTCCGCGTCGACGCCGAGGGAGGCGGCGCTCTCGTCGCCGAAGGAGAGCACGTCCAGCGCGCGGCTCATCCGGTGCAGCACGACCAGCGCGCCGAGGACGACGACGGCGACGACCGGCAGCGCGCCCCAGGTGGCGGCGCCGAAGCTGCCCATCGTCCAGTACAGGACGGTGCTGGTGGCCTCGCTGTCCGGGGTGAAGTAGACGATGACGCTCATCAGGGCCTCGAAGCCGAAGGCGAGCGCGACGCCGGTGAGCACCAGGCGCAGCGGGGTGACGCCCGCGGCGGTGCGGGAGGCGAGGTGGACCAGGGCGGTGGCGGTGAGGGCGCCGAGGAAAGCGCCCGCCGACACGGCGTAGATGCCGAGGGCGGAGAGGGCGCCGGTGACGGTGACGGCGACGGCGCCCACCGAGGCGCCGGAGGAGACGCCGAGGATGAACGGGTCGGCGAGCGCGTTGCGCACCATGGCCTGCACGGCGACGCCGACGCTGCTCAGGCCCGCGCCGACGACGGCGGCGAGCAGGACGCGCGGGGTCCGGACCTGCCAGACGATCTGGTAGGGCGTCAGGTCGGCGGCGGGGAGGCTGCCGCCGGTCAGCGCGGCCCAGAGGTAGCGGGTGGTGTCGCCGAAGGGGATCGTCGCGGAGCCGAGGCTGATGGCGGCGATGGTGGAGCCGAGCAGGGCCAGCGCGAGCAGGACGGCGGCGGCGACCGGGGAGCGCCCTCTCCCCGCTCTTTTGGTAGTGATTTTCATTGGCAGGAAAGTAGCACGGTCGGGCGACGTCCCAGCCCGGAAACCCATGCGGAGCAACGAATACGAGTGGCCGGGTCGGCGCGCCGGCCGGACACTCGGGGACGCCGGGCCGGTCGGGAGGGGTGGCGCATGGGGTTGCGGGAGGTCTTCGACGCGACGCGGGACGAGTTCACCGCGCTGGCGCCGGTGGTGTGGGACCGGCTCGGCCGGGCGGTGGTGGACCTGGGCGAGCCCGCGCCCGGCGAGCACGTGCTCGACGCGTGCTGCGGGATCGGGTCCTCGGCGGTGCCCGCGGCGCGCGCGGTGGGGCCGGGCGGGTCGGTGGACGCGGTCGACCTCTCCCCCGAGCTGCTCGGCGTCGGGCGGCGGCGCGCGGCCGGGCTGGGGAACGTCCGGTTCGCGCAGGCGGACGTGACCGCGTGGCCGGGGCGCGACGGCGGGTACGACCTGGTGCAGTGCGCGTTCGGGGTGTTCTTCCTGCCGGACATGGACGACGCGGCGCGCGGGCTGGTCCGGCTGCTGCGGCCGGGCGGGCGGTTCGTGGTGGCGGTGTGGCGCTCCGGCGCGCTGGAGGAGTTCGGGGCGGCCTACCGGGACGTGGTGGCGCGGGTCGCGGACGGGCCCGGCGCGCGGGGGCAGGCGCCGCAGCGGTCGGAGGCGGGGCGGATCAACACCGAGGACTCGCTCGGGACCTGGCTGTGGTCGGTCGGGTGCGCCGACGTGCGGGTCCGGACGCGCGAACTGCGCGAGCCGGTGAGCGACGAGCTGGCGTGGAACCTGGTGCTGGGCAGCGGTTTCCGCAGCTCGCTGGACGGCCTGGACGCGGCCGGGGTCGAGCGGGTCCGGGTGGGGCTGCTGGCGGAGCTGGCCGGGCGCGGGGTGAGGGAGGTCGACTTCTCCGCCGTGCTCGGGGTGGGGACGCGCGCCGACTGACCCGCGCCGCGGGCCTCATCCGGCCAGGTCCGACCGCTCCCCAGCGGCAGCACGTGCACGCGTTCCCCGGCGGCGCGGGGCGTCGAGCACCGCGCCGTTCACCGGGGGAACGCGGCGTCGACCGGGGCGAACCGGCGGGCCACCAGCCACCGGTGGCCGTGGAACGCGGCGCCTCCGCCGTGGCAGCCCCACTGCCTCTCGCCCTCCACGACCCGGTTCAGCCGCGGGTCGCCGAAGCTCGTCTACGGCCGGGACGGCGGTGACCAGGAACGGGCCCAGGTCGTGCTCGGACCAGGTGTCCGCGGTGCGCGGCGAGTCCGTGGTGACGCAGCTCGCGCCCGGCCAGCAAACCGTGGTGTTGTCCACGTCGTCACCGTGGTCGGGGCCGGGCACAGGACCGGGGAGCGTCCTGGGGCGCGCCGCCGAAATCGCACCTGGGAGGGGCTGGACGGGATCACCACCGGGCGGCTCGCCGAGGAGCTGGTGGCGGATAGGTCCGGGGCGCACAAGCACTTCGACACCGAGGAGGCGCCCCAGATCTCCACCCTGGACAAGGCGTTCCCGGACTTCTCGCACCGGATGGTCGAGCCCGCGCTGCGCGCCAACTCAGTGGGGCACCCGGCGGAACCGCTGCTGCCGGGCGGGCGCCTGGCGACGGCGGCGCTGAGCGTGTCCGACGGGCGACCGGGCACGGTGCGCGGCGCGGTGGCCGAGGTGTGGTCGCGCAGGCGGGGGCGGCTGAGGACTGGGCTGCGTCGATCTGGGCGGTCATCGGGCTTCTCCTGCAGACGCGGTGGTCGGCGCGGAGACGAGATCCCCGAGCCAGTCGCGCAACAGCGCGGCCTCGGAGGCCCGCAAGGTCCCGACGGGCAGGGCGTCGCGCAGCCGCGCGGCGGTGTCGGTCAGGCCGGGGCCGACCGGCGCGTCGGCGCAGGCGCGCACGGGCCCGAGCAGCGCGCCGGCCACGGCCTCGGGCACCACGACGACGGCCGGGTCGCCCAAGGGCGCGCCGGTGCGGATGAGGTGCAGCGCGACCCCGACGGCGGCGGCCTCGCGGGTGGAGGCGGCGACGTCGACGGGCAGCCGCAGCCGCCCGGTGTCGTGAAGGGCTTGGAGCATCGCGACGAGGTCGGCGCGCGCCCTGGCGGCGGCGTGCTCGGAGCTCGCGAGCGGGCGGCCGTACATGACGTTGCAGAGGGCTGGGTTGGCGGTGGCGAACCCGATGTGCCGGTCCCCCCTACCGGAAGTCGGTGACCACGTCACCGGTGGGCGGCAGCGCGCGCTTGTCGGCGAGGTACCGCTCGAACCCGTCGACGACGACGGCGAGCAACAACCCGCCCTTGTCCCCGAAGTGGTGGTACAGCGTGGACGGCTTGACCCCGGCGGCCTCGCACACCTCACGCGTGGACACGGCCTCGCGAGTGGAGGCGGCGAGGAGCGCGGCTGCAGCGTTCAGCAGGCGTGTTCGGGCGGAGAGCTCAGGGATGGACCCGACTAAACCGGTGTGCCCATTTCCGAATAAACCGCATTTCAGCGTTGACTCCAACACTCGGTGACGCACCGTTTTCGTTTCTCCACCTCAGTGAGAAAAGATTTCTCGAAAGTGTGAAAAATACCCCCGAATGGGGTGCTGACCTGCCAAGAAAACCTCAAGCAGACTCATTGGCTCGCCAGCGCTCTGCGAGCTCGGCACCCGTGCCGATCGCAGCGTTCGAAGGGGGAAGAGCAGGTGGCGATGGAAAACGACCACGCCCGGATCGCGCTCGTCCGGGCCAAGGCCGAGTCCTGGGCCGACGACCTGGTGGACTTCGGGCCGAACAACACACTCCTGCACTACCGCGACAGCAAGGCGTGGAGCCTCGACCTCGTGGGAGGCAGCCCTGAAGGCGTGGAACAGTTGCTGTCCGGGCGCAGGACCAGACTGGACTCGCTGGTGGACGGCGCGGCGCACGCGTCCGCCTGCCAGCGCGCACGCAACCTGCGGCGAAGGATGCTGACCTTCCAGGAGGAGCAGGGCATCGACCTGGGCAAGCTCGCCCACGGCCTGTTCCTGCTGGAACCGACGTCCACGAAGGGAACGGCCCCGGTCAAGCCCTTGCGGGCGCCCCTGGTCCTCCAGCCGCTCACGATCACGCCCCGCACCGCGGCGGAGACCGACTACGTCCTCCAACTGGTGGGCGCGCCCGAGGTCAACCCCGTGCTGCTGTACGCGCTCAACCGGCAGCACGGCGTCGACCTCGACGTCGAGCAGCTCACCGACCACCTGAACGACGTGCTCGCGGAGAACGAGGACCGTCGGGCGCACGCCGGACTCGTGCACGATGCGCTGAGCTCCCTGGTGACCAGGCACGGGCGCGCCGCCGAGTTCGAGGACCGGCTGTTCGCGAGCACGTTCAGCTTCGACAAGCTGCCCGTGGTGCGGGAGCTCAAGGAGTGCGCGGAGCTGCTCGCGGCCCACGACGTCATCGCCGCGGCGGCGGGGCACGAGCCCGCGAAGCGCCTGCTCCGCGACACGGCGGGCGGTCACCACCCGGTCGGGCCGGACGCGGTCGCCGTCCGGGACGAGTTCCTGGTGCTGGACGCGGACTCGTCCCAGCAGCACGCGGTCAACGCGGTGCTGGGCGGGCAGCACGTCGTGGTCCAGGGTCCTCCGGGGACCGGCAAGAGCCAGACGATCGCGAACATCGTCGCGGCGGCCTCGGCCAAGGGGTGGCGCGTCCTGTTCGTCGCGGAGAAGCGGGCCGCGATCGAGGCGGTCACCAGCCGCCTGGAGCAGGTCGACCTCGGGCACCTGGTGTTCGACCTGCACCAGCAGCGGCTGGACAAGCGGCAGATCGCCCAGCAGGTCTCCGAGTCGCTGGAGCGGGCGAGCAAGGAACCACCCGTGGACGACGAGGGCCTGCACAGGCGGTTGAGCGGGCAGCGCGACGACCTGCTCGAGCACGACAAGGCGCTGCACGAGCCGGTCGAGCCGTGGGGCGTCACGGCGTTCTCGCTCTACGAGCGGTTGCTGGCGCTGGGCCCGGAGAACGACAACCCGGTGCGCTTCCACAGGGCGGTGCTGCGGGCGCTGAGCGGTGAGGTGCTGGGGCAGGCCGAGGAAGCCCTGGTGCGCTTCGTGAACTCAGACGGCCTGCGCTTCCGCCGAGGCGATTCGGCCTGGTCGCACTCCCTGATCCGCACGGACGAGGAGATGGAGGACATGGTGGTGCAGCTGGACCAGCTGCACGCGAAGACCTGGCCGAAGGCGCAGGACCGGATGCACCGCCTCATCGGTCAGGTCGGTTTCCGCCGTCCCTCGGACCTGCCGGGTTGGGAGCAGGTCCTGCACCTGCTGCGCGAGGTCGGGAAGACGCTGGCGGTGTTCACCGAGGAGGTGTTCGGCGACGCGCTGGAGGACCACTGCTTCGCCACCGGTGACCGGAGGTGGCGCGCCGCCCACCCCCGACCGCTGAACTGGTGGCAGCGGCACCAGGTGCGCAAGGAGGCCCGTGCCCTGCGCAAGGCGGGCAGGTGCGATCGGCGCACCCTGCACGCGGGACTGCGCACCGCGCTGGCGCAGCGCGAGCACTGGCGGGAGCTGGCGACCGACGGGGGCGCGCCGCAGGAGATCGTCGGCCTGGCCGAGGCGGTCGCGGAGATCGCCAAGGCCCGTGACCAGCTGGCGGCGGTGGCGATGGGCGCCCGGCTGAGCGAACCGGCGGAGTGGTCCGAGCAGGAGGTGACCCAGCAGGTCGAACGGCTGCGCGCGGACCGGGGAACCCTCTTCCAGGTGCCGATGCTGAACGAGCTGACCGCGCGGCTGGTCGGGCTGGGGCTGGAGCAGCTCCTCGACGCCCTGGTCGAGCGCGACGCCGACGCCAAGCTGGCGCGCGGGGCGCTGCACTTCTCCTGGCTCAGCTCGCTGCTGGACGAGTACCGGATACGCGTCCCGCACCTGGGCCGGTTCGCCGGTCGGCACCACTCCCACCTGGTCTCCGAGTTCCAGGAGGGGGACGCATCGCACTTCCGGCTCAACGCGCGGCGCGTGCGCAGGCAGGTGGCCGAACGGCTGCGCGCTGCCCGTGACGCGCACCCCGACCAGAACGAGGTGGTCCGGGCCGAGGCGAAGCGCAAGCGCGGCCACATGCCGTTGCGCAAGCTGGTCGCCAAGGCTCCGGACGTCCTGCTGGCGGCACGGCCGTGCTGGGCGATGTCGCCGATCGTGGTGAGCAGGCTGCTGCCAGCGGAGCGGCTGTTCGACCTGGTCGTGTTCGACGAGGCGAGTCAGGTGGAGCCGCAGGACTCGATGACCGCGATCATGCGCGGCAGGCAGCTCGTGGTCGCCGGGGACGAGCGGCAGCTGCCGCCGAGCGCGTGGTTCCGCGCCAACCTCAACGGCGGCGACTCGGACGAGGACGAGGAAGAGGAAGGGACGGGCACCCCGCACCTGGGCGACTTCGAGTCCATCCTCTCCTGCCTGAGCACCTTCATCCCGGACAACCGGATGCTGGAGTGGCACTACCGGAGCCAGGACGAGCGGCTGATCGCCTTCTCCAACGACGCCTTCTACGGGGGCAAGCTGATCACGTTCCCCGGTTGCCGCCAGGAGAGCCCGCTGGCGCTGCACCAGGTGGACGGCCGGGTGGAGCCGGGAAAGGAGGGATCGGCCGCCGCCGAGTCGGCGAAGGTCCTCGAACTGGTCCTCGCGCACGTCCGCACCGCTCCCGAGGACACGCTCGGGGTCATCACGCTCGGCAACCCGCACGCCAAGCGGATCGAGCACGTGCTCCGGCGTGCCGCGGCCGAGCACGAGGACCTGGCGGGGTTCACCGAGCGGATGCAGAGCGCCGGGCGCCGGTTGTTCGTCAAGAGCATCGAGCAGGTGCAGGGTGACGAGCGGGACGCGATCGTGCTCAGCCTCGGCGCCGCGAAGGCGGCCAGCGGCAGGCTGAACATGTCCGCGTTCGGCCCGATCAACCACCAGGGCGGGGAGCGCCGTCTCAACGTCGCGATCACGCGGGCGCGGAAGCGGGTCGACGTGGTCACCTCGTTCTCACCGCTGGACATGGAGCCGAAGAGCGTCGGCGCGGAGCAGCTGCGCCGGTACCTGGAGTTCGCGGGGAACGGGGGTTCGCTGGGGCTGGTCGGCGGCGGGCTCGAGACGCCGCTGAACGGGTTCGAGCAGAGCGTCCACGACGCCTTGGTCGGCGCGGGTGTTCCGGTGCGCCCCCAGTGGGGGTTCGCCGGGTACCGCATCGACTTCGCGCTCGCGCACCGGGACCAGCCGGGCCGGATGGTGCTGGCCGTCGAGGCGGACGGGGACAGGTACCACCGGCTCGGCAGCGCGCGGAACCGCGACCGGCTGCGCCAGGAGCACCTGGAGCGGCTCGGCTGGCGGTTCCACCGGGTGTGGGCGAGCGAGTGGTTCAGCGATCCCGCCGCGCAGACCGCGCTGATCGTGCGGAGCTGGGAGCAGGCCATGCTCGACGCGGAGCGCGACGTCCCCCACCAGCCGAGGGCCGCGGCGCGCGTGCCCGACCCGCGCCAGGCAGTGGAACGCGGTGAGCGGCCGGGGTTCCTGGCCGTGAAGCGCACGAAGATCGACGACTACCGGGACCGGGAGCTGGTCGAGCTGTGCTCGTGGTTGCTGGCCGACCGGCTGCCGGTGGACCGCGACAGCCGCATCGGCGAGGCCGTCCGCGAACTCGGCTTCAGCAGGCGCACCAACCGGATGGCACAGCGCATCGGCGACGCCTTGGCGCGCGCCGAGCAGCGCTCCGACAGTCAGGGGGCATGATGTTTCCGCTGGATCCCAAGAGCGTGGAGCGGATCTGCAGGATCGCGGTCGACCAGGACGGCCCGTACCAGCGCACGGGGCGCGAGGTCGAGGCGCTGCTGCGCGACGCGGGGTGGGTGGACCCGCCCGAGTACGACGGCTCGTCCAAGGTGCCGTGGCTGGTCGACGCGCTGACCGGGCGGTCGGGTGAGCGGGCGGACGTCGAGCGGTTCCTGTGCAGGCTGTGCGATCCGATCGAGTACGAGGACGGCGAGGTCGCGGCCTCCGAGGTGCGGCGCGCGGTCAACGAGGTGCTCGAGCGGGAGGGGCTGGAGGTCTGCGTCGCGGGTGGCAGGCCGGTGGTCGGCGAGCTGGGGAAGAACGGAGCGGTGAAGGTCGTGCTGCGCGTGGCGGACGTGGAGCAGCGGTTGGGCAGGCTGATCAGCGAGGAACGGTTGGTCCGACTGCTGGTGTCGAGGGTGCGGGAGAGCCAGCTCGCCGAGGCGAACGGCTCGTACCTGCTGGCCCTCTTCGGGATCGGGAGCTTCGTCGAGGGGGTGCTCTACTCGGTGCTGATCGACCGGTACCCCGAGCTGGCCCGATCGGGCTTCCCCAACGACAGGGGAAAGCGGGTGGAGGCGTCCTTCGCGGGTCTGGCCCTGCTCCTGGACACGGCGCACAGCCGAGGGCTCATCCAGCTCGACGCCAAGGACTTCATGCGCCCGGTGCGGGAGTTCCGCAACTACATCCACCCGCGCAAGCAGTTCGAGTCGGACTTCACCCCGGACGCCGACACCGTCGGCATGTGCTGGTCGCCGGTTGCGGCGCTGCTGAACGACCTGGACCGGCTGGCCGCGCGACCGGGAGCCGAGGTGGCCGTCTGATCGACCGCCGCCGGTTCGCGCCCCCTCGGCACGGTGCGGCGGCGGTCAGGTCACCGCCTGGTCGGGCCGCCCAGCAGCTCCGCCACCAACCGCCGGGCGTACGCCGCGTCCAGCCCCGTCGGGCGGAACAGGATGCGGTAGACCAGCGGGGAGACCAGGTGGTCCATCGCGGCCTCCAGCGGAGGGGGCCGCTCGGACCTGGCGCGCGCCCGGTCCAGGATCAGGGTCACCTGGTCGGCCGCGTAGTCGGAGCA
This sequence comes from Actinosynnema pretiosum, assembly GCF_002354875.1. Taxonomy (GTDB): domain Bacteria; phylum Actinomycetota; class Actinomycetes; order Mycobacteriales; family Pseudonocardiaceae; genus Actinosynnema; species Actinosynnema auranticum. Next base: position 5,628,052 of record NZ_CP023445.1, read on the forward strand.
GCGGGTGGCGTTCGCGCCGTCCTCGTCGCCGAGGAGGGCGTCGCGCAGGTACGCGCGGCCCGGCGGGGAGGACAGCTCCTCCAGGAACTGCTCCGCCCACGCCTCCAGGTCGGCGCGCAGCCCGCCGCGGTCCTCGGGGGCCTCGTCCGGGCGCAGGCGCTCCACGGCCACGTCCGACAGCAGCTCCCGCAGGTCGCCCCACCTGCGGTACACGGTCGACGGGGTCACGGCCGCGCGCTGCGCCACCATCGGCACGGTCAGCGCCTCCCGGCCGACCTCCTCCAGGAGTTCGCGCACCGCCCCGTGCACCGCCTCCTGGACCCGTGCGCTGCGCCCACCGGGACGCACCATCTGCTTGCGAGCCACGGTCGCCACCTTAAAACGCGCGTCCCGCCCCGACCGATCACACCCGCCGCTCGCAGGCCGCCGCCCAGCGCAGCAGGTGGTGGTCGGCGCCCGGCGCGGCGAGCAGCTGCAGGCCGATCGGGAGGCCGTCCCGGTCGACGCCGACGGGGACGGTCACCGCCGGGCCGCCGGTGATGTTCGCGGGGGCGCACAGGCGCACGTACGCGTCGGCCACGGTCTCGGCCGCGCCGTCCGGCCACCGCACCTCGCCCGACCCGACCGGGACGGCCGTCGTGGGGGTGGTCGGGGCGGCCAGGACGTCGATCCCGGTCCACAGCTGCGCCCACGCGCGGCGCACGAGGGTGGTGGCGCGGCGGGCGCGCAGGTAGTCGCCCGCGCCGACCAGCTCACCGGCCTCCAGGAGCACCCGGACGTCCTCCCCGTACCGCTCGGGGCTCTCGCGCAGGGCCCGCTCGTGGTACGCGGTCGCCTCCGGCACCATCAGGCCCCAGTGGACGGCGTGGACGTAGTCCGCCATCGGGATGGCGACGTCCACCAGGCGCGCGCCGCGCGACTCCAGGGAGGCGATCGCCGCCCGGACCGCGGCCTCCACGTCCGCGGTCACCCGGTCGAAGTAGTGGTTGCCCGGCACGCCCACGCGCAGTCCCGCCAGGTCCGCGGGGCCATTGTTTTTGGCGGGCCGCTGCCCGGTCAGCGCGGCCAGGACCAGCGCGGCGTCCTGGGCGGTCCGGGTGATCGGGCCGACGTGGTCCAGGGTCCACGACAGGGAGGTCACGCCCCGGCGCGGCACCAGGTCGTAGGTGGGCTTCAGGCCGACGACGCCGTTCAGCGCGGCGGGCACGCGGATCGAGCCGCCGGTGTCGGTGCCCAGGGCGAACGTCGCCGCGCCCGCCGCGACGGCCACCGCCGAGCCGCCGCTGGACCCGCCCGCGACGCGGTCCCGCCGCCGGGCGTTGGCGGTCTGCGGGGTGATCAGGCCGTAGGCGAACTCGTGGGTGTGCGCCTTGCCGACCAGGACCGCGCCCGCCCCGGCCAGCCGCTCGGCCACGGCGCTGTCGGCGCTCGCGCGGTGGCCGTCCCGGACGCGGGACCCGGCGCCGGTGGGCGTCCCGGCGACGTCGGCCAGGTCCTTGAGCGCGAACGGGACCCCGTGCAACGGCCCCCGGCGTCGACCTGCGGCGATGTCCCGCTCGGCGGCGCGGGCGGCGGCGCGGGCGCGGTCGGCGAGGACCTCGGCGTAGGCGTTCAGGTCGGCGACCCGCTCGATCCGGCGCAGGACGGCGTCGACCAGCTCGACCGGGGAGAGCCTGCGCGCGCCGATCTCGCGGGCGGCCTCGGCCAGGGTCAGCTCGTGCGGGTGGGTCGGGGTGGGCCGGGGCGCGCAGCCGACCGGCACGGGCTCGGGCGGCGGGACCGGCGCGGGGACGTCCACGGGCGTGTCGCCGAAGTCCAGTTCGCGCAACCGGGTGATGACGCCGTGGATGTGACCGGCCGTGACCGCGACGGTCGCGTGGCGCCCGGCGGGCAGCGGGAGCCCGGCGCGGGCGGCCAGGCGGGCGGTCTCGGACGGGGTCGACTCTGCGGGCACCACGGCCTCCCAAGGGGCAGTAAAAGCTATGGGTTTGCGTTAAGCGCACCGTAGGACCTACCGTGCCGTTAACGCAAACCCATAGCTTTTAAAGCCCCGGAGGCCGCCAGTGCACCCCAGCTCGTGGAACGTCGGCGACATCGCCGTCCACCGCGTGGACGAGATCCCCCTCCCCCCGGCCACCGGCGCGTGGCTGCTGCCCGACGCCACCCCGGACGTGGTCGCCGCGTCCGACTGGCTGCTCCCCCACCACGCCACCACGGCCGGGACCCTGCGCCTGGACAGCCACAGCTTCGCGTTCGAGGCGGGCGGGCTGCGGGTGCTCGTGGACACCGGGATCGGCAACGGCAAGCCGCGCGCCAACCCGGCCTGGCACGACCTGCGCACCGACTACCCCGACCGGCTCGCCGCCGCGGGCTTCCCGCCCGAGTCCGTCGACCTCGTCGTGCTCACCCACCTGCACACCGACCACGTCGGCTGGAACACCCGCCGCGTCGCCAGAAAGTGGGTCCCGACCTTCCCGAACGCCCGGCACGTCACCTCCCGCGTCGAGCGGGACTTCTGGGCGGACTCCCCGATGGACGGGGCGCGGGCGCAGGTGTTCCGCGACTCGGTGGCCCCGGTGGAGCGGGCGGGCCTGCTGGAGCCGGTGGACGTGCCCGAGGGCGGGCTGGAGGTCGCCCCCGGCGTGCGCCTGCTCCCGACGCCCGGCCACACCCCCGGCCACGTCGCGGTGGAACTGGCAGGCGGGCGGGCCCTGATCACCGGCGACTGCCTGCACCACCCGGTGCAGCTCGCCCGCCCGGACCTGACCGCCTGCGTGGACGTCGACCCCGCGCGGGCCAGGGCGACCCGACGGGCCCTGCTGGAGCGGCTGGCCGGGACCGGGACCCTGCTGCTGGGCACGCACTTCGCCCCGCCCACGGCGGGCCACGTGGTCCGGCACGGTTCCGCCTACCGCGTGGAGCACCCGTCCGCAGGACAGAAAAAGTAATCCGAACGAGGGTATTTCGCACCCCTCCCCCACCCCCCGACCTGATCAGGACGGCACCGGGAAAAGTGACCCGCGAGTAACCCTCTACCTGGCACAACGGGGGATCGGGGTCATCCACGCGAGTGAACGCCCTTTGGCTCAGATCCGTCCCGGAGCGGACGACAGCAGGGGCGAGAGTCGAGAGTACCGTTAACCTGAGGAAGTCTCATGTCGACACCCGAGACCAGCCGTCCCTCCCTGTCGGGAGCGGTCTGGACCCCGAGCATCCTCGCCGTCCTGTCCGGCGTCGTCGCCACCCTGCTGGCGATCAGCGGCGCCTCCACCGCGGTCGTGGTCGCCGTGCTGGTCGTCGGGGTGCTGCTCACGCTTGTCCTCGCCCGCAAGGGCGCGTCAACCGCCGAACACGCCGTGGACAACGCCGTCGCGGCCGACACCGCGCTGCGGCGCGGCGACCTGGCGGCCGTGGACGCCTCCGGCGCCCCGCTGTCCGAGGGCATCGCCGCCGTCGGCCAGCGCCTGTCGGGCCTCGGCCCGGCCGTCGACCTGCTGACCATCGCCGGCCAGGAGATGCACGCCAGCGGCAGCACCATCGCCGAGGGCGTCCAGGCGACCGCGAACCAGGTCAGCACCATCGTGCAGTCCGCCGAGGGCGTCTCCTCCCAGGTCGCGGGCATCGCCGCCGCGGGCGAGGAGATGCACGCCGCCATCCAGGAGATCTCGCGCAACGTCTCGGACGCCTCGCAGGTCGCCCGCACCGGCGTCGACGCGCTGGAGCAGACCTCCACCCGCATGGGCGCGCTGGAGACCTCGTCCGCCACCATCGGCGGCATCGTCAAGACGATCACCGCGATCGCCGAGCAGACCAACCTGCTCGCCCTGAACGCCACCATCGAGGCCGCGCGCGCCGGTGACGCCGGCAAGGGCTTCGCCGTCGTCGCGGGCGAGGTGAAGGACCTGGCGCGGGAGACCGCGAAGGCCACCGAGGAGATCGCGCAGACCGTCCAGCAGATCCAGGGCGACTCGGCCGCCGCGATCCAGTCGATCAACGAGATCAGCCAGATCATGGCGAGCATCGCCGACTACCAGAGCTCGATCGCGTCGGCGGTGGAGCAGCAGACCGCCACCACCAGCGAGATGAACTCGGCCACCAACGAGGTCTCGACCCAGGCCGAGCAGATCGCCCGCGCGATCAGCGTGGTCAACGAGCAGTCCGTCACGACCTCGACCGCCGCCGAGCGCAACCGCCTCGCCGTCGCCGAGATCACCCGCATCGCGGGCGAGCTGCGCGAGACCACGGGCGCGCTGACGCTGCCCGCGCTGGAGAGCGTCGCCCCCAGCTACTCGGTCACCTGGGACAAGCCCGCGAACTGCATGCACATCGACCTGGTCGGCGTGTGGGAGCAGAAGCTGGCGGACGCGTACGGCAAGGAGTTCGCGAGCAAGATCGCCGAGCACCGTCCGGGCTGGACCGTGATCTGCGACATGAGCCGCCTCGGCGCGACCATCCCCGGCGTGCAGGCGGTCATCGAGGGCACCATGACCGCGGCGGTCGGCTCCGGCATCCGCCACGCGGCGATCATCGTGGCCAGCCCGCTGGTCGCGATGCAGATGCAGCGCTCGTCGGACGCCACCGGCGCGCCGATCAGCTACGTGGCCAGCCACACCGAGGCCCGCAAGGCCGTGGCCTGATCCCCTGGCACGACGACGGCGCCGCCACCGGTTCCCGAACCGGTGGCGGCGCCGTCGTGTCCGGGGTCAGCGCAGCAGCCGCAGCACGGCGGCCTCCTCGGCCTCCCGCCCCTTCCCGCGCACCCGCAGCACCTTCCCCGCGCGGAACAGCTCCACGAGCCTGGGGTCCACGTAGGACTTGCGGGCGACGGCGGGCGTGTTCCCCAGGCGCACCGCGACCTCCCGCATCACCTCGGCCTCCACCCGCCGCCTGCCGCGCTCGGTGCCCGGATCACCGGCCGCCGCGAACGCGCGGGCCGCGACGACCGTGGCGTGCCAGGTCCGCAGGTCCTTCACCGAGAACTCCTCGCCCACCAGCTCCTTGAACCGCACGTTGACGTCGTCCGAGCGCACCTGCCCGCCGTCCTTGCGCACCAGCAGCCGATCCCGCCGCTTCCGGCCGCGCAGCAGCAGGCGCACCGTCCGCGCGACGGCGTCGTCCTCGACCGTCGCGGTGAACCGGACGCCGCTCTTGGCCGGGTACCGGAAGTCCACGGCGGACCCGCGCACGGTGACGTGCGAGCACAGCAGGGTCGCGACGCCGTGCGAGCCGTTGTCCTCCGCGTAGCTCTCCCCGCCGACCCGGAACGCGCCCCGCTCCAGCAGGGTGAGCGCGAGCGGCAGCGCCCGGTCCCGGCCGCGCAGGTCGCGGGCGATCCGCTCCCGGAACCCCGGCAGCAGCGGGGCCAGCGCGAGGACGCGCGCGTGCTTCTCCTCGTCGCGCTCGCGCCGCCACGCCTCGTGGTACAGGTACTGCCTGCGGCCCGCCTCGTCCACGCCCACGGCCTGGATGTGCCCGTTGTGGTGCGGGGAGATCCACACCTGCCGCCAGGCGGGCGGGATCACCAGCGCCTTGATCCGGGCCAGGTGCTCGGCGTCGGTCAGGCGGGCGCCGTCCTGGTCGGTGTACCCGAACCCGCCGCCCCGGCGACGTCGTCCGAAACCCGGCCCGCCGGGGGTGCTGCGGCGCAGTCTCACCGGCTGCTGTTACCCGCGCCGGGTCGGGGGAAACGCCGCGCGGGGCCGGTCTCGCCCGAACAGGTGATCAACGCCAGGGCGCCGTCCCCGGCGGGTCAGCCGACCAGGTGGGTGGCGGCCAGGCCGCGGAACTCCGCGACCAGCGGGCCGCGCTCCCCGGCGCGCGTGGCCAGCGCGACGCGGCTCGGCTCGACGCCCTCCAGGGGCACCGCGACCAGTCCCGGCCGGACCCGCCGCAGGTGCTCGCCGCCCGGCACGATCGCCACCGCCTGCCCGGACGCGACCAGCTCCGCCTTGTCCTCCACCGACTCCACCAGCGGCCCGTCCGGCGCGGGCCTGCCTCCCGGCCTGGGGTCGACCCGCCAGAACGCGTTCCAGCGCTCGTCCGGGACCCTCGGCATCGGCTCGTCGGCCACGTCGTCCAGGGTCACCGACCGCCGGTCCGCCAGCCGGTGGCCGGTCGGGACCAGCAGCGCCCTCGGCTCCTCCCGCAGCACCACGACCCGCAGGCCGTCGCCGTCCAGGGGCAGCCGGGTGACGACCGCGTCCACCCGCCGCTCCAGCAGCGAGGACCGCACCCGGTCCCACTCGACGTGCCGGGCGCGCACGTCCGCGCCGGGGTGCCGCCGCCGCAGCTCGGCGACCGCCGGGGTGACGATGAGGTTGACGCCGTAGCCGACGGTGATCCGGTCCCGGCCGACGGCGCGGGCGCCCGCGACCGCCTCGGCGGCCGAGTCGAGCAGCGCGAGCGCGCGCGGCAGGAACACCCGACCGGCCTCGGTGAGCGCGGTGCCGCGCGGCGAGCGGTCGAGCAGCCGGGCCCCGACCTGCCGCTCCAGCCTGCTGATCTGCCTGCTGAGCGCGGGCTGGGTGGTGTGCAGGGCGAGGGCCGCGCGACCGAGGTGCAGGTGCTCGGCGACGGTGGTGAAGCAGCGCACCAGGCGCAGGTCCAGGTCCGGGGCGGGCACGGCCAGAGCCTAGACCGGCGGTGATGCCGATCCGGGAACAGCCGGTGCGCGATCGGCATTGGACGCGCCCTGACCTGCGGGTTCAGGGTGGTGGCAGCCCTTTTCGAGGAAGGAGGACCCGCCTTGTCCCACCCCACTGCGCTGATCACCGGCGGCACCACCGGCATCGGCCGGGCGGTCGCCGGACTGCTGCACGAGCGCGGCCACCGCGTCGTGGTCACCGGCCGCGACCCGGTGACCCTCGAGGCGGCCCGCCGCGAGCTGCCCGGCGACGTCGTCGTCCTGCGCGCCGACGCCCGCTCGCTGCCCGACGCCGACCGGCTCGCCGAGGAGGTCCGCGAGCGCTTCGGCGCGCTCGACGTGCTGCTGCTGAACGCGGGCATCACCCGCTCGCTGCCGTTCGAGGAGGTCGACGGGACCGCGTACGCCGAGGTGTTCGACGTCAACACCAGGGGGCAGCTGCTCACGCTCGCCAGGCTCCTGCCGCTGCTCGCGGACGGCGCGTCGGTGGTGTTCACGGTCGGCGCGGGCGTGCGGTCGGGCATCCCCGGCGGGGCGCTCGCGGCGGCGAGCCGGGGCGCGCTGCTGAGCGCGGTCCCGTCGCTGGCGCTGGAGCTGGCGCCGCGCCGGATCAGGGTGAACGCGGTCAGCCCCGGACTGGTCGACACCCCGATCTGGGCCAAGGGCGGGCTGCCGCCCGAGGCGCTGGCCGAGTACGCGGGCCGGGTCCCGCTGGGTCGGCCCGGCACGCCGCGCGAGGTGGCCGAGGCGGTCGGCTACCTGGTGGGCGCGGGGTACGTGACCGGTCAGGAGCTGGTCGTGGCGGGCGGAAGCGGGTTGGGGGCGTGATGGAGGTCGTGGACGCGCACCTGCACCTGCCCTCGCCCCGGCTGGACTGGCCGCACGGCGAGGCGTCCCGGCGGGACCTTCAGGCCGAGCTGCTTCTGGCGCAGCTGGACGCGGCCGGGGTGGACGCGGCGGTGCTGGTCGCGGTGCCGGGCGCGGCCCCGGTGGACGAGTGCCTGGGGATCGCGGCGAGGCACCCGGACCGGGTGGCCGTGATCGCGCCGTGGGACGGGGACGAGGCGCCCGAGGGGGTGCTGGGCGTGCGGTTGGTGCTGTCCTGGCCGCCGGAGAACGCCGAGCGGCTGCGGTCGGGCGGGTACGACGGGCTGTTCGACGCGGCCGAGCGGCGGGGTGTCCCGGTGAGCGTGCTGGCGGGCGGGGTGCTGCCGGAGATCGCCGAGGTCGCGCGGGCGCGCCCGTCGCTGCGGCTGGTCGTGGACCACCTCGGCCTCGACCAGCCGCCGTACCTGCCCGCCGGTGACCCGCCGTGGGGCGGGCTGCCGGACCTGCTCGCCCTGGCGGGCTTGGAGAACGTGGCGGTGAAGCTGTCCGGCGCGCCGACGCTGTCGACCGAGCCCTACCCGTACCGGGACGTGTGGCCGCACCTGGACCGGGTGCTGTCGGCGTTCGGCGCGGACCGCTGCCTGTGGGGCAGCGACGCGCACCGGGTGTCCGGCAGGCTGCGCGGCTTCCCGCCGGTCCCGCCGTATCCGGGGCAGCACTCGCACGCGCAGGCGCTGCACCACCTGCTGGACCGGGCCGGGCTGAGCGAGGCCGAGCGGGCGGCGCTGTTCGGCGGCACGGCCCGGCGGGTGCTGGGGTGGCCCGCGCGGTCGTGACGGCGCGGTCGTGACGGCGGGGCCTACCCGCGCCTCGTCCGCTCGGGCAGGAACAGCGCGTCGAGCACCAGGCAGGCGACCGACCCGTCGGCGGCGCGACCGGTCCACGTCGGGTAGGCCCCGTCCCCGTTCGGCGCGGTGAACACCGCCATGCCACCGCCACGTGCTCGCGGCCCCCGCCCTCCGCGAGGGCCAGCAGCACGCGCACGGGGTGGTCGCCGGGCGGGAGGGCGGTCAGGAACGGCTTCCGGTCGCCGGGCCACGCGCCGGGGTCGGCCGCGACGACCCTGCCGCTGGGCAGCGCCAGCACCCCCGCCTCGCGCTCCTCGATCGTGTGCTCGTTCCCGCTCCTCGTGGGGAACCGGGCGCCGGGCACGACCGGGGTCCCGCTCTCCGGGGCGACCAGCGCCACCGCGCTTCCCCTGCGAGGAGGATAACCGCGACCCCCGACCGGAACGGTCCCCTAGCCGAGCACCTCGCGCAGCTGCGCCAGCACCTCCACCGCGATCACGTCCAGCCCCCGCTCCTCCCCCTCCGCGAGCCACAGCTCGAACGTCGTCTGGAACACCGCCGCCCCAGTCCTGGCCGCCAGCGCCGCCCGCGTCGCGTCGACGCCCCGCGCGCGCAGCTCGTCCGCCAGCACCCCGGCGAGCACGACCAGCTTGTGCTGCTCCCGCTCGCGCAGCGCCGGGCACCCCGAGATCACCTCGTGCCGCCTGCGGGACCACGGTCGCGCCTCGTCGGGGAAGAAGTCGGCGGACGAGCGCAGCGCCGAGGCGATCACCGCGATCGGCGGGGCGTCCGGCGGGGCCAGGGCGATCCCGGCCCGGAAGGTGTCGGTGAACTCGTCCTGCCGGTGGAACAGCACCTCGCGCTTGTCGCTGAAGTGGCGGAAGAAGGTCCGCTCGGTCAGCCCGACCGCCTGCGCGATCTCCTGCGCGGTGGTCTGCTCGAAGCCGCGCGTGGCGAACAGCTCCAGCGCCGCCTCCTGCAGCCGGTCGGGGGTTCCGGGTTTCCATCGCGCCATGCCCCGAGTCTAGTGATGACAGTGACTGACATAACCGCTACGCTCATGTCAGTCACTGTCATCACGAGGGAGCGGGACATGCGGGTATTCGTCACCGGGGCGTCGGGGTGGATCGGCTCCGCCGTCGTGGACGAGCTGATCGCGGACGGGCACGAGGTCGTCGGGCTGGCCAGGTCCGACGCGTCCGCCGCGAAGCTGGAGGCCAAGGGCGCGCTCGTGCGGCGGGGCGACCTGGACGACCTCCGCGGGCTGCGGGCCGGCGCGCTGGAGGCCGACGCCGTCGTCCACCTGGCCAACAAGCACGACTTCGGGAACCTGGCGGCCACCAACGCCGCCGAGCGCGCCGCCACCACGACCCTCGGCGCGGCGCTGGAGGGCACCGGCAAGCCGTTCCTGCTGGCCTCCGGGCTCGCCGGGGTCGCGCCGGGCAGGCTCGCCACCGAGCACGACCCGTCCACGTTCCACGGCCCGGACTCGGCGCGCGGCGGCAGCGAGAACCTGCTGCTGGAGCACGCCGCGCGGGGCGTGCACGCGGTCGCGGTGCGGTTCTCGCCGACCACGCACGGCGTCGGCGACCGGGGGTTCGTCCACGTGCTCGCCTCGGTGGCGCGCGCGAAGGGCGTGTCCGGCTACCCCGGCGACGGGTCGAACCGCTGGGCGGCGGCGCACGTGCGGGACGCGGCGCGGGCGGTCGCGCTCGGGCTGACCAAGGCCCCGGCCGGGTCGCGGCTGCACGCCGTGGCCGAGGAGGGGATCAGCACGCGGGTGATCGCCGAGGCGCTCGGGGCCGCGCTGGACCTGCCCGTCGCGCCGGTCGCCCCGCAGGACGTGGCGGGGCACTTCGGCTGGATCGGCGGGTTCTTCGCGCTGGACATGGCCGCGTCCAGCGCGCTCACCCGCGAGTCGCTCGGCTGGGAGCCGACCGGCCCGACCCTGCTCGCGGACATCGCGGCGGGCGCGTACACCGGGTGATCCACCGGCTTCCCAGCATGTGAACGGCACTACCGGTCGTTAGGACGGCGAATAGAATCCGACCGGTGTCCACGACCACTGAGACCCCCTCCGACCAGCGCAGGCTCCCGACCTTCCCGACCTCCTGCGCAGCGCCCGCGCCCCGGCCGGAGGAGCCGGTGCGGGTCGTCCCGCTCGCCGTCGCCTCGCTGATCGCGGTGGCGCTGACCGGCTACGCGTGGACCGCGCACGGCGCGAGGTCCGGCGTGCTGCTCCTGCTCGGCCTCGGGCTGGGCGTGGCCCTGTTCCACTCGCGGTTCGGGTTCACCTCGGCGTGGCGGCAGCTGGTCGCGGTCGGCAACGGCGCGGGCGTGCGGGCGCACTCGCTGCTGCTCGGCACGGCGGCCACGCTCGTCGCGCTGATCGTGTCGACCGGGTCCGGGTTGTTCGGGTCCGTGCCCAAGGCGAGCGCCGGACCGATCGGCCTGGCGCTGTTCGTGGGCGCCCTGCTGTTCGCGGTCGGGATGCAGCTGGGCGGCGCGTGCGCGTCCGGCACGCTGTTCGCGGTCGGCTCGGGCCAGTCCACGATCCTGCTGACCCTGTTCGGCTTCATCGTCGGCTCGGTGGTCTACACCGCCGCGTTCCCGGTGTTCGACGGCTGGCCCTCGGTGCCGGGCGTGCTGCTGTCGGACCACGTGGGCTGGTTCGGCTCGTGGGCGCTGACGATCGCGGCGCTGGGGCTGATCGTGCTGGCGACCTGGTTCGTGCAGAAGCGCCGCACCCCGCCGCCCGCGGACGTGGTCCCGACCGCGACCGGTCTGGCGCGGGTGCTGCGCGGCTCGTGGCCGCTCCTGGTCGGCGCGGTGGTGCTGGGCGTGCTGGCGGGCGCGGTGTTCCTGGTGTCGGGCGGGATCTGGGGCGTGACGTTCGCGTTCGCCCTGTGGGGCGCGAAGTTCCTGCAGCTGGTCGGGCTGCACCCGGAGACGTGGGAGTTCTGGCGGAGCGCGTCGAACGCGAAGGCGCTGGCCGGGTCGGTGTGGACGGACAAGACCACGCTGACCGACGTGGGCATCATGATCGGCGCGGCGATCGCGGCGGCCCTGGCCGGGGCGTGGAGGCTGCACACCTCGATCCCGTGGCGCACGGCGCTCGCGGCGGTGCTGGGCGGGGTCCTGATGGGCGTGGGCGCGCGACTGGCCGGTGGTTGCAACATCGGCGCGTACCTGGGCGGGATCTCCACGGGCAGCCTGCACGGGTGGCTGTGGGGCGCGTTCGCGCTGGGCGGCACGTGGATCGGGCTGCGGCTGCGACCGCTGTTCGGGCTGGGCGTGCCGAAGGCGTCGGACAGCGTGTGCTGAGGGGTTTTCGCTTGCGGAGGGCCGGTTCCCCGTCTCGGGGAACCGGCCCTCCGCGCGTCTTCCAGTCGTGACAGCGCCGCCCCGCCCCGTGGCAGCGCGCTGACAGCGCCCTGGCAGCGGCCCAGCACAGGGTGATCGCCATGGACACCCAGGTACTGATCATCGGCGCGGGCCCCACCGGCCTCGCGCTCGCCGCCGACCTCGCCCGGCGCGGCGTCGACCACCGGATCGTCGACCGGGCGGACGGGCCGTTCGCCGGGTCGCGCGCCAAGGGCGTGCAGCCGCGCACCCTGGAGGTGCTGGACGACCTCGGCGTCGTGGACCGGGTGCTGGCGGCGGGCACGACGACCCTGCCCGCGCTCGCGCACGACGGCGACCGGGCCCACCTGGTCGACCTCAACGAGGGCCGCCACCCCACGCCGAGCACCCCGTACGCCCGCACGCTGGTCATCCCGCAGTTCGCCACCGAGGCCGCGCTGCGCTCGCTCGTCCCGCACGTCGAGCACTCCAGCGAGGTCACCGCGCTGACCCAGGACGAGCGCGGCGTCACCGCGACCGTCAACGGTCAGGAGCTCACCGCCGCCTACGCGGTGGCCTGCGACGGCGGGCGCAGCCCGATCCGCAAGCGGCTCGGCGTCGGGTTCGCGGGCGAGACGCTGGCGGACCACCGGATTGTCGTCGCCGACGTCGTGCTCGACGGGCTCGACCGCGACCACTGGCACATGTGGCGCAGCGATCCCGGTTCGATGCTCGCGCTGTGCCCGCTGCCGGGCACGGACCTGTTCCAGCTCCAGGCGAACGCCGCCCCGGACCGGGTGGCCGAGCCGACCGAGGAGGACCTGCGGGAGTTGGTCGCGACCAGGACCGGGCGGTCGGACGTGGTGCTGCGGGAGGTGCGCTGGCGCTCGCTGTTCCGGCTGAACGTGCGGATGGCGGACCGCTACCGGGTCGGCCGGGTGTTCCTCGCGGGCGACGCCGCGCACGTCCACTCGCCCTCCGGCGCGCAGGGCATGAACACCGGCGTGCAGGACGCGTACAACCTGGGCTGGAAGCTCGCCGGGGCGCTCTCGGGCGCGCTGCCCGCCGAGGCGGCGGAGGCGCTGCTGGACAGCTACGAGGCCGAGCGGCTGCCGATCGCGGCGTGGCTGCTGGGCGTGACCACCGAGGCGCACCACAGGATGGCCGCCGAGATGCGGATCGGGAAGCGCGACGACGAGCTGCTCCAGCTGGGCATCGGCTACCGCAGGGGGCCGCTGGCCGAGCCGTCCGGGCTGCCCGGCGTCCAGCCCGGCGACCGGGCGCCGGGCGCGCCGTGCGCGCTGGCCGACGGGACCCCGACGCGGGTGTTCGACCTGGTGCGGGGACCGGGTTTCACGCTGCTGGGCGTCGGCGTCGAACCGCCCGAGCACGCCGGGGTCCGGGCGCACCGGATCGAGGACCCGGACGGGCACGTCGCCGCCGGGTACGGGGTGCCGGAGGGCGCGCTGGTGCTGGTGCGGCCGGACGGGCACGTGGGTGTGGTGACGCACGACCCCGAGGTGGTCGCCGGGTACCTCAAGCGCGTTCTGGGCTGACGGTCCGGCGCCCGGCCCAGCGGGCGAGGTCGGCGATCTCCGGGTCGGCGAGCGCGAGCACGCCGCGCGCCCGCTCGGCCTCGTCCAGCGCGGCGACCACGCCCTCCCGGTCGCCGACCTCCCGCAGCCACAGGGCCTTCGCCTCCCACGCGAGCGCGATCGCCGGTCCGTCCGGGGAGCGGCGGGCCTCGTCCAGCGCCCGGTCGTGCTCCGGACCGCCCTCCTCGACCGGGAGCGCGCGGGCAAGTCCGCTGTGGACCGTGGAGCGGAACTGCGGCGGGGAGTCGGGCGGTGCGGTGGCGAGCGCGGCGCGGAACCGGTCGACCGCCTCGGCCCGCTCGCCGCGCGCGTGCGCGAGCTCGGCGGAGGCGAGGTGGACGCGGGCCAGCTCCAGCGGGTCGGCGCGGCGGACGGCCACGGCCCGCGCCCGGTCCAGCTCCCGCCGCGCGGCAACGAGATCACCGGTGCGCACGCGCAGCCTGGCGGACTGCACCAGCGGCGCCAGCGGCACCAGCACGTCCTCCACCGCGCCGAACGACGCGGACGCCCGCCGCGCCTCCTCCAGCACCGCCAGCGCCTCCGCGTGCGCGCCCCGGTTGCCCAGCAGCTGCGACAGGGACACGCCCGCGAGCGCGATCGCCCACCGGTCGCCGACCTCGGTCAGCTCGCGCAGCGCCCGCCGGTACCACCGCTCGGCCTCCTCGGCGCGCCCCGCGCTCAGCTCGTAGGCGGCCAGCCCCCGCACCAGCACGCCGACCCCGCGCGACCACGGGTCGGCGGACTCGCGCATCCGCGCGCCGAGCAGGTCCGCGCCCTCCGAGTGCCACCACCGCACCGCGTCGACCAGGCACATCAGCAGCGGGCTCGCCCGCTCCCGCAGCTCGTCGGCGATCACCCCCGCCGCGAGCAGCCGGGTGACCGGGGAGACCGCGAACGCCTCCACGGCCGTCGCCCACGCGCGGGCCTCGGCGGAGCGGGCGCGCGCGTTGACCCACCACCAGGCGCGGGCGGCGACCATGCGCAGGGCGCGCGGGCCGTCGCGGGTCTGCACGAGCCAGGACAGCGCGGCGTCCAGGTTGGCCTGCTCGGCGTCGAGCCTGGCCAGCCACGGCAGCTGGCCGCCGGTGCGCAGGTGCGGTTCGGCGGTCTCGGCGAGCGCCAGGAAGTGCGCGGCGTGCCGGGGCCGGTGGTCGGGTCCGGGGACGCCCGCCGCGTACTCGCGCACGGTCTCCAGCAGCCGGTACCGCTCGCCGTCGGCGACCACCAGGGACTTGTCCACCAGCGAGGACACCAGGTCCAGCGCCACCCAGTCGTCCACTTCGGACACCTCGGCGACCGCGTCCAGCGCCGCGCCGCCGGGGAACGCGGCCAGGACGCGGAGCAGCCCGCGCTCGGGCCCGGTGAGCAGCTCCCAGCTCCAGTCGACGACGGCGCGCAGCGTGCGGTGGCGGGCGGCGGCGGTCCTGGCGCCCCGGTCGAGCAGCCGCAGGCGCTGGTCGACGCGGTCGGCGAGCTGGGCGGTGGTGAGGGAGCGCAGGCGGGCGGCGGCCAGCTCCAGCGCGAGCGGGATGCCGTCGAGCGCGCGGCACACCCGGCGGGCGTCGTCGGTCACCGCGAAGTCGGGGCGGGCGGCGGTGGCGCGGGCGGTGAACAGCTCGACCGAGGTGTCCTCGTCCAGCGGGGCCAGCGGGTGCAGCGCCTCGCCGGGCACGCCCAGCGCCTCGCGGCTGGTGGTGAGCACGCGCACGTCCGGCGCGGCGGCGAGCAGCCGGGTGACCAGCTCCGAGGTGGGGTCGAGCAGGTGCTCGCAGTTGTCCAGCACCAGCAGGCAGGTGGCGGCGCGCAGCAGGTCGACCGGGTCGGCGGTGGGGCGCTCGCCGAGGACGGCGGCGGTGGTGTCGCCCCGCGCCACGGCGTGCCGGAGGGCGTCGACCGGGTCGGAGGCGGACTCCAGCGGCACCCACAGGACGGGGTGCGCGCTGCGGGCGGCGACGGCCTGGGCGAGCCGGGTCTTGCCCATGCCGCCGAAGCCGGTGACGGTGACCAGGCGGGCGCGGGCGGTCAGGTCGACGAGCCGGGTGAGGTCGTCCGCGCGGCCGACCAGCGGGGTCGGCGGGACCGGCGGGGCGCCGCGCCGGGCGGGGCGCAGCGCGGCCAGGTGCGCCGCGCGCAGGTCGGGGCCGGGGTCGGCGCCCAGCTCGTCGGCGAGCCAGCGGCGGGCCTCCTCGTACGCGGCGAGCGCCTCGGCCTGCCTGCCGCCGGCGTGCAGGGCGCGCACCAGCTTGGCGCGCAGCCCCTCGCGGGCGGGGTGCTCGGCGACGAGGTCCGCCAGCAGGGCGGGGTCGGGCGCGGGGTGCCGCTCGGCGGCGGTGAGGCGCAGGTCGGCCCAGTGCGCGGTGATGGCGGCCGGGAGGTCGGGGAACGCGGGGCCGCGCCAGAGGGCGAGCGCGGAGGCGTGGTCGTGGTCGGCGAGGCGCCGCCGGGCGTCGGCGGTGTCGGTGGGCACGTCGAGGCGGTAACCGGTGGGGTGCGAGGAGACGGCGGTGGGGCCGAGCACCTTGCGCAGCCGGGAGACGAGGGACTGGAGGGAGGCCGCGGCGTCGACGGGCGGGTGGTCCGGCCAGAGCGCGTCGACCAGCTCGGCCACGGGCACGACCCGGCCGGGATCGGCGGCGAGGCGGGCGAGGAGCACGCGCAGGCGGGCGCCCCGGACCTCGATCTCCGCGCCGTCGTCGGCGGTCACGAGCAGTGGCCCCAGCACCACGACGCGCACCCGGCCACCCCCTGCGGACTCGCCGGTCAGCGTAACCGCCGGACGGGCGCGGTCGGGCGGGCGCGGTCGGGCGGGCCGCCGGTTCAGCCGGCGGGGCGGGGCGGTTCGGCGGCGGACGGGAGGGGTTCGGCGGCCATCGCGGCTGCCGCGACCGGCCCAGCCACAACCGACCCAGCGGCGACCTGTTCAGCGGCGACCGACCCGGCGGGCGCCGATCCTCCGGCGTCCCCACCCGGCTTGCGGAAGATCCGGCGCGCGAGCTCGAACCCGCCCGCCGTCACCGCCGACAGCACCAGCCCGGCGGCCAGCGACAGCAGCGGGTGCCCGTGGGTGAACGGCCCGAGCGCGGCGGCGAACGCGAGCATGTACGCGCTCCACACCGCCGACGCGGCGAGCGTCGCGGGCAGGAACCGCCGCACCGGCAGCCCGACCCGCCCGCACGCCGCCGTGCTCACCAGCCGCCCGCCGGGCAGCAGCCGCGCGCCGACGCACACCACGACCGGCCGGTCCGTCAGGTTCCGCCGCACCCAGCCCGCCGGTCCGGCGTCCTCGGGCACGCGCAGCAGCCGGTGCGAGCCGCGACCGAGCCCGTAGACCAGGAAGTCGCCCAGCACCGAGCCCGCCATCGCGGTCAGCGCGAGCCCGAGCACGGCGGGCGCGTCGTGCGAGTGGAACGCCCCGGACGCGGCGGCCACCAGCAGCGACTCGCTGGGCAGCATCGGCACCGGCGCGTCGAGCGCGATGAGCAGCGCCAGCACCGGCAGCAACCAGGCGCTGCGCAGCACGACGTCGAACACCGCAGTCAGATGGTGCACGGACTTCCCCCCACGGGCCGGACAGCGAGCTAGTCGGCAGGCCGCACCGCCACCGACGGAATTGTGCGCCACGCCACGAACGCGGCCACCAGGGTCACCGCGGCGGCGACGAGCGAGGTGGTCTGCATGGCCCCCGTGAACGCCTCACGTGCAGAGTGCAGCACCGGCGAGTCCGCGTCCAGTGCCGAACTGCCCGAGGCCAACGAGTCCCGCACGGCGGCGCGCTGGTCGGCCGGGAGGTCGGCGGGCAGGTCCAGGTTCGACCGGTACACCAGCGACACCAGCGACCCGAGCACGGCGATGCCGAGCGCGACGGCCAGCTCGTAGGCGGTCTCGGCGATCGCCGACGCGGCCCCGGCCTTGTGGCTCGGCACGGCGGAGACGACGGCGTCGGTGGTCACCGTCTGGGACAGCCCGACGCCGAACCCGACGGGCACGAGCGCCAGTGCCAGCCACAGGTAGTTCTCCGCGCCCTCGGCGGCGGCGATCCCGGCCAGGCCGAGGGAGATCAGCGCGAGCCCGCCCGCGATCGCGCGACCGGCGCCGAGCCTGGCCAGCGCCCGGCCGACGAGGGCGACCACGGCGATGGAGGCGAGCGTCGCGGGCAGCTCGGCGAGCCCGGCCTGCAGCGGGCTGTGGCCGCGGGCGAGCTGGAGGTACTGGGAGAAGAAGAACAGCAGCCCGGTGAGCGCGAAGATCGTGATGAACGCCGCGAACACCGCGCCGCTGAAGGCGGGCCCGCGGAACAGGTCGACGTCGATCAGCGGGGTGTCCAGGCTCCGCTGCCTGCGCACGAACGCCACCCCGGCGGCCAGGCCGAGCAGCAGGGCGAGGACGCCGGAGCCGTCGACACCGGTGCTGACGGTGTGCTTGACCGCGTAGACCAGCGGCACGATCGCGGCCATCGACAGCGCGGCGGAGAGCAGGTCGAACCGGCCGGGGTCGGGGTCGCGCGACTCGGGCAGCAGGAACGCGCCCGCGACCACCAGCGCGGCCATGATCGGGACGTTGATCAGGAAGACCGAGCCCCACCGGAAGTGCTCCAGCAGGGCGCCGCCGACCAGCGGTCCGAGCGCGGCGCCACCACCGGCGGCGGCCGACCAGATCGCGATGGCGCGGGTGCGCTCGGCGGGGTCGGCGAAGAGGTTGCGGATGATCGAGAGCGTCGACGGCATCAGCGTGGCCCCCGCGACGCCGAGCAGCAGCCGCGCGCCGATCAGCGCCTCCGGGCTGCCCGCGAACGCCGCGAGCAGCGAGGCGAGGCCGAACGCGGTGGCGCCGGTGAGCAGCAGCCGCTTGCGCCCGACGCGGTCGGCGAGGTTGCCCATGACCAGCAGCAGCCCGGCGAGGGCGAGCGAGTAGACGTCGCCGATCCACAGGATCTGGGTGGCGCTGGGGGCGAGGTCGGCGGTCAGGGAGGGCACGGCCAGGGAGAGGACGGTGCCGTCGACGGCCATGACGAGGACGGCCAGCGCCAGCACGGCCAGCGCGGCCCAGCGGCGGCGGGCCGTGAGCGGGGAGTGGGTGGTCTCGGACGTGGACACGCAAGAAACTGTACCGACCAGACGGTGCAGTTTCCAATGGGGGAGACTGGCGCCACGACTCCCGAGGCAGAGGTGAGACATGGGTCGCACGACCGGACGGTCCCCCGAGGACACCCGCCGCCTGGTGCTGGACGCGGCGGCGCGGGAGATCTGCCGCGACGGCATCAGGACCAGCCTGGACGCGATCGCCCAGCGCGCGGGCGTGTCCAAGGGCGGCCTGATCTACCACTTCCCGAACAAGGAGGCGCTGCACCGGGCGCTGGTCCAGCAGGAGGTGGACGAGTGGCGGGAGCTGGTCGAGCGCGAGGTGGACCCGGAGGAGCGCGGCCCCGGCAGGCTGATCCGCGCCTACGTGCGGGCGAGCCTGGCCCCGTTCGACGGCGCGGACGTGCGCGAGCGGTTCCGGCTGTTCGCGCAGCTCAGCACGGTCCCGGCGGCGGTGCGGGCGGCGGAGGAGGACGAGGCGCGCTGGCAGCGCGAGCTGGAGGCGGACGGTGTGCCGCAGGCGACCAGGGTGCTGGTCGTCGCGGCGGCGGACGGCGCCTGCGGGCCGCCGCTGCTGGGGTCGGCGCTGCCGGACGAGGTGCGCGAGCGGTTGAAGGCGGACCTGTTGGCGCTGGTCGACGCGGCGGTCGGGGCCCCGGTCAGGGCCGGGTGAGCCCGGAGCGGGTGAACAGGGCCTCCACCAGCGTGTCCCCGGCCGGCCCGAGCACGAGCCGGACCGCGCGGGCCGCGCCGAAGGTGTGCATGGCCACCGCGCCGAGGACGTGCGCCACGAGCATCGCGGCGGCCCCCTCCGGCTCGACCTCGGCGCGCAGCAGCCCGTCCCCCTCGGCCTCCTCGAACAGCGCGGCGCACAGGCCGAGCAGCTGGTCGAGCGCCTCGCGCTTCACGTCGAACCCCTGGTCGTCCGGGAGCCGGTCGTCGCGCCCGACGACCTCCAGGAGCTGCCGGAAGCGCTCGTCGTGCTCCAGCGAGAAGTGCAGCCCGATCAGGAACGAGCGCACCCGCTCGACCGGGTCGCCCGGCTCGCGCAGCGGCCTCCACAGGCCCTGCCCGATCTCCGCCCACCGCTCCCCCACGGCGGTCGCGTAGAGGTCGGCCTTGGTGGTGAAGTGGAGGTAGGCCGCGCTCCTGGTCAGCCCGGACCTGGCGCTGATGTCGGCCAGCGTGGACGCGGCGTACCCGTTCTCGGCGAACGCGCTCAGCGCGGCCGACAGCAGTCCCGCTCGGGTGAGGGCGACGTCCTCGGGGGCCTTCCGCATAGCGTGATCGTAGCTGCCCACCACGACGTCCCGGTCCGGCCGCGCGCCGGCTCGGCGCAGGTCAGCCGCCCGCGCGGGCCTGGCGCGGGCGGTGGGCGCACCGGTCCGGCGGCCGTGACGCCGAGGCCCTGGTCGCGCTCAGCCCCTGGACAGGGCCGTCACGCGGTTCAGGGACAGCCCGCCCCCGGTCAGCCGCACGCCCAGCGCGGGCGACCAGGTCGCGCGCCGCTCCGGTGACACCGCCGTCGCGTACGGGGCGCCGCGGAGCCTGCGCCACTGCCCGGCGCGCTCCACCCAGGTGGTCATCGCGCGCTCCCCGAACACGGCCGCGAACCGGTCGCCCGGCTGCCACACCACGTCCGCGCAGCACCCGCCGGTCGCCGCGCCCGCGTCCCGCCCGTCGACGCGCACGTCCACCCCGGAGCTGCGCCCGCTGTGGTTGTACCAGGACAGCGCCAGGTCCTCGCCGCCCGCCGCGAGGCCCACCAGCACGCTGTCCTCCGGGGCCGCGCCTGCGAACTCCCCCGGTTCCAGCACCACCGCCACCTCGCCCGCGGGCGCGGTCACCGGGGCGACCAGCACCGCCGACGACTGGCGGGACGCGCTCGCGGTGAGCCCGCCGTCCGCCACCAGCTCGGGCGCGGGCTCGCCGAACCGCGCGCCCACCCGGTAGTCGCGCCACCGGCTGAAGTCGTCGTCCCACACCACGCGCCCGTAGTCGGCCGGGTCGAAGCGGGCCTCCGCCTGCGCCACGGCGGAGGTCGCGCCCCGGCCGGTGGTCACGAGCAGCCGCAGCGGGGCCCGGTCGCCGGGGGTCAGCGACGCGGGTGCGCCCACCCGCCAGCGGAACCCGTCCGCGCGGCGCGGCAGCGGCGAGACCGTCCAGCCCGCCGGGGCCAGCAGCTCCGCCCGCGCCGAACCGCGCACGGTCGCGCCCACCTCCGCCTCACCGCCGGCCCGCACCGGGATCACCCCGTCCCGCAGGCCGTCCAGCGCGGCAAAGACCCGGTCGTCCTCCCGCCGCCAGGACTGCCAGGCCGTCACGCCCACCGCGCCGCCGTCGGACCGGGTGGCGCGCAGCCGCAGCGCGTCCGCCCGCACCGGCGGGTCGACCACGACCCGGTTGACCCGCCCGCGCTCCGGCACGGCGGGCGTCCGGCGCTGGCCGGGGACCTCCACCCACGCGCCGGAGGCGTCCCGCCGCTCCAGGGCGAACGCGTCGGGCGTGCGCACTCCCCCGCCGTCGTCGTAGAACGAGACCCGCACGTCCGACACCACCGTCGCCGCGCCGAGGTCGACCGCCAGCCAGTCGGCGCGGTTCGGGCTGCCGTACGAGGTCCAGCGGGTCGACGGGACGTCCAGGTGGAAGTCCTGGCCGTCGATCGCGTCGGCGGGGCTGTCGGCGTGCCAGGTGTGCGAGGCGGTGGCGGCCGGGAAGCCCGTCCCGGACGGGTTCGCCAGGTCGTCCACCAGCCTCGGCAGCTCGGCGGGGGCGCCGCGCCGCAGCGGGACGCGCACCGGGCCCAGGTCGCGCTGGGCGTGCGCCTGCACGCCGTCGACGAACACCCGCAGCCCGGCGCTCCTGCCGTAGGCGCGGCCGTCCCGGTCCCACAGCACGGTCAGGTTCCGGCCGTGGTACGGCACGTTCTCCGCGGCGAAGTGGTCCCAGCCGTCCGGGACCAGCGGGGCGATCCGCACCGAGTCCCCCTGCTCCGGCCGGATCCCGAGCAGCCCGGACAGCACGAGGTCGGTGAACGTGGAGTGGTTGTAGTCCTCGCTGTGCCCCCGGCCGTCGTAGAGCCAGCGGTCCTGGTCGGGGTGGTGCGCCTCGGCCACGTACGGCTGCCCGCCCTTGCGCTGGGTCAGCGCGTAGCCGCGCAGCACGTCGCAGTAGTCGCCCTTGTCCACAAAGGACTGCGCCGGGTAGTCCACGAGCAGGTTGGCCAGCGCGGTGAGGGTCTGGCTGGTGGCGAACGGCCAGCTCGGACCGGACCAGCGGCAGCACCCCTCCTCCGCGTCGTGCAGGTACCACGGGCTGCGGCGCTCCACGGTGGTCGGGCCGAAGTCGGCGGCGAAGCCCGCCCGGTCGGTCAGCTGCGCCCACGCGGACGAGTGCTCGGCCGGGGGCATCCCGAAGTACCAGGGGACGAAGCCGATCTGCTCGCGGTCGGCCAGCGGCGCGAGACCGGGGTTGCCGTCGCGCATGACGTGCTTGTAGAAGCCGTCCTCCCGGTCCCACAGGTGCCGCCGCACCGCGTCCCGCAGCGCGCCCGCCTCGCGCTCGTAGCGCTCGGCGGCCACGCGGTCGCCGCGCGCCCGCAGCAGCGCCGCGATGGCCTTGGCGTCGCCGTACTGGTAGGCGTTGAGCGTGGGCCGGAAGCCCTCGCCGCCGTGGTACGGGTCGTCGCTCTGGTAGGAGCTCGCCGTGTGCTCCATGGCGTCCCACACCGGGGTCTGCCAGTACAGCCCCGTCCCCCGGTCCCGCTGCGCGTCCCACCCGGCCCACTGGCGCTCCAGCTCGGGCAGCAGCGCCACGGCCCGCTCCAGCCGCCCGTCGACCGCAGCGCGGGCCAGGACCGCGTCGGCGGCCCAGAACGAGTACTGGTGCGCCCAGTCGGCGGTGTTGGGGTTGAGGAACTCGGTGGCGGGCTTGGGTCCCGCGCCGCCGCCGCGCAGCCAGTAGTCGAGGTAGTCGTCCAGGTAGCGGTGGTCGCGCAGCCAGCGGCCCTCGTAGACGTGGTGCCCGGCCGCCGCCGCGATCCCGCCGCCGGGCGCGGAGTAGCCGACCGGGCCGAGGAACTCCGACACGATCCAGCCGTCGTCCGGGCCGGTGTGCTTGAGGGCTTCCTTGAAGGTGCGCCACCGGTAGTAGTAGGTGGACTCGATCTCCCGGTCGGGCAGGTCGACGAACGGGATGTTCGCCTCGTACCACTGCGGTTCCACCGCCCCGGCGAGCTTCGCGCGGTGGTCCAGCACCGAGGTGCCGGGCCCGACCGGCGGGTACCACGGCGCGGCGGGCGCGGCCGAGGCCGGGAGCGGGGTCAGGACGGCCGTCGCGGTGAGCGCCACGAGCACGGCGGTGCGCAGTCGCATGGGGGACCCCCGTCGTCACCGGCGCCGCGCGGCGCCGTCGCCTACCCGCGTTCATAGCGGCAGGCGACGGGCGCGGTCACGGTTCCTGTCCGGTGGACAGGCGGTCACAGCACGCGGGCGACCGCCTCCAACCGCCTGCGCTCGACGTCGAGGACCTGCTCCCCGGCGCGGCGCAGCAGCTCCTCCAGCTCGGCCTCGTCCACGCCGAGCCTGCCCTCCAGCGCGCGCAGCGACCGCCACAGCGCCGACTTCTGGGACAGGGAGACGCGCAGGCCGTCGAGCTCGACCACGTCGCTGAGCGGGGAGCGGGAGAGCAGGCGGCCGTTGGGCTTGGCGCGGCCGAGCTTCTCGCCCAGCCACGCCCCGGCGACCTTGTACCGGCGCACCGGCACGCGGAGCCTGGTCATGATCCGCACCAGGGCGTCCCGGTCCCGCTCCAGGTCCTGCGCCAGCGCGGTCAGCTCGGGGTTGGCGGAGGCGGCCCGCTTGCCCAGCTCTGCGGCGCCGACGAGCCCGGCCAGGTGGTCGTTGAGGTAGGTGCGCAACGCGGAAGTGCCCGCGCCGCGCGTCGTCGCGGTTCCCATGCCGGGCGGATAACCCCGGTGGACCGGGGCAAACCCCCCGTTCGCGCTCACCGGGTCGCGGCGGCCTCGCGGGGCAGCGGCGGCACGTCCGAACGGCGACCAGGGTGCCGGGCGGCGCTCACCTGACCGGGTCCGGGGCCGCGCCGGGCGGCCAGCGCGTCGGCGACGACGCCCGTGGTGAAGGCGTAGACCGCCTTGTGCGCGAGGTCGACGGCCAGCTCGCGGCGCGGCCAGGTCTGCGGGGGCGCGCCGACGCCCGTGGCGTTCTCGATGACCTGGTCGCTGCTGAGCCGGACCACCGCGAACATCGCGGAGGGCACCGGTCCGCGCAGCCCGGCGTTGGCCATCAGCGCCCGGACCACGCCGGTCAGCGCGCCCTGCCCGAAGTGCATCACCAGGTTGGCCGCGCCCGCCCGCTCCCGGTCGGGACCGCCGGTCAGCCGCAGCAGCGCGAGTCCGGGGACGTGCGAGTCGGGTCGTCCGGTGAGCCGCTGCTCCAGCTTCTCGGTCACCAGCATCACGGCGGCCCCGGCGGTACCGGCGACCAGCCCCTGCCACATCGATCGCTTCAGCATGGGCGCAGGACTACCCGCGCCCGGCGCGCCCATGCCTCCGCGCTCCCGCCACGGCCCGCGTCACCGGGCGAAGGTCTCCTCCAGCGCCCGCTGCACCGACCCGGTGGCCGGGTGGACGAACAGCTCGCGCAGCAGCAGGTCCGCCAGCCCCGGCAGGTGCAGGCCGGGTTCCCGCCCCGAGACCGCCGCCAGCGCGCCGCCCGCGACCAGCGCGCCCCGCACCACCGCCGCGGGCAGCCCGCGGGTCCGGGCGGGCGCCCCGACCGCCTCGGCCGTCCTGGCGAGCAGCTCCGCCCAGGTGAGGTTCTCGTCGACCACCGGGGTGTCCCGGTCGGCCCGCTCCTCCAGCGCCGTCGCGGCCTCCTCGGCGACGCGCCGCGCGGTCGTGGCGGCCGTCCCGCCGGGCGGGGCGACCAGCGGCACGCGGGAGCGGGCCCAGGAGGCCAGCGCGGGCGCCCAGTTCGGCAGCCGCGCACCGGCCCGGCCGAACACGAACGGCAGCTCCAGCACGGTCACCGGCAGGCCGGTGCGCCTGGCCGCGCGGGCCTGCTCGACGCGGCTGCGGATGTAGGGGTGCCTGCCCGCCAGCTCCCACTCGGGGTGCGCGCGGTGGAAGTGGGTGTAGTACGAGCCGAGGACCACGGCCCCGCTCGCGCCCACCCGCGCCGCGGCCTCGGACAGCGCCGCGACCGGTTCGACGTTGCCGCGCCGGAAGTGCGGGTAGGCGGGTCTGCGCGGGGTGGCGCGGTCGTCGCTGCCCGCCGCGAACGCGTACCCGTCGTGGCCGTCCAGCAGCTCGGTCCAGCGGTCGACGCCGGTGGTCTCGACGTCGAGCGCGTGGTCGACCCCCTCGCGCGGGGTCCTGGCGACCGAGGTGACCCGGTGGCCGCGCGCCACCAGTTCCGCGCCGATGTGCTGCCCGATGAGCCCGCTCGCCCCGATGACCGCGATCCGCATGACCCGATCGTGGCGCACCGGGGCGCGGACGGCACCGCACCCGTGCGCGGTCGTCTCGACAGGCGCCCGCGCCTCAGCCCGCCAGCGGCTCCTCGCTGGGCACGGCCGTCAGCTCGTCGGGGGCGATCGCGGTGCGCGCCCACTCGGCCAGCGCGACCCGGTCCACCAGCACGATGCCGACGCGCCCGGCGACGTCGCGGGCGGGCGCGGTGAACGCGGACGTGGTGACCAGCACGGCGTAGTCGGCCCCGTGGTAGGCCCGCGCGGTGCCCGCGAAGCGCTGCACCGCTTCGGACCCGACCTTGTTGCTGGGCCCGTACCGCTTGCACTGCACCACGAGCCGCCCGCCGTCCGGGGCCTGCGCGAGCACGTCCGCGCCCGCGTCACCGGCCCCGCCGACGACCTCCACGTCCAGGAACCCGGACCGCTCCAGCAGCCGCGCGGTCCACTGCTCGAACTCGACGCCGCCCATGCCGTCGGTGAACTCGATGAGCCGGTCCCGCTCGGCCTGCTCCCGCTTCCTGGCCCGCCGCACCTTCAGCGCCACGACGCCCGCGGTGATCAGGAGCGCGAGCAGCAGCGCCCCGATCCACGCCGACAGCACGGGGTTCTCCTGCACGAACCGCACGACGAGGAGCACGACGACCGCGATGGCCGCCAGCAGCCAGTTCCGCGCCGTGCCCTTCTTCTTCCCCTTGCCGCCACGCGCCCGCTTCCGCTTGTTGCCCGCCATGGTCCCCCTCCCGGCGCCCAGGCTGCTGGACCGCGCGCGTCGCGCGACAGGGCCGGTCGGGTGACCCGACCCGGTCCCCACCGCGCGACGGCAAGATCCACTGTCCCCTCCAGCTCTACCCGCGCAGCGCAGTTCGAGCTAGGCCGAACGGAGCAAGCGGGTCCGGCGGGCGATCGGGAACCCGCAGGGCCGGGAACGGGCTCGGGGGCGCGACGGCAATCGCGGCGCGCCCCCGATCTCACTATTGTCGGAATGCCGGCACGCGGTCCGCCGCCTTCTGGCCGAAACCTTCTCCGAAGGTCACCGGGAACGCCCACCGGAACCGCTCGGAACGCCGAGGCGAATTCCCGGCGACGGGCGCGGGAACGGCGGCCGGGCGATCAGCGGTCGCCGCGCCGGTGCCCGCCGATGCCCTCGTCGTCCACGTCGCGCCACAGCGCGGGGTCGTAGGGGGTGTCCGGCACGTAGACGACCTCGCCCGCGACCGGGCGGCCCCGCGCGGGCAGCTCGGCCGCGTCGATCTCCAGCCGCTCCACTCCGTTGGCCAGCCTGCGGATCGTGACGTTGTCGCCGTGGTGGGACCGCAAGGTGCTGATGCAGCGGCGCAGCTCGACGAGCGCTCGGTCCAGTTCGCTGTTCGTGGTCGCGGGCATGGTGGCCTCCCGGCTCGGGGTGTGGTCGGGCTCGGCGTCGCGCGTCGCGGGCGGACCGGCCGAGGCGGGCGCCCGCGTCGTCGAGGGGTCCCGCGCACGGGGCGGACGCTCCTCGGCGTCCCTCTCCACCCGCGCCCTTGAGGCCATCATCCGCTGAAGGCGGCGGCCGGCCCAGAATTTTTCCGGGCGCGCTTCGGCTCACCGCACCGACGTTCCCGGAAATGCCGAAGCCGATCACCCGAAAGTCCCCGGGACGGGGAACCGGGGAACGGGGGAAAATCCACCACCCGAACGGCCGGGCCACCCCGGAGTTCACCGGAACAGCCGCCCTTAGCAATCCGAACGGCTGCCGTCAATATGACCAACCCCCTACTTGACCCCAGCCCGCAGAAGGGCGGAACCCCCTGCCGACCCGCGCACCCAGGGGGGAGCAAGCGGGCGGGGAGCCTCGCGCGGCCCCCCGCCCCCTCGGCGCGGGCGGTCGCGCGGCGGCCCCTGGGCGCTCCACGCCCCCCACCGCGCGTCCCGCCCGCGCCCCCGGTCCCCGAACCGGGCGGTCCCGCGGTCCCGGCCGGTCGCACGGAACCGCGTCCCCCGCGCGGGCGCCCCGCCCCCGTGCCGGGCGCCCGCGCGAAGCCTCACCCCGTCACGTGCGAGGGCGTGAACTCCACCGGCAGCGACACCAGGGCGCGCACCCACACGGACTGCTGCCAGCGCAGCTCGTCCCGCTCGACGGTCAGCACCGCGTCGGGCAGCCGGTCCAGCAGCACCTCGACCGCCGCGCGCACGATGATCTCCGCGACCTGCGGCGCCGGGTACGGGCAGCGGTGCTCCCCGTGCGAGAACGACATCTGCGCCTGGTTGCCCAGTCCCCCGTCGCCGAAGCCGGGGCGCACCTGCGGGTCGGCGTTCGCCGCCGCCAGCCCGAGGATGATCATGTCCCCGGCCTCGATGCGCTGACCGCCCAGCAGCGTGGCGCGGGTGGCCCAGCGGCCCGCGAAGTTCTGCATCGGCGTCTCGTCCCACAGCACCTCGTTGAGCGCCTGCGGGACGCTGCGCCTGCCGCCGGACAGGGTGACGGCGAACCGCGAGTCGGTCAGCAGCAGCCGCAGGGTGTTGCTGATCCACGTCGACGTCGGCACGTGCGAGGCGGCGATGAGCACCACCAGGTTCGCGACCAGCTCGTCCTCGGTGAGGTCGGCGTGGTGCGCGGCCATCCACGACACGACGTCGTGGCCGGGCGCGGCGGCGCGGTCGCGGGCGATCTCGCGCAGCCGGTCCTCGGTCCGGTCGAACGCCGCGAGCGCGCCGGGACCGCCGGTGATCGACTCCATGAGGTCGGCGGTGAACCCGGCGGCCTCCTCGTCGGACATGCCGAACAGCCGCGCGATGACCAGCGCCGGGATGCGGTCGGCGAACTGGGTCTTCAGGTCCGCCTGGCCGGTCACCGCGAACGCGTCGATCAGCCGGTCCGCGATCTGCTCGACCTGCGCGTTCAGCTCGAACTGGTCCACCGCGCCGATGACGTCGCTGAACACGGCGGACAGCCTGCGGTGCTCCTCCCCCTCCGCGAACATGATCGACTTCTGGTGGCCGATGAACGGCAGCAGCGGCCAGTCCGGCGGGATGCGGTCCCACTGGTTCCAGCGCCGCGAGTCCCTGGCGAACAGCTGGTCGTTGACCAGCACGTGGTGCAGCTCCCGGTAGCCCATGACCAGCCACGCCGGGACGTCGCCCTCCAACCGCACCTCGGCGACCGGGCCGTGCAGGGCGCGCAGCTCGCGGTACACCTCGGCGGGGTGCTCGCGGAACCGCACGCCCTCCAGCGCGATGGCCGACCTGGCGTGCGCCGGGCACCCCGGTGGCGGCGGGCCGTGCTGCTGGACGTGCTGGGGCTGCGGCGCCAGCGACTGCTGCTGCTGCGGCGCGAACCTGCCACGCCGCGCTCTGCGCTCCACCGGGTCGGTCACGCGGGCTCCCCCGAGGTCGTGAGGGCGTAGAGGTGCTGGACGAGGGAGATCAGGACCTGCTTGCTGGAGTCCCGGTCGCGGGCGTCGCAGTCCAGCAGCGGCACGTCCGGCGCGAGGTCCAGCGCGTCCCGGATCTCCTCCAGCGAGTGCTGGTGGCCGCCGAAGTCGTTGCGCGCCACCACGAACGGCGTGCCGTGGTGCTCCAGCCGGTCGATGGCGTACCAGGAGTCGGCGAGCCTGCGGGTGTCCACCAGCACGACCGCGCCGAGCGCGCCCGCGAACAGCTGGTCCCACAGGAACCAGAACCGCTCCTGGCCGGGCGCGCCGAACACGTACAGCACCAGCTCGTCGTTGAGGCTGATCCGGCCGAAGTCGAAGGCCACCGTCGTCGTGGACTTGTCGCGCACGCCGGTGGCGTCGTCCACGCCGACCCCGGCCTGCGTCATGGTCTCCTCGGTGCTCAGCGGCCGGATCTCGCTGACCGAGCGCACCATCGTCGTCTTGCCGACGCCGAACCCGCCCACGACCACGATCTTCAGACCGGTGTGGGCGGTGCTGCGCAGCGGCGCCCGCGGGGCGGGGGCCTCAGAGGTTGTGGAGTCCAACGAGCACCTGCTTCAGCAGTTCGGGATCGGGCAGGACGGGGTGGCGGCGGGACTGGTGGGGCAGGGACGCGGCCCGCTGCTCCTCGGGCGCGGCGACGGCGGGGTGGCGGGCGGTGACCGCGCCCACGTCGAGGAGGTCCTGCAGCAGGATTCGCACGATGCTCACCGGGAGGCGCAGGTGCGCGGAGATCTCCACGACGGCCGTGGGCCGCCTGCACAGCCGCAGGATCCGGACGTGCTCCGACTGCATCCCGCCCGCCGACGCGCTCTCGGTGACGATGAGCGTGACGATGTCCAGGTCGGTCGCGTCGGCACGGCTGCGCCCGCCGGTGACCGTGTAGAGCCGGTCCGGGTTCTCCCCGTCGAGGGCGCGGCGCGTCATGCCGGGCCGGCGGGGCGCGGGGCCTGGCGCGGCGGTGTGCTCATGTGCTCGCCGAGCTGCTCGACCAGCTCGCTCATGTTGTGGCCGACCTGGCCTGCGTCGGCGTCCTCACCGGCGACGACGGCCAGGTGCGCGCCCTGACCGGCCTCGACGATGAACAGCAGACCGCCGTGGAACTCGGTCATCGACGTGCGCACGCCGCCCGTCCCGTCGCCGAACTCGATCGACGCGCCGTAGGCCAGGCTCTGCATCCCGGAGGCGATGGCGGCGAGCTGGTCGGCCTGGTCGACGGTGAGCCGGGCGGAGCGGGAGAGCTTGAGCCCGTCCTTGGAGAGCACGAGCGCGTGGCGCGCGCCGGGGGTGCGCTGCAGCAGGTTCTCCAGCAGCCAGACGAGGTCGCGTTCGGTGGTGTTCATCATGGCCTCGGGAGCCCCGGACCGGGCGTGCCGCCTCGGGTCCGCGCTCCTGTCTCCTCTCAGTGCGGGGTGGTGCGTGCTTGTCGCTCGCGCGGGGGTCGTCCTGGACAGGGGGTCAGGACGGCCAGAGCGGGTCGTCGGCGGGGCGCTTGCCCCGGCTGGCGTCCCGGAAGGCGCCGAACCGGGAGCCGAGGTCCGGCCTCGCGGCCTTGGCGGGCTTCACGGCGGGGCGGGCCGGGCGGTCGGAGGCGGTGGCGAGCGTGCTGCCGCGCTTGCGCCGGGGCAGGACGGGCGGGGCGGTCGGCTCCTCGGGCACGGCGTCCTCCTCGGCGACCGGGTCGGCGTCGTCCTCCCAGGTGGGCACGGCCGCGTCGTGCAGGTCCGGGTTGCGCAGGTCGAGGCCGCGCAGATCCGGGTCGCGCTGGTCGAACGCGTGCGGGGTGGACCGCTCGCCGGTGTCGAGCAGCTGCGCCGGCTCGAACTGCCCGCCGGAGCCGATCAGGCTGGTCAGCTCGGCCGGGCGGACGTCGCCCGAGCGCGAGCCGTAACGGTCGTCGTCGGACCGCTCGTCCCCGGTCGGCTCCGCCGGTCGCCAGGACGCCTCGAACTGCTGGGGCGTCTCGAACCCGCGGGACTCCCAGGCGGTCGGGTCGAACCGGTCGGCCGACTCGGGCGCGGGCCTGCGGCGGCGCGGGGCGGGCGGCTCCGGCGGCCCGTCCGACGAGCGCTCCGACACGGCGGGCAGGGCGGCGGGCACGGCGGGCACGGCGGCCGTCGCGGGCTCGCGCTCCACGCGCCGCCGGGACGCGGCCGGGGTCTTGCGGGCCTCGGTGATCAGCGTCCGGGGGATCATGACCACGACGCCGGTCCCGCCGCGCGAGGACGGCCGGAACGACACGCGCAGCCCGTGCTTGCGGGCCAGCGCGCCGACGACGGCCAGCCCGAGCCGGGTGCCGGACAGCGCGGTCAGGTCGAGCGCCTGCGCGGACACCGCCTGCTCGGCGCGGCGCAGCGCCAGGTCGCCCATGACCAGACCGCCGTCCTCGATGGTGACGACGACGCCCGCGTGCACCTCCTCCACGTACACGTGCACCTGCTCGGAGGGCGGCGAGAAGCTGGTGGCGTTGTCGATCAGCTCGGCGAGCGCGTGCATGACGCCCTCGGCGGCGTACCCGACGACGGCGACGGAGCTGACCGAGTGGGTGCGCACCCGCTGGTAGGCGCTGACCCGGCCGATGGCGCCGCGCAGCACGCTCTCCATGACGATCGGCTTGGTCCAGCGGCGGCCGGAGCGGGCGCCGGTGAGGACCGCGATGCTGTCCGCGAGCCGCCCGGCCTGCGCGGTGCTGTGGTCGAGCTTGAGCAGGTCGCCGAGCACGTCCTCGCCGTGCCGCTCCTCCATCTCGCGCAGGTCGGCGAGCATGGAGGTGGTGAGCGCCTGCACCCGGCCCGCCGCGTTGGCGCAGGCGGCCGTGGTGGCCGCGCGCATCCGCTCGCCGCGGCCGACCTCCTCGGCGAGGACGCGCAGCATCCGCCGGTGGTCGGCGTTGCCCGGCTGCTCGACCTGGGCGAGCGCGCTCTCCGCCGAGGCGCCGCCCCGGAGCCTGCGCACCACGTCGGGGGTGAGCCGGTCGACGAGGTCGGTCGCCTCGGCCAGCACGGCGTCGGCGTGGGCGGCGTTGGCTGCGGACACCGAGCGCTGGTGGGAGAACGCGGCGAGCGTGCAGGCGAGCAGCAGCGCCGCGCTCCCGCCGAACCAGGCCACGAGCGTCGCGCTCTGCGGCGCGGTGAGCGCGACGACCAGGACGACCACGGCCGCGCCGCTGATCAACGCGATCGCGAGCACGACGAGCGCGGACGACGGCGAGGGCCGTCGCGCCCCGTGCGGAGGGGCCGGTGTGCGTGGTGCCATGATCAGGTTCCTCGTGGTGGCGGAGGTGCTGGCGACAGGTGCGGTCCGACGGCGCGACCCCGGTCCGACCCCGACGGTTCGGGTGTTCGATTTACCGCTCGTTCGCGGAGCGCCGCCAGCATCGCTATTCATAATTGGAGCGTCAAGCCTTTCCGGTGAACATTTCTGCGCACTACTCCGTTTGGCGCAACACAAACTCCGCTTGACTTAGGCCATTCAGCTCAGTTAGACCGGAAGTCCCAGGTAAACGCGAGCAGGTTTCACGAACGCGCGTAGTCCTTTCGGGTCAACTGCAACAGCGTTACGCCCTACCCCCGCCACCGCTCTGGACATTCACCCCGTTTCCGGAAAGCCCGACCGCTAATGTGCGCCAGCTCTCGCAAAATGATTCAAATATTTCCCCGTGAAGCCGTAACCCCGACGCGATCGCGTCGTTTGCGCCCCGAACGTTCCCCCGCGCGCACGAGCGCCCACCCCCGCCCGCCCCCAGGGAACCAGGGAGCGACGCACCCTCCCTGACCCGGCGCTCCGCCCGTTGACTGGGGCCATGGCCACCCTGACCCCGGACCTGCCGGTCCACGCCCGCTCCGGAACCCCGCTGCTGTTCACCGGCGCCACCACGCACACCCTCGACCCGTCGCTCGGCTCCCTCACCGGCGGCCTGCTCGTGGAGGGCGGAACGATCACCGGCGTCGACGTCGACGCGCACCCCGGCGCGCACGTGGTCGACTGCTCGGGGCTGGTGATCGTGCCCGCCGCGGTCGACGGCATCGACCTGCCCGGCCGCCACGAGCACCGCCTGCACCCCCTCACCAGGGGCAACCCCGCCACGTTCGCGCTGGTGCGGGGCGGAGCCGAGCTGGAGTCGGTGATCTGGTGGCCACGCCGCGCGGCGGCCGTGGTCGTGGAGGGCGAGTTCGCGTTCCTGGCAGGGCGCAGGCTGCTCCCACCACCCGCGGGCGCGACGACGCCGGTCCACACCGAGTCGGGCCCGCACCTGGGCACGTGGACCGACAAGACCCAGGACGTGGTGCAGGAGCTGACCCCGGACGGCCGCTACACCGAGGCCCGCAACGGCGTCCGGGACGCCTACCAGGGCGCGTTCTGGCTGGCGCACGACCACATCGCCTACCGCGACGACCTGGGCTTCTGGGCCTACGGCACGTTCCGGGACGAGGTCCTCCACCACGCCCACTTCACGTTCCGCCGCTGACCCGCGCCCCCCGCCTCACCGCTCCACCTGCCCGCCCTCCTCGCCTCGCGGGCCCGTCCGCACCGCTCTCCCCGCGCCCAGCCTCACCGCTCCCGGCGCGGCCAGGGCGCCCGCCCGCCGGTCATGTCCGCGTGGAACGGGTGCCCCTCCCCGATCTCCCCCCGCCGCACCACCGACCCGGTGAACGCGGACGCGTAGATCGCGGCGATCAGCTCCACCGTCGACCGGGTGTCCTCGCTGTCCACCGGCGGGTGCCCACCGCCGTCCAGGGCGTCCAGCAGCGCGGCGAACTGCGCGGTGTGCCCGCTCGGCGTGTCAGCGGGCCCCTGGGCCCACACCTCCGCGAGGTCGGGCGCACCGGGCGCGGCCGTCAGCCGCCAGTTCGCGTCCGAGTACCCGTACAGGTGCTCCAGCTCCACGGTGGCCAGCTCGAAGTCGAACCGCAGCTGGCTGGTCTGCCGGGGCGACACCACCGAGTTCACGACCGTCGCGACCGCACCGGACTCGAACCGCACGATCGCCGCCGACACGTCCTCGGTGTCGGTGGGCCTGGCCTGCCGCGCGGCGACGGCGGTGACCTCGCTCCACCGCCCCAGCACCGACAGCAGCAGGTCGAACTGGTGGATGCCGTGCCCCATCGTCGGCCCACCGCCCTCCACCTCCCACTTCCCGCGCCACGGCACGGCGAAGTAGTCGTCGTCGCGGAACCACAGGGTGTGCGCGGCGGCCAGCAGCGGCCTGCCGAGCGCGCCCCGCGCGACCAGCTCGCGCAACCGGACCGCGCCGGAGCCGAACCGGTGCTGGAACACCGTCACCACCGGCCGCCCGGTCTCGGCCTCGGCGCGGCGCAGCTCGTCGAACTCGGCCAGCGACAGCACCGGCGGCTTCTCCACCACCGGGATCGCGCCCGCCCGCAGCACCTCCAGCGCGAGCGGCAGGTGGCTGCCGGGCGGGGTGCACAGGTGGACGAGGTCGGGTCGGTGCGCGTCGAGCAGCGCGGCCAGGTCCGGGTGCGCGGGAACGCCCCAGCGCGCGGCGAACCCGGCGGCCCGCTCGGGCAGCAGGTCGACCACGCCGACCAGCCGGACGCGGTCCCCCAGCTGGGCGAGGGACCGGGCGTGCACGTCGGCGATGGCCCCGGTGCCGACGATGGCGCAGGTTCGGGTCACGGCTGCTCCTCACGGGGTTCGGGCCGGGTGTCGATCGGGCGCAGCAGGCCGCACATGCCGAACCGGGGCTCCCGCGGTCCGCTCGCGCGCCGCACGGTCGCGCGCTCCAGGTGCGAGGCGGTTCCGGCGGCCAGATCACGCGCCCGGCCCAGCGACCGCTCGGCCTGCCGGAGCGGCCCGTCGCGCACGACGTCCACCCACCCGGCGGCGCGGTCCTCGACCAGCGCGGCGGCAGCGGCGTGGAAGGCCCGCAACGGCCCCGGATCACCGTCGCGCACCGCGTCCCGGATGGGCAGGAACCCCGCGACCGCCAGGTCCCGACGCCGGGCAGCGGCTTCGGCACGCCCGTGCTGCGGCAGCACGACCGCGGCCCGGTACC
Source organism: Actinosynnema pretiosum (assembly GCF_002354875.1). Taxonomy (GTDB): domain Bacteria; phylum Actinomycetota; class Actinomycetes; order Mycobacteriales; family Pseudonocardiaceae; genus Actinosynnema; species Actinosynnema auranticum. Next base: position 5,662,307 of record NZ_CP023445.1, read on the forward strand.
GCTCCGGGTCGGCGAGCACGTGCGGCGGGAACGTCATGACCGCGTCCCCGGCCTCCGGCAGCCCGGCGTCGCTCATGACCACGACGACCCGCAGCCCACCGAGGTTGACCGCCCGGTGCACCACCCCCGGCTCGAACCAGACCACGACCCCGGCCCGCAACGGCGTCACCTCGGCCCCGCCGGGCCCGGCGGTGTGCAGCTCACCCGCACCCGCGACCACGGTGTAGCACTCGCTGGGCACCAGGTGCACGTGCGGACTTCCCCCGACCAGGCCGTCCGGGGCCGCGTCGGAGTAGACGTCCAGGTAGGACAGCGAAGTTCCGCCGGGGAAGCTCACCCGAGCACCCCGCGTACCGCCCCCGCGAGCGCCACCGCGCCATCGGCGCCACCGTCCGCGATCCCCACCCCGTACCGGAACCGCGCGCTCTCCCCGTCCCCCACCACGAGCTCCTCGCTGAAGAACGGAGCCGGGTTCAGGCAGGCGAAGTTCTCCGACCGGGTGAACCAGCGCGGCGGGTGGTGCGGGTTGCCCACGTGGTCGACGGCGAGCACCAGCGACTCGGCGTCGTCCCCGTCGTGCCTGCCGCAGAACGCCATCCACTCGCCGCGCCACCCGCGCAGCTCGTCCCCGCCCACCCCGTCCGGCGTGATCACGACGCCCCCGGTGAACGAGCGCGGCCCGCGCCAGAACAACCCGCCGTACCCGGCGTTGTCCCGCCCGTTGGTGGTGGGCGAGCCGAACACCAGCGCCGCGCCGGAGGTGTTGGTCATGGCGGTGTCGAAGGTGAGCCCCCAGGCCGAGTCGCCCAGCGGGACGGCGGCGAGCACCCGCGACTCGGTGAGCACGGCCCGCCCGTCCTGCGCCACCCAGTCCAACTCGTGCGCGAACCGGACACCGCCCCCGTGCGCCCCGAGCCCGGTGACCCGCCGGTGGACCTGCGCGCCGTTGTTGGCGAGCTGCGCGTACCCCCGGTCGCGCAGGTAGGACGGGCCGCCCCAGAAGTTGTGCTCGCCGACGTGCGGCAGGGACCAGGCGATCCCCTTGTGCCACACGTGGTCGTGCGGCCGGAACAGGCTCACCAGCCGCCCGGAGCGGGTGCGCACGGGGTGCAGGAACGGCTTGGGCGACTCCCGCTGCGGCGTGCCGGGCGCGTACTCGTACCGGGCCAGCTCAACGCCCCCGGCGAGGAACCCGACCGCCGACCCGATGTCGTGCCGCAGTGCGAAGCCGCTCACGCGCCCACCACCTCTCCTCGGTGGCGCGCCGAACGCGCCTCGTGCCGGAAAGCGCTTTCCGACCCTAGCGCCCCCACCCCGCGCCCCGTCAACCCTCACCCACCAGCCCCTGCGGTCCCCTTGACAACCCCTGCGGGAGCACTTCCCATTGGCGAGGTGGACCCGCAGCGCAACCACGTGGTCGTGGCACTGGACTCCTTCAAGGGCTCGCTGACCGCCCGCGAGGCCACGGCAGCACTGGCGCGGGGCCTGCGCCGCACGGGCGCGCACGTGATCGAGCACCCGGTGGCGGACGGCGGCGAAGGCACCCTGGACGCACTCCTGGGCGCAGGTTTCACCGAGGTCCCCACACCGTCGGCAGACGCACTGGACCGCCCCCTGACCGCCCGCTACGCCACCCGCTCAGGCACCGCCGCGGTGGAGTTGGCCGAGTCCTCGGGCCTAGCCGGAATAGCCGACGTGCCGATGACCCCACCCCGCGCCCGAGCAGCAACAACCCTGGGCGCCGGCCACCTGATCGCCGCAGCCCTGACCGCGGGCCACCGCAGGATCGTCGTGGGCCTGGGCGGCAGCGCCACCACCGATGGCGGCGCGGGAATGCTGATCGCCCTGGGCGCACGCCTCCTGGACCGCAACGGCGCCCCCCTGAACGGCGCCACCTCCCCCCTGCACGAGGTCCACTCCCTCGACCTCTCCACCCTGCACCCCGCCCTGCACGACGCGGACGTCGAAGTAGCCTGCGACGTGGACAACCCCCTACTGGGCCCACAAGGCGCAGCAGCGGTCTACGGCCCCCAAAAAGGCGCAGATCCCGCTCTCGTGACCGAGCTCAACACCTCCCTGACCCGCTGGGCGGACCTCCTGGAGCAGGCCACAACCCGCTCCGCACGCGACCTGCCGGGAGCAGGCGCGGCAGGCGGAACAGGTTTCGCGCTCCTGGCGTGCGGAGCGCGGATGCGCTCAGGCATCACCCTGGTCCTGGACCTGACCAACCTGCCCGCAGCGCTGCAAGGCGCCCACCTGGTGATCGCAGGCGAAGGCCGGGTGGACCACCAGACCCTGCACGGCAAAGCCCCCGCAGGCGTGGCAGCAGCAGCACGAGCAGCAGGCGCACCAGTGATCGCGGTAGCCGGAAGCTGCACCCTGACCCCCACCGAACTGACCAGAGCAGGCTTCACCACAGCCTTCACCCTGACCGACCTGGAACCCGACATCTCCCGCTGCCACACCGAAGCCGCCCCCCTGCTGGAACGCCTGGGCGAACACATCGCCCAAACCCTCCCCCTCTAACCCCTTCACCCCCTCTCCCCCACTCCCCCAGCCGTCTTCTCCTCACAGCCCGGCCGCCTCCCCCACCATCCAACTGCTTCCCCCACCGCCCGGCAGCCTCCCCCACCATCCAACTGCCTCCCCCACCGCCCGGCCGCCTCCCCTCCCGTCAGGCTGCTTTCCCCTCCCGTCAGGCGCTTCCTCCTCACCGCCCGGCGGTCTTCCCGCTCCACCCGGCCACGCCTGTCACCGAGGCCGCCACACCTCGAACCACTCCGCAGCGGCCCGCAACGGCACCCGCAACGGCTCGATCCCCGGATACCAGGCCCGCTCCCACTCCAGCGAAACCCACCCGGACCAGTCCCCCAGCACCCGCCCGCACTCCCCGAGCGGAACCACCCCCGCCCCAGGCGGAACCGGTGTGGACCCACCAGCCTCAACGTCCTTGACCTGGAAGTACCCCAGGTACTCCCCCAGCACGGCACGGGTCCGCTCCGGCGACTCCCCACTCCGCCAGGGGTGCACCGCGTCCCACAACACCGCCGCGACCCCCGGTTCCCCCAGTGGTTCGACCAACCGCACCGCCGCCTCCCCGGTGGCGTGCGAATCGTGCGTCTCCACCAACAACCGAACCCCGGCGTCCCTCAACTCGGGCAGCACCGCCCCGATCCGCTCAACCGCAACCTCGTCCGCCACGCCCTCCCCATCACCCCCACCGGGAAAAACCCGAACCGCAGGCGCCCCGAGCACCCCGGCCAACTCCACCAACGCCCGCAACTCGTCAACCACCGCCCCACCGGGCGCGCAAACCCGCACGTACCCGGCAAGACAAGCGATCTCCACCCCGGCCCCCGCAACCTCCTCCCGCACCCGAGCAGCCTGCGCAGCCGTGATCCCCACCCGAACTTCCTCATCCGGGTGAACCCGAACCTCCAGCCCGTGACACCCGTGCTCAGCCGCCACCCGCGCGCTCTCCCGAACCGGAACCCCAGGTGCCCCCAACGTGCTGACCGCGAACCGCCACCCACTCACCACCACACCCCCGCCCACGCGCACCCATACCCACCCACACGTACCCATGCGCACCGAGCGCGCTCACCAGATCGACCACCACATCGCGCCAACCACTTGAGTGTGCCGCAGGGGCATGGTTTTCCATGGTCTCCACAACCCCGCGCACACCCGTGGAAAGGCACGTCGTGGAACCCACCCCGCTGATCGTCGAAGACCTGATGCTCCTGCTGCTGGACGACGAAACCGGCACCATGGCCGGAGCAGGCACCATGCACTACTCCCTCGGCGGCGCGCTGCTGGTCGAACTGGCGCTGCGCGACCGGGTCGAGATCATCGAGGGCACCGAGGGCCTCGGCGGCCCCAAGGTCATCGCCACCGGCCCCCAGGACCTGGAAGACCCCCTCCTGCGCACCGCGCACGAGCAGATCGCCCAACGGACCAGGCGCGCCCAGTCGGTCCTGCTGGAGATCGGCGCGGGCCTCTACAAGCCGGTGATCAACCGCCTGATCGAGCGCGACCTGATCCGCACCGAGAACAAGCGGGTCCTCGGCCTGTTCCGCACCACGCGCCTGCCCAGCAACGCCCCGGCGCACGAGGCGGACCTGCGCGCCAAGATCCGCGCCACCCTGGAGGACGACCAGCCCGCAGACCCCCGGACGGGAGCCCTGATCGCCCTGCTCTCCGCGAGCGGCACCCTCCCCGCCCTGCGCCCACCCCTGCCCTGGTCGTCGAAGGTCGCCCAGCGCGCCAAGCACATCGAAGCGGGCAACTGGGCAGCCTCAGCCGTGACCCTCGCGGTGGCCACCGCAACCGCAGGCGCGGTAGCCGCAGCAGCGGTAGCGGCCACCACCGCGGTAGCAGCCACCAGCTGACCCACGCCCACCCCGCCCGCCACCCACGCCGCTACGGCCGGGAGATCCCCGGCGGCGTGGGCAACCGGCGCAGGGTCTCCAGCACCAGCTCGACCCCGGTCGGCCGCCGAGCGCCCCTGCGCACCACCGCGGTGATCGTGCGCGTCACCTCCGGCACCAGCTCACGCCGAACCAGCCGGTACCGCTCGTCCACCGCCAGCGCGGGCAGCAACGCCACCGACAACCCCGCCTCGACGTGCTGGAGCGTCATCAGGTAGTTGCTGAACCGGCACACCACCCGAGGCTCGAACCCGGCCTGACGGCACAACCGCGTCGTCAGGTTCGCCATGTAGGACCCCGGCACGTCCAGCGCCCACGGCTCATCCGCGAACGCCGCGAGATCCACCGGCCCCCGCGCGCCCCGGTGCTGCGGCAGGACCAGCACCACCGGATCGACCGCCAGCGGCACCACGTCCAGATCAGGCCCCAGCGGGACCTCCACGAAGTCCGCCGTCGTGATGACCAGATCAGCGTCCCCCACCCGCAGAGCGCGCAGGCTCTCGTGCGGTTCCAGCTCCAGCAGCTCGACCTGGAGGTGCGGGTGCGAGCGCGCCAACTGGAGCACAGCGGGCACCGCGAGGGTGTGGATCCCGCTCTGGAACGTGCCCACCCGCACGAGCCCGGCGGGCTCCCCACCGAGCCCGAGCAGCTCGGCCTCCACGGTGTCCATGTGATCGAGGATCTCCCGCGCCCGCCGCGCCAGCAGCTGCCCGGCCGACGTCAACCGCACCCGCCGCCCGGTCCGCTCCAGCAACCGGGTGCGCGTCTCGGCCTCCAGCACCGACAGCTGCTGGGACACGGTCGACGCGCTCAGCGAAGCAGCCTCAGCGACCGCGCGCACGGTGCCCAGGGTCTCCAGCTGGCTCAGCAGCCGCAGCCGCCACGGGTTCAGCACACCTCCATTCTTGTTCGGCCACACCGAACAGGACAGTCGAAATCATGAGATGGACCCGATGCTCGCCCGGTCGTAGCTTCAGGTCATGGCCACTGCGCACAGCGACTCGTCGGACCCCGCCTTCTGGTCGGACGTGGACCGCCACCTGGTCCGCTACGGCGGCACGTTCACCCCGGAGATCATCAGCAGCGCCGAGGGCAGCTTCCTGCGCACCGAGGACGGCCGCCGCATCCTGGACTTCACATCCGGCCAGATGAGCGCCATCCTCGGCCACTCCCACCCCGAGGTGGTCGAGACGGTCCGCCGACAGGTCGGCACGCTGGACCACCTGTTCAGCGGGATGCTCAGCCGACCGGTGGTCGACCTCGCCCGCCGCCTCGCGAACACCCTCCCGGACCCGCTGCAGAAGGTCCAGCTACTGACCACCGGCGCGGAGTCCAACGAGGCCGCCCTGCGCCTGGCCAAGCTCGCCACGGGCAAGCACGAGATCGTCTCGTTCGCCCGCTCGTGGCACGGCATGACCCAGGGCGCCGCAGGCGCCACCTACAGCGCGGGCCGCAAGGGCTACGGCCCCACGGCTCCCGGCAACTTCGCCCTCCCCTCCCCGAACACCTACCGCCCGGACTTCACCACCCCGGACGGAACCCTGGACTGGCGCCGCCAGCTGGACTTCGGCTTCGACCTGATCGACGCCCAGTCCACCGGCAGCCTCGCGGCCTGCCTGGTCGAACCGATCCTGTCGTCGGGCGGCGTCCTGGAACCCCCACCCGGCTACTTCGCCGCCCTCCAGGAGAAGTGCCGCGAGCGCGACATGCTCCTGATCCTGGACGAGGCCCAGACCGGCCTGTGCCGCACGGGCACCTGGTACGCGTTCGAGCGCGACGGGATCGTCCCCGACATCCTGACGCTCTCCAAGACCCTGGGCGCGGGCCTACCGCTGGCCGCGGTGATCACCAGCGCCGAGATCGAGGAGCGCGCCCACGAACGCGGATACCTGTTCTTCACCACCCACGTCTCCGACCCGCTGGTCGCCGCCGTGGGCAACACCGTGCTGGACGTGCTCGAGCGTGACGACCTGGCCGCCCGCGCGACCAAGCTCGGCGACCAGCTCCGCACCGGCCTCGACCGCCTCGCGAGCGAGCACGAGGTGGTCGGCGACATCCGAGGCCGAGGCCTCCTCGTCGGCCTGGAACTGGTGGCCGATCGGAGCACCAAGCAGGGCTCGGACGAGCTGGGCGCCGCGGTCACCCGCCGCTGCCTGGAACTGGGCCTGCACATGAACATCGTGCAGCTCCCCGGCATGGGCGGCGTCTTCCGGATCGCCCCGCCGCTCACCGCGACCGAGGACGAGCTGGCCCTGGGCCTGGAGATCCTGGACCAGGCGCTGACCGACGTGACCAAGGGCAAGTCCACCTAGCCCGCAGTCCCCCGCTCAACTCCCGCACGATCCAGCTCACCGCACTGGCCAGTTCACTGCGCAACCGGCCAGCTCACCGCATGGCTCAGCACCACCCTCACCGGGTTCGCCAATCGCGCCCGCCGACCGCACCGGGTTCGCCCGCACGCCGAGCCCGGTGCGCGCGGAGCCCTGCCGACCCGACCGGCCTGGCCCACCCGCGTCCGCGCTCAGCGCGCCGCTCCGCCGGGAAGGCCCCCCGACCGGACCTCCCAGGAGCACGGCGACCCGTTCGCCACCGAGGGCGAACCGGCCGAACGGCCACTGCTCCCAACCGCACCCTCCCCTCTCCCAGCTCTCGAACCAGCGGCGGTGACGCCGCGTCGTGGCACCAACGATACGGCGTCGTCATCCCGTTGACAACCCGTTGCCGTCGTCATTACGATGACGACATGGGAACCGGGAACTACGAGTCAATCCGCGACGCGGTCATCAGCGGGATCGAGGACGGCGACGCCACGAAGGTGTTGAACGCCCTGATCAGCCTGCGTGAACTGCGCGAGGAGCTGGCCCAGTGGGAGCCGGAGCTCATCGCCGCGGCGCGGGACGCGGGCATCAGCTGGGCGGAACTGGCCCTGGCGCTGGGTCTGGCCAGTCGCCAAGCAGCTGAGCGCCGCTACCTGCGCCTGCGGGAGGCCGGACCTGACTCGACGGCCGAGGGCCGGGTCCGAGCCGAGCGGGACCGCCGCGCGGGCGAACGCGCGGTGGCCAAGTGGGCGCGCAGCAACTCGATCGAACTGCGCGGTCTGGCCAGTCAGGCCGGGCAGTTCGACATGGTGGTGCGACACGCCCTCATCACCTACGACGACACCGCCGAGCTGCTCCCCCCGCTGCTGGCCGCGCAAGAAGCGGTCCGCGACCAGGACCCGACCCTGGCCACGGAGATCCGGCGGATGGAAGAGCTCAGTGAGGAGGTGCGTCGGGAGGTGCAGGCGGCGCGCGACGCGAAGTCCTGACCACCGAGCCGAGCGGGTCGAACCCGACGTGGCGGCGAGGGCGCCCTCGTCACCACCCGAGTCCGACCCGCTCGACGAGGACGGTCAGCCTTTCGGAAGCGCGCGAAGGGCAAAGCCGAACAGCGGCGCGGAGCCGAAGCAGTGATCGCTGAACCCAGCCAGCGTGAACGATCGCTCCGCGACAGGCACTCCCGGGAGTGCGCTGCCCGGCACGCCCTCGGAGGCGGATCGCTATCGGGTGCACCCGATAGCGATCCCCCACCGGGCTGGGATGACAACACAGGCGATGACAACGCAGGCAGAAGCAGGCATGGGCACCACCAGGCCAGCGCAGTCAGATCAGTGCCGCCAGGTGAAGGCCGCCAAGTGAAGACCGTCAACCGAAAGCCGGTGCCAGCACGGGCCGTTGGGTGAGGCCGCTACCCGCACAGACAGGCAGACGCAGGCCGGTGCCGACAGCGCCGGGTCAAAGCCAGTGCTGGCGCCACCAGGCGAGGACTGATGCCTGCGCCAGCGGGTGGAGCGGGGTGCGGCGTGGTCAGCGCTGGGCGCTGTCCAGGCGCACGGTCACCTCGACCTGGCGTGTGGACGCTCGTCGGGCGGTCGCGTGGCCGGGGCGGTTGGCTCCGTCGAGTTCCAGGGACAGGCGACCGCCGTCGCCGGTGAAGTTGCGCCACCACGACTTGCGGTCCGGCATCATCACCTTGATCAGCACGGTGTCGCCGGTGCGGGTGTAGCCGACCGGGGTGGTGAACGTGCGGCCGGAGCGGCGGCCGGTGTAGGTGACGATGGTGATGCGCTTGCGCACCGCGCCGCCCCAGCGGCGGGACGCGCGCAGGCGCAGGACGAGTTTGTTGAAGCCGGTCACGAAGCGCATCGGCAGACGGTCTTGCTTGGTCACCCTGCCCCCAGAGGGAAATGGTTTCTTCCCGGTCGAAGGTAGCGCTGTTCGCGGGGCGCGCCAGGGCGGTGGACCGAAGTGGGAGAAAGCGGTTCGCGGCGCTCTCAGTTGATCACCCCTGGGTACCGGTGCGCGCACCTGAGCGGAACCGGAGCGCGCTGCCCCTGGTGAGGGTGGAGGCACGTGGACGTGGTGACGCCGTTCACATGCGTGACCAGTGGCGGGAAATTCTGTTCACATGCTTGATCGGGGAACATTCTTCGAGCTCCTCCGGAGATCGTTTGTTGATCAAACGCACGGGCGGTGAACTGGCCGTTCGACTCGTTCGAGTTTTATCGACTGGGACGTTCGACGAAAAGTCCCTTATTGACCGGTTCCGAACAGCCTCCTAACATCCGGCAGCACAACGGGTTCCCACCCCGAAGACTTGAGGAAGTGCCTGGGAGGCAACGTGTTCGCCCTGCCCACCACTGCCGCGCGCCAGTCAACACGGTCCGTTGGGAGGTTTTTTTGCGAGCGCGGTTCCGACTTATCGCGGAGGTGGGAGGAAATGCGCTTGAACACGGGGTGCGCATTCGCGCTCTCCGTCGCCGACGGTTGTGGAACGAGGTCGTGATGGGTGTGCAGGTGAATCCGGTGGAGGCCGGGCGGGCGCGTGGGGCGCGCACCGCCGGGGTCGCCGCCGCGGCCACGGTGGTGACGCTCGCGGGCGGGCTGCTGCTCTGGCCGTCCGCTCACCCCGCGAACGCGGCGGTGGGCGCGGGGACCTACACCGTGACCAGCGGTGGCAGCGGGTTGTGCCTCGGCTCGCCCGGTGCGGCGGCGGACGCGCAGTTGCAGTTGCAGGCGTGCACGGGCGCCGACGGCCAGAAGTGGGTGCTGACGTCGGTCAGCGGCGGGTTCCGGATCACCTCGGTGTCCACCGGGCTGTGCGTCGGGGTGGCGGGGGCGGCCACGAGCGCGGGCAAGGCGATCCAGCAGCAGTCGTGCTCCGGCGGGGCCGGGCAGGTGTGGTCGCTGACCGAGAGCGGCTCGAACCACCGGGTGGTCAACCCGAACGCCGACAAGTGCATGAACACCAAGGACAACGCCACGACGGCGGGCGCCGCGGTGCAGACGAACTCGTGCGACAGCGCGGCCTCCAAGCAGTGGGGCTTCACCCCGGCGGGTGGCGGTCAGCCGACGACGACCACCACCGGTGGCGGTAGCACGACCACGACCACCAAGCCGCCGGTGACGACCACGACGCCGCCGCCGAGCGGTTCGGCGATCTACGCCTCGCCCAGCGGGACGGACGGCGCCGCGGGCACCGAGGCCGCGCCGACGACGCTCACCTCGGCGATCTCGCGCGTCGCGTCCGGCGGGACGATCTACCTGCGCGGTGGCACGTACCGGTTCTCCAGCACGGTGTCGATCCCGCAGGGCCGCAACGGCACGGCGAGCAAGCGCACCCAACTGTTCGCCTACTCGGGTGAGACCCCGGTGCTGAACTTCTCGGCGCAGAGCGAGGACCCTGCGAACCGGGGTCTGGCGCTGAACGCGTCGTACTGGCACGTGCGCGGCATCGTCGTGGAGCGCGCCGGGGACAACGGCATCTTCATCAGCGGCAGCAACAACGTCGTCGAGCGGACCGTGACCCGGTTCAACCGGGACAGCGGCCTCCAGCTGTCGCGGGAGCTGTCCAGCACGCCGAAGGACCAGTGGCCGTCGAACAACCTGGTCCTCAGCTCCGAGTCGCACGACAACGCGGACTCGGACGGCGAGGACGCCGACGGGTTCGCCGCGAAGCTGACCTCGGGGCCGGGCAACGTGTTCCGCTACACCGTGTCGCACAACAACATCGATGACGGCTGGGACCTCTACACAAAGACCGACACCGGCCCCATCGGCGCGGTGACGATCGAGGACTCGCTGGCGTACGGCAACGGCACGCTGAGCGACGGCTCGCAGGCGGGCAACGGCGACCGCAACGGCTTCAAGCTGGGCGGTGAGGACATCGCGGTGAACCACGTGGTCCAGCGCACCATCGCCTACAACAACGGCAAGCACGGCTTCACCTACAACCGCAACCTCGGCAAGATCACCATGTCGAACAACGTGAGCGTCGACAGCACCGAGCGGAACTTCAACTTCGACGGTGGCACGTCGGTGTTCCGCAACAACGTGTCCTGCTACAGCAGCGGTGGCACGAAGGACAAGACGATCGGCGACGTGGACTCGTCCAACCAGTTCTGGTCGGGGTCGAACGGCTCGAAGTGCTCCGCCTACTCCGGCAAGCTGACCTGGTCGTTCGCCTCTGACGGGCGGTTGGTCGTGAGCTTCGGCGGCAAGGTGGTCACCCCGTAGTCGCGACGTCCACGAGGCCGGTGCGGGAGTCCCGCGCCGGCCTCGTGGGTTGTGCGCATCCCGATGAGCGCCGTCGGGCTCACTCGGTCATGAGCGGCTTGGCCGGCTTCGCGCCGTCCGCCCGGCCGACGAAGCAGTAGACGACGCGGCTGGAGGAGCGGTGGCCGTTCTCCACGCGCATCCGCCACGCCTCCTCGGTCGGCACGAGCACCCGGTAGCGCAGCGCCTTCTCCTTGTCCTCCCCCTTGACGTCGGAGGAGTGGAACACGCTGGTGCACTTCGTGCCGCCGATCCTGGTCAGCTCCGCCAGCGACGGATAGGGCTCGTCCTCCTGGGGCTTCTTGCCGGCCAGGAAGCTCTCCATCAGCTGGACGTCGTGCTCGCCGTAGCAGCCGACCCGGTTCTCCGACTCGACCTCCGGGGCGCCCTTCGCGGGAAGCCAGCCGTTCAGGCACTGCTTCGAGGAGAGCGGCAGCCAGTCGGACTCGATGTCGCCGCCCGTCCCGAGGGTGAGCACCGGTTGCCTGGTGGGTGACGAGGCAGGGCCGACCAGGTCGAGGTCGTGGAGGTTCAGGTTGATCATGGGCTTGAAGACGGTGACGTAGAGCAGGACGACCGCGCCCAGCGCGAAGAGGGTGGTCAGGGTCGCCGAGATGGCCAGGCCCTTGCGCTGCTCGTGCTCGACCTCCCGGACGAGGGACGGACCCGCGCTGGTCGTCGCGCGTCGGGGCTCGGCGGCTGGCTCTGCACCGCGCGGGGTGGGGCGCGTTCTGCCGCCTAAGGCGTCGCCGTCACCACGTGCGGAGGAGAGGGGCGTGGTCGGGTGGACGGGTGGGACTCGGACGGTAGCCGGGTCGGCGGACTCCCCCGCCGCCCGTTCGGCCAGCGCCGCGGCGCGCTCGGTGGTCAGGCGGCTGGTCGGGTCGGGGTCGAGCAGGGCGTTGACCAGGTCGGCCAGCGGACCCGGCGGCAGTTCGGGGCGCGGGCGCTCGTTGAGCACCGCCAGCAGGGTCGCCGAGGTGGTCTCGCGCTCGAACGCGCCCCTGTCCTGGGTGGCGTAGAACAGGGTCGCGCCCAGCGCCCACAGGTCCCGGGCCGGGGACGCGGGGGCTCCGGAGAGGCGTTCGGGGGACATGGAGGCGGGTGAGCCGATCAGCGAACCGGTCGCGGTGAGCCTCGGGTCGTCGAACGACTGGGCGATGCCGAAGTCGGTGAGCTTGGCCGAGCCCTTGGCGGGGACCATCACGTTGCCCGGCTTGACGTCCCGGTGCACGACCCCGGCCTCGTGGGCCTCCCCCAGCGCGGCCAGCAGCTGCCCGGCGAGCACCGCCGCCGCGCGGGGACAGCGGACCGTCCCGCTCGACCAGGTCGTCGAGCGTCGGGGCCTTGATCAGCTCCATGACGACGGAGGTCTGGTCGTGCTCGGTGATCAGGTCGTGGACGGTGACCACGGCCGAGTTGGAGAGCCTGCTGGCGATCCTGGCCTCGCGCAGCACGCGTTCGCGGTAGACCACGCGTTCGGCTTCTGGCACTCCCACCGGCAGCAGCAGCTCCTTGACCGCCACGTCCCGCCCGAGCACGGTGTCCTGCCCGAGCCACACGACACCCGTGCCGCCGCGCCCCAGCTCCCGGATCAGCTGATAGCGCCCACCTCACGCATGGTCCGGGAGTCTGGCAGTCGGGTGTGACAGTTCCGCGCCGGTGAGTTCTCGCAGGTCAGAGCAATCCAGTTGGACGCCGCAAACTACCCCGGATGCCCTAACGGGTGAACTCTAAATAGACCTCTCCCCAGGGCCGCTTTGTGCGGTGAACACCCGCCGAAATCTCTACCGTTTACCCCGTAGACCACCACGCGCCGCGTGCATGTGGATCACGACCCCGTCGGGTGGGGACGACGTCCACAGAGCTCGCCGCACACCACGAGGGAGGCACTACCAGGGAAAACTGAGGATTTTAGGCAGGCTTCACCCCATCGGGTAGGCCACTTCGTTTTAAGCGTGATGCAGCTCACCAGTCGCTGGTCCGAAAGGGTGAGTGCCTCACCATCGGGGTCATGCGTTTGAGTCGTCTGTCCGCGGTGGCGGGCATCGCCGCCGTGGTGGTGGGTGCGACCGCGGTCATCATCACCACCGCAGCCGCCGCGGGTGGAGGTCTTGCCACAGCAGGGCCCGGCCCGTGCGTCGGCGCCGCCTGCCCGAGCCCGTACCCACAAGTGGGACCCAAGCAGTCCTCGGGGTTCGCCGGTCGGGACGAGGCGATCAACGTCTTCGTCGGCCGGTCGTTCACCGCGACCGGGTACGCGGCCGAGGCGGAGGGGCGGCTGGTCGTCGGCGGGGACTTCACGCTCGACAAGACGGGCGGGGAGCTCGGGTACGACGTGGGCGTGGCGGGGCTCGGTTCGCAGGTGCCGCCGCCGGAGGGGGCCGACTTCCTGACGGTGGGCGGGAGCCTGGGGATCGCGCGGGACAACACGTTGCGCACGCAGGACAACGGGGTGGTCCGGTACGCGGGCGCGCGGACCGGTGCGGGCGCCGTGGAACCCGCGCCCGTGCACGACAGCGGTGCTTTCTCGCCGTACAGCGGGATCAGCGCCGGGCTGCGCAGCACGAGCACGTGCTACGCGGCGAAGCCCTCGAACGGGACCGTGACGCAGGACGAGCTGTCGACCCTGTTCACCGGGGACGGCCACTCGGCGCTGCAGGTGTTCACCGTGCCGGGGAGCATCGCCGCGCCCGACGGGGGGATGCAGGGGATCGGCTTCGCGGACATCCCGGACGGCGCGACCATCCTGATCAACATGGTCGGTGCGGCTCCGCACGTGACGACCTGGTCGGGGTCGCCGAACGGGCGCGACCAGATCGACCGGTACGGGCAACGGATGCTATGGAACTTCCCGAACGCGGACAGCGTGGCGCTGGACGGCGCGTCGGAGTTCCAGGGCAGCGTGCTGGTGCCGAACGCGGACAGCACGACCCTGGTGACCGTGCCGGGGTTCAGCGGGCGGTTCTTCACGGCCGGGTCCGCGGTGCACGGGAGCAGCAGCGTGGGGTCGGGCAACGAGTTCCACGCGTACCCGTTCACGGGTGTGGTGGCGGGGTGCGAGGCCGCTGCGCCCAGCACGACCGCGGACAGCACGACGACGAACAGCGCGACCGCGACGATGACGACGACCACCGGGCCCGCGGTGACCACGACAGACGGGCCGGTGACGACCACGACGACAGGGGGCACGACGACAGGGGGAACGACACCGGGGAGCACGACGAGTGAGGCGGCGACCGGAACCACGACGGCGCCCGTTGTGGGGACGACCACGGCGGATGCGGTCACGCCGACCACGACCACGGGTGGGACGACCACAACGGGGACGACGACCGGTGCGGCGCCGAGCGCGCCTACCGGTGAGGAGAGCGCGCCGACCACCACGACCGAGGCGGTGGGGACGACGACCAGCGCGCCGGAGTTGACGACGGCTCCGGTGTCGAGCACGGCTGCGCCGACCACCACCACGGCTCCGGTGGCGACGACGAGCGCGATCGTGCCGCCGCCGACCGCTCCGGCGCCTGCGCCGATCACGACCACGACCACACCGACGACGTTGACCACCACACCGCCTGCTGCGCCGGGCACCACGACCACCGGGGTGGCACCGACGAGCACGACCGGTGTTGTTGGGCCTACGAGCACGTCCAATCCTGTGGCGCCCAATCCTGTGGCGCCGACCAGTGGCGGTGCGGTTCCCACGACCACCGGTGGGCCTACCACCACGATCGGGGGTCCTACTACGACGAGCGCGCTGGGACCGACGACCACGACCGGTCGGAGGCCGCTGGTGGGGCGGCCGGTGCCGAACCAACCTGTTCTCGGCGCGCCGACCACGACGTCGGAGTACTTCGTGACCGCGCCTGGGCTTCCCGAGGAGGACGTCTGGGTGCCGGGCGCGCCTGAGCCCGAGGACGGTCCGGAGCGGGATGCGCCGGGGCAGAGCGTTCCAGGGGCGGCTGATCCGACGGGCACGGCCGGGAACACGACCACCACCGGAGCGGCGGGGGCCGACGGGTGGGGTGGATCGGTTCCGGGTGGTGACGGGGCGCGGGCGGTTGGAGGTGGGGGTGTCGGTGGCGCTGGTGGGTTGGCGCAGACCGGGGGGCCGTTGCCGTTGTTCCTGTGCGCGGGGGTGCTGGTGATGATCGGGGGCGTGGCGTTGTTGGCGATCTCCCGGACGCATCGGGCGTGACGTGGGGGTGCTCCGGCGCTGAGCGGGTCGTGGGGGTGCCACGACCCGCGTCGGGTGGGCGCTGCGTCAGGCGGACTTGTCGCGCAGGGCGAGCACGGTGTTCCAGTTGCGCGCGGTCGCCACGCGGACGTTCAGCTTCTTCGCCAGGTAGGTGTGGGTGAGCTTGCTGTTGCGGACGCCTTCCGGGGACCACTGGTAGATCGCGCGCTCACCGGCGGCGAAGCGGTCGGGCAGGTGGGTGGTCGGGTCGATCGCGGCGAACAGGGTCGGGTCCACCGGGCCGGACAGGAACGTCACCAGGAAGCGGGACGGTTCCGATTCGGCTTCCGGCAGCGGGTTGGCCGCGATCAGGGCGGTCAGGTCGTCGTGGGTGACGATCAGGCAGCCGATGTCCAGGCCGAGGCGGTCCTTGATGGACTGTTCGACCTCGACGGTCAGGGCCTCGTCCGTGGCCGTGGCGGACGTCGGGGTGAAGATCGCGTTGCCGCTGTTGAGGTGGGTCGACACCCCGGTGTGGCCGAGGTCGGTGAGCAGGGCGCGCAGGTCGGCCATGGGGACCTTGTTCTTGCCGCCCACGTTGATCCCGCGCAAGAGCAGGACTCGGGCGCTCACGCGGGCAGTCCCGTGCGGTCGCGGCGCGGGCGGGGGGCGGGTGGGGTGGTCATCCGGGCTCCGGTTCTGCGGGGCGGTGCTTTCGCTGGGCAGCGGTTCGCTGTGGTTACTACCAGAGTGGTCGGCCCGGTGAGGGGTGATCGTGGGTATGGGGGCGGCGAGGTTGCGAGGTTGCGGGGCGGCGGCGCGCTTAGGCGGCGAGATGGCAGGGCGGTGAGGCGGCGGGGCGGCAGAGCGGCATGGCGGCGGGACGGCAGGGCGGCAGGGCGGCGGGGCGGCGGGGCGGCGGGGCGGCGGGGGCTGCGAAGCGGTGGGGCGGTGGAGGTTGCGAAGCGGTGGGGCGGTGGAGGTTGCGTGGTGTGGGGGGTGGAGGTTGCGTGGTGTGGGGGGTGAGGTTCTTCCCCCTTCTTGGCGATCTGGTTCGGAAAGCGGTTCACCGGAGTCGGCACTAGCCTGAAAAAACCCGGCTGACCAGCGGTTTCGTTTCATGCGTGATGGATCTGCGCGGGGCTGTCGCAGTGCTTTCGCAGGATCGTGGGACGTCAGAGGGCACCAGTGCCGAATCGCGTGGCTGGGGTCGCTGCGCCCGCCCCGCCCAGGACCAGGGAGGCCGATGATGACGACCGCGCTCCTGCCGCCGTCCGCCCCCGGCGGGTTGCCGCTGCTGGGGCACCTGCCCGCGTTGGCGAGGGACCCGCTGGGGTTCTTCCTCGGGTTGCGCGCGCACGGGCCCGTGGTGCGGATCGGGCTGGGTACTCGGGTGGCCTACGTGCTGACCGAGCCCGAACTGGTGCGCAGGGTGCACGTGTCCGAGCAGCACCGGTTCGACAAGGGCGGGGCGCTGATCGAGAAGGTGCGGGACTACGCGGGGAACGGGTTGGCCACCTGCCCGGCCGCCGATCACGCGGTGCAGCGGCCGTTGATGCAGCCCGCGTTCCAGCGGGACCGGCTGGTCGGGTACGGGACCGTGGTGCGGGACGCGATCGAGGAGGTCACCGGGGAGTGGACGCACGGCCGGGTCGTCGACCTGAGCGTGGAGATGCACCGGTTGACCACGTTGGTGACCTCGCGGACGTTGGTGGCCGCTGACCGGGGAGCGCCCGCCGCCGGGCGGATCGCGGAGGGGCTGCCGGACATCACCAGGGGCATGTACTGGCGGATGGTGGTGCCGGGGAAGGTGTTCCCGCGCATCCCGCTCCAGGTGAACCGTCGGTTCGACGAGCAGACCGCGCGCACCCGCGCCGCCGTGGACGCGGTGGTCGAGCAGTACCGGGCCGATCCCGCCGATCGGGGGGACCTGCTGTCGGCGGTGCTGGCCGCCTGCGAGGAGGACCCCGATCCGCGTCGGGCGGTGTACGACCAGGTGATCACGCTGCTGACCGCCGGGGTGGAGACGGCGGCGTCGGCGATGACGTGGACGTTGCGGGCCGTGGACGGCGCCCCCGAGGTGCGGGACCGGATCGTCGAGGAGGCAGTGGGGGTGCTGGGCGGGCGGGTGCCCGCGCACGCCGACCTGGCCTCGCTCGGGCACGCGCAGCGGGCGGTCACCGAGGCGCTGCGGTTGCGGCCCCCGGTGTGGCTGGTGAGCCGGTGCGCCACCGAGGACGTGGACTGGCCGGAGGGGCGGATACCGGCGGGCGCGGACGTGTTCTTCAGCCCGTACGCGCTGCACCGGGACGAGGCCGTGTTCCCCGAGCCGGAGGTGTTCGATCCGGGGCGGTGGGCGGCCGAGCGGGTCACGGCGGCGCAGCGCGGGGGGTTCTTCGGGTTCGGCGCGGGGCGGCGCAAGTGCATCGGGGACGCGTTGGCGGTGAACGAGGTGACCGCCGTGGTGGCGGCGGTGCTGAGCCGGTTCCGGCTGGTCCACCGGGAACCGGGGCTGGCGACCACGACCACCCGGATGCTGTTGATGCCGTCCGCGACGTGGGTGCGGGTGGAGCGCCGGTGAGGTCCGGGACGCGAGGTGCTGGTGAGCGGCGGGGCGGAGTGGGGCGTCGGTGAGGCTCGACCTGTGGGACGCGCGGGGCTGCGGGTTGGTGGACGACGGGGTCGTGGGGCTGTTGGACGGGGTGGGGCCTGCGGCTGGTGGGCCCGCGGGTCCGGGTGGTGCGGTGACCTACCTGGTGGGGTTGCCGGAGTACGAGCCGTACCGGTCGGCGCGGTTGCCCCGGCCCGCCGGGGGGCTGGCGGCGGCGCGGCGGGTGCTGGAGGTGTTCCGGTCGGTCGAGCTGCGGGAGTGCGCGGTGGCCAGTCCGCTGGCCGGGGTGGCGCGCGGGGTGGCCTCGGCGGCGGTGCGGGGCGGGGACGGGCCGGTGGGTCGGGGGTTGGCGCTGGCCGCGTCGGTCGTGCCGCGCAAGGGGGGTGAGGTCGGGCGGTTGTGGGAGGAGTACCGGCGGCGGGTGCCGGGGGCGACCGAGCCGGGCATGGCGGTGCGGGACCTGTGGGGCAGCGCGTACGCGTGGCAGTTCATCCGGGCGGACGGGCGGGTGCTGGACGTGTGCGGGTCGTTGTTGGCGCTGACCTCGGCGGTGGACTACTGCGGCGCGCCCGACGATCCCGGCGCGGGGGCGCGGTGGGCTTACGCGGCGGTGGCCAGCGAGGGGTTGGAGCTGCTGTCCGGGCCCGCGGTGGCGCGGGCGGTGCTGGACGTGGCGGCGGTGGGCGGGTTGATGGCGCTCAAGGACGGGTTGCCCGCGCCGGGTGGGGCGGGAGCGGGGCAGGCTGGGGCGGGTGGTCGGGCGCCGGGTGGCCAGGGGGCGAACGGCTGGAGCTCGGGCGGCCGGGCGTCAAGCGGCCGGGCGTCAAGCGGCTGGAGCTCGGGCGGTCGGGCGTCGGGCGGCCGTGGAGCGAGCGGTTGGGGCTCGGGTGGTCGGGGCACGGGTGGCCGGGCTTCGGGCGGTGTGGACGTGGGGCTCGTGGACCCGGCCGGGTACGCGTTGGCGCGGGCGTGGGACGGGGCGGTGGGGCCGTACCTGCGGTTGCCGCTCGGCACGGGTGAGTACCGGCGGTTGGCGGGGGGCGAGGGCGAGTTCCGGGGGTTCTCGGGGTGTCGGGCGATCCGGCGGGCCGTGGAGAACATCGTGCGCTACAACGACATCACCGACGCGGTGACCGACTTCGCGCACGGGGAGAGCTTCAACGAGGTGAACCTCGCGCTGGCGCTGGGCGGGGCGTCCGCGGTCACCGGGTTCGGGGCGGCGCTGGCCGAGCTGACCGACGCGGCGCTGGAGTGCGGGTGCGGGGCGGACGGGCACGAGGAGGCCGCGGAGGTCTCGATGGGCGCGGCGCTGTGGTACCTGCTGATGCCGCGCTACCTGGTGGGGGCGCAGTTCGCCGCGTTCCGGGCGGCCGGGGGCGAGGTGGCGCGGGCGTACCGGGTTCCGGCTGCGCGCGAGCGGTCCGCCGGGTGCTCGGTCGTGGACTCGGACGTGCTGTTCGACGTGGACTGGTCACCGCTGTGGGTGGTGCGGGCGGATCCGGTGGGGGTGCGGGCGGAGCGGGTGGCGCGGCGGGCGGTGCTGCCGGGCGGGGACGGGGCGGGGTGCGCGGCGCGGGCGCGGGACGTGCTGGCGCGCTGCGGGGAGGCCGAGCCCGCCGACCTGCGGGAGGTGGACTGGCCGGGGGTGTTCGACGCGGCGCTGGCCGCCGCCGGGGCGCCGCCCGCGCCCGCGCTGCGGGAGCTGGTGGCGGTGGTGTGGCGGCAGGTGGTGCTGGGCGAGGAGGTGGTCCGGGACGCGCGGCTGCTGGTGGACGTGGACGTCGCGGTCCGGGACAGCTACGCGGCGCCCGGTGGGCTCGCGGCGCGCAGGGCGTTCTTCGGGGTGCTGAGCGGCGCGGTGGAGCTGGCGGGGCTCAACCCGTACGGCAGGCTCGCCGACGGGTTGGCCGCGCTGTGCCGGTGAGGGGCCGCCGGGTGGGAGCCGCCGGTGAGAGCGCTCCCCGCACCTGACGTGGGAGCGCTCTCGCGCGGGCTCAGCCCCGCTTGCCGAAGCGGAACTTCCACGGCATGACCGCGGATTCCAGCTGCACCTTGAGCGTCATCTTCGACGCGCCCTCGGCCCGCTCCTCGAACGTGATCGGCACCTCGGCGATGCGCTTGCCCGCCTGGACGACCCGGTGGTTCATCTCGACCTGGAACGAGTACCCGTTGCTGCGGATCGTGCCGAGGTCGACGGCGCGCAGGGCGTCCGCCTTCCACGCCTTGAACCCGGCGGTCGCGTCGCGCACCCCGAGCTTGAGGATCGTGTTGACGTAGGTGTTGGCCCACGCGGACAGCAGCCTGCGGTGCCAGGCCCACTCGCTGGCCGCCGACCCGCCCGGCACGTACCGGGAGCCGAGGACCACGGCGGCGTCGGTGGTGGCGAGGGTCTCGACCATGGTCGGGATGACCTCGGACGGGTGGGACAGGTCGGCGTCCATCTGGACCACCACGTCCGCGCCCTCGGCCAGCGCGCGCGTCATGCCCGCGACGTAGGCCCGGCCGAGGCCGTCCTTCTCGGTGCGGTGCAGCACGCCCACGACGTCGGGGTGCTCGCGCGCCAGGGCGTCGGCGACGTCGCCGGTGCCGTCCGGGGAGCTGTCGTCGACGACCAGCACGCGCAGGTCCTCGACGGGCAGCGCGAGCAGTTCGGCGACGAGCACGGGCAGGTTCTCCCGCTCGTTGTAGGTCGGCACGACCACGACGACCTTGGTGGGACTGTTCTCCATCGGGGGTTCCTCAGCAGCACCGGCGGGCAGCGAAACGCTGTTACTCACGGTGACCGTAGCGCATGGGCGGTCAGCCCGCCGCCCGTTCGCGCGAGGCGCTCCCCCTGTCCGGCCGCACCCGGCCGACGCCGGTCAGGCGGGGCCGAGGAGCCGGTCGGCCAGCTCGCGCAGGTGCCCGCGCACCCGCTCGCCGCTCCAGCCGCGCTGGTCGACCAGGTGCTCGACGAGGTCGATCCTGGTCGCGGAGAGCAGCACGTGCGCGGTCCAGTCGGCCCGGTCCGCGCCGACCAGCTCGGCCGCCAGCTCGGCGAGCAGGGTGTGCGCGGTGCGGTAGTTAGCGGAGTCGAACAGGCTGGTGCTCTCCGCCTCGGGGCCCAGGCTCTCCAGGACAAGCGCGATGCGGCGGTTGTCCAGCTTGACCGAGACGATCGCGTCCAGGACGGCCAGGGCGCGCTCGTGGGCCGGGACGCCGGGGCCCAGCGGGGGTGGTCCGGAGGTGATGGCCTCGTAGAGCGCGCCGAACCGGGTGGCGTAGACCGCGCGGACCAGGCCCGCGCGGTCGCCGAACCGGCGGAACAGGGTGCCCTTGCCGACGCCCGCCGACGCCGCGATGTCGTCCATGGTGACGGCGAGCGGGTCGGTGGCGGCCTCGAACAGGGCGCTGGCGGCGTCGAGGATGGCCCGCCGGTTGCGGGCGGCGTCGGCGCGTTCCCTCACGACCACGGTGGTTCTCCCGTCCTGGTCCGGACTCGGCGCTGAATCGGGGTCCGCGCCGATCCTAGGGGTTCAGCGGCGCCGGTCGGTTCCGCCGGTCTTCTCCCGCTGGGCGGCGGCGCGGGCGGTCGCGAAGTCCCGGAACGAGCGGGGTTCCCGGCCGGTGACGGTCCGGACGGCGGTGGTGGTGCGGTCTTCCGCGCCCGCCGCGATGGCGGTGTCGCCCCGGGCGAGCAGGGCGGCGAACTCGGCGGGGATGCCCGCTTCGGCGTAGCGGCGCTGGAACTCGGCGGCGGTGACGGCGGTGTGCGTGATCTCGCGGCCGAGGACGTCGGTGAGGACGGCCGCGATCTGCTGGTACGACAGGCTTTCCGGGCCGGTGAGGATCAGGTCGGTGTTGAGCGGGTCGGGGCGCAGGAGCGCTTCGACGGCGACGCGGGCGATGTCCTCGGCGTCGATGAACGCGACTTTGCCGTCACCGGTGGCGGTGGTGATGGTGGAGTGCGCGCGGACGCTGTCGGCGTGCAGGTGGTGGTCGGTGAGGTTCTGCATGAACCAGCTGGGGCGCAGCACGGTCCACTCGTCGAACAGCTCGGGGAGCGCCGGGTGCACGCTGCCCGCCGCCGGGCCGCCCGGTGGGAGCATGGCGGCGCTGAGCAGCACGGCCCTGCGCACGCCGGAGTCCTTGGCGCGCTTGAGGAACGGGAGCATGACGCGCTGCGGTTCGGGGTCGCCCGCGGGTGGGACGAGGTAGACGGCGGTGGCGCCGTCGAGGGCGGCGGCGTGGGTCGCGGGATCGTGCCAGTCGAAGCTCGGGTTCGCGGAGCGGGAGGCTGCGGTGACGGTGGCGCCGCGCGCGAGGAGCCCGGCGACGACGTGGCGGCCGGTGGTGCCGTTGGCGCCGGTGACGAGGACGTGGGGCGTTTCAGTGGTGGTCACGGGCCCTCCGGAATTAAGCGGACTGTCGGTCCACATCAACGTTACGGACTGTCGGTCCGCTTGACAAGCCCGTGCTCCGGTCGGGCCACTCCCCTCCCCCGCCTTGGCTGCCCGCCGCTGCGCCACCCCGCGCCCACTACCCTGGTCCGCCGACGTGCCGGAGACCGGGGGGATCGCGTGGGCGTCAAGGACCTGATCACCGTGGGCGGACTGGCCCTGCTGGACTCGCTGAACATCACCCTGTTCCTGGTCACCCTGCACCTGCTGCTGGCGCACCGCAGGCCGCTGTCGCGGGTTCTCGTGCTGCTGGGCGTGTTCGCCGGGGTGTACGCGGTGGTGGGGATCGCGGTCGTGGCGGGCGCGGGGGTGGCGCTGGGCGCGATCGGCGAACGCGGTGTCGACCACGTCCAGCTGGTCGCGGGCGTCGCGCTGCTGCTGTACGGGCTGCTGGCGAAGGTGGACCGGCCGCCGCGCGACGATGAGGCGTCCGCCGGTCGTGGGCACCTAGTGGTGGCCGGGCTCGCGCTGGCGGTGGCGGCGGTGGAGGTCGCGACGGCGCTGCCGTACCTGGCCGCGCTGGCGACGATCGGCCGCGCGGACCCCGGTCCGGGCGCGGGGTCCGCGCTGG
Organism: Actinosynnema pretiosum; assembly: GCF_002354875.1. Classification (GTDB taxonomy): domain Bacteria; phylum Actinomycetota; class Actinomycetes; order Mycobacteriales; family Pseudonocardiaceae; genus Actinosynnema; species Actinosynnema auranticum. The sequence goes on from NZ_CP023445.1 coordinate 5,685,128, forward strand.
TGGTGGCGTACTGCCTGGTGGTGGTCGCGCCGTGCCTGATCGCCGCGCTGGCGTACCTCGCCCACCGGGAGCGGTGGCACGAGCGGTTCTCGGGGCTGGCCACCAGGTTGCGCTCGGGGGACGGCGGGCGGCGCGGGGTGCTGCTGCTGTGCGTGGTCGCCGGGTTCTACGTCGCCGGGGACGCCTTGGCGCGCTTGGAGTTCTTCGGCTTGGTCGACCTGACCGACGAGCAGCTGCGGCAGATCCGGGGCGGGTGACGGTCAGGAGGTGGTCGCGGACGGGCCGGACAGGGTCGTCAGGACGATCGCATGTCCCCTGCACGAGGGACAACGGTCAGCCGCGCTGGAGCTCGCGCTGCTGCTCCAGCATGAGCCTGCGGGTGATCCGCCGGACCGCCGCGCGCACCTCGCCGTCGACGGTGTCCGGGTCGCGCTGGGCGGTCCAGTCGGCGAGCTGGTCCAGCAGCCACGCGGTCCACGCCTCGATCAGGGCGGTCACGGTCGTGGACGCGGCCGGGGTGAGGGCGAGGTGGCCGTCGGCGGTGCGGGTGAGGTGGCCCTCGGCGGCGAGGGCGTCGTAGAACGAGGTGAGCACGCCGTGCGGCAGGCCGACCTGGTCCTCGACGTCGGACTGGCGGGTGCGCTCGCCGAGCAGCTCGGCGCGCAGGTGGATGCCCAGCAGCGCCCACGCGGCGGGCAGCTCCAGCGGCAGGCCGGAGCGGGCGAGGACCTGGCGGGGCATGTCCGGGTTGTGGCCCGCGACCCGGCCGATCAGGTTCTCCAGCTGGGTGTCGGGGTGCTGGTCGGTGGGCATCGCGAAGCCCTCGCCCGCGCCCCTCGCGGCCTCGCGGGCGGTGCCCCGGATCTCGACCTGGGGCAGCAGGAACGCCACCAGCAGGCCGAGGAGCGCGATCGGCACGGCGGCCAGGAACACGGTGTGCAGGGCGTCGGCGTAGGCGGTGACGATCGGCTGCCGGGCGGCGTCGGGGAGGGCGTGCAGGGCCTCGGGGGTGGTGATCGCCGCCGGTGGGACGCGCGTCTGCGCGAGCGCGGGCGGGAGGGTCTCGGCGAGGCGGTTGGCGTAGACGGTGCCCATGATCGAGGCGCCGAAGGAGCTGCCGAGCGAGCGGAAGAACGTGACGCCGGAGGTGGCGGCGCCGAGGTCGCGGTAGTCGGCGGTGTTCTGCACGACGATCGTGAGCACCTGCATGACCAGGCCGATCCCCGCGCCCAGCACGAACATCGCCAGCGACTGGGCGGCGATCGAGGACTCAGGGTCCAATGTGGACAGAAGGTGCATGCCGACGGCGGTGACGGCCGCGCCCGCGATGGGGAACGGGCGGTAGCGGCCGGTGGCCCCGACGACCTGGCCGGACAGCAGCGCGGTGATCAGCAGGCCGAGCACCATGGGCAGGGTGCGCAGGCCGGACGAGGTGGCGGACGCGCCGCTGACGTACTGGAGGTACGAGGGCAGGAACGTGAGCGCGCCCATCATGGCGAAGCCGACGATGAAGCTGAGCAGCGAGGCGACCGCGAACACCTTGCCGCGGAACAACCTCATCGGCAGGATCGGCTCGGGGACGCGGTTCTCCACCACGACGAACAGGGCCAGCGCGACGGCGGAGCCCGCGAACAGGCCGATGATCGTGGCCGAGCCCCAGGGGTGCTCGGTGCCGCCCCAGGTGGTGGCGAGCGTGAGTCCGCTGGCGCCCAGCGCGATCAGGGCGGCGCCCCAGTAGTCGATCCGGGGTTTGCCGCGCTCGCCCGCGCCGGGGATGGCCCTGGCGGCGAGCGCGATGACGGCGAGCGCGAGTGGGACGTTGACGTAGAACGCCCAGCGCCAGGACAGGTGGTCGGTGAACAGGCCGCCGAGCAGCGGGCCGACCACGGTCGTCACGCCGAACACCGCGCCGAGCGCGCCCTGGTACTTGCCGCGCTCGCGCAGCGGGATGACGTCGGCGATGAGCGCGGTGGCGGTGACGGCGATCCCGCCGCCGCCGATGCCCTGCAGCGCGCGCATCGCGATGAGGCCGCCCATGGTGTCGGCGGCGCCGCAGAAGAACGAGCCGACGATGAACACCACGACGCTGACCTGGAACACGGCCTTGCGGCCGAACAGGTCGCCGAACTTGCCCGCCAGCACGGTCGCGACGGTCTCGGCGAGGATGTAGGAGGTGACCACCCAGCTCATGTGCCCGGCGCCGCCGACCTCGCCGACTATGGTGGGCAGCGCGGTCGCGACGATGGTCTGGTCGAGGGCGGCGAGGAGCATCCCCAGGACGATCACGCCGAAGATGACGTTGACGCGGGCCTTGGACAGGCTGGGCGGGGCGGCGGTGTGCCCGTCGTCCTGCGCGGCGCGGGGGGCGGGGAGTCCGGGTTCCGTGACGCTCATCTGGGGCTTCCTCCGCGCGCGGGCGACGTTGGCTCAAGCCTTTGGTGGGTCCCGGAGGGACGGTAGGCGCGGGTTCCCGACCTCGCCATCCGGGCCCACCGGGGTGCGCGCGGTGGGCGTTCTTGGCCTCCCGTTCGGGTGCAGAGGTTCCCTCGACCAGGTGGTGGCCTCACGGATGACGCGCGCCGGGGAGGGTCTTGTGGTTTCGCCACCTGGGTGCGGTGGACGACGGGACCCGCCGTCCACCGCCCGCGCTACGCCTTCTCGACCTCCTTCACCACGTCCAGGCTCGTCCGCAGCACCACCGGCTTGAGCATTACCGCCGCCAGCACGCCCACCGCCGCGACCGCCGCCGAGATCAGGAAGACCTGCGCCGTCGCCTCGCCGTACGCCGTCGGCACGTCTCCTGGGTTCGCCGCGACGTCGCGGGCCAGGACGGCGCCCAGGACGGCCACGCCGATCGTCCCGCCGAGCGAGCGGAAGAACGAGACCGCGGAGCTGGCGGCGCCGATGTCCTTCAGCGGCACGGCGTTCTGGACCACCAGGACGAAGTTCTGCATCGTCATGCCGATCCCCGCGCCGACCAGCGCCATCGCCACCGACAGCACCACCAGCGGGGTCTCGCGGTCCAGGAAGCCGAGGGCCGCGAAACCCGCCGTGAGCGAGATCGAGCCCGCCACCAGGTACGGCTTGAGCTTGCCGGTGCGGGTCACGAGCCTGCCCACCACCGTCGACGCCACCAGGATGCCCGCCATCATGGGGATGGTCAGCAACCCCGCCTCGGTGGGCGTGCGGCCCCGGCTCACCTGGAAGTACTGGCTCAGGAACACCGCCGCGCCGTACATCGCGGTGCCCGCCGCCAGGCTGCCCAGGATGGCCAGCGCGGTCGGCCGTTGGCGCACGATGTCCAGCGGCACAACGGGTTCCGGGACCTTGGTCTCCACCCGCACCGCCGCGCCGAGCAGCAGCACCGAACCGCCCGCCACGGCCAGGCTCGGCCAGGACGACCACGTGAACGCGTCGCCCACGAACGAGACCCACACCAGCAGCAGGCACACGCCCGCCGTGATCAGCGCGGCGCCCGCGTAGTCGACGCGCACCCGCTCCCGCCGCACCACCGGCAGGTTCAGCGTGACCTGCAACAGGACCAGCGCGGCGATCGCGACCGGGACGCCGATGAAGAAGCACCAGCGCCAGCCCAGCCACGGCGTGTCCACGACCAGACCGCCCAGCAGCGGACCGCCGATCGTGGACACCGCCGTGACGCTGCTGAGGTAGCCGCTGTACCTGCCGCGCTCGCGCGGCGGGATCATCGCGGCGATCGCGATCTGAACCAGCGTCTGCAACCCGCCGACCCCGGCGCCCTGGAGCGCGCGGGCGGCGATGAGCTGACCGGCGTCCTGGCTGAGGCCGCTGGCGAGCGAACCGGCGACGAACACGCCGATCGCCACCTGCACCAGCGTCTTCTTGCTGAACAGGTCGGCCAGCTTGCCCCAGATCGGGGTGGTGGCGGTGGCGGTCAGCAGGGTCGCGGTGACCACCCAGGTGTACTGCGCCTGCGAGCCGCCCAGGTCGCTGATCATCCTGGGCAGCGCGGTGGACACGACGGTGCTGCTGAGCGTGGCGGTGAACAGGGCCACCAGCAGGCCGCTGAGCGCCTTCAGGACCTGGGACCTGCCCTCGGTCACCGGCCCGGCTCCTCGGTGAGCAGCAGGACGCTGCCCTCGGCGTCGGCGGACAGGTAGAGGGCGCCGTCGTGGGCGGCCAGTCCGGCGAAGCTCGGGGCCACGCCGGGGAGTCCGGCCGCGAACAGGGCCGGGGTGGGGCGGTCCGGGCCGCCCACCGGGAGGTCCGCCAGCTCCACGCGCGGGTCGCCGCCGTCGAGCGGGATCGAGCGCAGCGAGCGCGTGCCGACCTCGACGACGAACAGCTCCCCGCCCAGCACGGCGATGCCCTGCGGTTCGACGAGTCCCGCGAGCAGGGGCGTCGGGGTCGCGCCGTCCAGGCGGAGCACCGCGCCCTGGCCGGGATCGCTGACGTGGCAACGGCCCTCGTCGTCCAGCGCCACGTCCACCGGGCGGGTCAGGCCGTCCGCGAGCACGGTCACCTCGTCCTCGGGCGAGATCAGCAGCACCCGACCGGCGCCGGACTCGGCGACGACGAGCGAGCCGTCCGCGCGGACCGCGACGCCGAGCGGGCGGTCCACTCCCCTTGCCCGGTCACGGGTTTCGCCGGTGCGCGGGTCGTGCGTGCGGACCTGGCCGTACTGCGAGGTCAGGTGCAGCAGGCCTTCGTGCGCGGCGATGCCGTGGGTGAACGTGCGCAGCTCGCGGTCGACGCCGTCCGGGCCGAGGGTCGCGGTGCCGTAGTGGTCGGCCGCGCGGACGACGCCGCCGAGGTCGACGGTGACGCCGAACGGGCCGTCCAGGCCGCGCCGCACCACCTCCCTGGTGCGGCCGTCCGGGTGCAGCTCCAGCACGCCGCCGCTGGCGTAGCTGGAGACGAACATCCGGTTCTCCGCGTCGAACGCCGCGTTGTCCAGGCCGACCACGCCGCTGGTGATCGTGCTCCGGTCGCCGGTGCCGAACAGGTCGATCCTGGTGACCACGCCGGTCGCGGCGCGGGAGAGCACGAGCAGCGCGCCGCCGAGGTCGAAGCGGACCGCGACCGGCTCGAACACGTTGTCGGCCACCAGTTCCGGCTCACCGCCGTCGACGCCGACCCGGTAGACGCGGCCGGTGATCATGTGCGGGTAGTAGAGCAGGCCGTCCGGGCCGAGCTGCATGGCGTTGCCCATGGCGAGGTCGCCGGTGAGCTCCACCGGGCCGTCTGCGGTCAGCTCCAGCAGCCTGCCGTTCGGGCGCATCTCGTTGACGTACAGGCGGTTCCCGGCGAACGCGATGCCGTTGGGCAGCACGACCTCGGCGGAGAGCAGCTCGTACTGCCCGTCCGGCGCGCGCCGCCACACCTTGCCGGGCACCAGGTCCGTGACGACCATCGAGCCGTCGGGCGCGAACGCCAGGTCGTCCGGCGACTGGATCGGGCCGCCGGGCGGGACGACGACCTCGACGTCGCCGGTGGCCAGGTCGACGGCGCTGATCCGACCGGCCAGGAACTGCGCGACGTGCAGCCTGCCGTCCGGGCCGAGCGCGACGCCGTTGGAGCCGCGCAGCGGGGACGGGCCGGTCAGGCGGCGGGAGTGCCAGCGCCCGGTCACCGGGCGTCGACCAGCACGTCGTCCATGCCGCCGTCGGCGCGCCAGCGGCGCAGCAGCTCGTGGAACACGACCGGGCCCTCGCCGTAGGACAGGCCGCCGGGGCGGGGCTTTCCCTCGTTGTTGTAGTAGCCGGGGGTGCACTCGGCCTGGAAGTCGAAGCGGTCCACAGTGGACTCGCGCAGCACCTGCTGCCAGGCCTCCTCGGCCTCGGCGCTGGGCTCGACGCGGACGGCGCCGCGCTCGCGGGCCTGCTCCAGCACGGCGGCGATGTGCGTGGCCTGCTCGTCGAGGATGTGCGTGAAGTTCACCGACGAGGCGTTCTGCATCGGGCCGAGGTGGAACAGGTTCGGGAAGCCGTTGCTGTAGAAGCCGTGCAGCGTGCGGGGACCGCGCGCCCAGGACTCGAGCAGGGTCGTGCCGCCGCGCCCGTGCACCGGCATGGTGCCGGAGACGACGCCGGAGACGCCGACCTCGAAGCCGGTGGCGAAGATGACGCAGTCGACCTCGTACTCGGTGCCGCCGACCACGACGCCGGTCTCGGTGAACCGCTCCACGCCGCCGTGGTCGGCGGTGTCGACCAGGGTGACGTTGGGGCGGTTGAACGCCTCCAGGTAGAGGTCGCTGAACGTGGGGCGCTTGCACATGTAGCGGTACCAGGGCTTGAGCAGCTCGGCGACCGCCGGGTCCTCGACGATCTCGTCCACGCGGGCGCGCAGCTCGTTCATCTTGGCGAAGTCGGCGAGCTCCTCGACGCGGGCGAGCTCGTCCGGGGAGAGGTCGGCGGGCGTGGCGCCGGGGATGATCTGCCGCTGGAGCCGGGCGGTGCCGGTCCAGCCGTCGTTGATCAGGTCGACTTCGACGTGGCCGCCGGAGACGGTGGCGAGGAAGTTGTCGCGGCGCTCGCGCTGCCAACCGGGCTGGAGCGCCGCGGCCCACTCGGGGTCGGTGGGGCGGTTGCCGCGCACGTCGACGGAGGACGGGGTGCGCTGGAAGACGTGGAGGTGCTGGGCGTCGCGCGCGAGCATCGGGACGACCTGGATGCCGGTGGCGCCGGTGCCGATGACCGCGACCTTCTTGTCCGCCAGGCGATCCATGCCACCGGTGGCGTCGCCGCCGGTGTAGCCGTAGTCCCAGCGGCTGGTGTGGAAGGTGTGGCCGCGGTAGGTGTCGATGCCGGGGATGCCGGGGAGCTTGGCCTGGGAGAGCGTGCCGCTGGAGACGACGACGTGGCGGGCGCGCATGGCGTCGCCGCGGTTGGTGGTGATTTCCCACTCCTGGTTGGTGTCGTCCCAGGTGAGGCTCGTGACGCGGGTCTGGAAGCAGGCGTCGCGGTAGAGGTCGAAGTGCTTGGCGATGGCGACGGCGTGCTGGCGGATCTCCTCACCGGGGGCGTAGCGCCACTTCGGGACGTAGCCGACCTCTTCGAGGAGGGGGAGGTAGACGTAGGACTCGATGTCGCAGTGGATGCCGGGGTAGCGGTTCCAGTACCAGGTGCCGCCGAAGTCGCCCGCCTCCTCGACGACGCGGATGTCCTGGAACCCGGCCTGGCGCAGGCGCGCGCCGGTGAGCAGCCCACCGAAGCCGCCGCCGACGATGAGGACCTCGACGCGGTCGGTGAGGGGGTCGCGGGTGAAGTCGGGGTCGGCGTGGGGGTCGGCGGCGTAGTAGCCGAACTCGCCCGCGGCGCGGCGGTACTGGGCGGCGCCGTCGGGGCGGACGCGGCGGTCGCGCTCCTGGCGGTACTTCTCGCGCAGGGCCTCGGGGTCGAAGTCGAGGTCGGGGGTAGCGGCATGGCTGGGGATGGCGGTCACGGGCACCTCTGGGTCGTCGCGTGCAGGGCTGGCCGGAGGCCAGGGGCCTTCGGCTCACCTTGATTAAATCAAGCGACTGACTGAACTGCCAGGGGTGCTCCTGCGTGGGGTACCGGCGCGCGGCAGCGCCGCCGCCCACCTTCCCGACCATGTGTGACAGCCCTGCGCACCGACGTGCGTTGCACATCAGTGCGCTGAGTGATCAGAGCACGAGACCGGCCAAGCCCCGCAAACCGCGTTTCACTACCTACATCCACTCTGTGCTCAAGTCCGCCTTGGAGCACGCCGTCCACGAAGAGGAGATCCCACGCAACGTCGTCCGCAACGTCCGCACTGACACGCCCGCCCTCGCCCCTTCGACCCCCTCACAGCTGACGAAGCCCGCCAACTCCTTGCCACCGCGCAAGACCACAGGCTGCACGCGCTGTTCGAACTCGCCCTCCACAAGGGTGAACTCCTCGGCCTGCGACAGGAAGACCTGGACGCAGGCAGCGCCGCCATCCGTCGCGCACTTCAACGCACCAGCACCGGCAGGCTCACCACGCTGCCCACCAAACGCGCGCCTCCGAGCGCCACATCGTCCTTCTCACCCGCTGCGACCAGTTGTTGAAGCTCCGCCACGAGTACAGAAGCGCAAGTGTCAGGCCACAAACACCATGCGGCAGCATGACGGGCACGTGTTCACCACTGTGCAGAACACGCCGATCGACCCGACCAACCTCACCCACACCTTCACCGCGCTCATCAGCAAGAGCAGCCTCCGCCGCATCCGGTTCCACAACCTCCAGCACTCGACCGCAGCGCTGCTGCCGGAACAAGGCGTCGAACTCTTCGTGATCAAGGAACTCCCCGACCACGCTCGCATCGGCGTCACCGCCACCGTTTACGCCCACGTCAGGCTCCGTCTCCAGCGCGATGCCATCGACCTTCCCGGCCGCGCCCTCCAGCACTCTGACGACGTCATCGGCCAGACCGGTGACCACGGCGAACCGCCACCCTGAGCCTTTTTCATCCTGGTCTGGACGTGTTGACGGGTAAGGGACTTCTGCTGTGGCTGGTTGACGCAGGCGCGGCGTGTCGGACCCTGGACACGGCGGAGCCCCTGGTAACAGAGCCATCGACCAAAACCGCTCCGCAGCACCAGGGGCTTCACGTGTTGTTCTATCGCGCCGCGCTGCCGTTGTCACATCGGACCCTGAGATTCGCGTCAGGCCCGATCCGCACACACCGCCGGGAGCCGGGTTCGCGCTGGCGCCGGCTCGATGCCGAGCGCCAAGCCCTGCTGGTGCTGGTTCACCTGCGTAAAGGAGAGCCGTTCGCCGAGATCGGCGCCGGGTTCAGGGTCTCGGCCACCACCTGCCAGCGCTACGTCCACGAGACCATCGAGCTCCTCGCCGCCAGGTCGCCGCGGCTGCGGCAGGCGCTGCGCACGGCGAAACGGCAGGGCGTGGCCTACGCGGTGATCGACGGCACGCTCATCCCGATCGACCGGGTCGCCGCCGACCGGCCGCTCCACTCGGGCAAGCACAGAACGCACGGGGTGAACCCGCGGGTGATCGCCTCGTCGGACGGGACGATCCTGTGGGTCTCCGGCGATCTGCCCGGCAGCGCCCACGACACCGCCGCGGCCGGGATCTGGAACATCCTCGCCGCCCTGCGCGACGCAGGGCTGATCGCCCTGGGCGACAAGGGCTACCACGGCTACGACCCGACCGGCTGGCACGTGATCACCCCGTACAAGGGCAGGAACAAACCCGAGTCGCAGAAAGACGCCAACCGTGCCCACGCCCGCCTACGCGGACCCGGCGAACGCGCCAACGCGCCAACTCAAGACCTCGCGCGTCCTGCGCAAACTCCGCTGCTGTCCACGCCGCGCTGGCCGACTGGCCAAAGCCGTCCACGTCCTACAGAACTACGAGACAACCGCAGGACGAAAAAGGCTCCCTGTGCAGCTCCCATCCGCTGACGTTGCCGTCAACTACTGCCGCCAGACGCCCCCAGCACAGACGAGCGGCCCCACCAGAATCCGGTGGGGCTGCTCGCTTTACATTCCTGTTCAGCACGAGGCGGCTGACGCAACACCACAGCAGTGACCAGCGGCTTGCTTCAGCGTGAGGGTCAATTCCAGCAGAAATTCACACCGTCGCACCCTCATGCAGGGTTGAGACCAAACCCTTCAGAAAAACGTCTTGTCCCAATTTCCAGAAATCATCGCCTGCATAGACTGCTTAAATCCATTACCAACATATTGAATTCCGGGATCCCCAGCGAGAAATACGTCTCCATCGCTCGCAATCAATACCACTTCTTCGGTCTCGAACGCAGAGCCGATGGGAATCAGAGGACGCCCTACCCTCTGAGAAAATACGCGTATGTTGCCGGGATAGAAAGAAAGGGCCCTTTCTGCGTCGATTCGCACGCCATCCTCCATTTCGCGGTACATCCACAAAATGGAACACTCTCGATACTCTTCGAGAAATCCGCGCAATTCTGCCCCTACTTCGTAACCAGCCAATTCGTAGAGTCTGGACACATGATCGACCGAAGCTGAACCAACATCTACCCGGCTTGCACCAGGGAAGGCATCAAGCAATTTCTGTTGCCGAGAAGCGTCATCGTATCCACTCATCCGGTTAGCACACTCCCGACCGCATCTGGCACCCAAACTCGACAGTTAGGACACATTTTGAACTTCTTCCCATTTTGATTGAGGGTAATGATATCTAGGTTCTCCAACGAAGCTCCACCATTCAGAGCGTTAGTGCACATGCGCGCCTCTGCACAGACACCCGGCGGGCGACCGCTGCGGATCTGGGATTCCGCAGGTAGCCGAGAGGTCACGCCACTGTGATGCTCAGTGTCCGGTCCACTCTCACCATAGTAAGTTGTTCCAGTGGTTCGGTCACGCCCGACACTGAACGCACCCGGCAGTGTTTCACCTTCACGAAGTTTTTTAACGACCTCTTCGATCCGAGCTTTACCGAGTTGGGTCAGCTCACTCCGAAGTTTAGCCTCGTCACAATTATGAACGAGGACTGGCCTGATGCCTGCGAGCACATAATACGTGTGCACACCTTCAACGGTCAGGTCGTACACCGGCTCGAAGTGGGTATAGTCCCGGACCCCGACAACCTCGGGTGACGCCCCATCGACCGAGGTCAACCGGTCACCGACCGCTAGTTCGCCGATGTTGACGAATCTACCCTCGGCATCGACCCACACAGGGTGCCACGAGGTCGCGTCGACCGTCCCGCTCTCGCCGCCCTCACCACGCACGACCAGACGAGTCATATCGCCCTCGTCCGAGTGGACGAAGGTCGCCACCACGTCGCGGTCCGTGGTCTCCCCGGTCTCCGGATCGGTCGCCTTGACACGGTCGCCCAACTCGACCTCGGAGATCGGTTTCTCCGAGCCGTCCGCCATCATGACCTTGGTCGCTCCGACGAAGCTGTGGTTGGGACAACTGGCCCCACCACCACCAAGTTTCCGCTGTTGCGACCTCAGTACCGCCCGCTCGGCGGCAGCGGTGATGTCGTCGACCCTGCGCAGGATCGCCCGTGCGTTCCGCACGGTGTCGACCAGCGAGTCAACCGCCTTGTACGCCTTGTAACCGGCCTCCAGGACACGCCCGACCTTGCCGAACGGCACCAGGTCGAGAACCAGCCCGCCGCAGGCCAGGATGTCACCCCTACTGAAGCAGTCGACGATGTCATTCCAGCCCGAGATGTCCTTGATGACCTCCCAGGCGACTTCCTTGACCACGTCCCACTTCGTCTTGTGGGCGTTCGCCAGCGCGCTCTGGTACTCGGCGTCGCTGATCCCAGCCGCGCGCCGACTCTGCGCGGCGAACTGCTCAACCGTCTGCCCGCCACTCGACGAGTTGGCCTGCCGCTGCTGCTGCCGCTGGTAGTTCTGCTGCGCCTGGCGGTCGGCGTAGTAGTCCTCGGCTGTTTCGTGGATGCCCTGGTACCGCGGCAGGGGGCACAGCACCCCGTCGATGCCGCAGTGCCGCAACCCCGTCGGGTCGCTAAAGGTGACCGGGCTGTTGTTGCTGTACGCGTACCCGTTCATCTGCTGCGGGTCGTTGTTGTCGATGACCGGGTCCGCGGTCAGGAACCGACCCGACGCACCGTCGTACAACCGCGCACCGACCTGCGTCAGCCCCGACTCGTCATTGCGCCCGCCCACGAAGCCCAAGCGGTCCGGCCACACCGACGGCAGGCCGCCGCGGGCCTCGCCGTACGGGGTCTGCCTGCGCCGCTGCGGCTCCAGGGTGTCCGGGTGCACCGACATCTGGTTGGTGCCCTGGTGGTCGGCGATGACCCACTTCAGGCCACTGACGCTGTTGCGCACCGCCACGACCTCGCCGCCGTGGCTGTACTGCCGGGTCCAGCTCGGCTTCGACGTGCCCTTCTCCAGGCGGATCTCCTGGCCGAACACGTACAGGGTCGTCGCGGACGGCTCGCGGCTGATCAGGCGTGAGCCGTCGGCGTCGTAGAGGTAGGTGGACTCCTTGCCGTCCGGGTTGCGGACCTTGGAGACCTTGCCCTCGACGTCGTACTCCAGCACCTGCCGGTCACCACCGACCAGGCGCGAGGTGGTGTTCCCCGAGCGGTCGTAGGCGAAGGTGTCGATCGAGTCACCGGTCGGGCTGGTCGTGGTCACCGAGGTCGCGGTGTGCGGCTGGGGCTGGCCCGCCGCCGGGTAGGCGGTGGTGCGGACGGTGTCCCCGGCCTTGTCGTGCTGGGTCTCGGTGAGCCGGTTGCCGGTTTTGTCGAACGTCCAGGAGTGCCAGTACGGTGCGGCGCCGCCCAGCGCTGCGGTGGACCTCACCTCGTTGCAGTCACCCGTGGACGGGGTCCACGCGTCGGTCATCCGGCGCAGGTGGTCGTAGGCGAAGCACTGGATGTCCGGCACGGTGCCCGAGGGCGCGTCCGCGATGCGGGTGATGTTGCCGGAGGCGTCGTACGCGTAGTTCCGGTTGGCCAGCTGGGTCGTCCGCGTGGAGAGGGCGTGCACCTCCGACGTCACGAGGCGGCGGGTGCCGACCTCGTAGGAGTTGGTGACCGAGACCTGCTTGGCTCCTGTTGTGCCCGCGTTGCCGCGCACCACCTGCCTGACCTCGCCGAACGAGGTGTAACTAGTGGCACCGACGTAGATCTGCCTGCCGGACGTCCGCTCCAGCATGCCGTTGGACGTGTTGTAGCGGTGAGTGATCGTCTCGCCTTCGACGATCACGCTGTCACCGGAGATGACCTCGTCGAGAGAGGTCGCGGCGGGCTTGCCCGTGGCAGTGTAGGTCTGGGTGGCCCGGTAAGTGGTGCCCAGCACACCTTCGACCTCAGGGATGGTGATCTCCGTGCCGGTCGGCCGTCCGGCGTTGTCGTACCCCGTGGTGCGCGTGGTGTACTCGGCACCGTCGACCAGCCGCCGCGACAGCGCGGGCATTCCGATGCCGCCCTGGACGCTGTCGTACTCCCACTCGGCCAGCTTCGTCCCCTGGGGCGAGCCCTGGTAGCGGGCGGTGGGGCGACCGAGCTGGTCGTAGGTGTTGGCGACCGTGCGGCCCTCGGCGTCGGTGGTGCTGGTGATCTGGCCGAGCACGTTGACGGCGATCGTGCTGTGCCCGGTGTCCGGGTCGTCGGTGCTGACCTTGCGGCCGCGCAGGTCGTAGCCGTAGCGCCAGGTGTTGCCCGTCGGATCGGTCACCGTCTCCAGCAGACCGGCCGCGTTGTAGGTGTACTTCGTGGCGTCGTACGCGCTACCGATGCCGTTCTCGTACTGACGCTTCTCGGTGGTGCGCCCCTGGGCGTCGTTGATGATCGTCGTGGCCGGGCTGCCCGCGGGCGGGGTGGTGTGCACCTGGTCACCGCTGTACGCGGTGGTGGTGCGCCACTTCTCCACGTCGTCGACCCGGAAGATCGCCGCGGTGACGCGGCCCATGCCGTCGTGCTCGGTGACGGTCTGGTTGGGGGCCGCGTTGTCCAAGGTCAGCACCAGCTTGTCGCTGGGCGGCTCGGCGTTGTAGTAGAGGCCGTTGGTCGTGTGCGCCAACCCGCGCGAGTCGTAGCGGATGTCGGTGATCTGGCGACCACCCTGCTCGTACGGCGTGGGGATCTGGGTCTGCCGCTGGCGCATCAGACCGTCGTAGAGCGTGTAGCTCGTCAGATAGCCGTTATCGTCCTGGCGCTGCTTGGTGACCACGACGCTGGGACGGGTGGTGTTGTACTGGTACTCGAACAAAGCATCCGCAGACACCTTGTTCTTGTCGCGTCCAGGCGTCCAGGCTGCGACCAGCCTGCCCAGCGCGTCGTAGGAGAGGTCGGAACGCCGGTTGTTGGCGTCCACCGAGGCGACGGACGCGCCCCAGGCGGCTTCGACGTGCTCGGTCGCGCTGTGCCCGAGCGGGTTGGTGCTCTTGATCTGGGCAGGCGCCCCGGTCGCCGGGGTGTACTCGGTGCGGCTCTTCTGGCCGCCCGAGTCGGTGATCTCCAGGGGGCGGCCGTAGCCGTCGTAGGTCGAGGTGGAGGCAGTGATCCACTTCTGCCCCGAGGTGTCCCAACCGTCGAGCACCTCGGCCTTGGTGATCAACCCCTTGGTGGGGGCGGCTCCGTGCTCCTGACCGTCGTAGGACGAGCGGGCGGAGGACAGGATCGTCTCCGGTGACGCCTGGACCTCGCAGGTGCCCTTGACCGTCTCGACCTGCTTGGCGTAAGTGAGCATCCACGCGGTCTCATTGCGGGCGTGCTCGGTGCGCGTGCAGCTCTCGTCACCGGTCACGGCGAGGTCGCCGTGGTCTTCCGCAGTGGTCGGGATGCCTTCGGCGTTGAACGTCTTGACGACCTTGGTGCGCCGCCAGGACCCGTCCGCGAGCTTGCTGCGCCCGCGCACCGCGGCGACACCGCTGACGAACGCCTTGCGGCCTGCCACGTCCTCGGCGGTCGGAGTCTCGGGCAGGTAGGGGTCATTGACCGAGGCGGACACCAGTTCGGTGCCGTTGTACTGGCGCATCTCGCGCACCGCGCCGCGCAGCCGGTCATCGTCGCGGTGCGGTTCGCCCTCGCTGTTCTCGACGTCCACGCTCCGGGTGCCGTTGGACAGCTTGTCGCCGTGCATGCCCCGGAAGTAGACGGTCTCGGACGCGCTCTGCGCGCTGACCGTGGTGCCCTTGGTGATGCGGACGGTTTCGTAGCCGCGCCACTGCGACCAGGTGCGGTGCTTGTCTTGGGCGAAGTCGTTCTCGTCGAAGTGCCAGGCGGGAGCACCCTTGTACTCGTAGTAGGTCGGCATGGCCAGCGAACCGCCGGTGCCGGAAGTTTGGGAGACCGAAGTGACGACGTACTTGTGAAACCAGTCCTGGATTGGCTCCGGCGCCCCATCAGGGCTCCACCACACCGGGTAGCAGCGCAGGGTGTTCCTGTCCGGTGCCTCGGGCATCCTGCTGCCCGGCACGCAGTCCGGGTCACTGTAGGTGACCTCGGTGACTGCGCCCGCCTCGCCGACGATGTTGGCGATCCGGTAGCGGGTCCACGGCATCCCGTGGTCGACCCCGTCCACCCGGTTGGCCAGTGCCTTGTAGGTGAACGTGGTGGCGGGCAGCGTGATCGTTCCACCGACGTGACCGCTGTGGACGATGGAGCTGAGGTTGAGCGAGGGCCCGTTTCCGTCGCCGGTGGGCAGGTAGGCGTGCTCCAGCTTCCAGGAGTCCACGTCCTGCCAGCCGCCGGACTGGGAGATCCGGGTGATGACCTTGGTCAGGCGCTTGCGGCTGAAGAAGGACGGCGAGTTGCGCTGGGTGCACTGCTCGCCGGCGGCGCAGAGCTGGTCTGCGGGCACATCCGGCCACGAGCCGGGCGAGGTCTTGATCTTGTCGGGCGCGCAGTCCACGGTGTCGCTGGGAAGGCAGCGCTCGGCGGTCTCGAAGTCGACCTTGGCGACCGGGGTGGCGTACGGGTTGTCGGCCCGCAGGCCGTACTCGATGCGGTTGAGGTAGCCCTCGCGCACGTAGGGGGTCGTCTTGGCCGGGTCCGCGTTGCGGCCGTAGTGGTTGACCTCCTTGTTGTAGTAGTAGGTGGTGACGTTGCCGTTCGGGTCGACGACGTAGTCGAGGTTCCAGCGGTACGCCTGCTGGCACCACGAGGCGTCGAAGGTTCCCTTGTTGCAGGGCTCGCTGGTGTTGTTGCCGTAGACGGGGACCGTCCAGGCGGAGTTGGTCTCCGGCTTGCCCTCGCTCCAACCGGGGAGCCGGTTGAGGCCGAGGAAGTACTGGGTGCCGTCGGGAGTGGTGACCTTCCAGTGCTCGCCGACGTCCTTGCCCGCGTCGCCCTCGTCACCGTTGGCAGCGCCGGTGAGCAGCTCGATGCGCGCGCCGTCGTCGCTCTCCGGACGCCACTTGCCGGTGGTCTTGTCCTTGACGAGCTTGCCGGACACGCCGACGAGGCTGATCGTGGCGTTCTCGGTGGCCCAGCACTGGTCGCCGGTCTTGGTCTGGCCGTTGTTGCCGCCGAGGTCCTGCGAGCAGGACTTGTAGGAGCGCTCGACGAACCCGCCGGGCGAGGCGTCCCAGCCGTCGCCGAGCCAGGAGGCCTGGTTGTTCGACGCGGACGTGCGGCCGTCGACGCTCTGCGCCGAGTAGCCCAGCGACACCGAGGGCACGCTGCCCGCCACGGCGGGCGGGACGCGCAGGGGATAGCCGTAGGTGAAGTCACCGGAGGAGCCACCCGCGTTCCACGAGCCTGCGGCGGCCAGCGAGGTGGCCGCGAAGGTACCGGTGGAGCTGCCTGTGGCCGCGCTGACCGCGAACACGGCAGGCTGCTCGGCGTTCAGGCTCACGGTGCCGGAGAGCGAGCGGGCGGCGGTGTTGTTGGCCGCGTTCTCGACCGGGGTCTCGACGCGGCACTCCGCCTTGTCCGGTGTGGTCAGCGCGCAGGGAGGCAGCGCGCTGAGCTTGAGGCGCGAGCCGAACCCGCCGCCGAAGGCGTCGGCGAAGGAGCGGTAGTCGAAGGTGATGTCCAGCGGCTTGCCCGAGGCGTTGCCCCGGTCGGCGACGCTGAACACGACACCGTTGCCGACCAGGTTCTTGCTCTCGTCGCGGTCCTCGACCTCGACGCGGACCTTCGCGCCTTCGTCACCTTGCGCGGCGGCCCGGCGCTGAACGGTGTCACCCGCGACTGTGACGGCGACGGGGGTTCCCTCGACCGGCACGGGCGTGCCCGCGACGCGGGCGGTTGCCTGCGCGGGGGTTCCGCCGTCGGCGGAGAGGTCGAGGTCCGCCGCTGCTGGCTCGGGCCAGTGCGCTTCGGCGGGACCGGTCAGGGCGATGGCGGTGTTCGGGTTGTCCGGGAGCGGCGTCTCCGGTGCGTCCTGCACGGCGACGGAGGTTTCCTGCGGTGGCTGCGGAAGCTCGGCTCCGGGGTCGGCTGTGGCCACGGCCTGCCCGAAGGCGACCGTGAGCACGACGACGACACCCAGCGCCGCTGTCCGCTGTCTCCAGGACGGCGATCCAGCGCTCAAGGCGTGGCTCCTTGTTCGGTTGTGGTGAGGTGCGTGATTCGAGTGGTCGTGTCGCGGCGGTGGGGGCCAGCGCGGCTCAGTAGTGGAACGACTCGTTGTAGAGCAGGTCGACGTCTTCGTCGGACAGCACGCCCGAGTAGACGCGTGCGTCGTCCACGTCGCCCTTCCACGTGTCGGACACCAAGCCGTGCCAGGTGGCGCTACCGATGATCAGCGATCCGGTGGAATCCCTGCTGTGCACGCCGGAACCGTCGGGGGTGTCCTGGTAGGTCTTCTGCATGACGCCGTCGACGTAGAGGCCGATGCGGCCGGTGACGGCGTTGTAGGTGGCAACGAGATGGGTCCACCTGCCCTCTTCGGCGGGGTTGTCGGAGAGGGCGAACCAGCCGCCGTCCACGGTGGCGGAGCCGCTCACCAGGAAGCCCCACTTGCCGCTCTCGCCCCGGTAGCCGAGGAGGAAGGGCGAATAGCGGTCGTCACCGGTGCTGAGCCCCGCGCGCGAAGGCTCGTCGACCCCGCTGTGCCGCACCCAGACCGAGGCCGTGTAGGAGCGGTCGGTGCGGAACTGCTCCGGGCGCGGGGCGGTGACCCTGCCTGTCGACGTGTTGTCGTAGGTGAGCCACTTGCGCTGGCTGCTCGCTGCGGTGCGCGTGTCACCGCCCCAAGCGACGCCGCCGGACAGGGTGCCGACACCGCCGGAGACCTCGTCGCGGGTGGTGGTGCCTGTGCGCTCGTCGAGCGAATAGCGGGCGCGCAGCACGTACTTGTTGGCTGACGCCGCCACGTCGTCGTCGCCGAGCATCCGGTCCCACAGCTGCACGTGGTCGACCGCGCCGGGGAAGTGGTTGTCGCGCTTGCCGGACCACCGCGCGCCGCCGACAACGAAGCTGCCCTTCGCCTGCCAGAACGTCATCTGCGCCGAGCCCTGCAGCTTGCCGTCGACGTAGAGCTTGGTGACGCGCGAGTTCGGCTCGTAGGTGATCGCCAGGTGGTTCCAGGCACCCGCTTTGGGCGCTGCCAGCGAGTTGACGGCCACGGTATTTGGCAGGTCGTGGTCCCCCTCGCTCGCGCTGATCCGCCAGCGGTTCACCTGCGGGTCGTACTGGAGGTAGAACGGACTGACCCGGTCGCCGTCCTGGCTGAGCACGGTGTAGAAGCCGTTGGTGCGGTCGAGACGGACCCAGGCCGTTGCGGAGAAAGCCTTCGAGGTGTCCACGATCGACGTCACGCTCTGCGCCGAGGCGTCGGTCCCGTTGAGCAGCAGGGCATTGCCCGAGTAGCCCGTGCCGAAACGCGCACCGCCGATCGCGGTCAGCGGCCGGTTCAGCGCACCGGTGTCGGGCACGGTCGCGCCGGAGTCCTGGGTGAAGGTCCACTCCGCCAGCGGCGGCTGTGGCAGGGTCACATTGAACCTGTACTCGGCGATGGCGGCGGACCGGTTGCCAGCGCGGTCAACGGCATAGGCGTAGAGGGTGTTGGGCCCCGGCTGAGTCGGGGTGACCGCGACGCTGGTCGTGCCGTCCGCTGTCGTCACCGGTTGGGTGTAGACGACGCCCTCACCGCCGTTGAGGGACCAGGTGTACTCCTTGACGTCCATGCTGCCGCCGGGCCCGGTGTTGCCGTTGACCTTGAAGGTGAACTGGCCGGTGCGCCCGACGCTGCCGTGGTCGCCGTCCTGCGGGTAGTCGGTGGAGGTGATCAGCGGCGTGGACGGCTTGACGCTGTCGACCTCGAACTCGCAGTCCTGCGACCAGGTGTGGAACTGCCGGTCACCGGCCCAGGCGCGCCAGGTGTAGACCCCGTCCTGGGTGATCAGGCCGGTGGGCACCCGCGCCTCGCCGAACTGCCCGGAGGGGATGTCGCTGGCGTAAAACTCGGGGTACTCGGCCGTGAAGGCGCCCTGCGGGCCCTTGAAGAGCTTGAACGCGGTGTCCAGGATGCCGCCGTCCGGGTCGGACACGCGGGCCCTGAGCCGGGGGGTGTGGTTGAACACGTACGCCCGGTCCGCGCCGACCCGACAGGGGATCGCCTGGTCGCCGTCCGGGCCCAAGCCCTCCATGCCGAGGTCGGTGGGCGGGTTCGGGTAGCTGTTGTACTTGACCTCCAGGTACGGGTTGAGGTCCAGGCGTCGCCAGGACTTGTCCTGCTCGTTCTCGTTGCTGGCGACGATCGCGAAGGTCGTGATGCCCCAACCGCCCGCCGACGCGTCGCGCACCGCCGAGGCGACGTCGAAGTCCATCGTCCCGTCGGACGGGC
Source organism: Actinosynnema pretiosum (assembly GCF_002354875.1). GTDB lineage: Bacteria > Actinomycetota > Actinomycetes > Mycobacteriales > Pseudonocardiaceae > Actinosynnema > Actinosynnema auranticum. The sequence continues at coordinate 5,704,319 of NZ_CP023445.1, forward strand.
AGACGGCGGGGTGGTTGGCCCGGTTGGCCTCGGAGAGCTTGCGGGTCCACGCGGTCTGGTTGCGCCACGTGGTGTTCGCGTCCACCCACTCGGTCAGCCACACCGACGCGTTGCCCGGCGAGCACGAGTAGGAGTGGGTCACCTTGGTGCGCAGGGTCGCCGACTCGATGTGCTTGCCGATGATGGCCTGCGTGTTCATCTGGACGTAGCTGCGGGCGGTGCCTGCTTCGCCGTTCGGGCTCTGCATCTCGGCGCCGTTGACCTTGCCGACCTTGAGGTCGTTGAGCCTGCCGCTGGTGACGTCGAAGTTCTTGGCGTCCGGCCACGGCGACTCGACCACGACGTGGTGCGCCTTGCCGCAGCTGGTGCAGTAGTAGGTCGGGTCGATGTGCACCGGGTAGGTGGTGGCCCGGTCGTCGAGGAAGGACTGGTCCGGGGTCACCGCGACCGCGTCCGAGGTGACCTCGACGTCCATGGTCGCGGTGCGGTCGCCGGGACCGGGACCCGCGATGCGCTCACCCTCCTGCTGCCCGGAGGAGTCCCACATGCGGGTGGCGTCCCCGGTGAAGACCGTGGCGCCCTCGGCGTTCTTGGCGGCCAGAGCGCCCTGGTTCTCGTGGAGGCTGACGTTCTCGGTGTGGGAGGGGAACTCGATGCGTCGCAGCGCGGGGTTGTCGGCGGCCTCGGCGGTCTTGACGACGAGGACCTGGCTGAACCCCTTGAGCCCGACCTCGACCTTGAGGTCCACGTCGGGCAGGACGGCGGGGTAGGTGAGGGTGGTGCCGTCGAGCACCGGGGCGGGCAGTGGCGTGGGCCAGCTGAACCCGATCTCGTGCTCGCCGCTGACGACCTTGCCGACGGGCCTGTCACCGCCGCCGCCGGAGAACTCCATCTCGACGGGGGCGGCCTTGGGGACGACGGTGCCGTCGGCCTTGCGCTCCAGCTCCAGGTCGACCGGCACCCAGTCGCCGCCCTGCCGCACCCGGACCGGCTGCACGTGCTGGCGGTAGGTCATGGTGCCGTCGGGATTGGCGAACAGCTCCTCGTTCTCCGACGTGGCGGAGGTGACCTGGACGGGTTCGCCGCTGGTGGCCGCGTAGCGGGCGGCGGTGGTCGGGTCCGCCGCGACGGTGGGGACATCGATCGGGTCAGCCGCCGCGATGGGCGGCGGGAGTGTTGTGACTGTGCTCGCCAGCAGGGCGAACGCGATTCCTGAGGTGAACGCGCGCAGGCTGAAGCCCGGCGCACGCGAGTGCGACCGCATGTTCTTTCTTCCCCCCTACGCGAGCGAGTGCTCGCGCGATTCCACGTCCGGGTGCTCGACCCAGGGGGGAACTATGACGGGTGACTTCACAGGAAGTTGACGGCCGGAAGGAGTAATCGAACGATCACGCTGTGAGATGGTAATCACCCTGCGCGTGCAGGTTTGAAGTAACAGTGATGCACCTGACAAGGGCAGCACTCCGGGAGTGGTACCGCTTGTCGATCACAACGAGTAATGGGGGTCATGTGTCGAGCGGGTCAGATGGAGGTGCGCAGAGATCCTGCTCCCGGTCAACCGCCATCGAGAGAACCGGTCGCCCGGCCGTTGACGAGTCCGGAGGCTTGAGACCTGTGGCCGCCGCCACAGACCGACAAGGTGGTTCGCCATCGACGCCCTCAGCGCTGCGCTCGACCGCTCTGCTGGTCACGTTCGCATCCGCGACGGCTGCAACGGCGCGCCGCCTTGAACCTCACTCCTCCACACACTCGTCAGAGTTCCCAGTTACTGATTTCGGCAAACTCTTTGACAGCGGGAAGCAGCCACATAGAAAATGCATTGGCTGACGTCCGAACTCGGGTCGCCACCGGACAGTTACCCGCAGAACCCTCGCCCTCCTGAGTCAAAAGGGAGAGAACTTCACGCTCGGCGTCGATCTCTTTCTGCAGCAGCAGGCCCGGAGGAGGAAAGGTTTCTCCGCATCTCACAACCACAGGTCTCTCCCCCTCGAACTTGAAATCAAGCATAGCGAGCAACGACCTGACGGTATTCACAGACGTCTCCACCTTCACAGCTGAAGGTCTCATTGAAACCGCAAGCGCATTTCCCACCAACTCCACCGCCTGCGTTACATAGAACTCCGGACAGTAGTGGTCATACTCGTCATCCTGAGGTTCCATCTCCAGTTCATCCAGCGCCTCAGCGCACCCGTCCTGCACAGGCTCGACAGAAGGCGGCCCCCCGTTCTGCAGCTGCGGTGCAGATCAGCATCAGCCCGAAGTCCGAAGCATTCGAAATTTCCTGAATTTCCGACGGCTTGTACAAATTCCTCTCCCAGTCGACACTCGACTACCGCGTCCAGAGGACGCTTTGCGGCAACACGCCCGCATCCCAGAGTCGGTCGAGCCTGGCGAAGAGCTCTGACCGGTCTCGAAGAAAGTTCCGACCTCGCCCGAGCACCTCAGCTCCCGAAGAAGTGAAGCGCGTTAGACGAAACATGAATAAACCAGCCGACATTGAGGTGCCCATGCAGTTGGGCCATGCGTCCACGGCGACTCCCGCACATTCTCCCCAGTCAGGCCCGAAAACTCGGAGAGCGCAGCGCGGAGAAAATCTTCGATGAATTTGCCTGGCGTTGCCGGTCAGTCCCCGTAGACCGCGTTCCACCTGTCGACATAGCGGATGGTGTCGTCCACCGGGCGGTGCTTCTCGCGGTACTCGTGGTTCGGCGAGGCCGGGGGGCTGACGGCGTCGTAGGCGGGGAGGTTGAACCTGGCCCACTTCAGCCGCGTGCAGAGCACGTAGCTCTCCAGCGAGTCGCGCTCCAGGAGGAAGAACTCGTCGGCGCACACCGGGCCTACGCGTTCCACGAGAGTGGCGTGCTCGTCGCCCGAGGGCCTGCGGGAGTGCGGGTACGGATGTTCGTGCACATCGCGAACCTGGACGTGCCCGCGAACGCCAGGCCGAGCGCGGGGACCAGCCCATCGGGTGGGGCCTCGTAGTCCTCGTCGATCTCGGCAACGCCTCATTCGGGCACCGCTTCCCGCTCTGCCGCGTCACGCCGAGAACCAGGGTCAAGCAAGGAGATCACCGTGCTGAACGTCCCGCACCCGTCCGGCCGCAGGCGAACGATTGCGCCTCGAACAGGAAAGTGGGGCGCCCGCGCCGCGAGCGCGAGCGCCCCACCGCTCATTCCGCCAGTTCCAGCACCAGCGGCGGGACCGGGCCGGTGAGGTAGAGGTGGTCCGGGTAGTGCTCTACGCGCATCTGCCCGTCCGCGCCCGGAACCGCCTCCTCGCCGAAGCTCTGCAGCTCGTCCGCCAGGTCGCCGAGGTGGCCGACGCCGCCGGTCACCAGCAGGTCGCCGGTGTCCGGGTCGACCTCGACCGACACCATGCCCTCGGGCCGCACCTCGACCGCGCACCGCCGCAGGAACCCCCGGTACGAACCGGTCCCCTCCGGGACGGCGGCGAAGTACTCACCGCCCCCGCGCACCACGTCCGACAGCCCCTGGAAGGCCGCCGCGGTCGCCAGGACGAGCACCTCGCCGGTTCTCTTCGAGTACCAGATCTCCACGATTGTTGATCATGGGACATCCCGCGCCCCCGGCGCCAACCGGGGGCGGGGACGTCGGTCACCTGGTCGCGTTCACCTCGGCGAGCTTGTCCGCGAGGCCAGCTCGGGTCAGCTTGCCGCCGGACAGGCTCACGAAGCGCTCCAGCGGGATCGACGCCATCATCTTCGCCATGTCCATGCCGAGGGCGTCCTCGGACGACTCGGACGAGCCGAACACGCCCGCCAGCAAACCGCCGAACACCTCGGCGCCCGCGGGATCGGCCAGGACCTCGCCCAGGGTGGACTCCGGGGTGAACGGGACCGGGGTCTCGTCGCCGGTGACCGTGACGGTGGCGGACGCGCGCAGGTCTCGGCTCGACGCGCCTGCGGTCACCTCGTACTCGCCGCTCTCCAGCACCCAGCGGTCCGCCGCGACGTCCCAGTAGGCCAGGTCGGCGGCTCGCAGCAGGACCTCGACGCGGCCCTCGGCGCCGGGCTCCAGGTCCAGAGAGGCGAAGCCCTTCAGCTCGCGCACGGGCCGCGTCACCGACGAGCCGGGGACGGACACGTAGAACTGGACGACCTCGCGACCCGCCCGCTCGCCGGTGTTGACCACCGTCACCGACGCGGTGATCCCGGCCTCGGAGGCGGAGACGGTCAGGTCCCGGTGCTCGAAGCTGGTGTACGACAGGCCGTGGCCGAACGGGAAGCCGACGGCGGCGTCGCGGGCGTCGTACCAGCGGTAGCCGACGTGCAGGCCCTCGCCGTAGTAGACCTGCGAGCGCTCGCCGGGGAAGTTCAGGAACGCGGGGGTGTCCTCCAGCCGGGTGGGCGCGGTCTCGGCGAGCCTGCCGGACGGGTTGACCGCGCCGAACAGCACGTCCGCGACGGCCGCGCCGCCCGCTTGGCCGAGCAGCGCGGCGTCCAGCAGGGCGGGCGCGCCCGCGAGGGGGGCCAGGCGCAGCGCGCCGCCGTGGGAGAGCACGACGGCGGTGCGGGGCTGGGCCTGGAGCACGGCGGCCAGCAGCTCGACCTGCTCGGCGGGGATCTCGATGTGCTCGCGGTCGAAGCCCTCGGACTCCTGGTCGGCGGCCAGGCCCAGGAACAGCACGGCGGACTCCGCGGCGCCCGCGGCGGCGACGGCCTCGGCGCGCAGGGCCGCCGCGTCGCCGGAACCGTCGGTGGTGAAGCCGGCGGCGAAGGTCGCGGACGGCGCGTGGCGGCGGATCTCGTCCAGCGGCACGTCGACCCTGGTCGGGTTCACGTGCGAGCTGCCGCCGCCCTGGAAGCGCGGGGCCCGCGCGAACGCGCCGATGACGGCGACGGACGAGCCGGGGGCGAGTGGCAGCGCGGCGCCCTCGTTCTTGAGCAGCACGACGCAGCGCGCGGCGACCTCGCGGGCCAGCGCGTGGTGCGCGTCGACGTCCAGCACGACGTCGGAGCGGCGACCGGCCACGCCCTTGGCGGCCAGCGCGGCGACCCGCGACGCGGCCAGCTCGACCACGGCCGGGTCCAGCTCGCCCGCCTCGACGGCGGCGACGACGTCCGCGTCGGTGTCGCCACCGCCGGGCATCTCCAGGTCCAACCCGGCCGACACGGCGGCCACCCGGTCGCGCACCGCGCCCCAGTCGCTGACCACGGCGCCCTCGAAGCCCCACTCGCCGCGCAGCACGTCGGTGAGCAGCCAGCGGTCCTCGGACGCGTGCACGCCGTTGATCCGGTTGTAGGCGCACATGACCGTCCACGGCTGGGCGTCCTCGACGACCCGCTGGAACGGCCGCAGGTACACCTCGCGCAGGGTGCGCGGGTCGACGTTGGAGCTGGAGCGCATCCGGTCGGTCTCGGTGTTGTTGGCCGCGTAGTGCTTGAGCGAGGCTCCCACGCCCCGCGACTGCACGCCGCGCACCCAGGCCGCGCCGAGCGCGCCGGAGAGCAGCGGGTCCTCGGAGTAGTACTCGAAGTTGCGGCCGCAGCGCGGGTCGCGCTTGATGTTCACACCCGGTCCGAGCAGGACGGACACGCCCTCGGCCCGGCACTCCTCGCCGAGGGCCCGGCCGACCCGCTCGACCAGGTCGGCGTCCCAGCTCTGCGCGAGGCCGACGGCGGGCGGGAAGCAGGTCGCGGGGACGCTGCCGCCGATGCCGAGGTTGTCGGTGTCGCCGGTCTGCTTGCGCAGGCCGTGCGGGCCGTCGGTGACGAAGATCGACGGCACGTCGCCGACCGCCTTCGTGGTCCACATGTCCGCGCCGCTGCCGAGCGCGGCCTGGTCGGCCACTGACGCGGGCACGGTGGGCTGGTCGGTGCTCATCGGCATCCCCTTTAAAAACCGCATGATGTTCGGTTTTTGACTCCACGAACACCGTATACCGCTCGGTTTTGGGTGGCAACGGATAGATTCGCCACCATGACTCGACGGGGCTCGTACGCGAAGGGGCTGGCCAAGCGGGAGGAGATCCTCACCACAGCGCTCGACCTGGTCGCGCGCAACGGCTACCGGCGCACCACGGTGCGCGAGCTGGCCGACGCGGTGGGCCTGAGCCAGGCGGGGCTGATGCACCACTTCGGGTCCAAGGAGGAGCTGTTCACCGAGATCCTGCGGCGGCGCGACGAGGCCGACCGGGCGGAGTTCCTCGGCGACGGGGAGAGCGCGGACCTGCCGGACGCGTACGTGCGGCTGGTGCGGCACAACGCGGGCGTGCCGGGGCTGGTGCGGCTGTACAACCGGGTGTCGGCGGAGGCGGTGGAGCCGGAGCACCCGTCGCACGAGTACTTCGGCGAGCGGTACCGGGCGCTGCGCGCGGACACCGCCGAGGCGATCCGGCGGTTGCAGGCGGAGGGGCGGATGCCCGCGGCGGCGGACCCGGACAAGCTCGCGGTGCTGGTCACGGCGCTGCTGGACGGGTTGCAGACGGCGTGGCTGTACGACGGGGGCACGGACATGGCCGAGCACGTGGCGCACTTCTGGGAGCTGGTGCGCGGGGAGTGAGTCAGGGGGGGAGCGGGTCAGAGCTGCCACCAGTAGCCCGCGTCGTCGTGCGGGGAGGGCTCACCGCCCTCGACGGCGTACAGGGCCTTGGCGGCGGTGTTGTCCTGGTCGGTGAACAGCCACATGCGGCGGTGGCCCTCGGCGCGCGCGAGGTCGCGGAACGCGGTGAGCAGGGCCCGCCCCACCCCGCGTCGCCTGCTGGCCTCGGCGACGGCGAGCTCGTAGAGCTGGACCTGCGAGTAGCCCGCCGCGTGCCGCTGCCTGGTGCCCCACGCCCAGCCGACGACCCGGCCGTCCTCCTGCGCGACGAGCGCGATCGAGGCCGGGTCGGTCAGGAACGGGGTGTGGTCGGCGACCTCGGTGGCGCGGAAGAGGCGCACGGCGGCGTCGAGCAGGTCGTGGTCGGCTGGGGTCAGCGGTCGGACGAGCACACCCGGCATGATCGCACCGGGCTCGGGCGCGCGGGCGGCCGGCTCGGGTTCGGCGGTCTCGGGCTCGGTGGTCTCGGGTCCGGTGGTCTCGGGCTCAGCGGGTCGGCTCCATCGACAGCAGCAGCGCGCCCAGCACCACGGCCAGCGGCAGCAGCACCGCCGTCCACAGCAGGATTCGCCGGATCGAGTGCAGCACCAGCACCGCCTCGGCGGCGGCCTGCGCGGTGGCCTCGGCCGGACCGCCCGCGCGGTTGATGCGCAGCAGCGCGTGACCGGCCGGGTCGGAGGCCCAGGTGGGGCCGCCGGTGTAGTAGTCGCTGGGTTCCGCCGCGGCCTGCCAGTGCCGGGGCTCGGACGGTCTGGCGTTCATGGGCACCTCCGCGGCGCGGGGTCCGGGGATGACCTTGGAGTCGGACCGGGTGACCGCCGTGTTACGGGTCCGGGTCACGCGGCTGCGGGACCGCGCCCGCGCCGCTCCCGTTGCCCCGCAAGCCTCCCCTCCCCCGGACGCGACCGCCCACCCCTAGTGGCATGATCAACTCAAGGCGGGATCTCCGACGTCCCGCCCCAGGTCCCGCCGGGTGCTCAGCGGCCCCGGCGGGGCCGTCGCGGGTGGTCCACCCAGCGGGAGCTGCGCCGTCCGGGGGACGCGCTGGTGGTAGGAAAGCCCTGTGACGAACACAGGGGGCGGGCTGGAGCTCGCGCAGGACGAGGTCGTGGCGCTCGCCAGCGAGCTGATCAGGATCGACACCACCAACACCGGCGACCCGGACACGCTGGTGCCCGAGCGGGCCGCGGCCGAGTGGGTCGCGGAGAAGCTGGCCGAGGTCGGGTACGAGACCACCTACGTCGAGTCCGGGAACACCGGCAAGGGGCGCGGCAACGTGATCGCGCGGTTGGCCGGGGCCGACCCGTCGCGGGGCGCGCTGCTGGTGCACGGGCACCTGGACGTGGTGCCCGCCGACGCGTCGGAGTGGTCGGTGCACCCGTTCTCCGGCGCGGTGCAGGACGGGTACGTGTGGGGGCGGGGCGCGGTCGACATGAAGGACATGGTCGCCATGTCCCTCGCGGTGGCGCGGCGGTTCAAGCGGGACGGGATCGTGCCGCCCAGGGACATCGTGTTCGCGTTCCTCGCCGACGAGGAGGCGGGCGGGCTGCAGGGCGCGCACTGGCTGATCGACCACCGGCCGGAGCTGTTCGAGGGTGTCACCGAGGCGATCAGCGAGGTCGGCGGGTTCTCGATCACGCTCAAGGACGACGTGCGCGCCTACCTCGTGGAGACGGCGGAGAAGGGCATCCGCTGGCTGAAGCTGCGCGTGCGCGGCACGGCGGGCCACGGGTCGATGATCCACCACGACAACGCGGTCGCGAAGCTGGCCGCCGCGGTGACCAAGCTGGGGCAGCACCGGTTCCCGCTGGTGATCTCGCCGTCGGTGCGGGAGTTCCTCGACGGGGTCACCGAGATCACCGGCATCGACTTCCCCGAGGACGACATCGAGGGCGCCGTCGGCAAGCTCGGCGCGCTGTCGCGGATGATCGGCGCGACGCTGCGCGACACGGCCAACCCGACGATGCTGACCGCCGGGTACAAGGCGAACGTGATCCCGTCCGTGGCCGAGGCCACCGTGGACTGCCGCATCCTGCCCGGCCGCGAGGAGGCGTTCGACGCGGAGCTGGCGGAGCTGCTCGGCCCGGACGTGGAGCGCGAGTGGATCGGCCTGCCGCCGGTGGAGACCACGTTCGACGGGGCGCTGGTGGACGCGATGGTCGGCTCGATCAGCGCGGAGGACCCCGGCGCGAAGGTGCTGCCGTACATGCTGTCGGGCGGCACGGACGCGAAGGCGTTCCAGCGCCTGGGCATCCGCAACTTCGGCTTCGCGCCGCTGAAGCTGCCCGCCGACCTGGACTTCACGGGGCTCTTCCACGGGGTGGACGAGCGGGTGCCGGTGGACGCGCTGAAGTTCGGGGTGCGGGTGCTGGACAGGTTCCTGCTGAACTCGTGAGGCCGCCCGGCGCGCCGCCCCCGCCGGGCGCCGGGGGCGGCGTCGGTCGACCGGGCTGTCGTCCCAGCAGACGACGGCCAGGGCGACCGCGAGGCCGCGGGACCGTCGCCGGCCAGAGCACGCCCGTGGCGAGCACCGCCGGGCCGAGCGGCAGCACCAGGCAGAGCACCGCGTGAGCGCAGGTCCGCCACCGACCGCCCGCCCTGTGAAAACACCCGCCCGACTCACCCGTTCGGGGTAAGGTCCGGGTCGTGGAGCTGCGCGTCACCGAGCACCGGGTCCGGCTCGGTCGGGCCGAGTTCCGCGTGCTCCGGCCCGCCGCGCCGCTCGCGCGCACGCTGGTCGTGGGGCGCGAGTGGTCCGTCGAGGTGCTGGTCGGCGGGGCCGACGCGGCGGCCGTGGCGGCGCTGTGGCTGCTCGCCGCGCGCTCACCGCGCTCGCTCGTGCACCTGCCCGTGCGCGCCACCACCCCACCCGTCGGCGGGCTGTGGCCGGGGGACCTCCCGCTCGACCTCGTGCTGTCGCACCGGGGGTTGCAGTTCTCGCCGTCGGGCTGGAAGGACGTGCGCGCCGGGCTCGGCCGGGGGCGGCTGCGCACCGCCGAGCTGCCCGAGGTCGCCGCGCTCGCGCCGGTCGACCACGACGCCTACGCGCACGTGCCCGACCGGGAGCGCCTGCACGAGCGGGTGCACGCGGACACGCTGTTCGTCACCGGGGACGCGCCGCTGTTCCGCGAGGTGGCGCGGCTGCACCTGGACGTCGCGGCGAACGGCGGCCACCACGGGACGCACGAGCACCTCGGGGTCGAGCACTACTGCCAGGAGGTGCACCCGAACGCCAACGTGCTGGGGCGCGGGGCTCGTCGGCTGCACCTGGTGCACACCGCGCACTGGACCTCGACCGGTCGGCGCGGGGAGGGACCGCCTCGGGGGCGGGAGGTGTGAGGATGCCCACCGGGAAGCCCGCACCGGTGGGGGGAGGTGGCGCGGAAGCGGCCTGACGTCACGTGATGTCCGGCGGAATCCACTGCGCCACCAACAGGTCCCGAGACCAGCGCTCGGGATCGGCGCCCTGGGTGGGGCGGGCGCCACGCGCGGGGGTCAGTCCTCGTCCGCGACGTACCCCAGTTCCTCCGACAGCGCCCGCGCCGCGCGCAGCACGGTCGCCGTCGCCCTGGTGCGGTCGAGCGGGTCGCGCATCCGCGCGCCCGCCGCCGCCAGGGTCACGCTCGCGCCGACGCTGCCGTCGATCGAGCGCACCGGCGCGGACACCGCCCAGACGTTGCGGTCCAGCTCGTTGTCGCACACGTCGTAGCCCTGCGCGCGCACCACCGACAGGTGCTCCAGCACGCCCTCGGTGGTGCGCGGGGTGCCCGACGTGTACTCGGTGAGCGGGGCGTTCGCGAGCAGCGCCCGCGCCACCTCGTCCTCCTGGAACGCCAGGATGCTGCGCGCCGACGACGCGGCGTGCAGCGGCATCTCCTGGCCGATCCGGACGAACAGCCGCAGCGGGTGCCTGGCCTCCACGAGCGCCACGCACACCGGCACGTCGCCGATCAGCTCGCTCAGGAACACGGTCTCGCCGCTCTCCCGCGCCGCGACCTCCAGCGGCGCGGGCGGGCGGACGAGCCTGGCGCCGTTCGCCCTGGCCTGCTGGCCGAGCGCGCGGGCGGAGCGGCCCAGGAAGTAGCGGCGGTTGACCGGCGAGCGGGACACGTAGCCGGACTGCTCCAGGGTCGCCAGCAGCCGGTGCATGCTGCCGACGGGGATGTCGAGCTGCTCGTGCAGCTCCTGGAGGCTGCGGCTGGTGCCCGCCGCGGACAGCGCGCCGAGCACGTCGAGCGCTCTTACTACCACTTGCATGGGACGGGTTGCCTCGGCCACCTGACCTCCGGGTGAGGGCGAGAAGTTGATCGCGTGATTCTCACGCCGAGTCGCCCAGCTCACACACCCGGGGTGGCCACCAGGTCACGCGCCGCTGCCGCCGCCACCCGCAGCATCGCCAGCTGCGCGGGCTCGTAGTCCTCCAGCCAGCTGTCGCTCGCGCGGGACGCGTGGGCGACCAGGACGGCGCCGACGCGCAACCCCATCGCGGCCCCGACGGTCAGCACGGTCTCGCACTCCATGTCCATGGCGTCGACGCCCATGGCCTCGATTTCCGCCAAACGCCGGGCGGCGCGTTCCTCCATTCGGTCCAACGCTCTGCCCTCTCCGACGTAATAGCTGTCGCAGGAGAGCACGCGAATTCGGTGGGCGGGCCGCCGGAAATGCGCGGGCGCGGCGGCCAGCAGCGCCTCGGAGACCGCCGTCGTGGCGAGGGCGGGGATTTCCGGGTCGGCGTAGTGCCGGGCGGCCCCGCCCTCCCGCTCGGCCTCGGTCACCACGCACAGGTCGCCCGGCTCGATGTGCGCGCCGAGCGCCCCCATGCCGCCGGTGCGGATGACGGTGCGCACGCCGAGGCGGGCCAGCTCGACCACGGCGATCTCGGTGGACGGCCCGCCGATGCCGGTCGAGCAGACCGCCACCGGAACTCCGCCGGAGGTGCCGACACCCACCCTGAACTCGCGGTTCTGCCCGAGGACGCGGAAGTCGTCGAGCACCTGGGCGGCCCGGTCGACGCGCGCCGGGTCGCCGGGGAGCAGGCACACCTCGGGCAGGTCGCCGGGTCCGCACGGCAGGTGCGGGGGTCGCCCGTCGAGCCAGGGGTCTGCTGCGCTGCGGGCCACCGGGCGCGCTCCTCACCGCCGGACGCGCCGGCACTCGTGATGGAAAGGGGGTTTCCAGATCGGGCAGTCTGTTGGTCGGCCGAACGGCTGTCAACCTCCACCGCGAACGGTCACAGTGGATTTTTCGCGCCGGATAAAGCAGGCTGATCTGCGCTGATGTGAATCACTACGCAGAGCGATCACCGAGGTGCTGTTCCGGTGAGCACCCACCCCGAGGTGGAAAGGAACTTCCACCGCATGGAACACTCCGGGCCGCACCCCGGAAACCGACCACGATTGCGGAGCCACGACGTGACCCCTCCCGCCCCGAGCGGCGCCCAGCCCGGCGTCCCGGCACCCGCCCCTCCCCGGCCGCTGCTGAGCATCCGAGGCGTCGACAAGCGCTACCGCACGGCCAAGGGCGCGACGGTGCAGGCGCTGGAGGGCATCGACCTGGACATCGCCGAGGGCGAGATCGTCGCGGTCATCGGGCCGTCGGGCTGCGGCAAGTCGACGCTGCTGCGCATGGTCGCCGGCCTGGACGACGACTACACCGGGACCGTCGAGTGGCGGAGCCCGCCGCGCCCCGGCAAGGACATCGGCTTCGTGTTCCAGGAGCCCGCGCTGCTGCCGTGGCGCACCGTGGCGGGCAACGTCGGCCTGGGTCTGGAGGGCCGCAAGGACCTGGAGGGCGCCGAGCAGCGGGTGGCCGAGCTGCTGGACCTGGTGGGGCTGGGCGACTTCGCCAAGTCCTACCCGAAGGAGCTGTCCGGCGGGATGCGCCAGCGCACCGCGATCGTGCGCGCGCTGGCCTACGACCCGCAGATCCTGCTGATGGACGAGCCGTTCGGCGCGCTGGACGCGATCACCCGCGACCGCCTGCACGACGACATCCTGCGGATCTGGGAGCGCACCAGGAAGACGATCGTCTTCGTCACGCACAGCGTGGAGGAGGCCGCCTACCTGGCCGACCGCGTCGTGGTGATGTCCGCGCGCCCCGGCCGCATCCGCGCGGTGCACCGGGTGCCGCTGCACCGCGACCGCACCCCCGCCACCCGCGAGCTGCCCGAGTTCGGCCGCTTCGCCGGGATGCTGCGCGGGGAGCTGGCATGAGCGTGCGCGACCTGGTCGACGAGACCGCCGTGCCGAGGGCGCGCGGCCGGTTCGACCTGCGCCGCGCGGGCACGGCGGCGCTGTACCTGGCGGTGGTGGTCGGCGCGTGGCACCTGTACGTCACGCTCGCCGACGTCCCGCAGTACCTGCTGCCCGCGCCCGGAGCCGTCGCCGAGTCGCTGGCCGGGCTGGCGAGCAGCGGCGAGCTGTGGCCGCACCTGGGCTACACGGTGCGCAACATCGTCATCGGCCTGGTCTCGGGCATCCTGATCGGCTGCGCGCTGGGCTGGGTTCTGGCGTCCTCGCCGCGCGCCCGGATGCTGCTCGCGCCGTACGTGGTGCTGTTCCAGGCCGCGCCGAAGATCGCCGTCGCCCCGCTGCTGGTGCTGTGGTTCGGCCTGGGCCTCGGCTCGCAGCTCACGCTCGTGGTGATGCTCGCGTTCTTCCCGATGATGATCGCGATGACCCTCGGCCTGGGCGAGGTCACCGACGACATGCGCGCGCTCGGCCGCGTCCTGGCCATGGACCGCGGGCGGTTCCTGCTGCGCGTGCAGCTGCCCGCCGCGCTGCCCGCCCTGTTCGCGGGCGCCCGGATCTCCGTGATCGACGCGATGACCGGCGCGTTCCTGGCCGAGTACCTGTCCGCGAAGCAGGGCCTCGGCTACCTGATGGTGATGGGCAAGAGCACCTACGACACCCCCCAGCTGCTCGCCGCCGTCCTGCTGACGGTCGTGGTCGGCCTGACCGGGTTCGGCCTGGTCGGGCTGGTCGAGCGGATCGCACTGCCGTGGCGCCGCTAGCCGGGTCCCCCGACCCCTGCCGGGCGCCCTCCCCCTGCTAGAACCCCGCATCCCCGAAGGGAAAAGCATGTCCAGCTCCACCCTGTCCCGCCGCCGCTTCGGCGCCCTGACCGCCGTGGTGGCCACCGCCGCCGCGCTGGTCGCGTGCAGCCCCGCCGACGCGGGCTCGTCCTCGTCCTCGGGCGAGGGCGGCACCAAGAAGGTCACCATGCAGATCGACGGCTCGGCGGTGCCGTACTACGCCCCGCTGTACGCCGCGCAGAAGCAGGGCTTCTTCAAGAACCACGGCCTGGAGGTGGAGTTCACCTACGCCCAGGGCGCGGACATCGTGCAGAACGTCGCCGCGGGCAACGTGGACTTCGGCTTCCCCAACGGCGACTCGGTGATCACCGCGTACGCCAAGGGCATCAAGACCAACGTCGTGCACACCACGTACCAGCAGGGCATCGGCGCGCTGCTGTTCCGCGACGACTCCGGCATCAAGACCCCGGCGGACCTCAAGGGCCGCAAGGTCGGCGTGACCGACCTGGGCAGCGCGAACTACGCGCAGCTGCAGGCGATGCTGGCCAAGGAGAACGTGCCGCTGTCCGAGGTGCAGGTCGAGACCATCGGCACCGGCGCGATCGTGGACGCCATGAAGAACGGCCAGGTCGACGCGATCGTCTTCTCCCGGCTGCGCTACTACGCGCTGCTCCAGGCCGGGGTGGGCGTCGGCCAGGTGCTGAGCGACGAGTACCTGCCGTCGTTCGGCAACATCGTCATCGCGAACCCGGAGAAGGTGAACTCCGACGCCGAGACGGTGAAGTCGTTCAACGCGGCCCTGAACGAGGGCATCCAGTACGTGATCGACAACGTCGGCGAGGCCACCAGGATGGCCATCAAGGACTACGCGCCCACGTTCGAGGGCCAGGAGGCCCAGATCGAGCTGATCCTGGACGACGTGTTCGCGCTGACCCTGTGGCAGTCGGCCGACACCGAGGAGCACGGCCTCGGCTACGGCAACGTGGACCGCTGGAACGAGTCCATCAAGGCCCAGGTCGGGTTCAAGCTGATCGACAACGAGTTCAACGCCGACGAGATGGTGAAGAACGTCCGATGACCTCCCCGACCGCACCGGCGCGCGGCACCGCGCTGCTCGCCGGCCTGGTGTCCCTGGCCGTGGGCATCGCCGCGTGGTGGACCGCCGCGTCGCTGCCGGTCGTGCCGGACTACGTGCTGCCCAGCCCCGGCGAGCTGGTGAGCAGGGCCGTGACCCTGTTCCGCGGCGGCGGGCTGGGCGTGCACCTCGCGCAGACCCTCGCCGAGGTCCTGCAGGGCGTGCTGATCGGCACGGTGGCCGGTGTGCTGCTCGCGGTGCTGTTCGTGCGGCTGAGGTGGCTGGAGAAGCTGCTGATGCCGGTGATCGTCGTGGTCCAGGTGACCCCGAAGATCTCGATCGCGCCGCTGATCGTGCTGTGGCTCGGGCTGGGCATCGGCTCGAAGATCACGCTGATCGCGCTGGTGACGTTCTACCCGATCCTGGTGAACGTCGTGGCCAAGCTGCGCGGGATGCCGACCGCGTTCGACGACCTGTCGGTCGTGCTCGGCATGTCCGGCGCGCGCAGAGCCAGGGTGCTCCAGCTGCCGTTCGCGCTGCCCGCGCTGCTGGCGGGGCTGCGGGTCGGCGTGCTCCAGGCGGTGACGGCGGCGGTGATCGGCGAGTTCATCGGCGCGCAGGCCGGCCTGGGGTACCTGGAGAAGCAGGCTCAGGACAACGACGACATCCAGGTCGTCTTCATCACCCTGATCCTGCTGTGCCTGATCGGCTGGGTGCTGTACGCGGTCGTGGACCTCGTGGAGCGCCAGGTGAAGGCCCGGTTCGACATCGGGTGAGCCGGAGTGGCCGCGCCCCCGCGTCAGAGGGGGGCGCGGCCACCGGCGGAGCACGACCTCGGGGCGCCCTTCGGGTGGCGCCCCGGTTTTCGCTTTTCCGGGCCGGGTTCCCGGTGCTGATCTCGGAGACCTCGGCCACCCGACCGTTGCGCTGAACGGCTCAGCGGGGTTCGCTCGAACGGACCCGCCGTGATCGGCGGCCGTCGGCCCGCCGCGCGCAGCTCGGCGCGGGTGGACGGGCGGGCGCGCGCGGGCGGGTCGGCGCAGGTGGGTCGGCGCACGCAGCCCGACGCATGCAGGAAGACCAGGCACAGGGAGCCGCAGGGATGACCGAGAACGAGAACGCCGCCTACATCGCCGTGCGGGCGGCGGTGGCCGAGCTGGGCATCGCGCCGGACAGCTACGGGCCGACGCTGAACACGGCGGCCTCGCCGTCGGCGGTGCGCGTGGTGGCGGCGGCGCTGGCCGCCCGCCTCGCCGGGGCCGGGGTGGACCGGGTGGTGGTGTGGAACAGCAGCGACGAGGCGGTGCTGGCGCACGCGGTGGCCGTGGAGCTGGGGGTCGGGGTGAGCCGGATGGACGCCGTGGAGGGCGCCGTCGCGGTGAACCCGCCGCTGGCCGCGGGGTCGTCCGCCGCGCTGCTCGCGACCTCGTGGCAGTCGAGGGGGCTCACGACGGCGCGGTCCATCGTGGACCGGCAGGCCGGGGTCGCCGCGATCGCGGCGGTGTCGCACTCCCCCGCGCTGGACGAGGACCTCGGCGTGCCGGTGGTGCACCTGCTGCCCGAGTCGCGGTGACCTCCCCCGCCCGCGCGGCGCGCGACGAGCCGGAGGGCGCTCCCGCTGGTGGGAGCGCTCTCGTGGTGCGCGCGGCGCGGGCGGGGTCCGCGTGCTCCGGCGGGAGCTCCGCGGCCCGGCGCACGGGCCGCCTCCTCCCGCGCCACCCGGTCCGCCGGGTGGCGCCCCGCGCGGCGCACGGGCCTGCCGCGCCGCGCGGGTCGGGCGGGCGCCTCGGCGTCCGGGGGCAGGCGTCGGGGGTGCGCGTGGTGTGCGGTCGAAGTCGCTCGCACGGCGCCCGTTCCGGACCGGTGTCGCCGCTCGCCGTCGACCTGGTCCACGTGGTGGGGAGGGTGTCGGCGTGATCGAACTGCACGGGATCCGGGTGCTCGGTGGCGAGCCGTCCGCGCTGGCGGTGCACGAGGGGGTGCTGGTCGAGCCGTTCTGCGCGCCCAGGATCGACCTCGGCGGGCTGATCGCGGTGCCCGCGCTGGTGGACCTGCGGGCGCACCTGCGCGCGGCGGGCGGCGCGGACGCGGTGGCCGCCGCGCACGGCGGGTACTCGGACGTCGTCGCGATGCCCAACCGCACGCCCGTGACCGACAGCGTCGCGCGGGTGCGGGCGCTGGGGCGCGGGGTCCGGGCGTGCCGGGTGCACCCGGCGGGGGCGCTCACGGTCGGGCTCGCCGGGCAGCGGCTCGCGCCGATCGCGGAGATGGCCCAGGCCGGGGTGCGGGTGTTCTCCGACGACGCGAACTGCCTGGACGACGCCGGGCTGCTGCGGCGGGCGATGGTGGCGGCGAGGGCGGCGGGCGCGGTCGTGGCGCAGCACGCGCAGTCCGAGGCGCTGGCGGGCGGCGGGCAGGTCAACGCCGGTGAGGCCGCGAAGCAGACCAGGCTGCCGCCGTGGCCGGGGGTCGGCGAGGAGGCGGTGATCGCGCGGGACGTGCTGCTGGCCGCCGAGACCGGGGCGGCGCTGCACGTGAGCCACGTGTCGACCGCGCGGTCGGTGGAGATCGTGCGGTGGGCCAAGTCGCAGGGCTGGTCGGTGACCGCCGAGGTCACGCCGCACCACCTGCTGCTCGACGACCGGGCGGTGCGCGGCGGGGACACCCGGTTCAAGGTGAACCCGCCGCTGCGGTCGGCGGCCGACGTGGAGGCGCTGCGGGAGGGGCTGCGGGACGGCACGATCGACGCGGTGTCGACCGACCACGCGCCGCACCCGGCGAGCGCGAAGGCGCGGGACTGGTGCGCGGCGCCGTTCGGGGCGGTCGGGCTGGAGACGGCGCTGGCCGTGGTCGCCGACGTGCTGGACGGGGACTGGGAGCTGATCGCGCGGGTCATGTCGCACGCGCCCGCGCGGATCGCCGGGCTGGCGGGCGCGGGACGGCCGCTGGAGCCGGGCGAGCCCGCGACGTTCGCGCTGGTCGACCCGGACGCGGAGTGGGAGGTGCGGCCGGAGGAGCTGCGGGGCGGGGTGGCGAACACGCCGTTCGCGGGGCTGGCGTTCCGGCACCGGGTGGTGGCGACCGTGGTGGGCGGCCGGGTGACCGCCGACCCCCTCGGGCTGCTCGGCGGGGTGGCGGGGCCCGAGGAGGAGGCCGGGGAGGAGGCCGGGGACGACCCGGCACGGGACCTGCGGGCGGCTCGGGGGCTGCGGAGCCCGTGGGAGGGGCCGTCGGGCTCGGTCGAGCGGCGGACGCCACCCGCGGCGTAGGCGCCGGGCGGCGCGGGTGGCGTCGCCCCGGTCAGCCCAGGAGCAGTTCCAGCGCGTCGACGCCCGCGCCGCCCGCGCAGGTCGGGGAGCCCGCGACGAAGAACGCCCGCCCGTCGGCCACGGCCGCGCCGAAGCCGTGCCTGCCGTGCGGCAGCGGGGTGGTCGTGGTCCAGCGGTCGGCGCGCGGGTCGTAGAGGGTGACGTCGTCGAACGTCGAACCCCCTTGCGCGCACTCGCCTCCCGCGTGCGCGATCAGTCCGTTGAGGACGGTCGTGGCGCCCGCCGAGCGCGGTGCGGGCAGGGGCGCGGCGGTGGTCCACTCGCCGGTGCGCGGGTCGTAGACGTCGTGCCGGTCCAGGTTCCGGTCCACGTCCTCCACCCGGCCGCCGATGACGTGCACGCGGCCGTCGAGCGCGACGACGCCCGCGTGGTCGCGGGGCGGGCCGGGCAGGGACGGGGCCAGGGACCAGGTCCCGCGCTCCGGGTCGTGGACGAAGTGGTGGCCGACCGTGCCGAGGCCGAGCTCGATCGGCGCCCCCGGCAGGGGGACGACGCGGCGGGAGTCCCGGCCGCCGATCACGTGCAGCTTCCCGGCGACCGCCGCGACGCCGACCGAGCCCAGCGCGACGGGCAGCTCCGGCAGCCCGGTCCACTCGTCGCGCCCCGGGTCGTAGGAGTAGGCGGCTCTGCGCGGGTTCAGGTGCACGATGCCGGTGAAGCCGCCGAAGGCGTACAGCTTGCCCCCGAGGCCGGCCAGGCCGACGTGGGTGAGCGGTTCGGGCAGCGGGGCGCGCTCGGTCCAGCGGTCGGCGCGCGGGTCGTACGCGGTCACCAGGGTGGTGGCCCACCGCGGCTCGCCGTCGACCAGCGCGGTGCCGCCGACGACGTGCACCAGGCCGCCCGCCTCGGCGACGCCGACCTCGGAGCGGGCCTGCGGCAGGTCGGCGACGGGCCGCCAGGCGGTGGTTGCGCTCTCGTTCATGCCGCCCAGCCTCGCGGCGGCCGGGGCGGCGCGTCCAAGTCCCGTTCCGACCGGCCGGTGCCGCGCGGGTATCGTCGCCGGTGATGGACCTGCGCCTGCTCCGCTACTTCGTGGCCGTCGCCGAGGAGCGGCACTACGGCCGGGCCGCCGCGCGGCTGCACATGACGCAGCCGCCGCTGAGCCGGGCGATCAGGCGGCTGGAGCGCGACCTCGGGGTCGTCCTGCTGGTGCGGTCGGCGAGCGGGGTGGAGCTGACCGGTGCGGGGAGCGCGCTGCACGCCGAGGCCGTCGCCCTGCTGGAGCGGGCGGACCTGGTGCGGTCGCGGGTCGCCGGGGCGGACGCGTCGCTGACCGTCGGGACGCTCGGCGCGAGCGGGGCGGGCGGGGCGCGGTTGGCGGAGGCGTTCCGGGAGCGGCACCCGGCGGTGCGGATCGTGCTGCGGGAGGCGGACTTCACCGACCCGACCGCCGGGGTCCGGGGCGGGCTGGTGGACGTCGCGCTGGCCAGGACCCCGTTCGACCCCACCGGGATCGGCACGCGCGTGCTGCGGCTGGACCCGGTCGGGGCGGTGCTGCGCGCGGACGACCCGCTGGCGGGGCGGTCGTCGCTGACGGCGGCGGACCTGGTGGACCGGCCGTGGTTCCGGCTGCCGGACGGGGTGGACCCGGCGTGGCGGGCCTTCTGGAGCGGGCCGGGCGCTCGGGAGGGGGCGGTGGTGCGGACGGTGGCCGAGTGCGCGCAGGCCGTGCTGTGGAACGGGTCCGTGGGCATCGCGCCGCTCGGTGAGCCGCTCGGGCGCGGGCTCGCGTGGGTGCCGCTGGCCGACGTGCCGCCGAGCCCGCTCGTGGTGGCCTGGCGCGAGGGCGGGCGCGATCCGCTGGTGCGGTCGTTCGCGCGGATCGCGGTCGAGGTGTTCCGGGGCTGAGACCCAGGGCGCGCACGGTCCGTGCACGTCGTTCACGCGGGGTCGTCCTCCTTGCGGCGCAAGGGTTTGCCCGGTGTCCGAGGGGCGCCCGCGGACGTGCGCCGGACCGGTGCTCCTCACCGCCCGTGCGCGACGTAGAGTGGCCTGCGCCTCGTCGGTGGGGCACGACGAGTCCGGTTCCGAAGGGGAATGCCGTGAAGCCGCTTGGGGCCTCCGATCCTGCCGCCATCGGCAGCTACCGCGTCTTGGCCGAGCTGGGGCAGGGCGGCATGGGGCGCGTGCTCCTGGGCGCCGGGCCGGACGGCAGGCTGGTGGCGGTCAAGCTGGTCAGCACGGCGCTGGTCGGGGACGCCGAGTTCCGGGCCCGCTTCGCGCGCGAGGTCGCGGCGTCGCGGCGGGTGTCCGGCGCGTACACGGCGGCCGTGGTCGAGGCCGACCCGGACGCCGAGGTGCCGTGGCTGGCGTCGGTGTTCGTGCCGGGGCCGTCGTTGCAGCAGGCCGTGGCGACGGCCGGTCCGCTGCCCGAGGAGTCCGCGCTGCGCCTGGCCGCCGGGCTCGCGACGGCGCTGCTGGAGATCCACCGGGTCGGGCTGGTGCACCGGGACCTCAAGCCGTCGAACGTGCTGCTGACCGACGACGGTCCGCGCGTGATCGACTTCGGCATCGCCAAGGCCGTGGACGACCCGAACAGCCAGTTGACGCACACCGGTTCGCTGGTGGGCTCCCCCGGTTTCATGTCGCCGGAGCAGATCGAGACCGGCATGGCGGGCGCGGCGGGCGACGTGTTCTCGCTGGGCGCGGTGCTGGCGGCGGCGTGCACCGGGCGGAGCCCGTTCACCGGGTCGTCCACGTTGCAGACGCTCAACAACGTGGTGGGCGTGCGCGCGGACCTGACGACGCTGCCGCCGCGCGTGCGGCACATCGTGGAGCGCTGCCTGGAGCGCGACCCCGGCGCCCGGCCGACGCCCGCGCAGGTGCTGGAGCTGGCGCGGCCGATCCCGCCGTCGCCCCGGCCGTGGAGCCCCGGCGTGCACCGGATGATCGCGGAGCAGCGGGCGCAGGTGGAGCGGGTGCTGGCCGGGCAGCCGCCGGTGCCGCCGGTGACGGCCGCCGAGCTGACCGCGCCGGTCGCGATGACGCGCATCCAGCTCAAGCCGGTGTTCGACGGGCCCGAGGGCCGCGCCGCCGAGCCCGACGACCGGACGCCGCCGCCGGGGTCGGGGTACCGGTGGGGCACGGTGATCGCGGCGAGCGTGGCGGTGGCCGCGCTGGCGGCGGCGGCCACGATGGTGTTCGTCAACTGGAACCCGACCCCGACGGCGGCGGGCAAGCCGTCGTCCTCCGCCCCCGCGCCCGCGTCCTCGTCGGGCCCCGCCCCGTCGTCCGCGGCGAGCAGCGCGACGACGACCACGACGACCACGTCCACCCCGCCGCCGGAGCCGGTGAAGCAGGATTTGTGGCTGTACTGGAACAGCGACCTCCAGGACAACGCGACCTGCCTGAACGAGGGCTGCCTCGTGGGCGGGCCGGGGTACGCCCCGGCGCAGCTGGAGGGCAAGGTGCTGTCGGCCCCCGCGGAGGGCGCGGTGCCGCTGCGCTCGATGTGGCACCCGGAGCGCGGGGACGTGGCGGTGTGCGGGACGGACGAGTGCGTGGCCCAGCAGGAGGTCGTGGGCTACGCGCCGCTGCGCGTGGAGGGCTACGTCCTCTCCGCCCAGGCCCCCGGCACGGTCCCGCTGCGGTTGTACTGGCACGAGGGGCGCGGGGACAACGCGCTGTGCGGGTCGGACAAGTGCGCCGCGGACCAGGAGGCGGTGGGGTACGTGCTGATCCGCACCGAGGGGTTCGCGTACCCGGCCTGAGGCTGGGCCGGGCGACGGTCGAACGTGGGCCGCGCTTGCCCTGCGGGGCGGGCGCGGCTATTTTGTTGAGTGCGCGCAACGGTTGTTCTGTCCGGGCCCCGTGCATTTGTGCGGAAAGCGAGCGAGCGCGGCTCGAAACTTTAACCGAGTGATCGTGGTCACATTTTTTGTGCGTATCCGATCCTTCGTCAATTCGTTTATATCGGAATTTTCACTTTCGTGTAGCCCGAGCTGGCGGACGGGCCGCAAAAAAGTTACAGCGCGTTGCTTCAGCCACGTAAGAGTGAAAAAGCGGCGGGGCATTTCTCACCCGTTTCGGCCACCTGCGCCCGGAGGTTCCCCGGCATCGGGGCCCGCTGAACATCATTGCTTTGACGTGGGCGTCCACACGCGCTTACTGTCTTCCCCGCGCAGCGAAGAACGCTCGCGAAGTCACGAAGCGGCATTCCTTCGGAGGTGTCGCACAGTCGAACGACCACGCGCACCGACCCGAGGGGAGCGGAGAACAGGAGTCAGATGTCCACGAGATCGCCGGATTTCCTCCCCGCCCACGGCGAGGAGTCGGCGTGGCGCCGGAGGTTAACCGAGTTCACCGTCACCACCAGGCACTACCTCGCGTGGGTGGAGTTCCTGGCGGCGGTGGACTCGCACGGGGGAGGCGAGGCCCAGGCGGTCTTGCTGACCGTCCAGGGCCTCGCCCTGGGAATCCAGATGCTCACCTGGTTGCGGCGACACAAGTGATCCCCCGGCCCGGATTCTGACCTCGGTGTGCCAGCACCGTCGTACGAGCAGATTCCGGGCGTCCAGGGCCATCCGGCCGACCGGGTGGCCCTGGACGAGGTTTTCCCGTGCGCAGGACACCCGAGCGAGTGGATGGGGTGTTTTACCGGAGGCGAGACCGCGCCCACGCCCGACATGCGCGGTCGAAGTCGTTCCCAGCACTCCAGGCAACACTTGCCGTAAGCTACCAGAAGCAACAGCGACAGGACGACGTCCACGGCGGTTGAAGTTCGTTCAGTCCGCCGAACGAGGGATAGCGCGGCCAGCCCCCAGGCGGGGAATTGCTTCTCCCGCGAATGCGCCGCCGCACGCCGCGGGGAATTCGCGCGGTGTGCGGCCCGCGGTGCGGATCAGGCGTTCAGCGCCGGGTAGTCGGTGTACCCGCGCGCGTCGCCGCCGTAGAACGTGGCCCGGTCCGCCTCGTTGAACTCGCCCGCCTCGATGCGCGCGAGCAGGTCCGGGTTCGCAAGCGCGAGGACGCCGAACGAGGTCACGTCCGCCAGGCCCGACTCGACGTCGGCCAGTCGCGCCGCGATCTCGCCGCCCGCCCGGTTGACGATCAGGCCGGTCGGCCAGTTCGCGCGGATCTTCTTGAGCAGGGCCTCGTCGCCCGCGTGCACGACGTGCAGGTACGCCAGGCCGAGCGGGGCGAGCGCGGCCAGCAGGGCGGTGTAGAGGGGTTCGACGTCGTCCTCGCGGACGTCGTTGTACGGGTTCCCCGGCGAGACGCGGATGCCGGTGCGGCCCGCGCCGATCTCCTCGGCGACGGCGGTGGCGACCTCGACGGCGAACCGGATGCGGCCCTCGACCGTGCCGCCGTACCCGTCGGTGCGGGTGTTGGCGTTGCTGGACAGGAACTGGTGCACCAGGTAGCCGTTGGCGCCGTGGATCTCCACGCCGTCCGCGCCCGCGGCGATCGCGGCGGCGGCGGCGCGGCGGTAGTCGGCGACGGTGGCGGCGATCTCCTCGGTGGACAGGGCGCGCGGCTCGGCGAAGGGCTGCGTGCCGGTCGCGGTGACCATCAGCCCCTCGGCCCGGACGGCGGACGGGGCGACGGGCTGCCGGTGGTGCGGGGTGTTGTCGGGGTGCGAGACGCGGCCGACGTGCATGAGCTGCACGACGAGCTTGCCGCCCGCGGCGTGCACCCGGTCGGCGATCTCGCGCCAGCCCTCGACGTGCGCGTCGTCGTGCAGGCCGGGGGTGAGGAGGTAGCCCTGGCCGTCGGCGGAGGGCTGGACGCCCTCGGTGATGAGCAGGCCGAGGGAGGCGCGCTGGGCGTAGTAGTCGGCGGCGAGGGGCGACGGGGTTCCGTCGGGGAGGGCGCGGCTGCGGGTCATCGGGGCCATCGCCAGCCGGTGGGGCAGGTCGATGTCGCCGAGGGTGACGGGGCTGAGCGGGGTGGTGGTCACTGGAGGTCCTCCCGGATTCCTTGGCTGGCCACATGAACGTAGCGGCAGATTGAGTGGCTAGCCAACCATCTGGCGCGAGACGATCGGCACAGCCCGGTCGGGAATAGCGCCGCGCGTGCCCCGCGACCGGGTAAAACCGCAGGTGGACACCTAGGATGGGCGGCACCATGGACCACGACCCACCCCTCGCCCGCGCGTACCCGCTCAGCGCCGCGCTCGTGTCGCTCGTGCGCGCGCACCGCAACTACGCGGCCGAACTGCTGCGCGAGCACGGCTTGCACCCAGGGCAGGAGCTGCTGCTGATGAGCCTGTACGAGCGCGACGGGCAGACCCAGTCGGAACTGCTGGACACCGTGGGCATCGACCCGTCGACGGTGTCGAAGTCGCTGTCCCGGATGCAGCAGGCGGGGCTGGTGGCGCGGGAGCCGACGGCGGAGGACCGGAGGGTGCTGCGGGTCCGGTTGACGGAGGCCGGGGAGGCGCTGCGGGAACCCCTGGAAGGGGTGTGGCGGAGGTTGGAGTCGGTGAGCGCGAAGGGGTTGGACGCGGAGGCGGTGGCGGCGTTCGCGCGCACGGCGGGGGCGATCGAGCGGTCGATCCGGGAGCGGTGAGCCGGTGCGGGCGTCGAGCGCAGGGAGAACCATGACCAGGACGAAGAAGGCGCTGGGCCGCGCGGCGGCGATCGGCACGGCGCTGCTCGCGCTGACCGTCACGACGGGCACGGCGCAGGCGAGCTGGCACCCGGCCCAGGTCGGCGGGCACGGCGCGAACCTGCGGACCTGCGCCAGCAGCGGGTGCGGCTACACCGGGAACCTCGCCGCGTGGACAGGCGTGCGGATCGTGTGCCAGACGCTGGGTGAGCGGGTCACGAGGTACTACGGCACCAGCGCGCTCTGGGACTACGTCGTCTGGGAGGGCACCGGCAGGGAGGGCTTCGCCGCCGACGCCAACATCAACACCGGCTACAGCTACTGGATCCCCGGCATCGAGACCTGCCGCTGACCAGCTGACGCGGGCCTGATCGGGGGGTGGGGGCGCGGCCACCCCGCGATCAGAGGGCAGCGCTGAGCAGGAGCAGGCAGAGCAGGGCCGTGCCGAGCCCGCGCGCCAGTCGTGCCGACCAGGGCAAGACGGGGCGCGCGGGTTCGCGGTCGCCGACCGGGGTCAGCACGACGGCCTCGGCGCGCAGCAGCGGGGTCTCCCCCGCGCCGAGGACGACGAGGGCGCCACCGGCGGGCAGTTCCGCGAGGGCCTCGAGAACGGTCCTGGTCAATTCCTCGCGTCCACGGGAGATCCGTTCCGCGCGTTCGGGAGGTGGCACGGCGCCGCACCCCGGCGTACCGGGTGGCGCGCGATGCGCTTTCTCCAGCGCGGCGCGCACCGCCCCGATCAACCCGTCCCCGGTCGCCCCGCAGCGCTCCAGCACGCGCACGACCTGATCGGCTCGCCCGACCAGGGGGAGGTGCCTGCCGGAGAAGTACCCGCCGAGGGTGCTGGCCGGGACGTCGGCCGCTCTGGCCAGTTCGCGGATGGACCGGCCGCCCGCGGACCGCGCCCCGCGCAGCAGCGCGGTGAACTCCTCCCGGCTGCCGACCCGCTCGAACTCCAGGACCCAGTCACGACTTTCCGGAGCGACGCCCGCTCCGGGGGGATTCGGCTCGACCACCCCGGAATCGTCGGTCGGCGGGCAGCCAGGCGGAATCCACCACCAGGCTGACAGCGCGGCGGGGTGTTCACCGAGTTCTGCGGTCGCGCGTCGGAGAACGGCGTTCCTCCGCAGAACTGCGAGCGGGCGGGATTGCCCCCGTGCCGCGGCGGTCGCGTGGCAGAGTGCCCGGTGTGCTCCCCGACATGACGCTGCTGCGCCAGCTGGTCGACTCCGCCCCGTCGATCCGCCCGTGGTCCACGCCCGCGCCCGAGGGGCTGCTGCGCTCGGTCGAGCTGTCCGCCGGGACCGCGCTGCCGCCGTCCTACCGGTGGTGGCTGGCGGAGTTCGGCGGTGGGGTGGTCGACGGGGCGCCGCTGGGGGTCGAGGAGTTCGACGCGGACGGCCTGGTGTTCTGGCGGGACGGGGACTGCGGGGCCGCCTACCGGTTCGGGGACGAGGTCGGCGGGGAGCGGCGGGTGGTCGGTGACGAGGGGGTGGTCGCCGAGTCGTTCGCCGGGTTCCTGACCACGCGGGTCGCGCTGGCGCTCGGCCTGCGCGACGGTCCGAACCCGGCCGTGGCCCGGCTGTGGCGGATGACGCCCGGAGCGCTGCTGGACAACGGGGTGCACGTGTACGGGCCGGACTCGTTCGGGGAGCGGAACGCCACGTTCGAGGTCGCGCGCTACGCGCCGCACTGGGTGCTGGTGGGCGACGACAGCGGCGGGGCGGGGTTGTTCATGCGGCGGCACGGGCGGGACCGGGAGTCGGTGCACCGGCTGGACCTCGGGGCGGTGGGGCCGGACGTCGCGGAGGACGGCGAGCTGGTGACCGCGGACCTGGTCGGGTGGGTGGAGGCGGGTGGGGAGCTGTGACGGGACGGCTTCCCTCGGCAGCCGGAACGCGCTGGCCAGGGCAGAACCGCAGGGCCGCGGCGACCTGACGGCGGTTCCGGGGCGCTGTTCGGGCACGGGTGGGGAGACCGTGCTCCGGACCGCCCCTGGTTCGGGTTCCTGCGCGGCGGCGTGATGTGCGGTGACGTGACGCGCCGCTCGGCCGACGCGGTGACGGCGCCGATGTTCCGCGCCACGGCAGCGGGGGCGGTCAGGCGCCTGGCCGGGTGCCCCCCTGGGTGAGGCCGAAGGCCGCAGGGCCCGGTCCACCGGGCGATGGGCGCGGGCTGGGCCTTCCGCGAGAGCGGTAGCGGGGTTCCCCGCTGCCCGCCCCCCAGGACGGGCAGCGGGGGCCGGGTGTCAGGAGACGTTCTGGATCATCCGTTGCAGCACCCCCAGCGCCGCCACGTGGTCCGCGTCCTCGACACCCTCGTGGATGCGCTCGCGCAGGCGCGGCGTGGCCGCGCGCAGGTAGGTCGCCGTCGCGGTCCGCAGTTCGGGCACGGTCATGGGGGCGCCCTCCGGGGAGAGGTCCGCCGGGGAGGGGTTGCGCAGCAACCAGAACTGGTGGTGGGCACGTGCGGAACACCTCTCACCGTGGGGAGAACCAGCGAGGGAGAACCTAGGACTTCGAGTTAGCTCCAGGTCAAGAGCGGCCGGAGCACCCGGCAGCGCACCAGCTTCAGCGCCCCATCCGCTCCGCCGCCCACGCCAGCGCCTCCGGCCCCGCCCCGTCCGCCGACAGGTCCGCCCGGCCCAGGAACGCCGTCGTCGGGTGCGACCGCAGCTCCCGCCGCACCTCCCCCGACTCCCCCGCCGCCACCAGGTCGCACAACCGCCGGTGCCGCGCCGCCAGCTCGTGCAGCGTCTCCACCTCCTCGTGCGCGCCCCGGTTCAGGCTCATCAGCACGCCCAGCGGGTGCGCGATCGTCTCGAACGCGGCGGTCAGCCTCCGGTTGTCCGGCAGGCCGATGAACGCCCGGTGGAACTCCAGGCCGTCCAGGGCCGCCGGGGCGCCGTCGGCCGCGTCGGCCGCCGCCTCCATGCGGCGCACCGCCGCGTCCAGGCGGGCCAGCGGCGCCGGGCGGGCGGGAACGCCCGCGTCCACCGCCAGCTCCTCCAGGTGCTCGCGCAGCACCACGATCTCGTGCGCGTCCCGCAGCGTCAGCGTCACCACCCGCCACCCCGCGCGCGGCACGTGCTCGACCAGGCCGTCGCGCTCCAGCACGCGCAGCGCCTCGCGCAGCGCGGCCCGGCTCACCCCGACGTCGTCGGCCACCGCCTGCTCCACCAGGTGCTGCCCCAGCGCCAGCCGCCCGGTGAGGACGCGCGCCCTCAGCTCCGTCGCCGCCAGGTCCGTGACGCTGGTCGGACCGCCGATCCGGCCGCCCTCGCGCCTGCCGCGCCCCGCCACCCCGGCCTCCTCGCCTCGACGCGGCCAACCCTAGTCAGCGCACCACCCGCCTCGGCACCACCACCGGCCGCCCGGTCTCCGGGTCGGTCAGCACGCCGCACTCCACGTCGAACACCTCCCGCAGCAGCGCGGGCGTCAGCACCCGCGCCACCGGACCGGACGCCACGACCCGGCCGTCGCGCATCGCCACCACGTGCTCGGCGTACCGGGCGGCCAGTCCCAGGTCGTGCAGGACCATCACCACCGTCAAGCCCCGCAACGAGGTCACCGCGTCCAGCACGTCCAGCTGGTGCGCCACGTCCAGGTGGTTCGTCGGCTCGTCCAGCAGCAGCACGTCGGTGCGCTGCGCCAGCGCCAGCGCGATCCACGCCCGCTGCCGCTGCCCGCCGGACAGGGTGTGCAGCGGCCGGTCCGCCAGCTCCGCCAAACCCGTGCGGCGCAACGCGTCCAGCACGACCTCCTCGTCCGGCCTCGACCACTGGTCGTACCAGCGGCGGTGCGGGTCCCGGCCGCGCGTCACCAGGTCCACCACGGTCAGCCCGTCGGGCGCCTGCGGTTCCTGCGGCAGCAGGGCGACCTTGCGGGCGAACGCGCGCGGCGGGGTGCGGCGCACGTCCTCGCCGTCCAGCAGCACCCGGCCGGAATCCGCAGGCAGCAACCGGGAGAGCGCGCGCAGCAGGGTGGACTTGCCGCACCCGTTGGGCCCCACGACCGCGGTCACCGACCCGGTCGGCACGGTCAGCCCGACCCCGTCCACGGCCGCGTGGTCGCCGAAGCGCACCACCAGGTCCTCGGCGCGCAGCGTCGTGCTCATGACGGGAACCTCCGGGAACGGACCAGCGACCACACCAGGAAAGGCGCGCCGACCACCGCGGTCACCGCGCCCGCGGGGACCGTGATCGGCGCGAAAGCCGTGCGCGCCACCAGGTCCGCGGCGAGCAGCAGCCCGGCGCCGAGCGCGGCGGACGCGGCCAGCGGGGGACGTGGCGCGGCGCAGGACAGGCGGGCCAGGTGCGGGGCGACCAGCGCCACGAACCCGACCGGGCCCACGGCGGACGCGGCGACCGACGCCAGCACGACCGCGCACAGCAGCAGCGCCACGACCACCCGGCCCGCGCGGTGCCCGAGCGCCGACGCGACCGGGAAACCCAGCTGCACGGCGGGGATCCGGGCCGACAGCGGCACGAGCGCCAGCGCCACCAGCAGCAGCGCGAGCGAGGCCCCGCCCACCTCGGTCCAACCGCGCCCGGTCAACGACCCGGCGAGCCAGGCGTTCGCGCGCTCCACGTCGTCGACGCGCGCGGCCAGCAGCAGCCAGCCGGTGATCCCGCCGAAGAACGCCGACACGCCCACCCCGACCAGCAGCGGTCGCAGGCCGGTCGCGCCGGTGGTGGTCAGCAGCGCGGCGGTCAGCCCGGCCGCGAGCAGCCCGCCGAGCAGCGCGGCGGCGGGCACGCCCACGGCGCGCAGCGCGCCACCGGCCGAGCCCTCCAGCACGAGCACCGCGACCGCGCCCGTGCCCGCCCCCGCGGTGACGCCGAGCAGGTCCGGGCTGGCCAGCGCGTTGCGCGCCACGGTCTGCGTGATCGCCCCGGACACCGCGAGCATCCCCCCGACCACGGCCGCCAGCACCACCCTGGGCAGCCGCAGGTCCAGCACGATGAGCCGCTCCCGCCGCGTCCCGCCGCCCAGCAGCACGTCCAGCACGCGGGCGGGCGCGAGCGGGAAGTCGCCGGAACCCAGCGACAGCACGGCGAACCCGGCCGCCGCGAGCAGCGCGAGCGCGGTCACCAGCGCGGTCCTGGGCCGCCAGCGGGCGGTCACCGGGCCGAGCGCGAGCACCCGCCAGTCCCGGCTCACCGCGCGTCCCGCAGGTGCCGCACGACGACCAGCAGGAACGCCGGACCGCCTGCCACGCCGAGCACGATCCCCACCGGCAGCTCGGCGGGGGCGATCACCACCCGCCCGAGGACGTCCGCCAGCAGCACCAGGACCGCGCCCGCGACCGCGCACACCGGCAGCAGCGCCCGGTGGTCCGGCCCGGTGGCCCCGCGCACCAGGTGCGGCGCGACCAGCCCGACGAACCCGAGCGACCCGACCAGCGCCGTCGCCGACCCGACCAGCAGGGTCACCGCCAGCAGGCCGGTCAGGCGCGCGGGCAGCAGGCGGCGGCCGAGGGCGCGGGCCAGGTCGTCGCCGAGCGCGAGGGCGTTGAGCGCGGGCGCGTGGGCGAGCGCCACCAGCAGGCCCAGCAGCAGCGGGGGTCCGGCGGCGGCGACCACGTCGAACCCGCGACCGCCCGCGAGCGAGCCGACCGTCCAGAAGCGGTGCACGTCCAGCGCGCCCGCGTCGAGCAGCAGGAGCACGCCGGTGATCGCGCTCAGCAGGGCCGACACCGCGGCGCCCGCCAGCGCGAGCGACGCGGGCGAGGCGTCCCGCCGACGTCCGGCGGCCAGGCCGATCGCGGTGACCGCGACCGTGCCGAGCGCGGCGCCCGCGAACGCGAACCACAGGTAGCCGTCGGGGGTGGTCAGGCCGAGCAGGGAGATCGCCAGCACCACGGCCAGCGACGCGCCCGAGGTGACGCCGAGCAGTCCGGGGTCGGCCAGCGGGTTGCGGGTGTGGCCCTGCACGAGCGCGCCCGCCACGGCCAGCGCGCAGCCGCCGAGCAGCCCGACGACCGTGCGGGGCAACCGCTGGCCGAGCACGATCGCCGAGGACTCCGGGTCGCCGTCGCCGAGCAGCGCCGCCCAGACCTGCGCGGGCGACAGGCCGCGACCGCCGACCAGCAGGCTCAGCAGGACCGCGCCCGCCAGGAGGGCGAGCAGCACGAGCGCGCCCGCGGGCAGGCGCCAGGGGCGCGGCCCACCGGTCCGGGCGGCGGTGGGCCCGACGACGGCGGTCCCGGTCATCACAGGGTCTTCAGCAGCTGCTCGACCACGTCCAGGCAGTGCAGCGCGGTGAGCGCGGCGCCCTCGTGGGTCTGCTTGTCCGAGCGGACGACGTGCCCGGCGCGCACGGCCGGGAGCTGCTGGTACAGCGCCGACCCGCGCACCTGCTCCCAGGTCCGCGGGTCGTTGACCAGGGGGATCAGCGCGCCCGCGTCGCCGAACCCGGCGAGCAGCTGCTCGGGCCCGAACTCGGCCCTCCCGGTCTCGACGGCCTTCGCGAACGCGGCGGAGGGCTTGGCGCCCAGGTCGGTCAGCACGGTGGACATGAGCCTGCCCGGCCGGACCTCGGCCTTCTCGGAGGAGATCACGACGGGCGCGAAGGAGGTGCCCGCGAGCTGGGCGGCGTAGGTGGCGGACAGCGCGGCGACGCGCTCGTCGTACTCGGTGATCAGCGCCTCGGCCCGGTCCGCGCGCCCGGTGGCCCGGCCGACCAGGCGCAGGTCGTCCTGCCAGGTGCTCTTGCTCTGGTCGCCGATGGCGAGCACGGGCGCGATGGCCTCCAGCTCGGCGCGGATGGGCTCGACGTCGTCGACGCGGCTGACGATCAGGTCGGGCGCGGCGGCGGCGATGGCCTCCAGGTTGATCTCGTCGGACAGGAAGAGCTCCCTGGCCCCCTCGTCGCGCGCGGCGGCGAGCCGGTCGGCGAGCGGCGACTCCAGGTCGAGCGAACCGGCCTCCTCGTACGGGTGACCGACGAGGGGCAGGCCGAGCGAGAGGACGACGTCCAGGTCGCGGCGGCCCTCCAGGACGACCACCGAGTCGACCTCGGCGGGGACGGTGACCGGCCCGAGGAGGGTGTCGACGGTGCGCCCCTCGGGGGCCGGGGACTCAGCGACGACGCCGGAACCGCAGGCGGACAGGGCCGCGACGCAGGTCAGGAGCAGGGCGGCGGGGCGCAGGCGCCCGAGGAGCAGCATGTAGTGAGGCTAACCTAACTCAGTCGACCATTTGTGGTGCGGGGTCCCGAAGCGCGACTCGGCGCTGGACGAGGCGGGCGACGGGGACCCTCCGCGACCGGCCAGTGCATATCCTGCGGATCTTTTTCATGATCGCGTGCTGATGGGGGTGGGTGGTCGGACGTGGTGAGCTGACGGGCAGGGCCTGGGCGGTGATCGCGCCGTTGCCGCCCGCGCAGGGCGGGCGGCGCGGTGGCCGGTGGCGCGGCCACCGGCAGGTCGTCGACGCGATCCTGCGGAGGGAACGCGCCGGCGCACCGTGGCGGGGCCTGCCGGAGCGGTACGGGCCGTGGAGGCCCCTGTCGCGTTCGGGTCGGATCGACGTGGACGGGCGGCGGGTGCGGGTGGTCGCCGACCAGGCCTGCGCCCACCCGAACACCCGCACCGCGTTACGGCGGCGGCGGATCATGGTCGCTGTTCGGGAACGTGTCGCCCGGATCGCCCACCACCGCGCCGAGATCGTCCTGGCCTGCATCTCCTCCACCTGAGGTGAAGATCCGCAGGACACGCCCTAGTCGAACCGGTCCAGCCGGTCCATCCGGTCCGCCGCCGGGGTGCTCGTGAGGTGGCCCAGGGTGTTGGTGCGGCGCATCAGCCGCTCCAGCGTCGTCGGGCGGTTCTCCAGGTGCAGGCGGGCGCCCGCCTGCACGACCCTGCGGTGGATCATCAGCAGGGTCGCGAGGCCGTACGAGTCGCACAGCTCCAGGCCGGCGAAGTCGATGCGCACGTCGGTGACCCCGCCCTCCTCCAGCGCGTCGACCACGGTGGCCAGCAGGACGTCACCGGTGTCGTAGGCGAGATCTCCTGTCACCGCGACGTCGGCGGTCCCGCCGTCGACGACGCGCGTGCAGGTCAGGGGGTGTGGTCGGCTCATGCGGCGGGTCCGGGGTCGGAGGGGTGGTGGGCGAGTGCGTGGTCGTGGGGGCTCAACGGGTCGGACGCGGTGGTGCCGTGGGCGGCCAGGAACGCCGTCGCCCTCGGGAAGTCGCGCAGCTCGGCCGACAGCAGGTCCACGGCGGGGCGTAGGAACGCGGGTGGGACGCCGCGCGAGGACAGCACGTCCCCGGTCCAGCCGAGGAAGTCGGTGAACAGCTCGGGGTCGTCGGTGTACAGCGCCACCGCGAGGTGCTCGACGATGTGCAGGAGGTCCTCGGCGGTGCGCTCCTGCTGCTGCTCGGTGTAGGTCCGCATCACCGGCAGCCGCTCCTCCAGTCCCGTGTAGACGGCCTTCACCAACTGCTGGGCCGTCCTGGAGATCATGGTGTACTCCTGGTCGCCCAGGTGCGGCAGGTCGTCGATCGGCTGGTGGCCGGACCTCGGCCTGGGCGGCGGACCGGCCGCGAGGTGGTCGGCGGCGGCGCGCGCGTCGGGCGCCCAGCCGTCCGCGCCGAGCAGCCGCGCGTACCGCCCGTCCACGCCGAACGCCCGGCCGCCCGCGAGCACGGGCACTCCCGCGGCCTGGCAGGCGGTGATCGTGGCGTGCGCGGTCGGCAGCCTGGTGGCCAGCGAGCCGGACAGCGCGACGGCCTCCGGGTCGGTGCGGTGCAGGTGCGTGACCAGGTGCGGCGCGGGCACCTGCGCGCCCAGGTAGTCGACCTGGAAGCCGCGCAGCTTCAGCACCTCGGACAGCAGCCGGGCGGGCAGCGCGTGCCACTCGCCGTCCACGCACGCGACCACGATCCGGCCGAGCGTGGGTTTGGTGCGCACGCGCACGCCGAGCACGGTGACGACCCGGTCGTTGATGGCGGTGGCCGCGTGCTCCTGGGCGACGGTGAGCCGGTTCGCCACCCACTCCTCGCCGACCCGCCGCTGCACGCCCGCGATCACGTCCAGCAGCACCGACTCGGGGTCGAGCCCGGAGTCGAGCGCGGCCAGCACGACATCGGTGGCGGTGTGCTCGTCACCGGCCGCCACCGCCCGCCAGAGCAGCTCGGCGCGCTCGGCCAGCACCGTCGTCTCGGCCGCCGTCATGACGTGAACCGCCCCGGACCGTGCCCCCCGACCGCCGTCAGGTGCTGCCCGCGCGGCGCGGTGACCGCCAGCACGGCCATGTCGTCGTGGTCGCTGGCGCCGACCCAGTGCGCGGCGAGCATCTGCACGTGCTCCACCACGGCCTCGGCGGGCATCCCGGCGCACTCGGCGAGCGCGCGGCGTAGCCGGGACTCACCGAACATGGCGGTGTCCATGGGGCCGCCCCTGGCCTCGGTGATGCCGTCGGTGTAGAGCAGGCACGTCTCGCCGGGGCCGAGGACGACCTCGGCGGTGGTGCTCTCGATCTCGGGGAGCACGCCGATGAGGGTGCCGGTGGTGTCGGCCTCCTCGACCTCGCCGCCCGCGCGCACGATCAGCGGCGGCGGGTGGCCCGCGCTGGTCAGGCGCAGCCGCACCGAGGTGCCCTCGCGGGTGACGGAGGCGAGCACGAGCGTGACGAACCGGGTGCTGCCGTTGTTGAGCAGCGCCTCGTTGAGCAGGGTGAGCATCCGGTGGTGGTCGTCGGCCATGGGGAGCAGGACCTGCAGG
Organism: Actinosynnema pretiosum; assembly: GCF_002354875.1. Taxonomy (GTDB): domain Bacteria; phylum Actinomycetota; class Actinomycetes; order Mycobacteriales; family Pseudonocardiaceae; genus Actinosynnema; species Actinosynnema auranticum. The sequence continues at coordinate 5,738,594 of NZ_CP023445.1, forward strand.
GCGGTGCGGACCTTGCCGGTCAGCACGGCCGCCTCAAGGCCCTTGCCGCACACGTCGCCGAGCACCACCAGGGACTCGCCGTTCTCGCCCTCGTGCACGTCGTAGAAGTCGCCGCCGACCCGCTCGGTGTCCTGCGACGGGCGGTAGCGGCCCGCGAACTCGACGCCGCCCACGTGGGTGAGCGTGGGCGGGAGCAGCTCGCGCATCAGGGTCTCGGTGATCGAGGCCTGCTGGGCGAACATGCGGGCCGCCGACATGGCCACGCCCGCGCGGGCCGCGAACAGGCGGGCGAACGCCTCCTCGTCGGGGCTGAAGCCGCGCACGGCGGTGCGGCGCACCAGGATCAGCGCGCCCGCGGGCACGCCGTGGCCGGGCAGCGGGGTGACCAGGATGGAGCCCGCCTCGCCGAAGCCGTCGGGCAGCAGCCAGTCGGGGGCCGCCGACGGGTCGATCCAGCGGGACGGCACCGGCGGGAAGCCGCGCAGCGCCTCGCCGAGTCCGGGGACCTCGTCGGGGTCGATGACGATGCGCGTGTGCGCCGGGGACTCGCCGCGCGCGCAGCGGGTGACCGGGTAGTCGCGGCCTCCGGGCGAGATGATCAGGGCGGCGTCGGCCAGGTGCGCGGCGGCGAGGCGGACGGCCACGCGAGCGCAGCGCTCGACGTTCAGGGAGGTGAACAAGGCTGAGGACATCTCGTCCAGCAGGGCGGCCCGCTCGCGCTCGACGGCCAGCTCGGCCAGGGCGCCCCGGCGCTCGGTGTCCTCGACCAGCCACCAGGCGACGGTGCCGCCGCCGTGGTCGACCGGGTGCGCGGCGAAGCTGCGGGGGCCGAAGTCGCCGGTGATCAGGGCGCCCGCCTCGGCGGCGGCGCCCGCGGCGGCGGGTTCGAGGTGGTGGCGGTGCGCGTCGGCCAGCCAGCCGTCGTCGAGCCGCCCGCCCTCGACGATCGAGGGGAGCAGGGTGCTCGCGGCCCGGTTCAGGCCGAGCACGACGCCGTCCGGGCCCACCAGGAGGGCAGGGCAGGGGGCGCTTCGCCACGCCGTGTCGTTGTCGACGTGGGTGCTGCTCACCACGCGGTCTTCGCCCACCAGGATCACCGGGCCCTCGGGTGGGGGCCCCAACCTCACCGCGCCCACGTGCTGGGGGCGCTGTCGAGTGCGCGGACCTGTGGTTTCAAGTCCCGGACGTTCCCAGCTTACAGGTCCTGGGAGCGGACCAGTGCGCGACATGCCGACGCGCGGGCACGGACAGTGAGCCGGGCGCGGTTTCCGGGCGGTTCTCCTCCACGGAGAGTAGTGCAAGGCCGGGCGGGACTGCGGGATGCCCCACACCTGCGGGGCGGCCGGGCGCCACCGCGGCGGTTCGGTGCCGCGGCGGCGCCGGGCGCGGCTCACTTGGCCAGCGGCTCGCCGGTCAGCTCCTCGGCCACCTCGTCCAGGGGCTCGCCCACGTCCTGGTGGCGGATGCTGTCGGCGCCCTTGTGGTCGTGGGCCTTGGAGTAGCGCGTGTCGAGCGCCTTGTGGAGCTTCTTGACCGCCATGACGCACGCCTCGCCCGCCGTGGAGGCGTGGTGGCTGACCACGACCGGCTGGGCGCCCGACGGACGGGCCTCGATGGCGCAGCGCAGGTCCTCGCCCTTGGCTGCGGTCTCCTCGGTGAAGTGGACCTCGACCCTGGTCACCCACCCGTCGAACCTCGCGAGGGAGGTCTCCAGCTCGGACGTGGCGAACTCGGTCAGCTTCTCCCCACCCTGGACACTGCGGTCGATGTTGACCTGCACCTGCATCGGCGTGACCTCTCATCCACTCGGCGGTTGGGAACCGTCAACCCTCCCGTACCCGTTCGACCGAGTCCCCGAAACGCCCGGATCGGGTTCATCGGGATGATCACGCGATCGGGGGTGGGGAGGCGGGTCAGGGCAGCGTTCCGCCGCCGTCCGCGGCCGGTGATGGGCACGCGGGCCCCCGCGTCGACGAGGAGGCGGGCGGGCGCCCGGCGCTGACGGGCCGGGTGCCGCCGGGTCAGACCAGGAACTTCGCGCGCAGCGCGGTGATCGTGGCCTCGTCCAGGCCGATGCCCTGGCGCAGGTAGGCGTCGAAGCCGCCGTACAGGCGCTGGACCTGGTTCTGCGCGGCCCGCAACCAGGACAGCTCCACGGCCCTCGGGTTGCCGGTGTAGGTGTTGCTGGCCAGGAAGTCCGCCTCCACGACCTCGGCCGGCACGCCGAGCAGGGTGAGCAGGACGGCCGTGGCCCAGCCGGTGCGGTCCTTGCCCGCCGAGCAGTGCACGACGACCGGGCCGGGGGCGGTGGCCACGGCGGTCAGGAAGTCGCGGAACGCGCGGTCGGCGCCGACGAAGTTCACCATGAACGGGTAGCCGACGGACTGGCCGAGGTCCGAGGAGCCGGAGAGCAGACCCGCGGCGATGGCCTCCAGGAGGGTCATGAGCGCCTGGTCGTGGAAGCGGACGCCGTGCTCCAGGGAGGCGACGTCGGCGACCTGGTGGGCGACGCCCGCGGGCAGGCGGTCGGGTTCCTCCAGGCGCTCCACGAGGTTGCGCAGGTCGACCACCTTCACCACGCCCAGGCCGGTGAGCCTGCGCTGCTCGTCGGCGTCGAGGCCGCTGAGCTTGTTGGAGCGGTAGAGGACGCCGCTGCGCACCCAGCGGCCGTCCGAGGTGCGGTAGCCGCCCACGTCGCGGAAGTTCCTGGCGGAGGCGAAGCCGAGGTGCCGGTCGGCGACCACGAGCGGGTCGCCCCGGTCCGGGGTCAGGCGGAAGTACCAGCGGTCGGCGGCGGGCAGCGGGGGCACGGTCAGCGCGCCGGTGCCACCGGACTGGCCGAGCTCGACGCCGCCGGTGGCGTCGGGCGAGGTGACGGCGGTGATCCGGACCGAGCCCGCCGCCGAGGCCCACGACAGGGCGTGGCCGCCGTCCGCGCCGCGCACGGCGGTGGCCTGGGTGAACGCGACCGCCTCGGGGGCCGCGCCCGCCGGGGCGGTCAGCCCCGTGACGAGCCCGAGCACCCCGATGGCTGCCACCACAACACGAAGACCGCGCATGACGCTCCTCACCGTTCGACGGGTTCAGCAGTGCAGGGCGCGCCGTCGCAGACGTCGACGACGCGGCCGGTCCGCAGGAACTCCGCCTTCTGCGCGCGTGCGGCGGCGGAGTGCCTGGGGTCCTCGTGGGGGTCGTGGCCCCCGGTCGGGGGGACGTTCCCCGGTGGTGGGGCTGGGGTTCCGCTGTCCCACAGCACCAGTGCGCTCCCGGCGTGCGGGGCGCGGACGCGGCGGATGCCCCAGTGCGGCACGACGTCCGGGCTCCGGCCGGGGACCAGGCTCGGGGTGAGCACGGGGACGCCCGCCGTCCTGGCCTGGACCTCGGCCGCCGCGTTGGCCACCTGGTGGTCGCCGAAGGCGAGGTGCAGCAGCACCTTCCGCCCGCGCAGGAGCGGCGCGCAGCCGTTGGTCTCGGCGCGGTCCCACAGCAGCTGCATGAGGGCGATGACGACCTGCTGGGCCACCGGGTCCGGGTAGGCGGCGCCCAGCACCGCCTGGAACGGGGCGAAGTCGCTGCTGCGGTTCAGGAGCAGGCCGTAGTTCATGCCGGTGACGCCCAGGACGGCCGCGCGGATGTCCCGGTCGGCGGCGACCAGGGCGCCGCCGAGGATGCCGCCCTGGCTGTTGCCGTCGAAGACCAGACCCGCCGCGGGGTCGAGCAGCGGGGCGGTGTCGCCGCGCAGGGCCGGGTGCGCGGGCAGGCCGTCGGGGTGGGTGAGGGCGCGGCCGAGCAGGACCGCGTTGAGGATGCCCTGGACGCTGCGGTCGGGCACGGCCTGGAAGCCGGTGACGTCGGCGAGCGCGGCCAGCACCACGGGCACGTCGGCCTTGGCCATGCCGATCCAGTCGGTGGCGCAGAAGGCGAAGCCGTGCTCGGCGGCCATGGCGCGGACGTTGCGCGCGCCGACCTCGTTGAGCGAGCCGAGCAGGCCGTGGCCGTAGAGGGCGGGTCTGGCGGGGGTGCGGAACGCCGATCTGGGGATGACGCAGCGGAAGTCGGCTTCCAGGTCGCCGTTGCGCCGCGGGACGCCTCGGGGGTCGCGCAGCAGGGTGGAACCGGGTGGGCCGCCGGGGAGGGCGAGGTAGTTGGGGGCGGTGAGCTTCCCGGTGACCTCGCGGCCGATCAGCGGGTCCCGCTCGGGGGTGGGGTCGGTGGTGGCGGTGATCCGGAACCCTGGGGCGCGGTCGCCGAGGGCGCGGAGCGCGTCGTCGCGCGCGGAGAACAGGTCGCCGGTGAGGGAGTGGCGGCTGGCGACGGTGAAGTCCCAGGCCAGGGTGAGCGAGCGGGGTGCGATTCCGCTGCGCGCCAGGAGGTCGAGCGCGGGGGTGAGCTGGAGCTGCCTGGGGCGCAACGGGTGCGCGGCGGGGAGCCTGCGGCCCGCGAGGGCGCGGTAGGGCTCGGTCGCGGGGAGCGGGGAGCCGTCCTCGGCGCGCAGGTGGCGCAGGGCGACGACGTAGCGGTGGCCCTCGTGGAGGTTGCGCGCCGGGTGGATCAGCAGGGCGCGGCGGTCCGGGGGCGCCTGGGAGTCGAGCTCGGCCCAGTGCGGCCAGCGCTCGCCGGTGGCGGCGTCGAGCAGGACCACGGGGGCGTCGGGGCGCAGGGAGCGGCCGATGTCGGTGACCGGGGGCAGGCCGGAGGCCTCGGCGTCCAGGCCGGGCAGGTGGACCAGCGCGGTGGAGCCGGGCGAGAAGCCGTCGGCGCGGTTCCAGGCGGCCGGGTCGACCGGCTCCCCCGCCGCCGACCTGGGCAGGGACTCCGGGCGCAGGGCGAGCCTGCGGCCGGTGGGGGTGGTGGGGTCGGGGCGGGTGTGCCAGTCGTTCGGGAACGGGAGGGCGCACTCGCCGCCGCCCAGCGGGTCGCACGCGGCGCGCGGGGCAGCGAGGGCAGGGACAGCGGGGTCAGGGGGCCGCTCCCCCGCCGCGCCCGCGCTCCCCGTCGCGCCGGTGAGCAGCGGGACGAGGAGCAGGGCCGCCAGGAGCCGCACGTCAGCGCTCCTCGGCACTGGACGACAGGTGCTCGGCGATCACGCGGGCGTAGTTCTCCTCGCCGCGCCGGTTCGGGTGCAGCGGGGCGGCGAGGGTGACCGGGACGTAGCCCTCGATCCAGCGCTCGGCGTTCGGCGCGCAGGTGTCGTGCCCGGCGCTCGGGGCGACCAGGTCCACGTACTCGGCGCCGTGCGCGGCGGCCCGGTCGGCGAGCACGGCGTTCATCCGGTCCACCCCGTCCTGCAGGAAGTCCGCGTCAAGCGCGAGGACCGGCTGCACCGGCCAGCAGCCGCCGGGCCGGATGTACAGCCCGTACCCGACCACGACCACCCGCGCGGCGGGCGAGCGCTCGGTGATGGTGGTGAGCGCGGTGTCCAGTCGCGGGCCCAGCTCGGCCAGGCGCTGGGTCAGGCGCTCCTGGAACTCGCCGTTGCAGGGGGCGGCGGTCGGGTCCCAGCGCACGCAGTCCTGGGCGATGCCGACCAGGCCGACGTCGTTGCCGCCCATGGTGATCGTGACCAGGCCGGTGTCCGGGCGCAGCACGTCGAACTGCGGCGGCGCGCTGCCCGCCGGGACGCCGAGCAGGGACAGCGACTGCGGCTGCGCGAGGTGCTTGGTCTGGGCGCCGCTGCAGGTGGCGTCGGACAGTGCGGCGCCCAGGGTCGCGGCGAGCACGTGCGGGTAGTTGCGGGTGGAGCGGCCACAGGCCAGTGGGCCGGTGAAGTCCGGGATGAGCGGGCCGGACGCCATCGAGTCGCCCAGCGCGGCGTAGCCGAGCGGTTGCGCGGTGGCGGCGGCGGGGACGGCGATCGCGGTCAGTGCGGACGCGGTCAGTGCGACCAGGCCCAGCAGGGCACGGCGGGACGCGCTGGTCATGCGGGAACACCCCCGGCAGGGATCGGGTGCGGCAGGGTTTCGGGCAGGGCCCGGTCGCGACGGAGAGCGTTGTCGCGAAAGGGTTTCGGCGGGATTCGTTGCTGCGGACGGCGGAACGGGTCGGCGGTCGCGGCGGCAATCGGTCGGGGCGGGGAACGGCTGTGGCAGGTGCCACATCACATCTTGCGGGCTCGGCACCGCCGAGATCGACTGGACGGGACGCAGACTTTCGCGGGGGACGCTGTGACGGGTGACAAGGCGCCGCCGCGGATCGCGGGCCGGGCGGTGGCCCCCGCGCTGCGGGCGGGGGCCTCGGCGCTGGCGGCGCGCGTGGTGGAGCGGTTGACCGCCGAGCTGCCGGTGTACGCGGACCTGCCGCGCGAGGAGGTCGCGGGCGACATCACCGCGATCGTGCGGCACAACCTGCTGGTGTGCGCGGACGTGCTGGAGCGGCGCGGGCCCGCGACCGAGGTCGAGCTGCGCCCGCAGCGCGAGTCGGCGGAGCTGCGCGCCGAGGAGGGCGTGCCGCTGGAGGCGGTGCTGTCGGCGTACCAGCTGGGCGCGTCGCTGTGCTGCCGGGCGCTGATCGAGGACGCGGGGCCGGACGACCTGCCGACCGTGCTGGAGGTGGTGGAGGGGCTGCTGGGGTTCCAGCGGCAGCTGACCGCCGAGGTGACGCGCGCCTACCAGCGGGCCGCGCTCGACGGGCACGGGCGGTCCGGGCGGCACGCGCTGCTGGCCGCGCTGCTCGCCGGCGAGGGGCCGGAGGCGCCGGGCGGGTACCTGGCGCTGGAGCTGCTCCTGCCGCCGCACCGGGACGAGTCGGGGGCGGGCGCGCGGGTCTCGGCGCGGCGGAAGCTGCGGCGGGTGCTGGCGGTGCTGGACGGGTTCGCCGACGAGCCCGCGCTGACCGCGCTGGACCACGCGGGCGGCACCGCGCTGCTGCCGCTGGCGGCCGAGCCCGCGTGGCCGCGGGTGCGGGCGCTGGTGGACCGGCTGGCGCGGGCGGCGGACGTGCCGGTGACGGCGGCGGCCGGGTACGCGGGCGCGCCGGGGGTGCCCGCGGTGGTGGCGCGCAACGCGGAGGTGCTGGAGGTGGCGCTGCGGACCGGCCGGGGTCCCGGCGCGCACCGGTTGGCGGACGTGCTGCTGGACTACCAGCTGAGCAGGCCGAGCGGGGCGCTGGAGCCGCTGGCGGGGCTGGTGGCCGCGCTGGAGCCGAGGCCGGAGCTGCTGCGCACCCTGGAGGTGCACCTGGCGCTGGACCTGGACCGCAGGGCGACGGCGGCCCGGCTGCACCTGCACCCGAACACGGTCGACTACCGGTTGCGCCGCATCCACCGGTTGACCGGGCTGTCGCCGACCCGGCCGCAGGACTGCCGCAGCCTGGCGGCGGCGCTGGTGGCCCGCAGGTTCACCGGCGACCAGCGGGCGTGAGCCCGGCCCCCACCAGCGTCGACGACCCGCTTTCCCGGACATCGGGAAACCCTGTCAAGCACCCGCGTGGCGGCCGTCGACGTGCGCCACCCCACACCGACTATGAAAACGGTTATCGTCCCACTTACAGTGGGCGCACCCCCGTCGTCGATCCCCACCCAGGTGTCCCCGTGCGCTTCCCCACCTCGCTCGCCCTGCTCACCGTCCCCCTGCTGCTCGCCACGTCGGGCTGCTTCGCGGGCGAGCAGGCGGCGGAAGGTCCGACCTCGGACCGCATCAAGATCGCCATGCTCCAGCCGCCGCGCTTCGGCCTGACCCCGTTCAGCGACGACGCGTTCAAGCTGTCCCGCTGGTCGACCGCCGAGACCCTGGTGAAGCTGGACGCGGACGGCAACGCCCTGCCCGGTCTGGCGACCGACTGGACCAGGACCTCCGACACCGCCTGGGAGCTGACCGTCCGCGAGGGCGTGAAGTTCCACGACGGCAGCGACCTGACCGCCGACGCCGTGGTGAACACGCTGACCCGCGCCGGGAAGGCGTCGCCGAAGCCGCGCATCCTGGACGGCGTCCAGCTCACCGCGCAGGCCGCCGGGAACAAGGTCACCGTCACCACCGCGACCCCCGACCCCCTGGTGCCGCAACGGCTCTCGTCGCCGCAGCTGGCGATCCTGGCGCCGGGCGCGTACGCCGAGGACGGCAAGGTCAACCCGGTCGGCACCGGCAGCGGGCCGTTCGAGCTGGTGGAGGTCGGCGGCACGAGCACCGCGACGCTGGACCGGTTCGACGGCTACTGGGGCGAGAAGGCCAAGGCCTCCGGCCTGGACGTGTCGTTCGTCCCGGACGGCACGGCGCGCGCCGCGTCGGTGCGCACCGGCGAGGCGCACATCGCCGAGACGATCCCGGTGTCGCAGGCGGCGCTGCTGGACCCGGCGCTGCTGACCGAGGTGCCGATGCCGCGCACCAACACGCTGTACCTGAACACGCGCAGCGGCCCGATGGCCGACCCGGCGCTGCGCGCGGCGGTGCGCGAGGCCGTGGACGCCGAGGAGATCGTGAAGGGCGTCTACGAGGGCCGCGCGGACGTCGCGAAGGGCCTGCTGGGCCCGGCGCTGCCGTGGACCGTGGACGAGCGCGAGCCGCTGGCCGACCGGACCGCTCCGGGCGCCGCGAACGGCGCGTCGATCACCATCGGCACCTTCACCGACCGGGCCGAGCTGCCCGAGGTGGCCTCCATCGTGCAGCAGCGGCTGGAGGACGCCGGGTTCACCGTGAAGCAGGACGTCCGCGAGTACGCGCACATCGAGCAGGACGCGCTGGCGGGCAAGTTCGACGTCTTCATCCTGTCGCGGGCGACCGTGCTCGACTCCGGCGACCCGGTCGCCTACCTGCGCTCGGACTTCACCTGCGGCGGGTCGTTCAACCTCGCCAAGCTGTGCGACCCGGCCGTGGACGCGGCGGTGCAGGCCGCGGAGGGCGCCGAGGCCGGTCCCGAGCGGCGTGCGGCGATCCTGGCCGCCGAGGCGGCGATCCTGCGCACCGACGCGGGCATCCCCATGCTGCACGAGCGGGTCATCCAGGCGGACGCGGCGAACGTCGCGGACTCGGTGAAGGACCCGCGCGAGCGGGCGCTGGTCACCTCCGCCACGCACCTGCGCTGACCACGAAGTTCTTGACGGGCAAGGGTTTCTGACGTTGTTCAAGTTCGGGACCGCGGCGTCCAGGGTCGTGTCCGTCACGGCCGTGGTCGCCGCGGTCGGCCTCGTGCCGTGGTTGGCCGGGCGGGACCCGGCGCTGTCGATCCTGCGCGCCCGCTCCGGCGAGCAGGAGCCGACCGAGGAGGCGCTCGGGTCGATCCGGCGCGAGCTCGGTCTGGACGCGGACCCGGTGGCGCTGTTCGGGAACTGGCTCGCGGGCGCGCTGCGCGGGGACCTCGGCACGTCGTGGGTCAACGGCCAGCCGGTGCTGGAGTCGGTGCTGGCCGGGCTCGGCGCGTCGATGACGCTGATGGGCGTGGCGCTGGCGGGCGCGCTGCTGGTGGCGGCGGCGCTGTGCGCGCCGACGATGCGGCGCGGGCTGCGCGGGGACAACGGGCGCGGCGGCGCGGCGGCGGCGGCGGTCCTGGCCGCGGCGCCGGAGTTCCTGCTCGCGGCGCTGCTGATCGTGGTGGTGTCGGTGTGGCTGGGCTGGTTGCCGCCGTACGGCTGGCAGGGCCCGCAGCACCTGGTGCTGCCCGCGCTGGCGATGGCGCTGCCCGCGGGCGCGGTGCTGGGCAGGCTGGTGGACGACGCGCTGCCACCGGTGTTCGGCGAGCAGTGGGTGTCGCTGTGGCGGTCGTGGGGCTGCTCGCGGGTGGTGCTGGCGCGGGGCGTGCTGCGGCGCGCGCTGCCGCCGGTGCTGCCGCAGGTGGGGCTCTCGGCGGTCGGGATCATCGGCGGCGCGGTGGCGGTGGAGGTGGTGTTCGCGATCCCCGGCGTCGGACGGACCGCGCTGGGCGCCGCCGAGTCGCAGGACCTGCCGCTGCTGCAGGGCTCGGTGATCGTGCTGCTGCTGGTGGGCGTGGTCGTCGGGGTGCTGGCGGCGCTGGCCCGGCGGTGGGTGCTCGGCCCGGCGCTGCGCGACGCGGCGCTGATCACGCCCCCGCAGGCGCCGGCGCGCGGGCACCGGGTCGTGGTGGCGTGCGCGGGCGGCGTGGTGGCGGTGCTGACGGCGTGGGGGCTGACCCGCGACCCGCTGCGCCTGGACACCGCCGCGCGGCTGTCCGCGCCGGGCTGGGCGCACCCGCTGGGCACCGACTCGCTGGGGCGGGACGTGCTGGCGCGGGTCGGGCACGGGGCGCTGGCGACGGTGGGCGTGGCGGTCGCGGTGTGCGCGTTCGCGTTCGTCGTGGCCCTGCTGCTGGGGTTCCTGCCCTCGGTGACGCGGGCGGCGGCGGAGACGGCGAACGCGGTGCCGCCGGTGATCGCGGGGCTGCTGGTGGCGGCGACGCTCGGGCCGGACGGGGGCAGCGCGGCGCTGGCCGTGGCGCTGGTGTCCTGGCCGGTGCTGTCGGAGCACGCGGCGTCGCTGGTCGAGGAGGCTCGGGCGGCGCAGCACGTGGCGGAGAACCGGGCGCTGGGCGCGAGTCCGGTGTGGACGTTGCGCAAGCACGTGCTACCGGCCGTGGTCGGGCCGCTGGCGCGACACGCCGTGCTGCGGCTGCCGAGCATCGCGCTGGCGCTGGCGTCCCTGGGATTCCTCGGGCTGGGCACTCCGCCGCCCGCCCCCGAGTGGGGCCTGCTGCTGTCGGAGACCCTGCCGTACGTGGAGCGCGCGCCGTGGGCGACGCTGGCCCCCGCGGGCGCCCTGCTGGCGCTGGCGGTGTTCGCCGTGTCCCTGGCCGCCTCAGCCCGTGTTCCGAGGAGGTCGTAGATGGGTCGCGCGGTGGTCGAGCGCGGGGTGGTGCGCGCGGACGCGCTCGCCAGGCTGCTGGTGGGGACGCAGTTCGCGTTCAACGTGGGGTTCTACGCGGTGCTCCCGCACCTGGCGGCGCACCTGAGCGGCGGGCTGGGGCTGGCCGGGTGGCTGGTCGGCGTGGTGCTGGGGCTGCGGACGTTCAGCCAGCAGGGCATGTTCGTGGTCGGCGGCGCGCTGGCGGACCGGTTCGGGCCGCGTCCGGCGGTGCTGGTCGGGTGCGCGCTGCGGGTGCTGGGGTTCGGGTGGCTGGCGTTCGCCTCGGGCACGGCGTCGGTGATCGGGGCGGTGCTGCTGATCGGGTTCGCGGCGGCGCTGTTCTCGCCCGCCGTGGAGTCGGAGGTGGCGCGGCAGGCGCTGGAGCGCGAGCAGCGGACCGGGGAGCCCCGGACGAAGCTGCTGGGGACGTTCCACGCGGGCGGGCAGGCCGGGGCGCTGATCGGCCCGGTGCTGGGCGCTGTGCTGCTGGGGCAGGGGTTCCGGGCGGTGGCGCTGGCGGGCGCGGCGGTGTTCGTGGTGATCCTGGTCGGGCACTGGTTCCTGATGCCGGGCCGCGAGCCGGTGACGCCGCCGCCCCTGACGTTCCGGGGCGTGGCGGGGAACCGGGCGTTCCTGCTGCTGTGCCTGGCGTACGGCGGGTACCTGGTGATCTACAACCAGATGTACCTGGCGCTCCCGGCGGAGCTGGAGCGGGCGACGGGTGGTCAGGCGGCGCTGGGGTGGTTGTTCGCGCTGTCGTCGGTGATCGTGGTGGCGCTGCAGGTGCCGCTGTCGAAGTGGGCCGGGCGGGCGCTGACCCCGGCGGCGGCGCTGCGGTGGGGCCTGGGCGTGCTGGTGGCCGGCTGCGCCCTGCCCGCGCTGCTGCCCGCGACCGGCCTGGCGGGGTCGGTGGTGTTCGTGGTGCTGCTGACCGGCGGCCAGATGCTGGCGGCCCCGGCGGCGCGCGCGCTCGTGCCGGACCTGGTGGACGAGCGGCTCCTGGGGACGTTCATGGGGGCGATGTCGTCGCTGTCGGGGTTGCTGGTCCTGGCCACCTCGGCGCCGCTGGGGGCGGTCGCGGAGGCGGGCGGGGCGGCGATGTGGCTGGGGATGGCGGTGATCCCGCTGGTGGGGGTGTTGCTGGTGCCTCGGCGCGGGGCTCGGGCGTGAATCGCCTGGGGCCGCACTAGTGCGGCGTTGATGGCGTGCCGGTGGGTCAGGATCAGCCGGTGCGCTCGACCAACTCGGTGACTGACAGCACGGCCAACCTGCTGGTGCAGGTGGGCGTGAACCACGGCGCGATCAACCTCGTCGCGGGTGCGGTGCCCTCGGACTTCTACCTGGAGCAGGTCCGGCGGATCGCGCCGGACGAACTGGTCGGACGCGAGGCGGAGCTGGCCGAACTGGCGGCGTTCTGCGCGGGGCCCGACCGCTACCTGTGGTGGCGCGCGGAGGCGTGGGCGGGCAAGTCGGCACTGCTGTCGTGGTTCGCGCTGCACCCGCCGGAGGGCGTTCGGATTGTGTCGTTCTTCATCACGGCGGGTCTGGCGGAGCAGAGCGACCGGTCAGCATTCCTGCGCGAGGTGACCGTCCAGCTCTGCGCGCTCCTCGGGACCCCGCTGCCGCGCGAGTTCACCGACCCCGGTCTGCTCGGGCTGCTGAAGCAAGCGGCGGAGCGGTGCGAGGACCAGGGCGAACGCCTGGTGCTGGTGGTGGACGGGCTGGACGAGGACCGGGGCGCGGACGGTTCCGCCGAGTCCCACAGCATCGCCGCCCTGTTGCCCGCGAACCCCCCTGCAGGGACGCGGGTGGTGGTGTCCGGCCGCCTGAACCCCCCGCTCCCGCACGAGGTCCCCGAACACCACCCGCTGCGCGATCCGGACGTGATCCGCCCGCTGTCCCCCTCCCCCGAGGCGAAGGTGAAGCGCGACGTGCTGGAGAAGGACCTGAAGCGCCTGCTGCGCGGCACGCCCGCCGCGCGGGACGTCCTCGGCCTGCTGGTCGCCTCGGGCAGCGGTCTCACCACCGCCGACCTGGAGGAGCTGACCGGTCATCCGCCGGTGGACGTGGAGGACGTGCTGCACACGGCTTCCGGCCGGAGCTTCACCAACTCCAGTGGAGAGGCGCACTTATTTGCGCACAACGAGCTCCGATTGCGCGCGGCGGACATGCTCGGGAAGCACCTCGGCGGGTATCGGGAGCGGTTGCACGCCTGGGCGGACGGGTACCGCGACCGCGCTTGGCCGCAGGACACCCCGGAGTACCTGGTGCGGGGGTATCCAGCGATGCTGGAGTCGACCAACGAGGTGGATCGCCTGGTCGACCTGGCGACCGACCCGAACCGGCACGCGTTGCTGCTCACCAGGACGGGGGCCGATGAAGCGGCACTGTCCCAGGTGGCGGCGGCGCAGCGGGTGGTGGGCAAGAGCGACCTGCTTGGGCTGGCCCGGTTGGGCGTGCACAAGGCCCACCTGCGCGACCGCAACGTCTCGCTCCACCCGGATCTGCCCGCCGCGTGGGCCGCCGTGGGCGAGGTCGAGCGGGCCGAAGCGATCATCAGCACGATGTCGCCGTTCCGCGACCGCCTGGACGCCTTGCTGGTGACCTCGTCGGTGATCCGCCAGAACGGTGACCGGGACAAGGCGGGCGAGCTGTTGGACACCGCGGAGGCGATGGCCAGGCCGCACACCCAGTTCTTCGGGGCCGATCACCTTCGGGCGGTCGCCGAGGCGCTGAACGAGTTCGGCGAGCACGAGCGCGCCCGCGAACTGGCACTCACCATCCGCAACGAGGGCAAGCGGTCCAGGGTGCTCGACGCCCTCACATCCGCAGAGCCGCAGGTGGACGAGGAGAGCAGTCTGCCCTTCCTGCTTGCCGTCGTGCAGGACGGTCGCATAGCTGAGGCCAGAGGAATGGTCCAGCGCGAGGAAAAACGATTCCGCAAGAAGAAGGTCAAGCCGGACAGCGTTTCCATTGGGTGGATAGCGGTTGCAGCGGGCAGGGAGGACTACAGCCGAGCGGCGGCGGACGCCGTGGCGTTGCGCACCGAGGACGCGCGGGCCCAGGCGTGGGCGACGATCGCCGAAGAGGCGCTGCTCGCCGGGCGGGTTGAGCTCGCGGAGCGATTCCTCGCGGAGGTCGACCAGCCTTCCGCGCGTCGACGACCGCTCCTGGAACTGGTGCGGGTCTTGTTGTCACGTGGCGACAGCGCTCACGCCGCCGAGGTAGCGGGTTCGGCGAAGCCGCCGAGAATGCGTGCCGAAGCCCTCCTGCTCGTCGCTCGAGCTTGCCGAACGGACAAAGCCCTGCGTGCGGCCGCACGTGCCGCCGACTCGTCAGGTGACGTGCGCCTGCTGCGCGACGCGCTGCTCCTGGCTGTGGACATGAACGACCGGAAGCGTGCGCACAAGCTCCTGCGGAAGTTCAGGAAGGCGATCCCCAAAGGGCGGGAAGACCTGCCCGCCGAGATCCGAACGATGACCGAGGTGGCGGATCTAGCGGTACAGGTGACGTTCCTGACTCCGCTCGACGAGGACTTCTCGCCCAGCGACGATCACGACCCCGATTACCTGGGAACGTCTTCCCGGCTCGGTGAAAAGCCACCTTCCACCGAGGACCTGGCGGCGAGCCTGATCGAGAGTGACTGGCCCGACGTCGTCCAGGACCTGGTCGCCCTCCACCCCGCCGCCTACGACGTCATCGCCACCGAACTCGACCGCCTGACCGGCTCACCCGCGCAGGCCCGCACCAGCTCGTGCACCCCGTAGTGCCCCGGCTTCGCCCGGTGCAGCAGCTGCGCCCGCCCGAGCGCGTCGAGCTGCGCCCGCGCGCGCCCGACGTCCAGCTGACCGGCCGAGGCGAGCCACCGGGGCGTGATCCGCCGTCCGCTGCCCGCCACCACGAGCCGGAACGCCCGCACCAGCTCCGGCGGCTGGTGGGACAGGGTCCAGGCCAGCACGCCGCGCACGTCCCCCACCCCCCGCTGCCGCGCCGCCAGGCCAGCCACCAGCGACTGCACCGACGTCTCCACCTTCGTCGCCACGACCTCCGCCGCCAGGCGCAGCGCCAGCGGCAGGCGGGCGCAGCGGTCCACGAGCTCCGCCGCCGCGTCCTGGTCGACCGACGGGCGGTTGCGGGTGAGCCTGGTCAGCAGGTCGAGGGCCTCCGCGGCGGTCAGGGGCGGCACGGGCAGGTGGATCGCGTCGCGCAGCGCGAACTCGCGCCCGGTGATCACCACCGCCCTGCCGGGCCACGCCGCGAGCAGCGGGCGGGCGTGCTCGGCGCTGCGGACGTTGTCCAGCACCAGCAGCGACCGCCGTCCCGGCGCCTTGGGCCGCACCTCGCTGTCGCGCCCGCGCAGGTCCACGTACACCGCCCCGTCCGGGAACCGGTGCCCCCTGCGGTGCGCCCACCGCACCACCGCCGCGGTCCGCCCGACCCCGCTGGGCCCGGACACCACCGCGTACCGGGGCCCGTCGACCAGCCCGTCCAGCGCCGCGAGGAACCGCTCCCGCCCGGCGAACCCGAACACCTCGGGCGGCAGCTCCCGCAGCACCCGCCCGCGCGCCTCCCGCCGCGCGCTGCGCTCCTGCTCGACCTGGTCCCGGACCCGCCCGAGCCGCACCTCCTCGGCGGGCGTGGCCCCGAGCAGCCGCACGAGCACCCCGAACCGGTCCGTGGGCGGCAGCGTGGTGCCGGTGAGGTAGTCGGAGACCGTGCCGAGCGCGTACCCGGTCGAGGCGGCGATCTGGCGGACGGTCAGCTCACCGTCCCCGGTGGCGCGGGCACGGCGCGTGCGCAGGGCGCGTAAGTCGGCGGCGAGTTCGACGATGGTGGGTGCGCTGTCCGGCATGGCTGCTCTCGATCCCCTCGGGCTGTCTACGTGGGGTGGATCGCCGCAGGGGCCGCAGACGTGACCCGACCGCCGAAGAGGACTACCTGTTCGTGTGGATGTGGGGTGCGGGTGTAACTACGTTCGGTGATCGATACGGTTTCTCGGGAGCGTCCGCCGGCCGGATGAAAACGTCCTCATGAACGGTTCACCTGCCGCTCAGCCGCGCGCCGCAGGCTGTTCCCCGTGGACACCTTCACCTGCACGACCCGCCCCGAGCAGGCGACCGTCCCACTCGCCCGCCCCGAACCGCCGCGCGGGCGCCCGCGCGCCCACCTCGCCCTCGCGCTCGCCGCCCTCGCGGTGCTCGCCGCCGCCCTCCCCGCGGACGGGTTGCACTGGCGGGGCGCGGTGGTGCTCGCGGTGTTCACCGGGGCGGTCGGGGCGTGGGTGTTCACGAAGGTCGACGACACCTGGGTCGCGCTCGTCGCCGTCTCCCTCCTCGCCGCCTCCGGCGCCGTCGAGGCCGACGAGGTGTTCGCCACGCTCGGGGCCGACCTGGTCTGGCTGCTGATCGCCGCCTTCGTGCTCGCCGCCGGGCTCACCCGGTCGGGGCTGGTGGAGCGGTTCACGGCCGCGCTGCTCAACCGGGCCCGCACGCCGCGCCAGCTCGCGCACCTGACCACCCTGGCGCTGGTCGGCTCCTCCCTCGCCGTCCCCTCCACCTCGGGTCGGGCCGCGCTCGCGCTGCCGGTGTTCACCTCGCTGGCGAAGGCCGTGGACCCGCGCCTGGCGAAAGCGCTCTCGCTGCTGTTCCCGACCGTGGTGCTGCTGTCCGCCGTGTCCACCCTGATCGGCGCGGGCGCGCACCTCATTGCCGACCAGCTCCTCGCCGACGCCACCGGCAGCGGCATCGGCTTCCTGCACTGGTTGCTGCTCGGGCTGCCGCTCGCGGTCCTGTCCTGCCACCTGGCCGCCGAGCTGACCCTGCTGCTGTTCACCCGCCGCCGGGACCGCAAGACCCGCCTGAGCCTCGACCTCCCCACCCCGCCGAAGGCCTGGACCGCCCCCGAGAAGCAGGCCGCCGCCACGACCGCCGCCGTCCTCGCCCTCTGGTGCACCGAGCCCCTCCACGGCGCCCCGCCCGCGCTCGTCGGCCTGCTCGGCGCCCTGGTCATCACCGTCCCCCCGCACGGCGAGCACCGCGTCTCCCCCGGCGCCGCCCTCAAGACCGTCCCCTGGTCGCTGCTGCTGTTCACCGCCGCGACCGCCGCCCTCGGTGACGCCCTGGTCACCACCGGCGCCGCCCAGTGGCTGGCCGACCACGCCCTCGCACCGCTCGAGCACGCCTCCCCCGAGCACTTCCTGATCGCCGTCGTGCTGGTCGGCACCGCCGCGCACCTGGCCGTCCAGTCCCGCTCGGCCCGCTCGTCCGTGCTGGTCCCGGTGGTGATCCCGCTGGCGCTGGCCGCCGGGGTGAACCCCGCGCTGGCCGTGTTCGCCTCGACCGCCGCCGCCGGTTTCTGCCACACCCTCACGTCCTCGGCGAAGCCGGTCGCGCTGTTCGCCGACGTCGAGGGCGTCCCGACCTACTCGGCGCGCGACCTGCTGCGCCTGTCCGCCGCGCTGGCCCCGCTGCACGTCGCCGTCGTCAGCGCGTTCGCGCTGCTCGTGTGGCCCGCGACCGGCCTCCCCACCTCCCTCTAGTCCCCCAGCCCCGAGGAGCACCAGAGATGCGGATCGTCGTAGCCCCCAGCGGCTTCAAGGAGAGCCTCGGCGCGGAGGCCGCCGCCGACGCCATCGCCACCGGCGTGCGCCGGGTCGTGCCCGACGCGGACGTCGACCGGGTGCCCCTGGTCGACGGCGGCGAGGGCTCGGCCGCCGCGCTCGCGAGCGCCACCGGCGGCCACCTGGTCGACACCACCGTCACCGGCCCGGTCGGGCTGCCGGTGCACTCGCACTTCGCGGTGCTCGGCGACGGCCGCACCGCCGTCGTGGAGATGGCCGCCGCCGCGGGCCTGCGGCTGGTGCCCGCGCACCGGCGCGACCCCGGCCTGACCACCAGCCGGGGCGTGGGCGAGCTGATCTCGGCCGCGCTGGACGCGGGCTGCGACTCGGTGCTGGTGGGCTGCGGCGACTCCGGCACCTCGGACGGCGGCGCGGGCGCGCTCCAGGCGCTGGGCGTGCGCGTCTGGGACCGGCACGGCCGCGAGGTCGCGCCGGGGGCGGCGGCGCTGGCGCACGCCCGCTCGGTGGACGTCTCCGGGCTCGACCCCAGGCTCGCCGCCACCACGACCCGGCTCGCGGTCAACCCGCACAACGTGCTGTGCGGACCGCGCGGCGTGGCCAGGGTGTTCGGGCCGCAGAAGGGCGCGTCGCCCCAGCAGGTGGAGCTGCTGGCGGACGCGCTGGACAACTGGGCCGACGTGCTGCGCCGCGACCTGGGCGCGGACGTGGCGCTGCTGCCCGGCTCCGGTGCGTCCGGCGGGCTCGGGGCCGGGCTGAGCGCGGTGCTCGGCGCGCCGCTGCTGCCCCGGTTCGACGTGCTGCTGGACCACGTCGACCTGGACGCCCGGCTGGCCGCCGCCGACCTGGTGATCACGGCCGAGGGCGCGATCGACGCCCAGACCCCGCACGGCAAGGTGCCCGCCGAGGTGGCGCGCCGCGCCAAGGCGCACGGCAAGCCGGTGATCGCGCTGGCGGGCACGATCGGCCCGCGCGCGGACGCGGCCTACGCGGCGGGCATCGACGCGTTCCAGGCGATCCTGCCGCGCCCGGTGTCGCTGGACGAGGCGATCCTGCGCGGCGGCGAGTTCCTGGCCGACGCGGCCGAGCGGGTGCTGCGGCTGCTCCTGGTGGGCGCGCGGCTCGCGCCGACCGGGTGAGCGACGCGGGAGCAGGGAGATGAAGATTTCTTCATCCCGCTCTCATGCGGGGTTCGCCCCGGCCGGAGAGGGTGGGCGGGTGCGAGCCTCCCGGATCGTCCTGCTGACCGCCGCGCTGGCGCTGCCCCTCGGGGCGGCGGTGGCGACCTGGGCGCTGCCCGGCGAACCCCCGCCGTCCGCTCCGACGCAGGTCAGGCTGCGGGACAACACCGGGCTGCTGCCGTTGCCGAGCGCGGCACCACCGGAGAGCACCGCGCCACCGGAGAGCACCGCGCCGGGCACCGGGCAGAGCACCGCGCCGCCCACCCCTCCCCCGGACTCCCCGGTGGTCATCCCGCCGCCGCCCCCGGTCCCGCCGGACGATGACGACGACGATGACGACGACCTCGACGACTGACCCCGCACCCCACCGGACTGGACGACCGACCTGAGATGGCCGACCCCGACACACCCACCGTCACCCTGGACACCACCCTCGCCACCCGCCCCGCGCCCCGCCGCAAGCGGGCCGTCCCCGCGCGGGTGCGGATCATGGGCTGGCTGCTGCTCCTGGTCGCCGTGGTCTCCCTGTCCACCACCCTGGTGACCCGCAACCTGCTGCTGCGCGAGGTCGACCGGGACGTCCGCTCCGCGCTGGAGCAGGAGGCCGCCGAGCTGGACCAGGTGCTCGCCGAGGGCGTAGACCGGGCGACCGGGCAGCCGTTCGCCGACGTCCGGCAGGCCCTGTCCGCGCACCTGAGCCGCCAGTACGTGGACGACGACGAGGTCATCGTGGCCTGGACCCCGCAGTCCGGCCCGATGCTCCAGGACCGCGCCGAGCCGTTCCGCCTGGGCGCGCACCCCGAGGTCCTCGACCCGATCCTGGCCTCCCCCGACCACAGCGGCGCGTCCGCCACCCCGGCCGGTGAGCTGCGCTGGATCAGGGTGGACGCCACCGGCGCGGCGGGCGACCGGGGCGCGCTGGTCGTGGGCTACCTGGTGGACCGGGACCGGGCCGAGGTGGCGTCGACGGTGCGCGTGCTGCTGGGCGTGGGCCTGCTCGGGGTGGTGCTGGCGGGCGCGTCGGCGTGGTTCGTGGCGGGGCAGATCCTGAGCCCGGTGCGGCTGGTGCGCCGGGCCGCCGCCGAGATCACCGAGCACGACCTGACCCGCCGCATCACCGTGGAGGGGCGCGACGACGTCGCCGCGCTGGCCGAGCAGTTCAACGCGATGCTGGACCGGCTGGAGCGGGCGTTCGCCACGCAGCGGCGGTTCCTGGACGACGCGGGCCACGAGCTGCGCACGCCGATCACGATCGTCTCCGGCCACCTGGAGCTGCTGGGCGAGGACCCGGTGGAGCGGGCCGAGGCGGTGCGGCTGTGCCTGGACGAGCTGGACCGGATGAACCGCATGGTCAACGACCTGCTGCTGCTGGCCAAGGCCGAGCAGCCGGACTTCATCGACGCGCGGCCGGTGGAGGTGGCCGAGCTGACCGGTGACGTGTACGCGAAGGTGCGGGCCATCGGGGACCGGCGGTGGCGGCTGGAGTCGATCGGGGAGGGCGTGGCGCTGCTGGACGAGCAGCGCGTCACCCAGGCCGTGGTGCAGCTGGCGCAGAACGCCGTGCAGCACAGCCCGGAGGGCTCGGAGGTGCTGATCGGGTCGCTGGTGCGGCCCGCGCCCGGTGGCGGCTCGGTGTCGTTCTGGGTGGCCGACCGGGGGCCGGGCGTGCGGCCGGAGGACGCGGTGGCGATCTTCGAGCGGTTCAGCCGGGGCTCGACGGGCGGCGCGCCGGGGCACCGGGCGGGCGCCGGGCTGGGGCTGGCGATCGTGCGGGCCATCGCCGAGGCGCACGGCGGGTTCGTGCGGCTGACGTCGGCGCCGGGCGCGGGGGCGCGGTTCGCGGTGGAGGTGCCGCTGCGGGTTCCGGAGGGCGAGGGGGCGACGGTGCGGCTGCCGGTCGGCGGGACGTCGGGAGGTGGGTCGTGGCGCGAATCCTGATCGCCGAGGACGAGGAGCGGATCGCCTCGTTCGTGCGCAAGGGGCTGACCGCGAACGGGTTCGCCACGACCGTGGTGGGCGACGGCGAGGCGGCGCTCGGGTACGCGCTCAGCGGCGGGTTCGACCTGGTGCTGCTGGACATCGGGCTGCCGGTGCTGGACGGGTTCGCCGTGCTGGCGCGGTTGCGGGAGCGCGGGTGCGCGACGCCGGTGATCATCCTGACCGCGCAGGACTCGGTGCGGGCGACCGTGGCCGGGCTGGAGGGCGGGGCGGACGACTACATGACCAAGCCGTTCCGGTTCGAGGAGCTGCTGGCGCGGGTGCGGCTGCGGTTGCGCTCGCCGGAGGCGGTGGTCGAGCGGACCGTGCTGCGGGCAGGCGGTCTGGCGCTGGACCTGCGGACGCGGCGGGTGGACGTGGACGGGGTGGCGGTGGACCTGACGGCGCGCGAGTTCGCGCTGCTGGAGCTGCTGCTGCGGCACCACCGGCGGGTGCTGTCGCGGGAGCAGATCCTGTCGCACGTGTGGGGCTACGACTTCGATCCGGGGTCGAACATCGTGGACGTGTACGTGCGGGCGCTGCGGCGCAAGATCGGGGCTGGGCGGATCCGGACGGCGCGCGGCATGGGGTACTCGTTCGACGCGGGGTGAGCGGGCGGGGCTCGCGCGCGTGCGCGCGTGTTCGTTCTTGGTGCGGGGCGCGGGGCGAACCTCGGGGGCGCCCCGCACCCGAGTCGCAACCGTCCCCGACCGCCTCCGCAACCCCGTCCACCCACTGTGGAATCGCATCGGGGGTTCGGGGATCGGTCGGGGGACAACCCCCGAATCCGGAGGCCCCTCCGGACCGCGTTCCCCCAGTTCACCACCCATCCCCCGGTCGGATTAGGGGTAATCAACACACAGTTGCATCGGTTCCCACGAAACGTGACACAAGTCACCGATTTCGGAGTGAACCTTGCCCATTCGCAGTACTCCCGGTTACGTTTCCGGCCGCAGATCACGGTTCGGTCACGTGCGAAGCTCAACGCGGGAGGCAGTTCTTTGGCTCGGCACAGGAGACCCCAGGGGGAACCGACCACGCTGGTGTTCCCAGTGGTCGTCACCGCCCCCGGCGTCGTTCCCGGAGCGCACCGCGCCGAGTCCGACAAGGCCCCGCTGGCCCACCGGGTGTCCGCCGTCGCGATGGCGGTCGGCGTGGTCGCGGGAGCGGGCGGGGCCGCGGCCTACGCGGTCACCGGCGGCACCTTCAGCCCCAGCGCGGGCGCCATGAACTTCGGCGGGTTCGGCGACCCGGACGCCCCGGCGGTCTCGCCGACGGCGCAGACCATCGCCGAGGTCCGGACCGTCCACTCGGTGGACGTCGGCGGCGAGGCGTCCCGCCTGCTCCAGCAGGAGCAGATGACGGCGGCCATGGCGGTCAACCAGATCAGCGACGCGGCGGCGAACGACTACGCGGCGCGGGTCAAGGCCGAGCAGGAGCGCAAGGAGCGCGAGGCCGAGGCGCGCAAGCCGGCCAAGCAGCGCGAGGTCGAGGCGTGGATCAAGGAGGCCATCAAGGTCCTCCAGGCCAACGGCACCTCGATCGACAACAGCAGCGTGGGCGCGATCTGGACGGTGATCCAGAAGGAGTCCGGCGGCAACGTCAACGCCATCAACAACTGGGACTCGAACGCGGTGCGCGGCACCCCGTCGAAGGGCCTGATGCAGGTCATCGACCCCACGTTCGAGGCGTACAAGCTCGCGGGCTACGACGACATCTACCGCCCGGTGGACAACATCATCGCCGGCGTGCGGTACGTGTACGCCCGCTACGGCGGCTTCCACAACCACCCCGGCCTGATCGGCATCAACGCCGGAACCGGCTACCAGGGCTACTGATCCCCGCGCCGCCGATCCGCTGATCCGCGACCCCGCCCCTCCCCCGGTCCCCGTTCGGGACCCGCGGAGGGGCGGACGCGTGCGCGCGGAACCTCTGAGCGGGCCGTGAGCGCCCCGGAGGGCCCCGACGGCACCCACCCCGACCGGAGTCGGGCGTTGAGGCCGCAGCGGGCGTCGTGGGCCCCGGAACGACGCTGTCCCGAGCCGCGCCGACCGCCGCTGGGGACACGGGTACCCCGGAGCGGGCCGGTTTGAACCGCACTCCTGCGGGCGACTCCCTCCCGTCCACCAAGACGGGAGGCAGAAGAGGCCATGGGCGACTCGCAGGCGCTGATCGTGCTCGTGTCCGTCGGCGCGGCCGTGGTCGCGCTGCACCTGCTCGCCCGCCGCCTGCGCCTGTCGCCGCCGATCGTGCTGCTGGTCGGCGGGGCGCTGGCCGCGCTGGTCCCCTGGCTGGAGCCGATCCGGCTGCCGCCCGAGGTGGTGCTGCTGCTGTTCCTGCCCGCGCTGCTGCACTGGGAGGCGCTGAACACCTCGCTGCGCGAGATCAGGGCGAACCTGCGCAGCATCGCGCTCAGCTCGGTCGTGCTGGTGCTGGTGACCGCCGCCTCGGTCGCGGCGGTCGGGCACGCGCTGGGCCTGGGCTGGCCGGTGGCGTTCGTGCTCGGCGCGGTGGTCGCGCCCACCGACGCCACCGCCGTCGGCGCGGTCGCGGGGAGGATGCCGCACCGGCAGCTGACCCTGCTGCGCGCCGAGAGCCTGGTCAACGACGGCACCGCGCTGGTGCTGTTCGCGATCGCGGTGGCCGTGGCCAGCGGTCGGGAGGAGTTCTCCTGGCCGTCCGCGCTGGGCGACTTCGGCCTGTCCTACGCGGGCGGCGTCGTGGTGGGCCTGCTGGTCGGGCTGCTGGTGACCTGGCTGCGCAAGGTGGTCGTGGAACCGCTGCCGGAGGCCGGGATCAGCGTGCTGACCCCGTTCACGGCGTTCCTGCTGGCGGAGGAGATCCACGCGTCGGGCGTGCTGGCGACGGTGGTGTGCGGGCTGCTGGTGAGCCAGACCGGGCCGCGCTGGTTCTCGGCCAGGACCCGGTTGCAGTCGCGCGGCTTCTGGCAGCTGGGCGCGTTCCTGCTCAACGGCGCGCTGTTCGTGCTGGTCGGCCTGCAGCTGCGGGACGCGGTGGCGGACGCGCGCACCTGGCGGGCGCTGCTGGCGGTCGTGCTGGTGTCGGCGACGGTGATCGGGGTGCGGCTGCTGTTCTTCAACACCGTGCCGTACCTGGTGCGGCTGCTGGACCGCAGGCCCGCGCAGCGGGACCGGCGGATGGGGTTCCGGGAGCGGCTGCCGGTGGCGTGGGCGGGTTTCCGGGGCGGGGTGTCGCTGGCGGCGGCGCTGGCCGTGCCGCTGACCGTGCAGGACGGCGGGGCGTTCCCGGAGCGGGAGCTGCTGGTGGTGGTGACGTTCGGGGTGATCGTGGCGACCACGCTCGGGCAGGGCCTCACCCTGCCGCTGGTGCTGCGGTGGGCGCGGCTGGGCGAGGACGAGGCGCGGCCCGCCGAGCTGCTGCTGGCCGAGCGCACCGCCGGCGAGGCCGGGCTGGCGGCGCTGGACGAGGCGGCGCGGGCGCTGGACGCGCCGCGGGACGTGGTGGAGCGGGTGCGCGGGGAGATCCGGCGGCGGCTGGAGTCGTTGGAGGCCATGGGGGTCGACGGGGCTCCGGTGGAGAACCCGCTGCTGGGCGACGACTACGCGGCGCTGCACCTGGCGCTGCTGGAGCCCAAGCGGGCGGCGGTGGTGCGGTTGCGGGACGAGCGGCTGGTGGACGACCTGGTGCTGCTGCGGATGCAGACCCGGTTGGACGTGGAGGAGGTGCGGTTGTCGGCGGCGCTGGAGGAGGAGCTGGAGTGAGGCCCCTCAGCGGGCCGCTCGTGCTGTGGCGCCCGGTGCCGCGGTGGCGGGCGTCGCGGTGGCGGGCGTCGCGGTGACCAGCCGGGACGCCCCCGCCGCCGCGAGCGCGAACACCAGCGCCTCGTAGGCCATCGCCGCCGGGAAACCGCCTGCGGCGTGGGCGGTCCCGGCGAGCGCGACGCCGACCGTGCCGCCGAGCTGCTGCGCGGTGGGCAGCAGGCCCGCGACGGAGGCCGCCGCCGGTTCCGGGGCCCTGGAGAGCACCAGCGCGAACACCGTCGAGGTGAACAGCCCGAACGCGGCTCCGCCCAGCGCGAGCGGCGCGGGGCCGGGCGGGAGCGCGGTGAGGGCGGCGGTGACCAGGGCCAGCGCGGCTGCCGCGGCGGGGGTGGTGCGGCGGCGCTCGGCCAGCGCGGGGGCGAGCGCGCTGCCGAGGACGGCGGCGAGCGCGTACGGGGTGTTGACCAGCGCGGCCTGCAGCGGCGTGCGGCCCTGCTCCTGCAGGTGCAGCAGCACCAGGTAGGTCAGCGAGGGCACGCCGGCGTTGAACACCAGCACGACCAGCACGCCGGTGCGGGTGGCGCGGTGGCGCAGCGCCTCCGGGTGCACCAGCGGGTCGGCGCGGAGGCGTTGGGAGAGCAGGAAGGCCGCGCCCAGGAGGACGGCCGCGCCGAGCGAGGCGAACGCCCAGGGCGGCCACCCGGCCTCCGGGCCGACGGCCAGCGGCAGCACGAGCGCGGCGCAGCACGCGGCGACCAGCGCGGCGCCGAGCGCGTCGACCCGTTGCGGCGCCTGGGTTTTGCCGCTCCGGGTCCGCCTGGTCGCGGGCAGCAGCGCGGAACCGGCGAGGGTGGCGAGCGCGACCGGGAGCTGCGCCAGGAACAGCGCGCGCCAGCCGAGTCCGAGCGGGTCGGCGGCCAGCAGCGCGCCGCCCAGCACCGGGCCGATCGCCGAGGCCGTGCCGATCACCGCGCCGAACGCGGCCAGCGCGCGGCCGTGCCGGTGGGCGGGCAGGGCGGTCCGGATGAGCGAGAACACCTGGGGCGCGGCGATCCCGCTGCCCGCGCCCTGCAGGAGCCGGGCCGCCACCAGCGCGCCCGTCGACGGCGCGACCGCGCAGGCGGCCGTGGCCAGGGCGAACAGGGCGGCGCCGAGGGCGAACAGCGCGCGGTGGCCGAGGCGGTCGCCGAGCCTGGCGGAGGCGATGAGCGGGCAGGCGTGGCCGAGGGTGAACGCGGCCAGCACCAGGTGCGCGGCGCCCGGACCCGCGCCCAGGTCGGCGCGCAGCGCGGGCGCGGCGACCTGGACGAGGGTGACGTTCAGCAGTTGGGCGAAGGTGGCCGACAGCACCACCGGCAGCAGCGCCCGTCGCCGCCGTTCCGGGTTCACGCCAGGTCCACCAGGTGGCGGGCCAGCTCCTCGGGGCGGGTGGCGAACGGGCTGTGCCCGCCGGGCAGGGTGCGCACGGCGAACGGGTGCTCGGGGAACGCCTCGTCGGCCTCGCGGATCATCAGGTCCTGCGCGGCGGCGGTGAGGGCGCGGTCGTCGGCGCAGCGCAGGAACGCCCTGGGCACGCTCCCCCAGCGGCGCGCGGTGACCGGGACCGGGGCCTGCAGGGACGCGAGCTGCTCGTCCGGGGTGAGCGCGAGCCGCCAGGGGCCGAACTCGCGCTCGTCCAGGTCGCCGCAGAACGCCTCGCGCAGCGCGTCCACGTAGGACTTGTCGGTGGACAGCGGGTTGATGCGGAACGCGCCGACCCGGTCGGGGTCGCCGACGCGCAGGGCGCCGGAGAGGGCGGCGGCGTTCTCGGGCGTGGCGGTGTAGTCGGTGAAGCGGGGGCGGGCGGGGACGAACGCGGTGAGGTAGACGAGGCGGTCGACCAGGGCGGGCGCGCGCTCGGCGGCGAGGGAGGCCGGTCCGCCGCCCGCGCTGTGCGCGACGAGCACGACCCGGCCGTGGCGGCGCGCGGCGGCCAGCGCGTCGAGCACCGCGTCGGCGGAGTCCTGGGCGGAAAGCCCTGCCACGGCCGAGGGTTCGGTGGTCAGCCCCGGCTGTCCGGGGAGCAGGTAGCCGGACGGCAGCGGCGCGCCGAGGCCGTGGCCTGGCAGGTCGACGGCGGCGCTGTGCGCGCCGAGGCGGGCGAGGGCGCGGCGGGTCGGGCCCCACTGGGCCGCGCCGTGCCAGGCGCCGTGGACGAGGACGAAGGTGGTCGGTTCGGTCACGGGCCCAGCCCACCAGCCGGGAATGCCGCGGCGCCGCGCCATGTCTGAACCGGTGTCCGGTGATACCCGCGGGGTATGGGGGGTTCTGGTGGAGGCACGGCACCTGAGGTACGCGCTGGCGCTGGCCGAGCAGCAGCACTTCGGC
The DNA here is from genome assembly GCF_002354875.1 of Actinosynnema pretiosum. Lineage (GTDB taxonomy): Bacteria > Actinomycetota > Actinomycetes > Mycobacteriales > Pseudonocardiaceae > Actinosynnema > Actinosynnema auranticum. The sequence continues at coordinate 5,765,226 of NZ_CP023445.1, forward strand.
CGCGCGGCGCGGGTCCTCGGCATGGCGCAGCCGCCGCTGTCGCGCCAGATCGCCTCGCTGGAGAAGGAGGTCGGCGCGCGGTTGTTCGACCGGACGCCGCGCGGGGTGTTCCCGACGGCGGCGGGCGAGGCGTTCCTGGCGCGGACGCGGCGGGCGCTGGCGGAGCTGGGCGCGGCGGCGGTGGACGCGGGGCGGGCGGACCGGGGCGAGACGGGGCGGTTGCGGCTGGGGTTCGTGGCGTCGGCCCTGCTGGAGCCGCTGCCGGGGGTGCTGGGGCCGTTCGGGCGGCGGCACGCGGACGTGCGGTTGGAGCTGCGGGAGACCGCGAGCGCGCGGGGGGTGGCCGAGCTGGTCGCCGGTGAGCTGGACGTGGTGTTCGGGCTGGGGCGGCCGAGGGGTCGCGGGGTCGGGGACCTGGTGTCGGTGGTGGTGGGGCGGGACGCGCTGGTGGCCGTGGTGGGGGCGGGGCACCCGTGGGCGGGGGTGGCGTCGGTGGGGCTGGGGCAGTTGCGGCGTCAGCGGTTGATCGTGTCGCCGGGGGCGGAGGAGCCCGCGGTGGACGCGTGGTTGCGCGGGCTGCTCGGCGAGGAGGCGCTGGCGGGGGCGGTCCGGGCGCGGGACGTGCACACGATCATCGGCATGGCGGCGTGCGGTGTCGGGGTGGGGCTGGGGCCGGAGCGGATGCGGGTGGCGGAGCGGGCGGGGGTGTGGTTCTGCGCGGTGGAGCCGGTGGTGGAGCTGCCGGAGCTGGTGCTGTCGTTCCGGGCCGGGGACGACTCGCCGGTGCTGGCGGCGTTCCTGGCGGTGGTGCGCGAGCGCTGCCCCGGCGTGGCGGCGCGGTTGGCGCGGGTGGGGGCCCGGTGAAATTCGGTGTACTCCGCGTAGCGGCGGCGACTACGTTTCGGCGCCATCGACACAGGAGGGGTGATGGTCCAGAAAACGAACAGGCCGCCGAGGCGCACGCCGCAGGAGAAGAAGCGGTTGAGCTACGCCAAGGACGGCAGGAACACCTACGGCCAGAACGACAAGGCGTCGCGCCGCGGCGTCCGGCGCCGCAAGGCCACCGCGCACCGGGCCCACCGGCACAGCGCGGACCGGGTGCTGCGCGGCGCGCTAGGCCCCGTGGACGCCGAGCGCGCGGACCTGGTCGGCCAGGACGTGCAGTCCCTGCGCCGCAAGCCGTTCGCCAAGGCCCCGGACACCCCGCTGGGCGAGTTCGTGGAGGCCCGCCTGCGCCGGAGGGTGGCGCTGGGAATCGACGCCGAGGTGACCGCGCTGACCCGCATCGCCCACGTCCGAGGCCGCCGGGGCCTGGCGGCCTGACAGCACCGCGGGGGGCGCCCACGCGCCCCCTCGATCATCTTCCGGGCCTCGTCCGCCCGGCGCTTTCCCCCGAACCCCGCTGGTGGAGCTCCCGCTCCCGGCGGGGTTCTCCCGTTGGTGGTCGAGCGCGCGGGCGCGCGGGGCGGGATGATCCGGGGCATGTCGTGGCAGAGGTTCGTCGACACCGCGCTGGACCGGTCGCTGCTGGGCTACACGCGCGTGGGGTGCGCGGTCCGGCGGGCGTGGTGGCCCCCGGACGCGCCCGCCGGGGCGCTGGCGGGGCGGGTCGTCGTGGTGACCGGGGCCAAGGCCGGGCTCGGGTTCGCCACCGCGCTGGGGTTGGCGCGGTTGGGGGCGTCGCTGCGGCTGGTGGTGCGCGGTGACGGCGGGCGGGCGCGCGAGCTGATCAGGCGGGCCGTGCCGGGGGCCGACGTGAGCGTGGACCGGTGCGACGTGAGCCTGCTGTCCGAGGTGCGCGACCTCGCGGCGGGCCTGGGGCGGGTGGACGTGCTGGTGCACAACGCGGGCGTGATGCCGTCCGCGCGGACCGAGACGGCCGAGGGCAACGAGGTGATGCTGGCCACCCACGTGCTCGGCCCGCACCTGCTGACGTCCCTGCTGCGCGACCGGCTGCCGGTGGGCGCGCGGGTGATCTGGGTGGCGTCGGGCGGGATGTACGCGCAGCCGCTGGTCGTGGACGACCTGCAGTACGAGCGCGGGGAGTACCGGCCGACGACCGGGTACGCGCGCACCAAGCGGATGCAGGTGGTGCTGGCGCGGCTGTGGTCGCAGCGGCTGGACGGCGTCGCCGTGCACTCGACGCACCCCGGTTGGGCGAACACGGGCGGGGTGGCGACGGCGCTGCCGCGGTTCCACGCGGTGACCAGGCCGCTGCTGCGCTCGCCGGAGCGCGGGGCGGACACGGTCGTGTGGCTGGCGGCGGCGAAGGAGCCGGGGTGGAGCACGGGGTTGCTGTGGCACGACCGGGAGGTCCGGCCGCTGCACTACCTGCGGTCCACGTACGAGCGGTCGCAGCGGCCGGGCGGGTTGTGGGACGCGGTGGAGGCGTTGACGAGGTCGGCGGGGTAGCGGCCCCGGCCGGGACCGCAGCGCCGGGGCCCACCGCTCGGGCCCGTCCCGCGCCGCGGCACCGGACGGGCCCGAGCTCACCACCTGAGTTCCAGGTCCTCCCCCACCGACCGCAGCGGCGTCACCGTGGCCCTGCCCGCCACCAGCAGGGCCGCGTCGCTGCCCTCCGGCAGGTCGCCCGGCACGAGGACCGAGTTCACGTCGATCGTCCCCTCGTCCGCCCGCTTCACCCGCGTCTGCACCGACCCGAACTCCGCCAGCGTCGCCCGCACCGGCTCTCCGGGGTCGGCGACGTTCGGGGCGTTCACGTTCAGCACCGCCCCCGCCGGCAGGCCGGCGAGCACGTCGAACAGGCCCCGCGCCACCGTCACGGCCGAGTCCCACAGGTACTCGACCTCGCCCTCCAGCGGCACGTCCAGCGACACCGCCATGCCGCGCAGGTCGTTCACCGACGCCGTCAGCACCGCGCCCACCGTCCCCGAGTGCAGCACCGCGCGCCCGGTGTTGGCGCCCCGGTTGACCCCGGACAGCACCACGTCCGGCACCTCGCCGAACGCCCCCCGCGACGCCACCAGCGCGATGAGCCCCGGGTGCCCGGCGACCGCGTAGGCCTCGAAGCCGTCCAGGTCGCGCCGCTCCACGTGGATGCTCCGGTGGTCGCCCGCCGCCGTCAGGCCCGCGCTGGTGCCGCTGGCCTCCCGCTCCGGGGCGGCGATCAGCACCTCCCAGCCGTGCTCCCGCGCGCCCCGCGCCAGCGCCAGCAACCCCGGTGAGTCGATGCCGTCGTCGTTGGTGACCAGTGCCCTCATTCGCCCTCCACGACTCGCAGGTCCACGCGCGCGGCGAGCTCCTCCACCGCCTCGCCGCCGCCGGTGCCCAGACCGTGCCGGGTGACGTTCAGCGAACCGGCCGCCGCGCCCAGCCTCAAAGCCTCCTCCAGGTCGATGCCGAGCGCCAACCCGGCGGCCAGGCCCGCGGTCATCGAGTCACCACCGCCCTTGGTGTCCACAGTGGACAGTCCGGGCGCGGTGACCCGGAGCAGCCTCGACCCGATCAGCGCCAGCGTGGGCTCGGACGCGCGCGAGACGACGACGGCGCGGGCGCCGCACTCGGCGATCTCCCGCATCGCCGCGACCAGGTCCTCCTCGGCGTCCGACTTCGACCGGCCGTCCTCGACGAGCTCGTCGTGGCTGACCTTCACCACCGTCGGCCCGCCCTCCAGCGCCGCCGCGAGCCTGCCGCCGGACAGGTCGACCACCACGTCCCGCCCCTGGCCGCGCAGGTCGGCGGTGAGCCTGCGGTACACGTCGTCCGGCACCACGTCGTCGTTCGGCCCGCTGAGCACCGCGACCTCGGCGCGCAGGCACTCCACCAGCGCCAGCTCGTACAGGTCGTCCAGCTCGTGCCGGGAGAGGTGGTCGGCGGGCATCTCGACCAGCGACTCCCGCTCACCCGCCCGCCGGTCGTGCACGTACGCGCCGTTGCGCGCCGCCACGTCCAGCACCTTCAGCTCCACGCCCACCAGGTTGCGCAGCACCTCGCCGGTCTCCCCGCCGAGCGCCGCGATGAGCACGACCTCGGCCCCGAGCGAGGAGATCATCCTCGACTGCCACACGCCCTGCCCACCCGCGTGCAGGTGGATGTCCGGGGCGCCGTCCAGGTCTTCCACGGTCACGGTCAGCTGGGGAGAAGGCGCGAACACCGCCACGAGTTCCGTCACATCGGGCGGTTTACCCCGAAACGGACGTAGTACACGCGTGATTTTCCCAAAAGTCCGGTACGCCCGCGAGCGGGCGGGCCGGACCTTCAGGGAGCGCTCAGGGTCGACGCGGGCGCCTCACCCGAGCCGGAGGTCCGCCACCCGGATCGGCGACGGCGTCGTGCGCGTCGACTCCCGCTGGTACAGCACCGACAGCACCCCCTCCGACCGCACCCGCCCGACGTCAACGCACACCTCGCCGAACGCGCCGGGCAGCCCGTCGCGCACCAGCGCCCAGTCCGACCACCCGCTCGCCGCCGACGCGGAGACGATCCGCCCGCGCGGCATCAGCAGGTACGCGTTGTCCGCCCGGTCCAGCACGAGCCGGGTGCGCTGGGTGTGCCCCGGCACCACCGGCACCTCCCGCTTGACCCACCCGGAACCGCGCCGCACCAGGTGGAACACCCGCCCGTGCTGGGCCCGCCGCCTCGGGTAGTCCTCGACCACCCCGGTGAACCGCTCGGGCACGTGGCTGATCACCACGTGCGGGGCGCCGGAGGAGTCGACCGCCTGCGACTCCTGGTTCATCAGCCCCCGGTCCGGCCCGACCCGGTCGACCAGCACGCCCGGCGAGGCGATGCCGATCGGCGCGCCCCCGGTCGTGCCGACGACCGCGCCCCCGGCGTTGCGCCAGGTGCGGCCCCGGTCGTCGCTGAACGCGTACCCGGTGTCGTGGTTGGCCAGCCCGCCCGGCGCGCCCGCGACGCCGACGACGCCCTCGCGCCAGGTGAACGCCGCGTGCAGCCTCCCGCGCAGGTCGTAGGTCAGGCCGTGCAGGTAGGCGTTGCGGGTCCCGGACACCACGCCGTTCGGCGCGGTGTACTCGCCGGTCGCCGACGTCCACGCGCCCAGCGCCCGCCACCGGCCGTCGCGCAGCTCCGCCAGCTCCTGGGCGCCGTAGCCGGAGCGGCCGGTGCGGTAGGAGAACTGGAGCGCGCCGTCCGGCGCGGTCAGGAACGCCGGGTAGGTCATCGGTCCCAGCTCCAGGCCGCCGAGGGTGCGGCGGACCGGGCCGAACAGGCCCGCCGACCACTCGTGGTCGCCCGGCCGGGCGGTCAGGCCCGGCACGGACTCGGTGTGGTGCAGGCGGGTGTTGTGGCAGTCCATGGCCACGTGCAGCGCGCCGGTGGCGCGCGAGACGCCCAGGGAGATCACGTTGTGCGAGTCGTCGGCGGTGAGCCGGTGCGGCAGGACGGCGGTGCGCCACGGGCCGCCCAGCGCGCGGCGGGCGACCACCGCCTCGCGCGTGGAGGTGTACCAGGCCGCGTACTGGTGGCCGTGCGCGGTGAGGATCGCGTCCTGCTGGAACGAGTTGTTGTTGACCAGCCCCTCGTAGGTCACCGAGTACAGGGCGGCGGGGTCGAGCTCGGTGTCCGACAGCAGCGCCGCGCCCGGCGCCGCCGGGGCGGCGGGCGCGAGGGCGAGCGGGGTGTGAAAGCGATTTCCCATCGGGACTTCCTTGTCCTAGGCCAACGCCACCATCCTGCCGCCACGCGGGTGGATCGGGTACGGGCCGGATGGTCGCATCCGGGGTGCTCCGGGGGCAGTCGGACGCGGCCGTCCGGTGGAAGCGGGCGCGCGCGGCTAGAGTTGCCGATCACCGCCGCACACCGGTCGGCGGCGCCCCGCGCGGTGTCGGGCCGGGCCACCGCGAGGCCGGGAGGAGCCCCGATGTCCACGCCGTTCGAGGCGGCCGAGGTCCAGGCCGGAGCGGCGGAGCCGCGCGAGCACCCCCCGCTGCGGGTGGGGGCGGAGGGGTCGGCCCTGGGGTGGGCGCAGGACCCGGCCGTGCCACCGGGCGGGCCGCGGGTCGCGCCCGAGGCGCCCGCGCCGCCCCCTCCGCTCGCCGAGGCCGCGCTGCCCGGCACCGAGGCCGGGTCGTCCACCAACTGGGCCGGGTACGTGCTCAGGGGCGCGCCGGGCACGTTCCGGTCGGTCTCCGCGACCTGGACCGTGCCGCACCCGCACTCCCGGCCCGGCGTCGGCGACTACTACACGCAGTGCGCGGTGTGGGTGGGCCTGGACGGCGCGCACCCCGGCGCCGGGCACCTGGCGCAGGTCGGGGTGGACGTCAACGACCTGGGCGGCGAGCGCGAGTACCAGCTGTGGTGGGAGCTGGAGACCGGCGGGGTGGGCGCGGCCCCGATCCCGCACCCGGTGCGCGCGGGCGACGAGCTGCGGGCCGGGGTGGCGCACCTGTTCGGCGGCACGTTCGCGATCTCCGTGGAGTGCCGCGCCGCGGGCTGGGCCTACCGGCGGCGGCACAGCTACCCGCCGGGCACGCCCGCGCCGCCGCTGGGCAGCGCGGAGGTGATCGTGGAGGCCCCGATGTTCCGGGGCGTCACGGGAATGCTGACGGACTTCGGGTCGGTGGAGTTCCTGGACGTGGTGGTGAACGACCTGCCGCTGTCCGGGTTCGCGGGCGCGGCGACGCGGTACGACCTGGTGGACGGGGTCGAGCTGCTCGCGGAGACCGGGCCGCTCGGGGACGGGTTCGGGGTGTACTGGCGCGGGTACGGGCGGCCAAGGCGCGCGCTCGGCGGACAGGTGTGGGAGGGGTGAGCGGGGGCGGGTGAGCGGTCCGCCCACCTGCCCCCGAGCACCCGCCCCCGAGCACCCGCTAGCGCACCTTCGGCGCCCGCGCGGCGGCCTTGCGCAGCAGCGGCGAGCGGCCCCGGTTCGGCACCGACCACAGGTCGTGCCCCTGCACGCCCCAGTGCCCCAGCAGCGCGTTCGCGGCCAGGAAACCGCTGGTCGCCGCCCGTTCCATCAGCGCGACCGGCAGGTCCACCCGCACCAGGTCGCCCGCCACCACCACGGTCGGGTCGGTGGTGGTCACGGTCGGCCGGTCGCCGAAGGTCCCCGGCGCGAACAGCGGGCAGTCCTGACCCACCACGTGCTCCACGTGCTCGACCCGCGCCCCCGCGAGCTCCGGGAACACGCCCTCGGCCTCGGCGAGCAGCCGCGCCGCCACCTCCGCCCTCCCCGCCTCGGTCGCCACCTCGGCCTCGTCGACGGCGTAGGCGTGCAGCTCCACCACGGACCCGCCGGTCCGCTCCCGCCACGCCCGCGCGGGCTCCTCGAACAGGTCCAGCACGCTGATGTTGTCCAGCAGCCGGAACCCGCTGGTGCCCAGGAACGGCGGCCGGTCCACGCGGGCCGGGCGGTCGAGCCAGTAGCGGGACACCAGGAACGGCGGGGCCGTGCGCAGCGAGCCGACCTTGGTGCGCCAGGCGGCGTCGGCCAGCTCCGGCGAGGCGCCGACCACCGAGCGCAGGCCGGGCACGTCCGCCGCCAGCACCACCGCGTCGACCTCGTCCGCCGCCCCGCCCGCCACGACCCGGTGGCCCGAGCCGGTCCGGTCCACCCGCTCCACCGCGCTGCCGGTGCGCACCTGCGCGCCGAGGGCCTCCAGGTGGCGCCGCAGCGGCTCCCACAGCGCCTCCGGGTACGGCGCGTCCGGGACGTCGAACAGCAGGCCCTCGCTGGAGCCGAGGAAGTAGATGTGGAACATCGTCACCAGCTCGGCCGCCGACAGCCGCGACGGGTGCGCGAAGAAGCTGCGCGAGAACACCTCGAACGCCAGGTGCCTCGCCGCGTCCGGGAAGCCGATGCGGCGCAGGAACGTGTCCGCGTCGACCCCGTCCAGGTCGGCGTAGGTCCCCGGCACGCTCACGTCGAACAGGGCGGAGGCGGCGGCGCCGTTCATCCGGACCAGGTCGCGCAGGCCGAACGCGGGGCTGCGCAGCACGAACCCGGCGACGTTCCACGGCGGGGTCAGCGGGAGGCCCTCGAAGCTCTCGCGGGTGCCGTTGGCGTGCACGAGCGGGTAGTCGGCGACCGGGCGCAGCCTGTCGAGGCCGGGGTCGACGCGGCGCAGCAGGGCGCGCAGGTTGTAGTACTGGCGGAAGAACGCGTGGAAACCCCTGGTCATCACCTCGCCGTTGCCGCTCTCCCAGCCGCGCAGCCTGCCGCCGAGGTCCTCGCGCGCCTCGTGCAGCACCACCCGCGCGCCCCGCTCGGCCAGCGCGACCGCCGCCGCGACGCCCGCGATGCCGCCGCCCACGACGGCGACCTTCGGGCCGTCGCCCTCGGCGCGGGGCCGACCGGGCCGGGCGGGCAGCAGGACCGCCTCGCGGTCACGACCCGGACGTGACGGGGTGTGCTCGGGTGACGGTGAGACGGAGGACCTCGGGGTGCTGACGACCATGCCGGTGATCGTGGCACCGAGATCACCGGTCCGCTCGCTGAGCAGGGCGGGCTTCTTGGGCGGCAAGGGTTTCGCCAGCGCGGCGCGGGGCCGTCGGGGTGGCCCGCGCCACGCGCGGCGAACACCGGGCACGCTCATCAAGCGCGATCGGGGTACCGCTTTTAGGGTCCCTTTTGTGCCATCCTCGCTGCTCTCCCGATCTTCCGCGCGCGTGCTCCCCCTGGCGGCCTGGCTGTGCGGTTCGGGCGTCGTGCTGGCCCAGATCCTCTACGCGGTCACCGACCCGGCCGACCGGTTGCCGCTGACGATCACCTCGGTGGCGCTGTTCTGCGCCGCGTCGCTGCTGGACGCGGCGTCCCGGTTCGGGGCGCGCGCGGCGGGGCTGCTGGCGGTGGTCGCGGGCGGTGGCGGGCTGGTCGCGGAGGCGGTCGGGCTGCGCACCGGCGTGCCGTTCGGGGACTACGGGTACACCGGCACGCTCGGCCTGGAGGTGCTGGACGTGCCGGTGGTGGTGCCGATGGCGTGGGTGATGATGGCCTGGCCGTCGGTGCTGGTCGGGCGGGCGCTCGCGGAGCGGGTGCGGTGGGGCGGGGCCGCGGGCTGGGCGGCGGCGCCGCTGGCCGCGTGGGCGCTGGCGTCGTGGGACGTGTTCCTCGACCCGCAGATGGTCGACGCCGGGCACTGGCGGTGGGCCGACCCGGAGCCCGCGCTGCCGGGCGTGGAGGGCATCCCGCTGACCAACTTCGCCGGGTGGCTGCTGGTGTCGCTGCTGATCACCGGCGCGCTGCACCGGCTGCTCGGGCCGCGCGCCGAGCGCGAGACCGACCTGGTCCTCGGGCCCGCGCCGGTGCTGTACCTGTGGACGTACGGGTCGTCGGTGTGGGCGCACGCGGCGTTCTTCGGCAGGCCGTGGGTGTCGCTGGTCGGCGGGGTGCTGATGGGCCTGGTTGCGGCGCCGTTCGCCCGCGCGCTGTGGCGGGGGCGGCGGTGAGCCGGGTGCTGCGGGCGGCGGTGGCGGCGGCGAGCGCGGGGGCCGTGCTCGGGGCGGTGCACTCGGCGGTGAACGCGCGCCTGCTGCGCTCCCCGCGCGCGGACCCGCCGCCGTGCTCGGAGCCGGTGTCGGTGCTGGTGCCCGCGCGCGACGAGGCGCACCGGATCGCGGCGACGATCCGGTCGCTGCTGGCGCAGCGCGGGGTGCCGGACCTGGAGGTCCTGGTGCTGGACGACGGGTCGACCGACGGCACGGCGGACGTGGTGCGCGAGGCGGCGGGCGGGGACGCGCGGCTGCGGGTGCTGACGGGCGCGCCACCGGTGTTCGGGGTGCCGGGGAAGGCGAACGCCTGCGCGCAGCTGGCCGAGGCGGCGCGCGGGCGGGTGCTGGTGCTGGTGGACGCGGACGTGGTGCTGGCCCCGGACGCCGTGGCCGCGTCGGTGGACCTGCTGCGGTCGACCGGGCTGGACCTGGTGTCGCCCTTCCCCCGGCAGCTCGCGGACGACGCGGCGACGCGGTTGGTGCAGCCGCTGCTCCAGTGGTCGTGGCTGGTGTTCCTGCCGCTGCGGGTCGCGGAGCGGTCGGCGCGGGGGTCGTTGAGCGCGGCGTGCGGGCAGTTCCTGGTGGTGGACGCGGGGGCGTTGGCGCGGTGCGGCGGGTTCGCGGCGGTGGGCGGGGAGGTGCTGGACGACATCGCGCTGGTGCGGGCGGTGAAGCGGTCCGGGGGGCGCGGGGTGGTCGTGGACGGGAGCCGGATCGCCGAGTGCCGGATGTACCGGGGGTGGGGCGAGGTGGCGGAGGGGTACGGGAAGTCGCTGTGGGCGATGGGCGGGTCGCCCTGGGGGTCGGTGGGGCTGGCGGGGGTGCTGGCGTGGCTGTTCGTGCTGCCCGCCGTGGCCGCGGTCCTGGGGTCGCGGGTGGGGTTGGCGGGGTACGCGGCGGGGGTGGCCGGGCGGGTGGTGGCGGCCCGGCGGACCGGCGGGCGGGCGTGGCCGGACCCGCTCGCCCACCCGGTGTCGGTGGGGGCGCTGGTGGTGCTGATCGGGCGGTCGGTGCGGGGGCGGGCGCGGGGGACGCTGACGTGGAAGGGCAGGCCGCTACTGGCGGAGGGCGCGGGTGAGCGCGACGGCGAGGTGGGCGCCGCCGATCGCTGAGATCGCGGCCCAGAGCCAGAGGCAGAGGGCGCCCCAGGACCAGCCGAACCAGGGGGCGCCGTCGGGCCAGATGCCTGCGCCCAGGCAGGCGACGGCGACGACGACGACGCGGGTGGGGCGCTCGGCGATGGTGACGGCGGCTGCGCCGGTGAGGCCCACGCCTTGGGCGCGGGCTCGGGCGTACTCGTGGAGGAGGAGGGCGGCGCCCACCGCGGTGGCCAGGCGTTCGGGGGCGCCCAGGAGGACCAGGACGGCCAGGAGGCAGAGGTCGGAGAGGCGGTCGGCCACCGCGTCCACGACGGCGCCCAGGGGGCGGACTTTGCCGGTGCGGATGGCCACGGCGCCGTCGAGGCCGTCCAGGAGGCCTGCGGCGGTGAGGAGCAGGAGGGCCAGGAGGGGCCAGTGGTGACCGGCTGCTGCGGCGGGGAGGGCGGCGGCGGTGGTGAGGACGCCTGCGGCGGAGAGGAGGTCCGGGGGGACTTGGTCCAGGTGGGGGGCCAGGCGGTGGACGAGGGTGATCCAGGCGGTGGCCAGGCGGCTGTGGGAGACGTCTTGGGCGTGGACCTGGGACCAGGCTTGCACGGGGGTGGGGTTTGGGGTGGGGGTGGGGGGTGGGGGCTGGGTCACGGGGCAACGTTATTCGGCGGGTGGGGGTTGGGCAGAACGGCGGAGGATGGGGGTTGGGCAGAGCGGTGGGGGTGGGGTGGCTGGGGTGGGGTGGGGCGTTGGACGGGTGGTTGAACGGTCCGTTCAACCAAGGGTGAACGGACCGTTCAACCGCCGTCGGGTGGAGCGCCCCACGGACAAGGACGGCTGCCAAGGCCAGCGGCCGGTTGAACGGACCGTTCAACCGGGGATGAACGGTCCGTTCACCTGCAAACGAACCGACCGCTCCCCTAGGGGAGGACGAACGGACCACCCACCTCCAGATGAACGGACCGTCTACCTCCAGGTGAACGGACCGCCCACCTCCAGGTGAACGGACCGCTCATCTCCAGATGAACGGTCCGTTCACCTGGAAACGAACGGACCGCTCAGTCACCAGCCAAGCGAAGCCGCAGGCAAGCAGGGATGGACCGCAGATCCATCAGTCAGTTGAACGGTCCGTTCAACGAGGGTTGAACGGACCGTTCAACCGCCGCCAGCGAACGAGGGGTGAACGGACCGTTCAACCGCCGCCGGCGAGCTGAGGCGCAGATAGGTGCGGCAAGCAGGACCAGCAACCGGTTGAACGGTCCGTTCAACCGAGAACAGACGGACCGTTCAACGGAGAACAGATGGACCGTTCAACCGCCACAGGTTGGGACACGCCACAAGCAGGGATGGCGACCAGGATCAGTGGCAAGGTGAACGGACCGTTCAACCGGGAGTGAACGGACCGTTCAACCAGCACAAGCCGAGATATGCGGCAGACAGGAGCAGCAGGCGGAGTTAGTGGTCGGTTGAACGGTCCGTTCAACCGGAGGTGGAGTTGAACGGACCGTTCAACCAAGGGTGAGTGGGCCGTTCACTGGCCGTTAGAGCAGAAGCGCCGCTACCGGCCGTTAGGGCAGAAGCGCCGCTACCGGCCAGGGCTTGGGATCGGTGCAGCGGGTTTGCACGGGGCAGGGCCGGCGCGTGGCAACCAGCGCAGGGCTGAGCGGTGGAGTTCAGCCCACTCGCCGGTGTTCAACAGTGTGTTCTGGGCTGTGGAGGGTAGGTGGGCCGGGTGGATGTGGTTCGGGGGGTTCTGGGGTTCGGGGTTGCCGTCGTTCGGCACGCCCTTCGGGCCTTGCGGGGGCGGGACATCGCGCTTTGGGGGGCCGGGACCGCGTTCTTCACCGCCTTGGGCCTGGTGCCCGCCCTGCTGCTCGCCCTGCGCGGGGTCGGGGTGCTGTTCGGGGACGAGCTGGTCGTCGAGAACCTCCGCCTGCTCGGCGAGGCGCTGCCCGCCGCGCAACCCGCCGGGGGCGCGTTGCGCGCCCTGGGGCACGCCGCCCTGACCGCCTCCTGGCCCGCCCTGCTGTCCGCGCTCCTCGCCGCCTGCCTGTGCGGCGAAGGGCTCCGGCGGGGGTTCGTGCAGGTCGCCGGACTGCCCTCCAGCGGCCGGACCGGGTGGTTGGGGCGGCTCGGGTTCCTGCCCGCCCTGGTCGCCTCGCCGTTGTTGCTGGCGCTCGCCCTCGCCCTCGCGCCGCAGATAGCCCCGGACTACCAAGCAGGCGGGTGGGCAGCCGCCCGCGGCGTGCTCGTCTCGTTCCACCTGGTCTGGGTGCTGCTCGCGGTCGTGCTGCTGCCGGTGCTCGTCACCACCGGGCCCAACGCGCTGGACGCCCGGACCACCGCCGCGGGCGCGATCTCGACCGCCGCCGTGCTCGCGGGGTTCCTCCACGGGTTCGTGCTGTTCCTCGCCATCCCCGTCGACTGGGCGTTCCCGTTCGCCGGCCTCCGCGGCCCCGCCGTCGTCGGCGCCCTCGGGCTCTGGCTCTACCTCCTCCACATCGTCCTGCTGCTCTGCTACCGCCTCCTCCTCAGCGCCCGCTCCCTCCGCTCCCCCACCACCGGGTGACCCTCTTCCCGGCGACCCACCGTCACACCCCCCACCCCTCGAACGACCCACCAGGGGACCACTAGGACGGGGAGGTCGGGTCGTGGAACGAGAACGGGTCGTGGTGCGTGAGCGCAGGACTGGGGCGCGGCCTCCCACGACGTCCGACGTCGCGGTGATCGCGGGCTTGGCCGACCCGGTCCTGCGCAACGTCCTGATCACCCACTGCTACCACCGCCTCTCGACCGCGCTCGCCGCGCTCACCGGCGGCTCGCCCAACTGGTGCGCGTTCGCCGTGTGGGCGTCCAAGCAGGTCGGGCAGACCATCCGCCGGGAGGATCCCCAGCGCGCGCTGGAGCGGCTGCTGTCCACCCCGCAGACCGGGGCCGCCGTCGGCGCGGTCGCGCTGGCGCTGCGGGTCGCGTTCCCCCGCCGGGCGCTGGACGACGCCGAACGGCTGGTACGGGAGGTCGTCGTGGCCACCGCGCGGTTGGACGCGGCGAGCGAGGCCGCCGCGCGCGGCAACCTCAAGGTGTTCGCCGAGATCGGCCACGAGTTCGCCCGGTTCCTGGCGAAGTTCGGCGAGCCGTCGGACCTGCCCGACGAGCAGCGGATCGCCGCCTTCCGCGCGGCGCTGCGGCCCGGTGAGCCGCCCGAGGGGCAGTACTACCTGCGGCAGGCCTTCACCCACTACCTGCGGGCCATGCGCGCCACCGACCCGAAGGCGCGGGCCGAGTCGCTGCTGCTGGCCAACGTCGAGGTGGGCCTGCACGAGCAGACCCGCCTGCAACCGGAGATCACGGCCGCCCTGGACGCCCCGTTCGGGGGCGCGGCCGAGCTGGAGCGCCGGTTGCTCGAGGCGCTGCTGCCGGGGAACCGGCTGGTCCGCTGGCTGCGGGTGGCGCTCGCGGCGCTGCTCGGCAGGCGCGGACCGCTGCGCGCCGCGACCGCCCGCCTCGCCGACGCCGCGCGCGCCGCGACCCGCCGGGTGGTCACCGCGCAGCTCATGCGCATGGCCCTGCCCGACGGGACGGCGCTGAGCCTGGGCGAGGACCTGCGCGGCGGGTTCCCGGCGGAGCTGGCGCGCCTGGCGGACCCCGAGCTGCTGGCGCTGCTGCGCGTGGTGGACCCGACCGAGGACAGCCTGGTGGGCACGGGCGCGCGCGACTGGGCGGACCTGGCCGACCGGATGCACTGCATCGCCGACCTGTTCCGCTGCCAGGCGCAGCGCTCGGACCTGCTGTCGCCGCCGTTCACCGACGCGCAGGTCGCCGCCGCCCAGAGCGGGGTGCTGCCGGACGGCAGGCTCTGAGGTACCAACTTCGACTGACACTGAAGGAATAGTTGGAATAACGCCACGTGGACCGGGAGGAATTACCGGAGAAACCGCTTCCCCGCCAAGAAGATCCGGTGCAGCCGCACTGCACCGAACGTGCCACGACGAACGTCGCTGGCGCCCACCGACGCGCAGCCACCACGCTGGGTCACGGCCATCCCCAACCCTGCGGAGGAGCCCGTGCCCTTCACGAAGACCGCGCTCGCGGCGACCACCCTGCTCGCCGTCGCGCTCGTGCCCGCCCAGGCGGTCGCGTCCCCCACCGCGTCAGCGGCGCCCGACATCTCGCTCTCGAACGTCCAGTCGCACCTGAGCACCCTGCAGTCCATCGCCACCGCCAACGGCGGCAACCGCGCCCACGGCCGCGCCGGCTACAAGGCCTCGGTCGACCACCTGAAGTCCCGCCTCGACGCGGCCGGTTACACCACGGCCGTGCAGCAGTTCACCTCGAACGGCGCCGTGGGCTACAACCTCACCGCCGACTGGCCGGGCGGCGACGCCAACAACACGATCATGCTCGGCGGGCACCTGGACAGCGTCACCGCCGGTCCCGGCATCAACGACAACGGCTCCGGCTCGGCAGGCCTGCTGGAGGTCGCGCTGACCGCGGCGCGCACGAACTTCGCGCCCACCAAGCACATCCGGTTCGCCTGGTGGGGCGCGGAGGAGCTGGGCCTGGTCGGCTCGACCTACTACGTCAACAACCTGCCGTCGGCCGAGCGCTCGCGCATCAAGGCGTACCTGAACTTCGACATGATCGGCTCGCCGAACCCCGGTTACTTCGTGTACAGCGCCAGCGGGCAGCCCTCGGGCTCGCTGGCGCTCCAGCAGCTCCTGCAGTCGGCGTTCAGCGGCGTGGTGGCCACCGAGCTGACCTCGGTGGGCGGGCGCAGCGACCACGCGGCGTTCGCCCGCTCGGGCATCCCGGTGGGCGGGCTGTTCACCGGCGCCGAGGTCACCAAGACCGCGGCGCAGGCGCAGAAGTGGGGCGGCACGGCGGGCGTGGCGTTCGACCGCTGCTACCACCGCTCCTGCGACACCACGGCGAACATCAACGCCACGGCGCTGGACCGCAACGCGGACGCGATCGCGTTCGCGCTGTGGAGCCTGGCCGCCTGACGCTCAGGGCGCACCCCGCCGCGCCACCCGCCCCCGGAACCTCCCCCGGTTCCGGGGGCGGGCCTCGTGCGGGGGGACGAGGTCAGGCGAAGGAACCGAACCAGCCGAGTGGCGGCACGGGGCCAGGTGCGGCGGTTCGCGGTCTCGCACTGCCGCGCGGCGCGGGAGCAGGGTCCCGGCGGTCGAGGACAGCATCGCCGCCAGCGGGAGGGCGAGCGCCGCGAGCGCGACCCCGGCGCCGAGGTCGCCCAGCGCGGTCAGCGCGACGCCGGTGGCATTGAGCGCCAGACCGAGCAGGTGCGCGGGGGCGGGGGCGGCGGCCGTCGAGCAGGACGGCGACGGCGACCACCCGGCGGTGCCCGCGGTGCGGGCGGAGAGGGCGTGGAGGCGGGCGCTGTTCGTCGCACTCGCGGGTGACCCCGGACCGGGGGCCCACCCGCACCCGGTCCACGGGGGGACCCTGGTCGCGCTGACGGTGGGCGGCGACCCGGAGGCGGTGGCGGAGGGCAGGCGCGCGGTCCGCCTCGCCCCGGGGGGCCGGGCGCGGCGCGGGTTCCGCGTAAAACATCTCCGCATTTTTCGGATTTCCCCTCCCGTTATTCACAGAAGCGTGGGATCACATTTCCGGGCGATGATTGTCACCCCCTGCGGAATATCCACTCTTTCGTGTGACATGCCCCCTGAGATTCCGGGCCTGAACGATTTTCGCAAACACACTTGGTAACGTCCCTCGGGGCCTCCCCGATGTGCGTCAGTGATGGCGTCGACGGATGGCCCGTGACGCCCTGCACACTTTTCTCCCGGCTACGTCACCCCCTATTCCTGCGGCGGACGAGCGCGCCCGGAGAAGTTCAGCCACTGCTTCGGAGGAAAGCCCACCATGAGGTCAAGCCTGAGCCGCGTCGCGGACGCGGTTGAGCTTGAGATCGTTGTTCCCGCCTTCAACGAGGCGGACCGGTTAGCGGGCTCACTGAAGCGCGCCGCGGCCTTCCTGGAGACCCAGCCGTGGACGTCCCGGCTGGTGGTCGTGGACAACGGCAGTTCCGACGACAGCGCGGCCGTGGCCGCGAGCGTGCCGACCGGGCGGGTCGGCATCGAGGTCATCGGCTGCGCCGAACCCGGCAAGGGCGCCGCGGTCCGACGTGGCCTGTCCGCCTGCACCGCGCCCTACGCGGGCTTCTTCGACGCGGACCTGTCCACGCCCGTCGAGACCCTGACCAGGACCATGGCCGAGCTGCGCGCGGGCGCCGCCGCCGTCATCGCGTCCAGGCACGCGCCCGGCGCGCGGTTCGTGACCAGGCAACCGCTGGGCAGGCGGGTGGGCGGGCGGGTGTTCCGCACCCTCACCAGACCGCTGGTGCCGTGCGTGCGCGACACCCAGTGCGGCTTCAAGTTCTTCCGCAGGACCGCGCTGGGCGCGGCGCTGGAGCGGTGCCGGGTGGACGGGTTCGCGTTCGACGTGGAGCTGCTGCGGCGGGTGCGCGAGGCGGGCGGGGAGATCGTCGAGGTGCCGGTGGACTGGACCGACGACCGGCGCTCCACGTTCCACCCGGTGCGCGACGGGATCGCGTCCTTCGCGTCCGTGGTCAGCCTCTACCGGACGGCGGTGGCGCGGTGAGCGCGGTCGAGCTGTTCGGCAGGCACGTGCTGGTGCTGAATTGGCGGGACGTCCGGCACAGCCTGGCGGGCGGCGCGGAGCAGTACATGCACGAAATCGGCAAGCGGTGGGTCGCGGCGGGCGCGGAGGTGACCTGGTTCACGGCGCACGAGAAAGGCGCGCCGAGGTCCGAGGTGATCGACGGAATGCGATTCCTGCGGGCCGGCGGGACGCTCGGCGTGTACGGGCGGGCGGCGCTGCGGATGGCGCGGCACGGGCACCGGTTCGACGCCGTCGTGGACTGCCAGAACGGCATCCCGTTCTTCTCGCCGCTGTTCCTGCCGCGCGCGACACCGGTGGTGCAGCTGGTGCACCACGTGCACCAGGACCAGTTCGCGCTGCGCTTCCCCCGGCCGCTGGCGGCGGTGGGGCGGTGGCTGGAGGGCCCGGTGTCGCGGCGGGTGTACGGCGGGCGGGCGCACGTGGCGGTGTCGCCGTCGACCCGGCGGGAGATGCGGGGGCGGCTGAAGCTGCGCGCCCCGGTGTTCATCGTGCCGAACGGGACCGCGCGGGTGTTCCCGGAGGTCGGGCGGACGGCCGCGCCGACGATCGTGGTGGTGGGCAGGCTGGTGCCGCACAAGCGGGTCGACCTGCTGCTGGAGCGGCTGCCCGAGGTGCTGGCGCGGTTCCCCGACCTGGTGGTGCACTTCGTCGGCGACGGGCCGGAGCGGGAGCGGTTGCGGGAGCTGGCGGCCCCGCTGGGGCGGGCGGTGCTGTTCCACGGGCGGCAGCCGGACGCGGTGCGCGACGAGCTGCTCGGGCGGGCGTGGCTGACCGCGTCGGCCTCGGCGGCCGAGGGGTGGGGCTGCTCGGTCGTGGAGGCGGCGGCGGCCGGGGTGCCGTGCGTGGGCAGGCGGGTGCCGGGGATCAGGGACTCGGTGGTCGACGGGGTCACCGGGTGGCTGGTCGACGACGAGCGGGACCTGGGCGCGGCGGTCGTGCGGGCGCTGCGGGCGGTGACCGCGCCGCAGGACGCGGCGGCGGTGGCGGCGCGGTGCCGGGCGTGGGCGGCGCGGTTCGACTGGGAGCGGAGCGCGGACCTGCTGGCCGGGGTGCTGCGGCAGGAGAGCGGGGCGGTGCGGGCCGGGGCCCGGCCGCGGCGGGCGCGGTCGGACATCGCGGCGGTGGTGGAGATCCCCGGCCGGGTGCCGACCGCCGGGCTGGTGCGGTCGACGGACCAGGTGGTGGTGGCGGACGGGGTGACCCGGTTGCTGCTGGGCGGGTGCGACGAGGTCGGCGCGGCGAAGGTGGTGCGGCGGCTCGGGGTCGGGAAGGCGCGCATCCGGCTGGCGACCCGGTACGACCTGCTGGCCGGGCCGGTGGAGGTCGGCGGGAGCGTCGACGCCGGGGTCGCGGGCGGCGGGGTGGTGGACGCCGGAGTGGTGGGCGCGGTCGGCTCGGCGGAGATCGGCGGCGAGGGGGTCGGCGCTGCGGGGGTCGGCGCCGCGGGGATCGGCACTGCGGGGATCAGCGCCGCGGAGGTCGACGCGCGGGCCGGGGAAGCGGTCCGGTGAGCGGGGCGGCGTGGGGTGAGCGGCCGGGCGTGGAGTGGCGGGTGCGGCCGAAGGGCCCGCCGCAGGCCGGTCGGCGCGGTGACCGGGAACCGTTGCGCGGCAGCGGTTCCCCGGACGGCCGGGCGCGGCCGGGGCACGAGGTCCGGAAGCGGGCGGAGGACCGGGCGCGGGCGGAGCGCGAGAGCGGGAGCCGGGCGCGGTCAGGGCCCGAGGACCGGGCGCGGGCGGGCCGGGGGAACCGGGTGCGGCGGGCAGGTCGCGCTCG